>CAWBKA010000038.1:0-92645 GCA_963789065.1 uncultured Verrucomicrobiae bacterium | reverse complement strand
CGTGTTTTAGACGAGCGATCGCAGGGCGACGAGGAGGATGTTAGGAGCGAAAACGGGCGAGGTGGAGCTCTCTCGCGGCGGGGCGGCGGAAGTCCTGGAGCTAATCTGCGCACGACGCAGGCAGGAGCGCTGGGTGGGCCAGAACACGGAAGATTCTCGTTTCTGTTGTGGCGGTTGCGGTGGGGATTTCGGTTTTGTATTTCCTGTTTTAAGGAGATTTGTTACGCGATCGCTTGGTCAACGAGTTCTTGCCGTATATCAAGAGCTCTGGCCGGCAGCCCGTCGCCAAAACGTATGGTCCGCCAATTAAGGTGGCCGAGGGAGAGTTTTTTTGGGAGGATGGCGAGAGGCGGACTTTGGCAGCCTATGATATTGACCCCGTCGAAGTGACGATCGCGCAGTACGCCGAGTTTTTGGCCGCGGTAGAATCAAGCACTGAGTACGATCACCCAGCTCAGCCGGAGAACAAGGGCCACTCCAACCCTAGGTGGGCGGGACTATATTATGCGGCGGTTTCTGGCCGGAATTTTGAGGGAAGGCACCTTACGGTGAATGATCCGGCCGTCTATGTTGATTGGTATGATGCTTGGGCGTACGCCCAATGGAAGCGGCGGCGTTTGCCGACGGAGGAGGAATGGGAAAAGGCGGCTCGGGGAACCGACGGACGGAGGTTTCCGTGGGGATCGGACGAAAAAAGGGGTGCTGCAAATATTTATGAGGGAGATGCTGCCAAAAAATGGTCGGAACCGACGACGTATCCTTCGGACCAAAGCGTTTACGGGGTCTATGATACGGCTGGAAATGTTTGGAGTGGACCGAAACGATAGATTCCAAGACTGGCCAACCGGTGATCCGTGGCGGAAACTTTGGCAACTCGAGCGCAGAAATTACTCGGCGCGTGGTGAATCAACCTTCCACGACAGAGAGCGATCGGATCGGTTTCAGAACCGTTGGGACGCTCCAACAATGAAAAGAGAGAAAACGCCTTTGAGATGAGAATGCAAAGCCCCTCCAGGAGTGTTTCTCAAATTTGCGGGTCGCTGCGCGTTGCAATATGGAGGGGCGATGCTCATTAATTTTGCTGATAAGGTGGCCGAATTTAAAATTGTCTACTACGGGCCAGCGGCCGCCGGGAAGACCACAAGCCTACTATATCTGGCGAAACGTCTTGGGGTTGAGGTCATCGATATGCCATTGGCGGGTGACAAAGATCGTACCGTTTTTTTTGAATTTGCACCGCTTACGCAGAAATTTGGAAACTGGAGCGTGAAATTCAATTTTTGGACGTTGCCAGGTCAGCTGCGTTTTTCGAGAACGCGCGCATTGGTCTTGAGAGGTGCGCAGGGGGTAGTCTACGTCGCTGATTCGCAATACAATGCTGCGGAGGAAAATCTACGCATGCTTGTCGACCTGCAGGACAAATTGGAAGAAGAGGGGTTGGCCTTGGAGGGATTGTCGTCCACACAGCCGAAAGAGGGAGTGATGCCGATGGTGCTATTCTATAACAAACGCGATCTTGGGGCAAACCAGATTATGCCCGTGAAGTATATGGATACTATGTTTGGCCTTTCGACCTGGGGAATCTCGCGGCTGATGGGCTCGGCTCTAATTGGGCAAAATGTTCTGCAGGCGGCAGATTTGATTAGCTCGAATCTGATGCGACAACTGTCCGAACGCCTTGGAGCGGAAGAAGATGATGAACAAACGAGTAAGGCACAAGAGAGGTAAGAGGGCTTTCACCCTCCTTGAGATCCTGGTCGTCGTGGTGATTGGTGCTTTTGTTGCAGCAGGTATTAGCGTTGGGGTAACCCAAGCCTTTAGTGATAGCAAGGGCAGGCAATGTGCGGCTAATCTAGCGACGATTGAAGGCGCGAAAGACGAGTTTTCCAGGGACAATCCTGGGGTTGCGCTGACCAGTCTTGATCAATTAGTCCCTTATTTGCGATACGGTGTGCCGACGTGTCCGGGGGGCGGCACCTATGCCAATGTCCTGAATTCCGGCCAACCGTGCACGTGCAGTCTGGGCACTGCCGGTAAACCCGGCTTTCACAGTCTCGCGCAACCATAATTTTAGTGCGAGGTGAAACGAGGAACTTCAAGCCGATGACGGACGACTGGCAGAGAATCGTCGAGTTCGTTCGCTTGAATGTTGCCAGCGACGTTTATCTTAACAACTGTGCCGTTAAAGCAAGGGTCGACGGTAAAGTCGTCCGGTTGAGTTCAGCCGAGGATTTTACTCAAGACGAATTCGAAAGGCTTGTCCGAGTGCTGGTGGAAGCGAGACCGGATTTGCGGCCGGTGCTGGAGACCGCGATGCCTTCGTTGGATTTCTCGACGCAGATGCATGGGATGCGTTTCCGGGTCAATATTGTGCGAGCTCGTGGCAAGTTTTCCGTCTCGCTGCGCCCGCTGCCGGAAAATCCTCCAAGCCCAGAGATTGTTGGGCTGCCGGAGAAGGTAACGAAGGCAATAATTGATGCACCTGGAGGATTGGTTCTTATTACGGGGGCGACTGGAAGCGGCAAGACAACGACTTTGGCGGCGATTCTGGAAACGATAAACGAGGCCCGGCCGGTAAAGATTATCACGATTGAAGCTCCGATTGAGTTTATTTTTCCCGAGAAATTGGCGGATATCGCCCAGCGGGAAGTTGGAGTTGATTGCCCGTCCTTTCATGTGGGCGCACGGGACGCCTGGCGGCAGAATCCGGACATTATCTCTATTGCGGAAATCAGGGATCAGAGACCGCGATTGTTGCGCTGCAAGCCGCTGAAACCGGACATCTGGTGTTTGGAACGCTGCACGCAAGCAGCGTAGAAGAGACGCCGGAGCGTCTCTTGAAGTTGTTGCCAGCAGACATGAGGGATAGAGCTCGTGACGTTTTAGCAACCGTTCTGGTGGCGGTCTTGAGCCAGATTCTGGTGGCGAAAAGGGAGAATGGGCGAATGGCCCTCCGGGAAATTCTTCTTAACGATGGCACGGTTGCGGCGGTGCTCAAAAAGCAGAGCGATCACGAACTGGTGCACTATATGCGTTCCGGTCGAGCGAAAGGAATGGTTGATCGCAAAACGCACCTGCAGAGTATCAGATCACAGATCGAACCGCGCGAATACGAGCGGTGGATGCAGACGCTTATTTAACCCAAATTTGGACTCGTCCTCGTCCTCGGTGCATGGGGCTCCGTGACTGCAAGGAGACCGATGTTCTGCAACTAATTTGTTCTGTTAGTCTGATTGCGAAAACGACCAGATTTTCGAGGACGAGGGCGACGACGATTCCTCATATTCGGAATTTAGTTTGAGGGCGATTCGCACAATAAGGGCAGCTTTGCGGGTGTTTCTTTGAAAGGGTTGCCGACCGGCTTGGTCGGTATAGAGCTCTTTAGTTACTGGTGTCAGTGGATTTCTTCTTTGGTGGGTTCCCGGGAACTTTCCCAGTGAGCTCAAATGTTGCGACCATCTTTCGTTGTTCCGGGGTCAGGAGGATTAAGACATTAGCTCGATGAAGCGCCTCTGCAGTTGCAAGCAACGCGGCTGCTTTATGTAATGCAGCTGCTTTCTCTTGGACCGTTGCATTATCGACCGGATGCGTGTTGATAGCGCGCTTGTAATCTTTGCGAGCTTTTTTGAGCGCATCGCTCAACGGCTTTTCCCTTTGGGCGAATAGATTGTTGATCCTCTGAATTTGGTCGTCCTGCGTCGGGCTTAATTCTAGTGCAGAATCCGGCGTTGGCGCGGGGTGCGGTGGGTTTTTTGCCGAAAGGGTTCCGGTGGCGCAGATAACTGCTAATAAGACGCGACGCAATAACAGAGGAGTGATTGTGTGATACATGGTGGGAGTTGTAGGGCGAGCCGCGGAAAGGTTGGGCGGTTTGTTTGAGGAAGCCGTCCTCCAGGCAAAATGTCTTTCCAAGAAGACAATCGTTGCACTGGTTCTTTTTGATGAATGAACCACAAGATTTGGGTCCCGCCGCTCCACTCCAATTTACTTCTGCTTCTTAGCCAGGTCGGCTCCTGCCGCTGCAATTGCCTTTCTCGTCTCTTCGTCATCAGCCAAAGTCTGCGCCACTCTTGTCAAGATTGATCTAAAAAGGAACCGATTCGAAGACCTCTGTTTCAGGTTAAAGTTGAATCGTCGGTATGCAACGTAGGTTTTATATGACCGTGACTTCATCGGCGCCGATAGGGATCTGCTCCCGCGCGTCCGGCGCTGGAATATAATAATATAAAAGTATCGATGACATTCTATTTTTCTGTTTCGGAGATACGCTTGTAGTCAAGATTTGTTTTACGACGTTGGGCATTCTGAGCGGATGGCGAAATTAATAAGCCAGCCAAACGCCCGGATACCATACACCGGTAGGCCCGTAGTGACCGGGGTACCAATAATAACCGTGAATACCGGTTGTCACTGGAGGTTGAGGGGTATCACCTGGAGTGTTTGGCGCTTGGACAGGCCACCATGTACCCTCGTAGTAATAGTACCACTGACCATCTAGCGGATTGTAATAAACCGGATAGGCCTCAGCCGGTATCAATGTACCGGCGAAAACTAAAACCGAAAACAGAGTAATTAAGAACCTTTTCATACATCTTGTATACGAACGAATTTGGGCTTCTTGCGGCTTGGACGAATTTTACTGTCCTCATTCAACCGGTCCCAGGTTGTTCATTCGTTTTCGTGATGGCACTCTTCAACCCCTGTACTACGGGATTGCGCTTCCAGAGTTTCAGCGTTTTCCGAATGAGGCGTGGCGGTAAGAGAAGGCTTGGTCTTTCGCCGGCAGGATGCGGATCTGAACGAGCACGGTGAAGATGCGCAGAGCGCGCAGCCGAAAGGCAGAGACAGAAATCCGCTCCGAGCCAGGTAACTGCGCGCACAGCGGCTTGCGCAAAACAATCTCTGAGCGTTCTCACAGACGCTTGCGGTCAGAGAAGGCAGAGCAGACGCTTTGCCCCAATTGCGTGATGGCCCGCTGTACGGTACTCTGGTCCACATGATCCAGGAGAAGATCCCCGAGCTGCAAAAGCTTATGTTATTATTTCAGTAAAAAATGGCCACCCTTAAAGAAGTAGCTGACCTTGCTGGGGTATCGGTCGCGACGGCCTCAATGGCCTTGAATCAGAGACCGGTGAAGGAATCCACGCGCAAACGGGTTTTAGATTGCGCAAAACTCCTGAACTATGTCCCCAATCGCATCGGGCGCACCCTAAATACCGGCAAATCAAACACTATTGCCTTACTGATGATGACGTCTGTCAAGTACGCGGACATCGTTCACAAGACGTCGCTCTTCTTTTACCTACAGCAGGGCGTTTTGCAGGTGGTCGACCGAGCCAATTATAGTCTGCGGCTCGAAGTCAAGGCCCACGAAGACCCGGGATTGGGAGATTATTTCGAACGAGTCATCGGAGATAAGACCCTCGACGGCATCATAATCGTCCCGCAATATCGTCGTGATTACCCTTTTATTTACCCGCTTCAACAGCACTCTTTTCCTTACGTCATGATGCGTCCGGCCTGCTTTGGAACGGACGTGAACTACCTGGATCTGGAAGGCTACCATGGCGGCCAGTTGGTGGCCCAGCTCTTCGCACAACGAGGGTGCATGCGGGTGGCAATGATCAATGGGCCAGAGACGCATGTAGATGCGATTGAGCGGGAACGCGGATTTTTTGAAGGGCTGGTGGCGGCCGGAGTTAAGCAAGTCACGAAGCGCTACGGTGATTTTACCGTCCCGAGCGGGACGGTCGCCATGAAAAGCATTTTGAAGGATTTTACGCCGGATGCTGTCTTCTGCGCGAATGACTACATGGCCGCTGGGGCAATGAGGGTGCTGCGGGAGTATCGGCTGAGGGTTCCGGATGACGTCGCCGTGGTCGGCTATGACAACACAGACCTTTGTCTCGCGTTGGACCCGACTTTGACGACGGTCGATTACCGCGCCGAGGAAGTCGGGCGATGCATGGCCACGGGTCTACTTGAGTTGGTGACTGGAAAAGTAAAATCGCTGCGAATGGTGATCCGTCCTTTTCTCGTGGAGCGGGAATCACACCAGAAGAACGACGATACTCGCACGTCGGCCCTCGAAAGCCTGGCGTCCGAAAGACACTGAGGCACGCTGCCTTTCAAAGTCTGAACGTCTCTTCTGGCATCAATTGGACGACAGATCTAACTCGTCTTTGTAATATTTGCCGGCATCCGACACATTGTCTTTAGTGATGAGCTTTATGGGTGAATAGATCTTTTCCGGCACTGTCTCACCGTTCAGTTTTTTGACCAGCGTCTCGATGGCCATATAAGCCATGGCATCTGGGTACTGTGTCACCGTCCCGGCGAGCAGACCCTGCTTTAGCGCAGCAATGGCGTCGGGCGTGCCGTCCACACTCACTACGATTATCTTCCCTGTCGCGCCCGTCGCTTGCACCCAGCACTCACTACCCCTAGCGCCATGTCGTCGTTTGCGACGAAGATGCGCCTTTAGGTTTGGGTCAGCCTGCAACATGTTCGTCGCGAGCTCTCGCGCCTTTTTGCGATAACCCAGTTCGCGGGTTGACTCGCGACGATGTTGAGTGCCCCTTCTTTGGCGGCGTTGGTGAAACCCGTCACCCGCTCCGTGCTGCTGGTCGTTCCTGGGTCGCCTTCGATGATCGCCACATCCGAACCCTTCGGGACCGAACTCAACACCAGCTGAGCGCCCAGTGTTCCGGCCTCCACGTTGTTGGATAGCAATCCTGGCAACGGGTCATCCTTCGCCGCATCCTACCGGTATGAGCTCGTCGATATTAACAATCGGGAAGGTGTGTGCGTCATGATCATGCGTCAACGACGACCGCGCAGAAGATGACGCCGACCGCGGCGAGCACGTCGAGTTCCCGCCCGATTAAGGGCGTTTGGCACGACCTCCTCGACTCGATCGGCTTGGACCAATCCGGCAATGCCAGCCATCACGCCAGAGTAACCGTAGACCGAAAGCACTTGTAGACCGCAGAACATTGGAGCCCATGCGTTTGGCGCCTTCAGGATTTCCGCCCAAGCCGTAAACCTGACGTCCGATGGACAGTCGACTTAGATAGAGGTCGGTGATAAGCCAGGAGGATCGCGGCGATCCCGGCCAGCGGGGAAAGGGACAGACCACCCCATGTTAAGCTCGTCCGTAGAACCAGATCCGGTAAATTGTAAAGCTGGTACTATGCCCTCGGTCACAAACATCAGCAATGAGAAGGTAGCAAGTCATCGTCGAAATAGTGACGATCACCGATAGCGCCCGCAGGCAGTAAATAAGCAGGGCGTTCACCACTCCGAGCAGCCCGCCGAACGCAGCTGCCAGTGCAAAGGCCACCAACCAATTGCCTCCCGCGTTGATGAGGATCAGCGCGACCACGTATTGAGTTACCGCCGCGATGGCGGCGAAAGAAATGTCGATCCCGCCCGAAATGAGCACCACTAAGAGGCCGGCGGCCATGATCGCCATTACTGAATAGTTTTCCATTAAGCTGACGAGGTTGCCTGTCGTCCGGAACGCGGGCGACACGACCGAAAAAATGAGAGCCATGGCCGCGATGATGAGCGCCAATTGGCCGTCATGGCGCAACACGAGTTGGAGTCTCTTACGCATGGATCACCTCGAGAAGTTCTTGCTCGCTCACTCGGTGGGGGTCGTACGTTGCGGTGATGTGTCCAGAAAGCATCACTAGAATCCTGTGTGACCTCATGCAATACCTCTTCCACCTCGTCCGAGATCAGGATGATAGCCAAACCGCGAGCCGCTAGGGCGTCAATGACCTGGTAAATGCCGGCTTTGGCGCCGATATCAACGCCAACCGTGGGCGAATCCAGGATCAGCACGCGCGGCTCCGTGGCTAGCCATTTGGCCAGCACGACCCGCTGCTGATTGCCGCCCGAAAGTTGTTGGACCGGCCGATCCGCAGTGCTGGTCTTCACGTGCAGTTCCTGAAAAATCCAGGGTTTGTTTTTCTACAAATCCACCTTTCGCTGTGCGCACTAAAGATCGGGGCCGCACCGGTGGCAGGTCAAGCGCTTCTGCCCAAAAAAACTTTACGCTGTAAAGTTAGCTTAGGTGAAAATGATGTTAGGTGAGCAAATGTTATGTTAGGTAACAAATAAACTGACGGATATGCTTAAAGCTCCCGGGCGACGAACCTTTGCCCGGTGTGTCGTTGCTTCTTGAAATAGGCCTTCATCGTCGAACGGACATCAGGGGATCGTTCCGGGACGGTTCCGTTATGGCGTCAGCAAACGTCTGGGGCATTGTAATTGGGGAAACTTCCCCGCAAGGCTATCTTTAGGCGTTCTTTGCGAAGCAGAGATCAAGGGCGAAGCCTTGCCTAGTTAGTTTGGAAACGCAATATGGCCAACCTTAAGGAAGTAGCGAAACTAGCTGGGGTTTCCATCGCCACAGCCTCTTTGGCATTGAGGGGCGGCGGGAACATTCGGGAATCGACGCGCATCCGGGTAATGACCTGTGCCAAACGTCTAAGCTACACGCCCAACCAAATCGGGCGGACGCTGAACACCGGCAAGGCGAACGCAATTGCACTGCTCATGATGACGTCGTTTTCATCGGCCGACATTGTTCGAGGGACGTCCCTGTTTTATCACCTGGTGAGGGGTGCGCTCTCCGTCGTGGACGAAGCGAAACACGGCCTTCGGCTCGACGTGAAAAGCCATGAGGACCCGGACCTGATGCAATATTTTGAGCAGGTTGTGGGCGGCCGCTCCCTTGATGGGATCATCATTGTCCCGCAGTTCGTTCGCGATTACGCCTTTATTCACACCCTGAAGAAAAATAATTTTCCTTACGTGCTGATGCGTCCCGCCTCGTTCGGGCGGGACATTAATTACGTGGATCTGCAAAGTGATTACGGCGCTCAGCTCGTGGCGGAACTGTTTGCAAAACAGGGTCCGTCGCCGCGTGGCGATGATCAATGGGCCGGCTCAACACTTGGATGCGATTGAAAGGGAGAAGGGATTTATGGAAGGGTTGGCAGGGGCAGGCCTCGACCGACTGACCAAAAGGTATGGCGATTTTACGATCCTCAGCGGCATCGCGGCGATGAAAGATATCCTCCGAGAGTTTACGCCCGACGCGGTTTTTTGCAGCCAATGACTACATGGCGGCGGGGGCGATGAAGGTGTTGGCCGAATCCAAACTTCGGGTTCCGGAGGATGTCGCGATCGTGGGCTACGACAATACCGATATTTGCATTGGCCTCACGCCCACATTGACGACGATCGATTACCGCGCCGAGGAAGTGGGAAGGTGCCTTGCGGGAGAATTGCTGGCATTGATCGAGGGTAAAGTGAGTTCGATACAGAAAGCCATTCGACCCTTTCTGGTGGAGAGAGAATCACATGGCCCAAAGGGAATACCAGACGTCTAGAGATCTTAGTTGTCGCGCCGAGACGCGGCTTCCTCTTGCCTTTCGCAGCGGTAGACCCGAATGACAAGGCGACTCCGCTCCACTTCCGAAGCCTGCGAATCGGGTTACGAGGCCGTCTAATGACTGTCCTCTCTCGGCAGGCCCGCTCTGACGTCGCTCACGCCTCTGTCTCCCTGGTACGCGTCTGCCTCGTTTTGGCGCTGATCTTTCGCGACTCAATCGAAGGTTCGTTGAAACAAAATAATAAAACGTTTAAGTAAACGATAGGAGTGGATTGGATCGAGCATTCGTAAAAATGATAATTGAACATATTTCCCTATGAGAAAAAATTCTTAAAAAAGTATTTGACGTCATTATAATTCTTTATTAAATGCTTCGATAACTTAAACGTTTCACTTGCCGCAGATTTAAAGGCACCTGCGGCAAGGGTGAACGGCCCCACGGACCGGGGCGAATGGTCCAGTGCCGATTGTTTGGAAACCCCTCAGAATGAGCAAAACCGCGTTGTTGGAAGCACCGAAGCTGACCGGCCCTATTCCCGGTCACGAGGGCAAGGTCGTTTGGGCGCACCTGGAGACGCCTTCATGCCGCTCAGGGAGCGCGAAGCAAGCCCGTCGCCCACTCCGCCCTTGCGGTACGGCTTCGCGCGCACTTGTCCAGTTTAACGGCCTTGGAAGCCTCCGCGCTGTTCACCCTCCTACACCGACGGGCTACCGGCGAGGACACCTTGCTTAAATGCGCGGCCGGGGAGACTGGTGTGTCGGAAGCCCTGATCGTTAAAATCGCCAAAAAGCTCGGCTTTGAAGGCTTTCGCCAGTTGCGGGAGGCTTTGGGCGAACACAACCGCTTGGCCCAGGCGGATCTGCACGAGGAGCTCTGCGTCGCTGAGGGAGCTTGCGCCCGCCTGCAAAAGGTCTTGCGCGCCTCCGTCCGGGCGCTGGAGCAAGGCTTAGCGAACGTGTCGCCTGAAGCGCTTGAGCGGGCGGCCGATTGCCTGCACGCGGCCCGCCAGCGCGACTTTTACGGCGAGGGCGGCTCGGGCCAGGTGGCCCGGGATGCCGCCCACCAGTTTCTGCGCATCGGGGTGCGTGCTTCCGTCTTTGACGACAGCCAGCTGATGCTGATGTCGGCCGCGCTGTTGCGGCGCGGGGATGTGGTGATGGCTTTTTCGCATTCGGGCCAGACGGCGGCGGTGGTGGAGGCTGCGCGTCAGGCACGCCAAAACGGGGCCCGCCTCATCGCATTGACCAACCGGTCAGACTCGCCGCTGGGCCGAGAATCGGACGTGGCGCTTTGTGCCAACCTGGACAGTTTGCCATGGGCGGGGGAAAATGCGGCGGCGCGCTTGGTGCAGCTCAGCGTTCTCGACGCGCTCTTGAGCGCCGTGGCCCAGAAAGATTACGCAGCTGCTGAGACAAACCTTGGCCGCACCACCGCCGCCTCAGGCCGGAGTGGTTTCAGGCCGTGTCAGGCGACAAAGGTGAGCAGGATGTCGCGAGCAGCCTAACAATGCTGCGGCGTGTTTATCGTAGCGCGCAACTCGACAGAGCGCTGATTTGGAAGAAGAGTACCTAGTATGCTGCGAACACTTTACCTTACTTTACGTCGTAAATTTATTTTGTGGAGATGCTGTTGACGCAATAGAGAACCTACTGATCTATTCAACTAAGCCTGCAATTCTAGAAACGAACGAAAACTAGAGTTTAAGAGCAGGCGAGATTAATAACGCAAAATGCCCTAAGGAGCAATTGACTCCCCGCCATACCAACGCTAACCAAAAGTAAAGCGGATCTCCCAAAATCGCTGCGCCTCCAAAGATGCCTGCTGGTCGGAATTGCGACGCCTGCCTAACAGCAGATCGATCATCCCGACTAACCACTAGGCTCCATCAGCAAATATCCCTTCGTGCAGCGAATGTCTTAACAAGTTCAAGTTAGTAAATATGGCCAACGCAAATAACTTCGACGTGAGGACGCTTGGCACGCGCGCCTGCCAGGACCTTGAGGCCGTTTTCTCCAAATTGGAACCTTCCCAGCTTGAAACACTCAGCCAGGAACTCCTCTCCGCCAAGCGCATCGTCTGCTACGGCGTAGGCCGTGAAGGCCTCATGATGGCGGCCATAGCCATGCGCCTGATGCACGCAGGTTTCAAATCTTACGTCGTGGGAGAAATGGTGACCCCGCCCGTCGGTGCAGGTGATGTCTTTTTTACAAGCGCTGGGCCGGGGCATTTCCCCACCATCGAGACCCTCTTAAAGGTGGCCCGAGAAGCGGGCGGCCGCACGGTGATCGTGACCGCCCAGCCTGCCCGCGCGGCGCAAATGCCCGTGGACGTGGTGATCCATCTGCCCGCACAGACCATGGTGGACGTGACGGCCGGACTGAGCGTCTTAACCATGGGCACCCATTACGAGGCTGCCTTGTTGTTGTTTGGCGATTTGCTGATCCTGCGCCTTCTGGAGCTAACTAATCAAAAGCGCGAAGACATGTACACCCGGTACACCAACATGAAGTGAAATTTTCCTCTGTCCCCACTGTATCAAACATACATCACCTAACCAATTAATCCAAAATCTAAGAATGCATTCCCCCATGAAACGCAATGTATTGTTGGCCGCCGCGTTGACGGCGCCTTTTCTGTGTGTCACCGCCCTCGTGCGTGCTGAAGAACCCTGTTCGGCCTATCCCACCGGTACGGCCGAGAAAATCGAGTCGGTCGATTTGGAAAAAACTTTCGGCGCCGTGCCAGCTCCAAAAAAACCGCTTCACTTTGTTTACGTAACGAAGACCCTGATCAACGAATTCTGGCAAGACGTTTCAGCTGGAATTAAAAGTGAGGCGGCCAAATACAACATCAAGGTCGACGTTCAGGCCCCAAAAGACGAGTCTTCGCTGGTCGAGCAATTAAACCTGGCGCAGACCCTTTTGTCTCAGAAACCGGACGCGCTGTTGCTTTCACCGCAGTCCGATTCAAACCTGGTCCCGGCGATCCAAGCCGCCAAGAAGCTTAACATTCCGACCGTTATTATCGACGATGCGCGGACCGAAGGTGCCAGCACATACGTCGGCACCGACCAGGTCGCCATCGGGGCCAGTGCGGGGGAGTTCCTGCACAAACTCTATCCAGATGGCGCCAAGATTGCTCAGATCGAAGGGCAAGCCGGTTCTCCCAACGCGCGCAAGCGGATTCAAGGGTTTACCGAGACGGTCAAAAAATATAGCAACCTGAAGCTGGTCGCGAGCCAACCGGGTAACTGGGACCGGATGACGGCCCTGAATGTTACCTCCAACATCTTGCGGCAGAACCCTGATCTCGGGGGAATTTACGCTAACAATGACGGCATGGCATTAGGCGTCTTCGAGGCTGTCAAAAATGCCGGTAAACAAAAGCAGGTCGCGGTGGTCGGCACCGATGGCATCCGTGAAGCCAAGCGATCTGTCGGCGCTGGCGAAATGCGCGCGACGGTAGCCGAATTCCCTTATGATGAGGGCGTGCTTGGAGTGCAAGCGGCCTTGCGACTCCTGGGCTGCCAGGCCATCCCTCCTTGGATCGTGTCGCCGCAGGCAGTCATCACCATCGACAACGTCAAGGACTTCCCCAATCCTCCCGGCCAAAAGTAAGATCATGTCCGATTCCGTGAAGGAAACAATGCAGATGCCGAACGTTGATCCCCCGCCAAAGTTGCTTCTCCAATTGAAAGGCATCGTCAAAGCGTTTGCGGGCGTCCAAGCGTTGAAGGGAGTGGATTTTGACCTCAGGGCAGGAGAAGTCCACGCCCTGATGGGCGAAAACGGGGCTGGTAAATCGACCTTGATGAAGATCCTCTTCGGCGTGCAGCCCCCGGATTCTGGCACGATCGAAATCGATGGCCACGGCGAAGTGGCCATCGACGATCCACGACACGCTCTCGCGCTGGGAGTTGGATTGGTAAGCCAGGAGCCAAGCCTGGTTCCCCAGCTCGATGTCGCGCAAAACATTTTCCTCGGACAAACCGATGCGCTCAACGTGGTCAAGCGAGCGGAGTTCCAGGCAAAAGCGAGAGAAATTTTGAAGCCGCTCGCTCCACGGCTTTCGGTCACCACCCGGGTTTCTAATCTTGGGATGGCAGAGACTGCAGGTCGTTGAAATCGCCCGAACATTAGCGCGAGGCGCCAAGATCATCGGGTTTGACGAACCCACTTCAAGCCTAACACCGGCAGAACGAGATGGGTTATTCGCCCTCATTCGACAATTAAAAAACAGCGGGAAGGGGATCATTTATATTTCACACCGAATTCCGGAAGTTTACGCAATTTCCGATCGCGTGACGGTCCTCAGAGACGGGCAAGTGGTGGCTAACCGCGCGACGCGTGACGTCGACCCAGACGAACTGATCAACTTGATCGCCGGCCGACGCCTGGCCGAAGAATTGCACCGCCCGGTAAAACCAAGTGCACATCCAGGGTAGGACAGAAGCCTTGAGGCTCGAAGGGCGTCTCCGCGGCAGGAAAATTGCACGACATCAACTTAACGGTGCACGCCGGGGAAATCTTCGGTTTAGCCGGGTTGGTCGGTTCCGGCAGGACGGAGCTGGTGCGGTGCATCTTTGGCGCCGATCGCAAGGATGCCGGGACCATCTATGTGAACGGAAAGCCGCTCAACGTCCAAAGCTCCTCGGACGCCATAGCCGCCGGAATCGCTCTGATTCCGGAAGACCGGCGCAAACAATCTCTGGTGCCGGTCATGGACGTGGAACGAAATTTTGGACTCGCGAACTATCGGCAGTACGCGCCTTCCGGCTTTTTGCGACTCAAGCAACGGCGAAAGGATATCGAGCGCTACATTGAAGAAATGTCGATTCGTCCTCGCCGTGCCGGAGTCCGGATACGCAATCTTTCCGGAGGCAATCAACAGAAAGTGGTTATTGCCCGCTGGCTTCAATCGGGGGCCAGGATTCTTCTATTCGATGAACCGACCCGCGGCATCGACGTCGGCGCCAAATTCGAAATTCATGAACTGATGCGCCGCCTGGCCAAAGATGGCTGCGCTCTTTTGGTTATCTCCTCTGAATTGCCGGAAGTCTTGGCCCTTTGCGACCGGATCGGAATCATGCGCGGAGGCCGGTTAGTCAACACTTTCGACGACTGTTCGGAGTTAAATGAGGATCTACTTATGAAATATGCCAGCGGGGAGGTCGCTCTGGTATGACCAGCGAACCTCTTCTCCTCCTTCTTCCGCTCCCGCCGAAACGCCTATCAAATCCCAAAAAAAAGGCGCTCAATTGGAATGGGTGAGGCGCGCCAGTGTTCTCGTCGGCGTCGCACTGCTTTTCATCTTTTTTTCAGTCCTTACCCAGAGTTTTTATCAGCCGGCCAACCTGCTGGACATCCTGTTGCAATCCTCGATCAACACGATGATTGCGGTCGGCATGACGCTGGTGGTGATGACGCGTGGTATCGACCTTTCGGTCGGCTCGGTGGTGGGTCTCAGCAGCATGATCGCAGCCAGTTTACTGCAGGGGAACCTCTTGCTAGGAATTATGGCCGGGATGCTAATAGGAGTGGTCTGTGGTTTGGTTAACGGCCTCCTGATTGCCAAGCTCAAGCTGCCTGACTTTATCGTTACGTTAGGCATGCTCAGCATCTATCGCGGGCTGGCCCTCATCTACACGGACGGTAAGCCCATTTATGGCATCGATCCGATGTTTCGGGCCATCTTCGCCGGCGACGTGGCCGGCATTCCCACGCCGGTGCTCCTTGCCTTGGCGATCGCCTTCCTGGCGTTCCTGTTGGTGCGCTACACGGCCTTGGGCGAACAGATCATCGCCGTGGGCGGCAACGAAGAAGCGGCCCGACTTTCCGGCATCAACATCGACCGCGTAAAAATCTGCGTTTATGCGAGCTCCGGATTACTCGCAAGCCTGGCCGGTTTTGTCCTGATCGGTCGGGTCGGTGCCGCCGAACCCATTGGCGGTACAGGATTCGAACTGCAAGCAATCGGCGCCGCCGTGATCGGCGGCGCGAGCCTGTTTGGCGGCGAGGGCAATCCCATGGGCTCCCTGATTGGTGCCCTGACCCTGGGCGCGATGCAGAACGGCTTGACGTTGTTAAATGTCCCGTCTTTCTGGCAACTCGTGGCGACCGGCGTGGTCGTCATCCTGGCCGTATTTGCCGACCAGGCCACCCGGAAGCGGCAATAAAGGGGAGACGTGACGCATGTTGGACGCGCAGCCGATCAATTGACCCGCACCATCATCTTTGGGACCTCGGGCGCAATACGTATCCCTGGCTGCAGGACCGCACTTTGGCGCCGCGCCTGGAAGGCGACATCCGGCCCATTGCCACGGATTACCTGCTGGAAGACTATTGGGCGGACACCCGCAACCAGAATGTTGTGAAATCCGTGCATGTCGAGTGCGGGTGGGATCCGTCCAATCCGGTGGGCGAGACCGAGTGGTTGCAACGGCTCGCCGATAAGCACGGTTACCCCCACGGGATCGTGGCCCGTGCGACCTTGGATGCGCCGGACGTTGAGCAGGTCCTGGAGGGTCACGCCCGCCACAAGAACATTCGTGGCATTCGTCACGCCATCAATTGGCATCCTGACCCTGCCAAGACCTACGTGAACAATCCTGAACTGATCAGGACGAAAGCATGGCGACACGGCTTTAGCCTGCTCCAACGGTTTGGCTTATCTTTTGACCTTCAGCTTTACCCCGCTCAGATGGCCGACGCCGCCGCGCTCGCGCGTGCTTACCCGGACATCCTGATCATCCTTAACCACGCTGGAATGCCGGTAGACCGAGACAAGGAAGGCATTCGCCGTTGGCAGCGCGGCATGCGGGAACTGGCGGCTGCTCCCAACGTCGTGGTCAAGATTTCAGGGCTGGGGACGGTGGACTGGAACTGGACGGTGGAAAGCATTCGTCCTTTTGTCCTTGAGACGATTGAGGCCTTTGGCATTCCCCGATGCATGTTCGCCAGCAATTTTCCCGTGGACAAACTCTACAGCGACTTCGACACCCTCTACTCGGCTTTTCGCGAGATTACCAAACATTTTAGCGTGGACGAGCGCCAGATGCTCTTTCACGACAATGCTGCGCGTTACTACCGCCTTTAAGTTGACACTTGACCGGTCTCAGTGCATTCGCCAGTTTGAGAGCAATGATCCCGGTTAATGCTCATAGCTCACGTCGCTGAAACATCAAAATTCAAGACTCCACAGATTAGACACATCAGGACTTAGAAACCAGAGGCTATGCTTTCCGCGGCACTCCGACACTGACACTGACTACTGACACTTCTCTATGAAATACGCTTCCAGATTGAATTCGTTTGCGTCTTGCCCAGAACGTTGTTGGGGAACCGCCACTTACAAACCCAGCCCGCTGGAGTTGATTAAGCGTGCCAGCGGCGTTCGCGGGCTCTCTGCCGTTGACCTGAATTTTCCAGATCACTTCGCCGGCCCCAAACCTGAACAAATTATCTCCGTTGCTCGCGATCAGGGATTGACAGTGAATGGGATCGCGATGCGCTACTACTCCGACCCTGGGTTTAAATTGGGAGCGTTCACCCACCCGGATTCACGCGTCCGGCAAGCCGCCATCGACCTCACCAAGAAGGCGATGGATCTCTTGGAGCAAACGGGCGGGAATTTACTGACCATTTGGCTGGGACAAGACGGTTGGGAGTACCCTTTTCAGGTGGATTACGAAGCCATTTGGGAAGCGGAAACCGACGCTATCCGGGAAGTTGCTGATCACGATCCTTCCATTCAGATCAGCATTGAATACAAGCCAAGCGAGCCGCGCACTTTCAGTCTGCTATCGAACCTCGGGATGACCTTGCTGGCCATCAAAAAAGTCGACCGTCCAAATCTTGGGGTGACGCTGGACTTCGCTCACGTGCTTTTCGCGGGCGAACTCCCGGCCTTTGCGGCCGCGATGATTCAGCGCGAAAGCCAACTTTTGGGCATCCACCTCAACGATGGGTACGGCCGTCGTGACGACGGATTGATGGTCGGTACAGTCAACCTGATGCAGACGTTGGAGCTGCTGTTCCAACTCATCCGAAAAGGCTTCGATGGCGTCATCTACTTTGACACTTTTCCCGACGTTACCGGCCTGGACCCGGTTCAGGAATGCGAGAACAACATTGCGATGGTGAACGCCCTCTGGGGAGTGGCCAAGCGACTAACGAACCAAAAGGATTTGCTGGAGGCGATTAAGCGCCAGGATGCGGTCGTTAGCCAGAATCTGATTCGACTAGCCATTTTAGGCGCGTGAAGGGCCGAAGACGGCGTTTTGCAATCACTGTGCTGGTCTGATTTTGGAGAGCCGTTCCGTTACTTCATAAAACTTAGTAAACCTGCCCACGTACGTGAGTCAGAAACAAAAGAGAGTTAGAAAGAAATAATCATGTTATTACAAGATCGAGTCGCCGTCATTTCTGGCGCAGCGACGCAAAAAGGAATTGGACTGGCCACCGCACAGCTTTTCGCGGAACACGGGGCTGCCGTGGCTATTCTGGATTTGGAACGTCAAGCCCCGGCGCAAGTCGCAGCCTCGATTGGAAAGAGGCATCGTGGTTACGTGTGCGACGTGACCAAAAAAGATCAATGCGAAGGGGTGGCGCGACAAATCATCGAAGATTTTGGCGGAGTGGACATTCTGATTAACAATGCAGGCATCACTCAACCGATCCGGATTATGGGGATTGAACCTCGTCACTACGATGCGGTGTTAGACGTTAACCTGCGAGGCATGTTGTACCTTTCTCAGGCTTTTATCCCGCACATGATCAGCCGAGGAAAAGGGTCAATCGCGTCGACCTCGTCAGTTTCCGCTCTGACGGGCGGAGGGTTCTTCGGAGGGCCGCATTACTCGGCCGCAAAAGCCGGGATGCTGGGACTGACCAAGGACATGGCCCGCGAGCTTGGACCCAAAGGGATTCGCGTCAACGCGGTGGCACCCGGGATGGTCGACACCGATATCCGCGGTGACCTCATGAGCCAGGAGATCTTTGACAAAATCCTGAGCACGATCCCGATGGGGCGCATCGCCAGCCCGCGGGAAATCGCGAGCGCGTTTTTGTTTTTGGCCTCCGACCTCTCCTCGTTCGTTACCGGAGCGACCATTGACGTCAATGGCGGCATGTATATCCGCTAGGGCTCTTTGAGCTTTCGGAGCTGCAGTGGCCAATGACGTTGCGGATCTCGCAAGCGGTCAACCAATTTAAGTGGAAGGTATGACTATCGAAGACAGTCTTTACGGTGCCGCAGATGAGTTTGAAGAAACGGGGACCTCCGCGCAAGTGGTCGTGCTCGGGAGCCTGCATCTGGACATTCTGGTGCACGCCCCCGACCGGCCGAAAAAGGGCGAGACGCTACCCGGAAGCGCCTGGGGCTACAAGGCGGGCGGGAAAGGGGGAAACCAAGCGGTTGCCGCCGCACAGTTCGGCGCTCGGGCGTCGATGGTCGGCAGGGTGGGCAACGATGATTTCGGCAAACGCCTCTTAAGCCACTTGAGGGACGCCGGGGTAGACGCGAAACACGTCTATACAGATCCCGAAGCAGGCTCGGGGATGAGCGTGGCCATCATCGACGCGGAGGGCGACTATGGTGCAGTCATCGTCTCCGGAGCAAACCTCCGGCTGTCCAACAAAGATCTCGAGGAAGCGCGGGAGGTCATTCGCAGTGCTCAGGTTCTGGTGCTCCAAAACGAGGTTCTTGAAGCCACTAACGTCGCAGCAGCGCAATTGGCCAAGGATTACCGCATCCGCGTGATTTTAAACGCAGCGCCGGCTCGGCCGCTTGGGCCTGACCTGTCCGCCAACGTCGACGTTCTGGTCGTCAACGCCGTGGAAGCGGAGATGATTTGTGGCGTTGCGGTAACAAGCCTGCCTGCGGCGACCGAAGCGGCCGCGCTACTGTCCAAACAAGTCGCCAACGTGGTCGTTACCGCTGGCGGCTTGGGCTTGGCCGTGGCCGAACGCGGGAATACTCCGTACGCGGAAGCCGCTCATCCGGTGAAATTGGTCGACACCCACGGCGCGGGCGACGCGTTTATCGGCGCGCTGGCCGCCCGCTGGGCCAGCGGCGTGTCGGTAGCAGAAGCCGTCCGCTTCGCAAACGCCGCCGCCGCGCTTTTTGTTAGCACGCCTGCCGACCAGAAGAAAGCCGTGACTTCAGACCAAGTGATCCGGTTCTTGTCCGAGCGCCGTCAACCATGTCCTGAGGGCCAGCATCAACAATGAGACACTGGTTGGCTTATCCGATAAGGGACGCATTCAACGTTAGTTAGTTTTCGGGGGGATAAGTAAGGGGCCGGCTCGTAAGCACGGGACCCGAGCCGGTCCCGTTTCCCCCTAGTCTGCGACGCTCACAAATCCTTAGAGATTTGTCAGCGACGCAGGCTGTAGCAGCGGAACTCTCCGGCTACGCCGGAAAATTCCCGCTGCTTTTTGGAGAATAAAAACAGTTTGCTTCGATGCATCAACTTTTTAAAAGAGCCTCTTAAAAAGACGCTGCGCGTCGCGTGCGTATAGTGCTGACTATACGGCCCGAAGGGCCAAGATCGACTCTAGTAATACGCGAAATTCTCTATTTGTTTTTACATCAGTGAATTGACCAAGAAGCACCGCATGCTATGCTAAAAAATATTTCCTCTGTCATCAGCCCTGATCTTCTGTGGCTGCTGGCTTCCATGGGTCACGGCGACGACCTGGTACTCGTCGATCGCAATTTCCCCTCCATCCAGGTTGCCAAACAAACCTCGACCGGCCGGCTTATTGAACTGCCCGGTCTCAACATTCCGCAGGCCACTCGCGCCATTCTCTCCCTCATGCCGCTTGATCACTTCGTCGAGGAACCCGTCACACGCATGAGAGTCGTGGATGACCCAGACTGCTTACTCGAGATCCAGCGGGAAGTAATCGAAATTGCCTGCGAGGCGGAAGGTCGGGAGGTTAAGATGGGCGCCCTTGAACGTTTTGCCTTCTATGAGGCCGCCAGCAAGGGCGCCGCGGTCGTGCGTACCTCCGAATTCCGTCCTTACGGTGGTTTCCTCTTTAAGATGGGCGTTATTTTTGACCGTTGATGTTTGACACTTCTCCCCACCGCCTTCCCGTCCAATCGTCAAACGGCCCCTGGAACTTTGTGGATCGACTTCCTCGCAAAGAAAGAGCGATATATCGTTGTACGATATGTCAAGGTGCGCTATATTGCTGCGTTCTTCTCGAATGAGTATTCGAAGAGAACGATAATCGACCGAGGATAGATATTGATCGGATGTTTAAGCGAAGAACCCCTCGCGGAGGAGTTGTGGGGATCCGCTTCGGTACTACGCCAAAGCCCCAGTCGATGATTGCCGTGGAAAAGGGCGCGCCTCAGAGGGTGACGAAGAAAAAATACGAGAAATTGGCCGCCTTTCGCTACAATCTGCGCCAATTTCTTCGCTTTAGCGAAATGGCCGCCCGATCCGTGGGATTGACTTCTCAACAGCATCAGGCCCTGCTGGCGATCAAGGGCTTTCCAGATGAAAAATGGATTACCATCGGACAACTTGCGGAACAGCTGCAAGTGGCCCACCACACCGCGGTCGAGCTGGTAGATCGTCTGGCGCTCCAGAATCTTGTCTTCCGCGAAACTGGCAAATTGGATAAACGACAAGTTCATATCAAACTGACCGATCAAGGGCTTAAAATTCTTGAAACCTTGACTTGGGCTCATAAGGAGGAACTGCGACGTCTGAGTACACGCCTAAATTCTCTTTTTTGAACCGTTCATTACGACAGATTCGTTGGTCTTATCGAACCGGTCGGGTCGAACAGGCCAGAAAGATCTTTACAAAGTATCGTACAACGATATATTAGACGAGCGAAAAATGAGGAGCTCAATCCCAGATAAGCAAGTTGAGCAACGACTTCGAAGTTTGGCTTGATTGAGCCTCTTCTTTCGGAGGAATTAAAAATGCAGATCGAAAGAGATGAAGCCGAGAAGACAACGGCGGAGCTTGGTCAGAAGCCGGTAACGACAGATTCGTCTGCGGGGGTCCATACGGTGGGAGCATTTGGCGGAGAGAGAGATCAGGTTGTCCGGACACGACACGGTAAGCCGATTGCTAGTGATACGGGTGATCAAGGAGGAGGGCAAAACTAATCGAGCCCCAACATCATCCTGGCAGGGAGGCGCTCCTGCGCGTCCGGCGGGCCAGGACCATAGAACGGTGAAAGCGGACTAACTGATCGAGCTTGGCCCTTGATATCCTGACAAGAGGCCGCCTGACGCGGACGCTCGGCATGGTAGGGAGGCGCTCCAGGGCGTCCGGCGTCGCACGTCCACAAAGCGTGGTCAGCCGTATCGGGTCGTGGGGCCGCTTACGCGATATGGCGCGGTCGCACAGCCAATCCGCAAACGGAGATTTCCAGACATGCCACGCCGGACGCGCGGGAGCGGATCCCTACCCACGCCATTCGAGATCACGCGTCACCATGGTCGCGCGGGTGGCGCAGTAACCGACCAACAAACGGAGATTCCCAGACCGCCACGCCGGAGATTTTCGTGACGTTTCGGGGAATCACCGCAGGAAGCAAAATCGAGCTCGGTTTTTTAATTTGACGGTCGTCGCCGCCAATCAGCCCTATATCAATTCCAGATCGCACCCAATATAACTCTTTAGGAGTAGAGTTCGTCTTTCATGTTGCACCGACGGACTTATCGATCTCTAGTGACTCTACATTAAGCAATAGAAGTGCGTGCCGTTGCTGTCCTTCCTTCGAGCACGATCGAGAAACGGTAACCAGGAGAAGGCAATTACGCTGCGCAGGCGGCACGTTCCGGAGGGCCTAACACAGAGGTTTCAGAGAATTTTTAGAGTTGTTCGATGGACGATGGCGAGGGATTTCCAATTCTCCGAATTTATTATTCTGCAAACCTTCGCGACCTTCGTGTGAGTTCTCCGCCGTAATCTACAGACCCGATAAATCAGCTTGTTTTCACGAACAAGGCAGGTGTGGTGGCATCCTATCTTTATCAACAAATCGTTATCGTATTAATAAAAGGAAAATTATGAGCAGCCCAACGTCGATTAGTGACCTTGATCTCACACCGCTAGCCGGAAAGATTTACTTCAGCATCGATCGAGAATGGCGGGAGGAATTCATCTATTTCTTAATGGTGGACCGCTTTCATGACGATATTCCACGAACACCAGTAAAACAGGCAGGACGTTCGCCCGGGAAGCAAGTGCCAGACAACGCCTTCTACGGAGGCAAGATCAGAGGTATCACGCAGAACCTGGACTATCTTGGCGGGTTGGGTTGTACTGCCATCTGGCTATCGCCTGTTTTCGTAAACAACCCGGGAGCTTATCACGGATACAATATCAACAACTACCTGGATATTGATCCTAATTTCGGGACGAAGGAGGACCTGATCGAACTTGTTGATGCGGCCCACAATTTCAAGAAGGATGGCAAGCCGTTCCCGATCCGCATCATCCTCGACGTCGTGATCAATCACTCGGGCGACAACTGGGAATACAAGGGAGGACCAAAGAACTACTCCAACGACACTAAATTTGATTTCGACCAATTCCGTCCCAATCGCTCTCCCATTCCGGTCGAGCTGCGTAATGCCGAGCTTTATCATCGGCGCGGCAATATCTCCCACTTCGACGCGTTTCCGGAAAACCAGCATGGAGATATTTCCGGCCTCAAGGACTATGAAAACGATGACGATGAGCTGGGCTCACAACTGATCAACATATTAATCATGGCGCACTGCTACTGGATTCGCGAAGCCGACGTGGATGGTTTCCGGGTGGACGCGGTAAAGCACATGGGAGAACTGGCTTGTTCGCGGTTCTCCTCGGGAATTCGCGAATATGCCTATTCACTGGGAAAACGGCACTTTTTCCTTTTCGGTGAAGTGGCGACACCTGATGACTCGATCCTTGACCGTTATATTGGTCAGAACACTTCGCGCCTGGACGGCGATGACACGGTATTCTTCGGTCTCGACTCCGTTCTCGATTTCCGGCTGGCGGAAGGAAAATTTGCAGACCCAAACAACCAGCAGCTGCGAAATGTCTTAAAGGGTCATGCCGGTCCGGAAACCCTTTTTAACCGGTTGGAGGCACAACGTAGCCGGGCCTTGAACCGAGGGGAGATTGGCCGGTATCTCGTCACCTTTGTGGATAATCACGATTCCTTCTGGCAGCCTTCTGGACGCTTTGGTGTCGATGCACTGCCCGAACAGATTATTGGTGGCATCGGTTACTTGATCTGTACGCTTGGAACGCCGTGCCTCTATTACGGAACGGAGCAGGGTTTCGTGGGCATCGGTGGCGACAACAATATGCGGGAGGCAATGTTCGACAAGGACCCCCCTGGCAGGAACCTGCTTAACACTGAATGCACGATCTATCGGGAAATTGCCAGGATTGCCGAAGTAATGCGAGCGACCGAGCATTTGCGATTCGGCCGGATGTACTATCGGCAAATCTCAGGAAACGACACTGATTTCGGTTTTCCTTTCGGAACGGCCTATACCTTGGCTTTCTCGCGTGTTCTTTACGGCTCGGAGGTGCTGGTGGCCTACAACATTTCTGAAACCTCACGTAATGACGCGGTCCTGGTTGATGCGAGCGCTCATAAAACAGGCGACACCATGAAGTTTCTTTATCCTGCTCCGGGCGCCGTGACGGTCCAGGAGGCTCCCAATGGAACCCGCTTTGTGAAGCTTCCCCTGGCTGGTCACGAATTCGTTATTTTAAAATGACCATAAAGAACCGGTGGGCGCCGACGAGGGAAGCCCTCTCAGCGCGGTAAGAAAGGGCTCCTGAGCGATCCGGGTCGGCGCGTCTCCAAGCGTCCCTTTTGCCCGTCGGTCAGTCGGTCCTCAACGCCTCAACGCGTAACCCGGTTTTGGGTGGGACGGGCAGAGATCGAGAACGACGACGAGGACGAGGACGAGGACGATCGGGGGAACGATTGCGAGGAAGGAGAAACGAGGAAACAAGGGACCAAGTACGGGCTTGGTCGCCGGAAGAGTGGGGCGCTTTCAGCGCGGTAGGGACGCGCCCCCGCGCGATCCGAGGTCGGCGCGTCTGCAAGCGTCCTTTTGTCCGTCGGTCCTCAGCGCGTAACCCGGTTCTGGCTGCGACGGCCACGTGGCCGATACGCCGATACGCCGATACGCCGATACGCCGATACGCCGATACGCCGATACGCCGATACGCCGATACGCCGATACGCCGATACGCCGATACGCCGATACGCCGATACGCCGATACGCCGATACGCCGATACGCCGATACGCCGATACGCCGATACGCCGATACGCCGATACGCCGATACGCCGATACGCCGATACGCCGATACGCCGATACGCCGATACGCCGATACGCCGATACGCCGATACGTTGTTTTGTGGACGTGCCACGCCGGACGCGCGGGAGCGCATCCTTACCGAGCTACACGCGCGGCCACGTCACGTGGCCTAACGCCGACACGCCGACACGATGCTCTCCGCGTGCTTTACCATTGACACCGACGGGTCGGGGAGTTATCGCGCTGTGCTACCCCCTCTGCTATGACCATCAAAGACGACGAATCAATTGATCTGCAAACACCACTCGGCGCGATGAGAACCTACGTTTTCCGTCCCGTCGCGGAAGGCCGTTATCCGGGCCTGGTTTTGTTTTCTGAAATATTCCAGGTGACCGGCCCGATCCGGCGAAGTGCGGCTCTCATGGCGAGTCATGGGTTCATCGTCGCCGTGCCCGAGATTTTCCACGAGTTCGAAGAGCTTGGTACCGTGTTGCCGTACGATCAAGCCGGCGCGGATCGCGGTAATGCCGATAAAATTGCCAAGGAATTGTCCAGTTACGACGATGACGCGCGACTAACCCTCAATTACTTGAAGGGGCACCCGAAATGCACTGGCCAGTTGGGTGCCATGGGCTTTTGTATTGGGGGACATCTTTCGTTTCGGGCAGCGATGAACCCCGAAGTACTGGCCGCGACCTGCTGTTATCCGACCGACATTCATAAACGAAGCCTCGGCAAAGGACTCCACGACGATTCTCTCGACCGCATTCCGGAGATTAAGGGCGAGTTGCTGATTGTTTTTGGCCGGCAAGACCCGCATGTGCCGCGCGAAGGGAGAGCTGTGATCTACAACGCCCTGGTCGATGCGAACGCCAATTTCAGCTGGCATGAATTCAACGGCGCGCACGCCTTCATGCGCGACGAAGGCGCCCGTTATGACGCCGCGGCGGCTCGAATCGTCTATGGGATGGCGGTTGAGCTGTTCAAACGGAAACTCGGTGAGGGCGATGCCACGGCTGCGGCGACCGCTGATACCAACGTTTCGCACTAGCGCTTCCGCACGGACGGCCGCCCGTGCGGACGCGAGGCTGCGCGCCGCGGATCGCGATAGTTGGCGAGGTTAACACATAACTAATTCGTGATGACGAGTGTCGCAGCAAACGGAGTCCGCCGAAAATCCATAGTCAAAGTGTAAGCAAGGAAAGACGGTCTTGATAACTATCTATCTAACAGGGTGTCGGCCAGGCGGATCACGGGTGTCGATTGCAGTTAAATCGACACCGGCAAAAACCCTGCCTGGGGGCTTGTTGACGGTCGTGGCCACGCAATGTTTGGCTGGCGAATGGAGGAAGAAGCGAAATTGGAGTTCACCTAACAGTAAACTGGCGTCGAGAAGACGGCAGCATCGCGACGACGCAATTGGGGACCCTGGAGGACGGCGCTTGGCGCTCGGAAGCCAGTCCCCGGAAGACAGGGCGTCCGATGAAGACAGCGCGCGCACCGCAAGCGATCGCTTTGCACGTCGGTACCGCGCCTGATACCGCCTTCAACATAGACTTCGACCTTGTCACCCACCGTATCGACTATCTCCCGTAAAATCGAAATAGTCGTGCCGAGCTAGGTTCCGTTGAGCTCTGATATATACCGATTTTCTGGGAATTCGCTGGCCTTTAAGAAATAATTTTTAGAAACGGATTAGTGACACCATTTACGTGAGGGTCCTTGTGCAAACTTTCTATTTATGCTTAAGCCATCGCTCAACTGGCTGCTGGTTTTTGTTCCGATATCGGTCGTGCTGCGGATCTGGCCGCAGCTCGGGAACGAGACTGCCTTGTTCATTTGCTCCTGCTTTGCGGTCGTTCCTCTGGCAGGCTGGATGGGCCGCGCAACCGAGGAACTCGCCGAACATCTGGGCCACGGAATGGGCGGATTGCTGAATGCGACTTTCGGGAACGCCGCAGAGTTAATCATCGCGCTGATGGCGCTCTCGAAAGGGCTGACCGGCGTGGTCAAGGCATCAATCACAGGCTCGATCATCGGCAATGTCCTGCTCGTGATGGGTGTTTCGATTCTCGCCGGCGGCATGAAATTTCGGGAGCAACGCTTCAACAAAACCGCCGCGCGCACTTCGACGACGACGCTGACGCTCGCGGCCGTTGCACTGGCCATTCCCACGGTCTTCCATGTGACCGCCGCCGAACGCTCCGGGGGGTGGAGCCAGGCGACGGAGCAAAAGCTGTCACTTGCCATCGCAGTCGTTCTTTTCCTGACTTACGCTTGCCTGCTCGGCTTCGAGTTGGTCACTCACAAACAACTCTACGCCGGGGACCCGCAGGACGGCGTCGGAGTTCGGAAAGAAGCCCGCAGCTGGTCTGTCTCCAAGTCGCTTCTTGTGTTGATCTTTGCTACATCTCTGGTTGCGCTGATGTCCGAGTTTCTGGTCGGCGCAGTGGAAGCCGCTCGAGCGACGCTGGGACTTACCGAAGTCTTTGTCGGTGTCATTGTGATCGCGGTGATCGGTAACGCTGCTGAGCACTCGACAGCGGTAATGATGGCGATGAAAAACAAGATGGGTCTCAGCCTCGGGATTGCCGTGGGATCGAGTTTACAGATCGCGCTCTTTGTCGCGCCGGTGCTCGTTTTTTTCTCGTATCTTTTCCAGCCGATGGATCTGGAGTTTACATTGCCCGAGGTCGTGGCGGTGATCGTCGCCGTGCATTTGATTTTTCAAATCAACGGCGACGGCGAAACGAATTGGCTTGAGGGCGTGCAGCTTTTGTCTGTGTATCTTATTCTCGGTATCTTGTTTTTCTACCTGCCGGAAAGAACGCACAGTGGCTGAGCCGATGGACGCTCGCCGCACCGGCTGGATTGCATTGAGCTTCAGCCGAAGCTGGTCGTGATTGTGAGAACACGACAGATTGTGAGAACGCGACACAAATAATCGGAGAATGAGGGTGACCATGAAGCGGGTTGGTTTTCTGAGACGTAGCGAGCCAAAGCCCTTGGCTTTGCTTACCCCTTGGAAGGCAAAGCGGGGACGCTTCGCTTACCGCAAAACTCAAAACCCAAAACTCAAAACTTAAAACTTACCGCGGCGATTGACCTGAAAATTGATTGCTGGTGGTTTCGAATAAAAAAGTGGTCTCCATGAAACATTTCCAGTTCGAAAGAGCTGTTGGTGTGTAGCTGCCAGGCTCGCAAGTCGTCTTCCGTGGTCGTGGAATCGAATCTTCCGCCGAAGGCACGAATCGGACAATCGAGGGGTTCTTCATCCTGGTAGACGTAAGTTTCAAGGGCCGTAACGTCGGCTCGCAGAGTCGGAAGGAGGAGTTTCATTAGTTCCTGATCCTGCAGAATAACCGGAGACATTCCGTTGAAGCGGCGAATCAGTTCCTGGACGAAGCTGTCGTCCGGCAACTGGTGCAAGGGATCTTTAGTTTGTGGCAGGTGAGGTGCAGGTCGAGCAAGGGTGTATAAGGCAACTGGTGGAGGGATTTTTTGCCTTCGCAACTGACGGGCAAGCTCGAAGGCGATCAAGGCGCCCAAGCTGTATCCGTACAAGATGTAGGGCCGGTCGAGATACGGCTCAAGAGCCATCAGCCAAATTTTTGGCGATCGGATGAAGCTGAGTGAAAGGGGTTTCGCGATAGCGATTTTCCCTCCCCGGCAGTTGAATTGGACAGATGTCCAGGAACGGCGGCAGAAATTTCTGCCAGGAAGCGAACTGGGACGCTCCGCTACCGGAATGAGGTAAGCAAAAGAGGCGACAACGAGCTTCTGGATTTCTCCGGCCGCCCGAGATCCAAGGGAGTTGTTTTGCCGTTCATGATCGTCATCTGTTCCAGCTTTTGCCAGAAGCAGCAGGGAGATCTCATCTTCGCTGAGGTCATCAGATGGTTGGTCGGCGGGCAAAGCTTTGGCAGGTGCCGGCGTCAGGATCTGAGTCGGCTCTTCCGTGGCCGGCGCAGAATCAAATCCGAAGAGCCTCGCCCAGAAGATAATCGACCAGCGCTTTGATGGTTGGATAGTTAAAGGTGAGCGTCGAGGGAAGGGGCACGCCCAAGCTTCGTTCCAATCGTCCCTTAGCTCCACCGCCATGAGCGAATCCATGCCCATGTCGAAGAGCCCTTGTTCCAGATCGATCTCCCGCGAGAGATCGAATCCCAGAATGCTGCTGGCCTGGGAGCGCAGGTGCGCGATCAAAATATCGCGGCGGCGTGCAGGCGAAGCGCTTTTCAGCTGAAGGCTGATCTCCGAGGCCGCCGCCGCGGATTTTTTGGAAGCAATTGCCGCGTTCTCGTTTCGAGGGCGAGATCGCATTTCAGCAAACAGCGGCCGTGCTCGGCGCGCTTCGTAGACAGCGCGAAATGCATTCCAGTCGATCGATGCCACAATCGCCGAAGCTCGATCCGTCGAGATGAGACGCTCCAGCGCCGCCAGTGCCTGGGCGTCAGGCATAGTGTGGAGACCCGACTTCGCAAATTGTTCCTTGTCCGCTTCGCTGGCGACGCGCATCTCTTGCCAAGTTCCCCAGTTAACGGATAGCGCGCGAAGCCCGTGCTCACGCCGCCATTGTGCCAGCAGGTCCATGCCTGATTGGCCGCGGCGTAATGCCCAAGTCCGGCCGCCCCCCACAACGCCGTGGTGGAAGAAAACAAGACGAAGAAATCCAGTTCCATATCGAGCGTGAGCCGGTGGAGGACCCATCCACCCAGCGCCTTCGCGTGACACACCCTTTGAAATAATTCCAGGTCCAGATCGCTGATCGACCGGCTCGTCATGTCCACCGCGGCATGCACGATTCCCCGCAGTGGAGGATCTTCGTTGCCGAAACGTCTGAAAAGCGACTGCATCCCGTTTTCATCGGCCACGTCGCCTTGCGCTACGGTAATCCGCGCCCCCAGCTTTTCGGCGCCAAGAATGCTTCGAACAGTTTCGTAATATGTATTTTCAGGAGGCAATTCTCCCCAGAGGGAACGTTCCGGAAAATCGCGCCGTGAAAGCAACACGATGTGACCCGCACCCCGTGCAGCCATCCAGTTTGCGATTTGCAACCCGAGCCCGCCCAAGCCGCCGGTGATCAGATACGACCCATCGCCGCGAAGAATCAGCGGGCCTGATTGCGGTTCCGCGGCGCGGACCACGCGCGGCACCAGTCGCCGACCGCCTCGGTAGGCCACTGCGTCTTCCCCGGCGGCGTTCTCGATTTCGCGCCAGATAGCAGTTGCGGATTCCCGTGGAGATGTTTCGAAATCAAGATCAATAACGGCTCCGAAGCGCCCAGGATGCTCGAGCGAAATTTGCCGCGCCAGCCCCCACACGAGAGCCTGCGCGGGCTGGCACGAACCTGCGGCTGATTCGCCTTCCAATAAGACGGCCTGCGCTCCGCGGGTCGCGAACCAAAGCCGCGCTCCCCGCGAAATGCTTGCGGATTGAAGTGAAAGAAATGCCTGAGTGGCGTGAAGCACGCCCCCACCTAAACGCGCTTGCGCAGCTTCCCATTCTGTTGGCGTTGTTTCCGCCGTGATTTCCTCGTCCAGCGGCCACAAATTCAAAACGCCTCTCAGCGGACCCTTGCGACCCGCGAGCGCATCCGAGAACAGGCGGGTGAAATCCTCAGCCCGCAGAGGATCGAGCGCTGCCCGCCCTCCGTTTGACAAATTTGTATTCCTGCCCCTGGCGAGACAAGCATGCACTCCTCTCCGCGTTCCGAGATCAGAGCAGCCACTTCTTCGGCAATTCCCTTTGTATCGCCCAGGACGACCCAGAAGCCGGAGATACCTGCTGCCGCGTCCGTCGTCTGATCGGTTGTCAACGGCTTTCGGCCAATCAGGATCGCCTGTTGAATGACGTCAGTACCCTGCCCAGCGGTGCGGTGGCGTGAGCAAAATCGAGTCCGGTTTCTTTAAACAACGATCTTCCACTTTTCGGCGGAGAGCAGAGGGTAATCAGGACGCAAGACAGTGTCATCGAACCGCCACCAGCCTTCGGTCAGTCCAAACGTCAGGTCGACCCAACGCTGTCGAGCGGTTCCTTCCAACAGAATGAGCAGTCCGCCTGGGGCAAGGAGGCTGACCGCATTTTCGAGAGTTTCGCGGAGATCGCGCGTGGCGTGTAAGACATTGGCGGCGATAATCACGTCGAACGCTCGTTCGCCGAATCCTTGCGTGGCAGGCGACTTCTCGATGTCCAGAAGTTCGAAGCTTGCGAACGGGTAATCCCGGAATTCATCACGTGCGCGGGTCAGGAAAAGAGGGGAAACATCCGTGAACGTATAGCGGGTGCGTTCCGCGGGCAGGTGCGGGAAAAGGAACGACGTTGTGCCGCCGGTCCCGGCACCGATTTCGAGGATGCGAACCATCCGGTCTTTCGGGGCATCCTGCATCGCCCTGACTACGACGTGGCGTACGGCAGTGTTCAAGGCGCGCGCAAACGGGGAGGTGCGATACAAGGCATCCGCGGTATCAAAGTCGCCGCCGGGGAAAAGAAGCTGCAACGGGTCACAAGTTCCACGCAACACCTCATCGAGCCGTCCCGCACACCGGGCTGTGAGGGTTACCTCCGCTGAACAGGCCGGAAACTGTTTTTTCAATGCTTCCGCTTCCAACTGTAGATCGGAGGATTGTCGCCTCCAGCGGCTTCAGTACGATCCAGCCATCGCCTTCCGGCTTAAGGACGCCTTCTTCAGCGAGAATACCGATCAGGCGTTCGAACAGGCGCCGAGTGGGCTGGAATCAACGGCGAGCCGTTCCGCCAGTTCTCGCGTCGTGAAGCGTTCACCCGATTGCGGCGACCAGCCCATGCGCAAAAATGCTCGGTTGATGAAGCCCGCGCTGAGAGCTTCCAGTCTTCGGAATCAACTCTTCGTAAATATCCAGCCCCTCCGACTTGGCAAGCGCCCGCAATTCGCTCCCCGCTTTTTCGGCCAGCAATAATGGCGTCGGGATAAAATCTGCCGTGAGATCAAGTTCGCTATCCTGTGCTCGCGGCGGATGCCTCCTGCTCACGCCACTCCACCTCGTAGAACCAGCTTTCGCGTTTGAGATCCGGGATGCGCCTGTCATGGCGTCGACGGTGGTGCGTTTGAGTTGGAGCCCCAGGATCTCCGCCACCATCTGTCATTGTCGTCGTAAAGCCATATATCGCCGCTGAAGTCTTCCGAGCCCGAGCCCGGAACGGGACGCAAAACCGTGTGATTCCAAAGCTTTTCTGGGAGGAAAAGCGAAAAGAGTGAAGCGCTCGAGTCCGATTAAGAGATAGGCGTTTTGATCGCATCTCGGTCGGGCAACGCCGCACCAAGCAGGTGAAAACAGGAGTCCAGAAGGGCGGGATGGATTCGGTATGGTCCCTTTTCGTTCGCCAACGATTCGGGCAATCGGATTTCAGCCAGTGCCTCGCCATCACGCCGCCGGATACGAACGATGCCGCGGAAGCGATCGCCAAAGTCAAGGCCGAGCCGAATCAGGGAGTCGTAAAAGGAACCGGGATCGGTTTCTTCTGAACATCGGGTCCAGACTTCCTCACGCTTCCAAGGCTGTGTCTCCGGTTGCGGCGGCGCGATTCCAATGCGTACGCGGCCGGTAACGTGGGTCCGCCAAAGGTGCTCGGCCTCTGCTGAAGTTTCCCTGCTGCAAATTCGGAAGTCCATGCCTTGTTCCGTGGGCGCTTCGAAGATCAACTGGATCAGGCAGGAATCCTCTTCCGGCAGAAAAATTGGTTCGCGAATTATTAGATCCGTGACCTCGCAAGGCACGGACTTCGATTTGTCGAGCTTCGAGACTTCGGCGGCACCGGCCAACGCCATCTCGATGTAAGCGGGCGAGGGCATGATGAGGCGGCCAAAGATCCGGTGATCATTGAGAAAGCGCAGGGCGCTCGATACCCATCTCGATCTCAAAAACTGCCCCTGCGATGGCGGGAGAATCCAGACGTCTTCCCAGAAAGGGATGCGCTATTCCATCGCCGGACCGGAATCGCTCGCTATTTGCGGTGCGGTCGACATTCCTCCGGTCCAGCCAATATCGGCCGCGTTGAAACGGATAGGTGGGCAAAGCAATACGCTTGCCTCGGCATGCCGCGTGCAGGCCGGCCCACTCCAGTTCTACCCCGTGGACATACAATGTGGAAACGCTGTCAAGCAGGCTTTCCCAGTTTCCTTGATCGCGTTTCAGACTCGCAGCCCAGACGATTTCAGCCTCCGGCGCGGTCATCCGAGCCATACCCTCCAGGACAGGATGGGGACCGATTTCGAGGAAGACTGATCGTCCAGTTTCGCGCAAAGCGCGGATGGAGTCCGCGAATCGAACAGGATTTCGAATGTGCCGGCGCCAATATTCCGCAGACGTCATCAGGCCCGGAGAAGCCATTTTGCCGGTGACATTCGATACGATGGCAACGAGCGGCTCTGAATATTGGACTTTGTGCCGCCAGGGATTGGAACGAATCAAGAATGGGATCCATCAACGGCGAATGAAAGGCGTGCGAAACAACCAGGCGGCGGCTCTTTATGCCCGCCTTCCTCAACCGGTTTAAAACAGCGTCAACGGCGGTGCCCTGACCAGAAATCACGATGTTAGCCGGACCGTTGATGCAGGCGATCGCAGCTCTGTTTCCTTCGGCGGCAATCGCCTCGGCTACGCATGATTCATCGGCGAACACCGCAGCCATGGCGCCTCCCGCGGGAAGTGTCGCCATCAAACGACCGCGTTCCGCGATGAGGCTGGAGTCCATCTTCCAGGCTGAACACGCCGGCAACGCAGGCTGCCACATACTCGCCCACGCTGTGGCCGACAACGGCGGCGGGCTCCACACCCCAGGACCGCCACATTGCTGCCAACGCGTATTCCAACGCGAAGAGCGCGGGTTGAGTGTATTGCGTCTCGTCCAGCAGATGAGGCGACCGGCTCTCCCCGTTCAGCTTGCTTTCGTCGGCAAAAAGCACCTCCAGGATCGATCTATCGAGAAGCGGTTTCAGGATTTCAGCGCACCTTTCCAGTTCGCGCCGGAACACCGGTTGGGTCTCGAACAGATCGTGCCCCATGCCCGGGTATTGTGATCCTTGACCAGTGAACATGAAGACGACACCCGGGACGATAGACTTCGTCGAGCGTCCGCTTTGAATCCGGGCGTGTCTTTCGCCGCGTTGGAACGCCGCGAGTCGCTCTTTTGCTTCCGGGAGATCCGCCGCCACCACGGCAAGACGATGTTCAAAGTGCGCGCGGCCCACTCCTGCCGTGTGGCAGACGTCGGCCAGATCGAGATCTGGTTTTTCACTGAAAAACTTGTCAGATATTTCCGTGCGAGTTCGGTAAGTGCCACTTCCGTTCGAGCGGACAAGGGAAGCAATTGCAGCGGGTGGCTTCGTTTCAAGCTCGGGCGGGCTTTGAGCGGAGGCATCTAAGGCATGCTCCTGCACCGGAGGGTCGGAAAGAGTCACGTGGGCGTTGGTGCCGCTGAAGCCAAACGAACTGACCCCGGCAGCGCGCAAGCCGCGTTTCCGGTTCCAGTGTGTCGTCACGGTAGGCACGCTCATGGCGAGACCGCTCCAGTCGATGTGGGGGTTCAATTTCTGAAGATGCAGGGTGGGCGGGAATTTTCTCGTTCTGCAACGCCAGCACCACTTTGATGAGGCCGGCGATCCCGGACGCCGATTCCGTATGTCCGAAATTGCTTTTCACCGATCCCACACGCAGCGGGTTCTCCGAACTGCGTCCCTGTCCGAAAACATCCGCCAGCGCGCGAGCTTCGATGGGATCCCCCAGGGAAGTACCGGTTCCATGGGCCTCAATGAAATCGATGTCGTCGGCCTGAAGTCCGGCGTTCGCCAGCGCCTCGCGGATGACTGCCACCTGGGAGGGCCCATTGGGCGCGGTCAGACCGTTGCTGCGCCCGTCCTGGTTGGAGGCTGTGCCGCGGATGACTCCCAGGATACGGTCGCCATCGGCGCGGGCGTCGGAGAGACGCTTCAAAACAACGACGCCACATCCTTCACTACGGACAAAGCCATCCGCGGATGCTGTCGAAGGACTTGCACCGGCCGTCGGGCGACATCATGTGCGCTTTCGACAAGAGCGATTGTCGTGTCCGGCATGAGGATCAGGTTGACGCCCCCTGCCAGGGCCATGCGGCATTCGCCTGCTCTCAAACTTTGGCAGGCCAGATGTACCGCCACCAGGGATCGCGGAACAGGCCGTATCCACGGACACAGCCGGCCCCTGCAAGCCAAGGATGTAAGATATTCGTCCGGAGGCAATGCTGTGTGCGTTGCCCGTTCCCACATACGCGTCAATGGAACTCCGGCCGCCCTCGAACTGCATTAGAAAGTAGTCACTGTTACACAAGCCGACAAAGACGCCGGTTTGCGAACCGGCCAGGCGATCGGGATTCTGTCCGGCGTTTTCCAACGCCTCCCAGCACACCTCAAGCAGAATCCGTTGTTGCGGGTCCATTCCCGCGGCTTCGCGCGGCGAGATGCCGAAGAACTCCGGATCGAATTGCTCAATCCCATCCAGGAAGCCGCCCCAGCGCGTGCTCATTTTCCCCGGCGCTTCGGGATCGGGATCATAGAAGGCGTCGATGTCCCAACGCCCGCGAGGTACCTCGCTGATGGCGTCGCGGCCTTCGATCAGCAATCGCCAGAACGAATCCGGATCGTTTGCTCCGCCGGGAAAACGGCAGCCGATCCCAGTCACCTGCGATCGGTTCGGTTGCGCGCTGCTCGAGTCGCCTCAGCTTGGTGTTTAACTCCATTGCCAGCAACGCCAGGCGCTTCGGCGACAGCTTCGCGATACGTTCAAGAAAATCACTCACTACGTTTCTGTTCCTCTCTCTTTGAGCAGCCGGTCAATTTCGTCTTCATCAAGATTCTCGATTTGATCCAGGACATCCGATCCTCCGGACACCGGCAAGGAAGGGGCCAGACCTGCCCGATATCTCTTCCAGGCCGAGAACGCTTCGACTCAGGTATCTGGCCAAAACCTCCACCGTTGGATAGTCGTACAGCAAGGTCGCCGGAAGCGTGCGACCCAACGCGTTGCCCAGACCATTGCAGAGCTCGATGGCCATCAAGGAGTCCAGTCCCAATTCGTTGAGCGGTTTGTTATTGGGCAGCCACTCGCAAATTCTCAAGTCCAAGCACCCGTGCGGTATCACGACGGATTTGATCGATCACCACGGCGCGTCTCTGATTTGGCGCCACAGCGGCCAGACGATCTGCGAAGGAGGGTGCGATCTGGCTCGCGCTCGAGCCGGAATTGAATCTCCGATGCTCCGCTCCGCCATCCCCGCGATCTCCGGTTCTGGATCGCGCTGCCAAACCAGGGCCGGTGAAGTTGGTCAAAAATGGAGGGAAATGTCCGTCGCGTGAGATATGCCGGAGAAAACGGGGCCAATCCGCCGGAAAAACGATCACCTGGGATCGGCCGCCATTTAAAGCGGCTTCCAGGCGCTGGAAGCCGCCTTGGGGATCAATCACTCCGTAGCCCGCCTCTCGTGCACGTGCCGTCACGCCGCGATCAACCGCGGCGCCCGCGCCTTCCCACGCTCCCCAATTGATGCTCAGGCCCTGCATCGCCGGCACGCGGCGCGCGCGGCAGCTAAAGTATCCATGAACGCGTTCGCCGCTGCGTGATTGCCCTGGCCCGGCGAGCCGAACACCGCTGCGACAGACGAGAACAAGACAAAGAAATCGAGCGCGTCGGATGCCGTCAGCCGGTGCAACAGCAGGCTGCCGGTGACTTTTGGTGCAAAGACGGTCGCGAACCGATCCCAGCTCTGTTGCAGCAACACTCCATCGTCCAGCACACCCGGCCGAATGGATGACGCCGCGCAGCGGAGGCATGGTGCTCCGCGTCGTCCTCCAAGAGCCGCTTCATCGCTCCCGGATCCGAAGCGTCGGCCTGCGCCACCCGCACCTGGATGCCGCGGGATTCCATCGCCCGCAAAGCTTCTTTGGCCTCAGCGTCCGGAGTGCGTCGCCCCGTCAGGACGAGGTGGCGTGCCCCGCGTTCCGCAAGCCATTGCGCCGTCATGAGTCCGAGGCCATGCAGGCCGCCGGTGATCAAGTAGGTTCCCTGTGGATCGAGGTTGGAGCCCGCTGTCCCCGGGCGGAGCATTTCTCTCGTGCGACACCACCACCTTGCCGGTGTGACGTCCCTTCGCCATGAAACGGAACGCCGCTTTCGCCTCCCGCAGCGGAAACACCCGATGAGGCAGCGATTCCAATTCCCCGCGATCGAACGCCGCCACCAGTTCACGCAGCATCGACTCCGATCAGGGCTGGATTATTTAGCGCGTCCACGCTCCAATCCACGATGAAGTATTGAATGCCGCGGTTCAGTCTCGCCACCCGTTCCGGCTCCCAGATGCCGCGTTTGCCAATCTCCAGGAACCGCCCGTTCCGGGCGATAACCGTCAAAACTGCGATCCACGAATTGATCGGCGAGCGAGTTCAACACCACGTCTACGCCGCGGCCTTCCGTGATCTTCATGATCTCTTCGGCGAATCCCAAAGAGCGCGAGTCCATGACGTGCGATACCCCCAGCGACTTCAAGAACGCTCGCTTTTCCGGCGACCCGGCCGTGGCAAAAATCTCGGCGCCGGCACGCCTGGCCAGCGTTACCGCCGCCAATCCGACGCCGCCCGCAGCGGCGTGAATCAGCACTCGATCACCCGCTTGAATCTTTGCCAGATGATTCAATGTGAAATGCGCGGTAATGAACGCTATCGGCACAGTCACAGCTTCGTCGAAACTCATCCGGACCGGCTTTGGCGCCACCCACTCCGCGCGCGTCGTGACATAGCCCGCGAAGCTCCCGGACGCGATTGCCACGACGGCATCGCCAACAGCGAAATGGCTGATTCCTTCACCGACCGCCACTATTTCACCTGCGCACTCCCCGCCCAAAGGTCCCGGATCGCCCGGATAGAGCCCCATCACGTTCATCACATCCCGGAAGTTCAAGGCCGTGGCATGAACCCGAATCTCCACCTCTCCCGGTCCGGGAGGGCGGCGGTCCGTCAGATCCCAGTTTCAGATTCTCCAAGGAACCCCGGCTGGCGAAGGTCAACTGGTAAGGCTTGCCTGAAAGGTCGCGCGATGGCATCGGGTTTATCGCTGAGCCTTCTCAATGCGCTGCAATCGTGCTCCCCATCGGCGACCGGCACGCAGCGCCACCTGATCTTCATGATCCTCGGCATCCAAAGCTGCGCTCAAGGCTTCGATTTCATTAGCGGCGCTGTTCGGATCCAGGTCCAGCCGGACGCAGCGCAGCTCAGGGTGTTCGAGGGCAATCACCTTCCCCAAACCCCAGATCGTTGCCGCAACCGGCGACAACGCTTTGTCAGCATCATCCACTTTCTGGGCGCCGCGGGTGCACAACCACAATCTGGGCGGTTTCGCTCCAGGCGTGACGCGCCAATGCCTGCACAAGATGGAATGCGCCACCGCAACAGGATTGAACGTCGCTCTTCCACGCTGGTCTCATCCAGCTTGTCAAGAGGCGCAGCGTCGAGCGGCCAAAGATAGATTATAGCGTCAAGAGGCCCTTCGTTGCCGGATGTATGACGCCGGAGGAGTTTTTCCATATCCTCCGGCGATCTTGGATCCAGAAAATCAGCCACATCGGATGGCCCACTTTTGCCGTCGCGCGCGAAGACCAGCGCGCAGTGATCGCCTCGGGCTGCGAGGCGCTCTGCCAGTTGTTGCCCTATGCCGCGGCGATCAGCCAGGATGAGCCAGCGCCGGGCCGTGGCGGCCGGTCGCCTTGGTGATCGTGCCGGCGCGATCAACGTTAGCGCGTGCAATGAGCATCGCCTGGTCTTCCGTCTCTTCTTTTCTCAATGCCAATTTCTCGGAACGATCAGGGTGTGATCAAAACCGGTTTGGAGCAAAAGTCGTTTCCATTCCGCACGCGAGAGCAAGGGTAGCGCGTCCGCAGATCGTGATCGCGGAACCGCCACCACCCATCGGTGAGACCAAATGTGACGTCGAACCATCGCTGCGGACGCGTTACCTCCAGCATGAGCAGCCAACCCTCCCGGGGCAAGCAAGCGGCGCACGCTTGCCAGTGTCCGCGTCACCTCAGCCGTCGCATGAATCACGTTCGACGCGATAACGATATCGTAGCTGTCTGGACTTAACCCTTGAGCAGAAAGATCGTCTTCCAGATTCAGGAGTTGGTAGCTCACGTTCTGGAAATCCGCGAACTTAGCCTTTGCCCGCGCGAGGAAGAGTGGCGACAGGTCGGTGAAGAGATATTGCGCTCGCCCCGACGGGAGTACGGGTAAAACGTGCGCGGTAGTTCCGCCTGTACCCGCACCAATTTCAAGGATCCGGATCGACCGGTCGGCAGGCCACGCCTTCACAGCCTCCTGGATCGCTTCGCGTACGAGGGGATTCCACGTTCGCGCGGACGGCGAATGCTGGTAGAGTTTTTCGGCCGTTGTTAAATCACCGGCCGGAAACAGCAAGTGGAGGGAATCCGTCCGGCCTGTCAGCGCCGCACCCAGTCTCGCGCCGCACCGTGCCGTCATGGCGAGAATGGCTTCGAATTCCGGGAAACTTTTTCCGAGTTCAACCATCGTCGCCGCAATGTCGGAGGCTAGAAGCGGGCGTAGCCATCGACCACGGCCATCCGAGAGATCCAGCAAGTTGTCTTCCGCCAGGATTTCCAGGAATCGGTCAAACAACCGGCGGTGAGCCAGAATAATTCCGAGTTCATTCGCCAGGTCTTCGGTCTTGAACTCAACTCCCACCACCGGCTTGCACCCAGCTTCCTGCAACGCGCGAGCAATGTAGGCGCTGCAAATCGCATCCAGGCGAGGTCGCAACTGTTCGAACCGACCTAGCGATGATGCTTTCGTGAATAGATCCAGGTCGTTGTGCAGCGAATCGAGCCAGACCTTCTAACTCCGGGAGCGGAACCGAAGGGGACGCTTCTTCATCCAGGGGTATCCAGGCAATTTCGTAGAGCCAGTGTTCGCTGCTTCTCTGGATCGCACGTTCCAGCGTCGCCCGGTCCGCCCGTTTGAAGGACATTCCGCGTAGTTCCGCGACCACGTCGTCCCTGTTGGTCGGCCACTTGTACTTGCGCCTTGATGGTCTCACGGTGACCCTCCGCACCAACATCAACCGTGGCCACGCTCCATAGTTTTCCCTCCACAGGCGCGAAGAGCCGGAAGGATTCCACTCCCAATGGCATGAAGAGCGATGTCTCTTCCTGCTCTTCGTTTGCGCCCCGGACCGCTCCTGCGACGACCTGAAGGCAGGCGTCAAGCAATGCCGGATGCAGGCCATATTCTACCGGTTCACCATCCATGGCGATCGGCGGTTCAATCAATCCCAACGCTTTGCCGGGATGGCCCCAGACCTGCAGTACTCCGCGAAAACGGGCGCCAAAATCCAAACCCCGCCGTTGATAGTCGGCATAGAAAGTTTCGGCTCCGACTTCTGTGGCGTCGCGCTTCAGTGACTCGAAATCGACGTCGATCGGTTCATCCGAATCTGTGACGCTGCGCAATGAGCCGGAGGCGTGCAGCCGCCACGAAGATTCGCCCGGCTCCTCGCCAGTTCCGGTGCTGAAGACTTGAAAACTCGCGGCACTATCTCCCGTCCGCGACAAGACTACCTGGAAGCGTTTGGTCTCGGTGTCGTCCAGCGCCAGAGCTTCACCGATCACCATGTTCTCGACGGCCCAGTTCCCTCCGGCCAGACCCAGGCGTGCGGCAGCGCACACCGATTCCAGGTAACCGGTCGCCGGAAAAATGATTCTGCCAAACACCCGGTGATCATTCAGGAAACGATGGGATGCGGCACCGAGGCTGGTTTCAAAAACGATGTCCTTCAAGGAGGGCGAGTCGATGAGTCGCTCAGCCAAAGGATGCAGTGCCTGCGGGATCTCCGCCCGCACGGGTCGCTGGATTTCGCGATCCACGAAGTATCGTTCACGCTGGAAAGGGTAGGTGGGCAGGCTCACCTTGCGTCGCGGATAATCACGATCGAATCCTGCCCAATCGACATCCACGCCGTGCGCATAGAGTTGACTCAGGCTGGCCAACATCTCTGCCCAATCGTCACGCCCCGAACGCACCGATGCCAGCCAGAGAGCTCCTTCCGGTTCTATGCAGCTGCGACCGAGTCCGAGCAGCACCGGGTTGGGGCCGATTTCCAGAAACACCGTACAACCGGCGTCGGCCAGGGTTTGTACCGAGGCAGAGTATTGAACGGTCTCACGAATTTGCCGACGCCAGTAGGCTGGTTGAGCCATCTGGACGGCGGAAGTCACCTGGCCGGTCAGGTTGGAGATCAGCCGCAATCGAGGAGCGCCGAAAGAAACCTTTGCTGCCGCCCGCTCGAAAGGCTCCAGCATTGGATCCATCAGCGAGGAGTGAAACGCGTGGGATACGACCAGTTCGCGAAACTTGACGCCTGCGGTCGAGAATTGGGCCAGCAACGTCTCAACTCTTCACCGTGACCCGAAATCGACCGTTTGACGCGGTCCGTTAAGGGCCGCGATCGAGACACGTATATCCAGTGGCTTCAGCGCTTCTCTGACAATTTCGATCGGAGCCATGACCGCAGCCATGCGACCGCCGGATGGCTGAGCCTGCATCAATCGAGCGCGCTCGGCGATCAGGGCCAGCCCATCTTCCACGCTGAACACGCCAGCCACGCAAGCGGCGACGTACTCGCCGACGCTGTGTCCAAGGACGAAAGCAGGCTGCACTCCCCAGGAACGCCACAGTTCGCTGAGCGCGTACTCGAAGGCAAACAAAGCGGGTTGGGTGAATCGCGTTTCGTGGATAGGAGAGGATGCGCCGTCGGATGGGTAGAGCACCTCCAGCAGCGAGCGGTCCAGACGGTCGCGAAGGGCAACGTTGCAGCGATTCAGGGCGCGGGCAAACGTCGGCGATGTTTCGTAAAGCCGCCTGCCCATACCGACATATTGTGAACCCTGCCCTGTGAACAGAAAGGCGATCTTTGGACGTTCGGTCCCTCGCAAGAGCCACCCACCACGCCCGGAGAGGCCTTGCCCGAGCGACTTTCTCTCAGTTTTCCCGCCATCGCTTCAGCGTCATTGCCAGTCAAAGCGAGCCGATGAGCAAGGTGAGCACGGCCAACATTGGCGGTGTGGCAAAGATCGGCCAGAACGACCGGTTCCCCGACCTCCAGGCACCGCGCGTACTGCTCGATCAAGGTGGACAATGCTGGTTCGGTGCGGGCGGAAAGGGTCAACAAATGCAACGGGCGCTCGTTGCTTGACCTTTTCGGTGAAACAAGTCGGCGCTTCCTCCAGCACAACGTGTGCGTTAGTCCCGCTGAATCCGAACGAACTGACGCCGGCAATGCGTTTGCCATGAAGAGGATGTCCAGGATTCCCGCTCGCTGGTGACTCTGACTGGCAACCGGTCCCAAGGGATGTGAGGACTTGGCTGGTGGAAATGCAGGTGCCGCGGAATCTCCTGATGCTGCAAGGAGAGCACCACCTTGATCAAACCGCTCACGCCGGCCGCCGCCTCCAGATGACCGACATTGGTCTTCAGAGAGCCAATCAGCAAAGGGGTGGCGGCTTCACGCCCCGGCCCGAAGACAGCACCAAGCGCCTGCACCTCGATCGGGTCGCCGAGCGAGGTTCCCGTACCGTGTGTTTCGATATAGCTGACGTCCTGCGGGCTCACCGCCGCGTTCGCCAGCGCATCCCGGATGACTGATTCCTGGGAAGGGCCATTGGGTGCCGTAAGCCCGCTGCTTGGGCCATCCTGATTCACCGCCGAACCACGGATCACTGCCAGGATACGATCGCCGTCCGCGACTGCGTCTTCCAGGCGTTTCAGGACGAGCATGCCGCATCCTTCGCCCCGCACAAAACCATCGGCTGCCGCGTCGAATGTCTTGCACTTTCCATCGGCCGCCAGCATCCGCGCACGCGACAGCGCTGAGAAGATTTCGGGCGAAAGAATCACGTTCACTCCGCCAGCCAGGGCGAGGCGACATTCCCCGTTGCGCAGTCCCTGGCACGCCAGATGAACCGCGACCAAAGAGGACGAGCAAGCCGTGTCCACTGAAATGCTTGGACCTTGCAGCCCTAACACGTAGGACAACCGGCCGGAGGCAATGCTATGCGCGATGCCCGAGGCGTAGTACATATCCACCAACGCCGGATTTTCTGCTTCGAGCAACAACTGGGAGTAGTCGTTGCTGCAGACACCGATATAGACGCCAGTCCGGGTGTGATGAAGTTTGACCGGGGACTGGCCGGCATTTTCAAGCGCTTCCCAACCCACCTCCAGTAACAAGCGTTGTTGCGGATCCATGGTGAGCGCTTCTCGTGGCGCAATCTCGAAGAATTGAGGCTCGAAGAGATCCACCTGGTCCAGAAACGCGCCAAAAGAAGTGGCGATTTTGCCGGGCGCGTCAGGGTTCGGATCGTAGTAGGCGTTGGCATCCCAGCGATCTGAAGCGATTTCCCGGACTCCGCTCCGCCCCTCGCGCAGCAATCGCCAGAGCTCCTCGGGGTCGTTCGCACCGCCCGGAATTCGACAGCCCATCCCGATGATGGCGATGGGCTCGTGTCGCTTTTTTTCGACGGCTTCGAGCTTGGCCTGTAATTCTTCAATCGCGAGCAAGGCTCGCTTCAATGGCGAAAGTTCCGTCGTATTCATGGTCGATTTAGAGAGGCCGGGCGGAGGCGAGCTCACTTTCGCTCCAGCCGTTTTAAAAGCAGTGCCTCGGCTTCTTCATCGGACAGCGCTCCAATCTCTTGAGCGCGTTGCAACGTGGATTCTGCCGGCTGCTCTTCGATCGCCGGCGACAGGAGAGTGGTCGGATCTTCACCGGACGTGCAATTCACCAACAAGGCGGAAATGGAGGCAATCGTCGGATAGTCAAACATCAGGGTAGCCGGTAACGAACGCCCCAGTCCGAGCCCCAATTCCAGCTGGTTACGCAATTGAACGGCCATCAGCGAGTCCAGGCCCAGGTCCATCAGCCGATGGTGGATGCCAGGGCGGCGGTCCGCGTCCATGCGGAGTACCTCCAGGACCCGCGTGCGGACATATTCGTTCATCAACTCCTCCCGTTCATCGGGCAATGCCGATTCCAGATTGCTGCGAAACTCACGTACGCGTTCGGAATTCAAGGCGCCATCGGGCAAAACCGCGTTTGCTGCCAGTTTGTCAGGCGCCAAGGCCGTAAACGATCCGCGCTCCAAGGCACCGTTGTTTGCCGAGGCAGGCGTGCGGGCGAGGATCAGGTGCTGTCCCAGCACCTCCGCCGGCGAGCCGTTTTCCGGAAACGCGGTCACTTCGCTGAACCCGCGTTTCGAAAGCGCATCCTTCCACTGCACCGGGGTGAGAAGCGGGTGGTCGTTTCGCAGGTCGTCGGCAAAATGCTGCCAGCCTTCGATGAGTCCCGTCGTGAAGTCGAACCATCCATGGTGGTGCGTGGCCTCGACCAGGGCCAAAAAGCCGCCCGGTGCCAGGAGCAGGCTCATTCGCTTTAATGCCGCGTCAAGGTCGCGGGCCGCGTGCACCACGTTGGCGGCGACGATGACGTCGAACGAGTGCAAGGTAAACCCCTGGGCTTCAAGATCCTTTTCCAGATCAAAGATGGCAAAGGATGCGAAAGGAAAGCCAGCGAACTTCTCGCGAGCGCGCGCCAGGAACAGATCGGAGACATCGCTGAACACATACTCAGACCGGCCCGGGTCGAGAAGCGGGAGTAAGGTCGCGGAGGTGGCGCCGGTGCCCGCGCCTACTTCAAGGATCCGAAACGGCCGATTGGCTTTCGAAGCGCGAGCTGCGGCTTCCACGGCTGCGCCGGCGATGGCGTTGGCGTAACGGTTGATATTGGCGCCGGCATACAATCGCTCCGCTAACATGGAGGAACCTCCCGGGAAAAGCGTTTCGAGAGGACTTTCCTGGCCAACGATGACTTGTGGGAGCTTCTGACCGCAATTTCGAATATAAGCGAGCAGGTCGGGATCATCTGCGAGTGCCTGATCTGTCTCACGAATTCGTGCAGCGAGATCGGGATCCGGCAACGGTAGGACGCTGACAAATTTGTCACCTTCGGCGCGCAACAATTTTGCCGCCGCCAACCGCTCCAGCCACCGCTGCAAGAGGAGCTTGTAAATCGCGGAAACCCCGAAACACTTGATGAGCGACTCGGCATCGTGAACCTCGTCCGGATGGGCAAAGGCGCCCAGGGTACGCAAGGTGTTCACCGCGTGCGCGGCCGTCAGGCGTTCCAGGCTGCACCATTTCTCGACGTAGGTCCCCACGTTCACGGCAATGGGTGCCTGACGCGACTGACGCAGAGCGGCTGTCGCGGCGACTCGCCAGGGGTTCTCGGGATCATGTTGAACTGCCTTCGGCCGGTTGCCCCCCTGGTCCAGCCAATAACGCTGGCGTTGAAATGGATAGGTTGGCAAAGCAAGGCGTCTGCGCGGGTAATCACTATCAAATCTTGCCCATTCAACCTCTGCGCCCGCGACGTAGAGTTTCTGCAAGCTCTCCAACATCTGGAGCCATTCTCCGCGTCCGGAACGGAGTGAGGGTAGCCACGAATGCCGTTCATCCTGCAGACAGCGCCGCGCCATACCGAGAAGTACCGGATCAGGCCCGATCTCCAGGAAAACTTTAACGCCCTGTTCTGCAAGCGTCTTGACCGCTGCAGCAAACTGCACTGGCTCGCGCGCATGGCGACGCCAGTACCCGGCGTGCCCGATCAAACGCGACCCCGCGAGTTCGCCGGTCACATTGGAAACAAATCCCAGAGTCGGTTCAGAGTATTCAACATTCGAGGCGACCTTCTCGAATTCGTCCAGAACCGGATTCATCAAGGGCGAGTGAAACGCGTGGGAAACGACCAGTTCTTTGCTCTTGATTCCCTCGTTGGAAAGCCGTTCAAGAATCGCTTTGACTTGATTTCCGTCGCCGGAAATCACCACGATCTCCGGACCGTTGATCGAGGCAATGGCAACCGTATTAGACGAAGCGATCGCCGATTCAACGCGATCGCGCCCCGCGAAGACCGCCGCCATGCGACCTCCGGCTGGCAGCGAGTGCATCAAGCGTCCTCGTTCAGCGATTAGCTTCAGTCCATCTTCAAGACCGAAAGCGCCGGCCACACAAGCTGCCACAAACTCTCCAACACTGTGCCCCATCACGAACGACGGCCGAACGCCCCACGAACGCCACAACTCGGCTAGCGCGTACTCGATCGCGAATAGCGCCGGCTGGGTGTAAGCCGTATTGTCGAGCAAGGAAGCATCTTCGGCCTGAGGGTAGAGCACCGAAAGAAGCGGCCTTTGCAGATGCGGTCGAAGGATCTTGTCGCAGCGATCCATTACCCTTTGGAAGGTCGGCGAGGTTTCGTACAATTCGCGCCCCATCCCGATATACTGAGATCCCTGTCCGGTGAAAAGGAACGCGACCGGCGGCGAGTTCAAGTCCGTCATCGTGCCGGCGATGAGGTTGGCAGTTTCCTGGTGCCTTATAAATGCGCTCAGGCCGGTCCGGACCTCTTTGGCATTCTCAGCCAGAACCGTTACCCGATGGGTGAAATGAGAGCGACCCGCGTTTGCGCTAAAGCAAATATCCGCGAGTGCATCAGCATCCGCGCTCTCGAGGCAGATAGAGATCTTTTGGACGAGTTCGTTAAGTGCCTGGTCGCTCTTGGCCGACAATGCCAGGAGGTGGATCGGCCGTTCCATTTCCGTCCAAGGCCTCTTCAGCTCAGGAGATTCTTCCAAAACGAGGTGGGCATTGGTACCGCTGAAGCCGAACGAACTTACGCCAGCAAGGCGTTTACCGTTGACCGGTACCCAGGGAGTCAGGCTGGTGGGAACGACGATCGGCAGGTGGTCCCAATCGATGTAGGGACTCTTTTCCTTCAGATGAAGGTTGGGCGGAATCTCCCTTTTTTGCAGTGCGAGGACGACCTTCAGCAATCCGGCAATGCCGGCCGCCGCCTCCAGGTGGCCAATGTTGGTCTTGATCGAACCAATCGCCAGTGGGAGCGCATCAGGCCGGTCCTTGCACAGGACGGCGCTGGCGGCCCGCACTTCGATCGGATCGCCAAGGGACGTTCCGGTGCCATGAGCTTCCAGGTAACTGATTTCGTGGGGCGCAACTCCGGCCGAAGCGAGCGCCGCGCGAATCACTGCTTCCTGCGCAGGGCCGTTGGGCGCGGTGAGCCCGCCGCTGCGGCCATCCTGGTTGACCGCGGAGCCCCGGATCACCGCCAGGATGCGGTCGCCATCAGCCTGCGCGGCGGATCAGCGTTTTCAGTACGACGACCCCGCAACCTTCAGCACGGACGTAGCCGTCGGCGCTGGCATCGAAGGTCTTGCAGCGGCCATCGGGAGCCAGCATCCGCGACTTGGAAAAATTGATACTGGCCTCCGGCGAAAGAATGAGATTCACGCCGCCCGCCAGCGCGATGTTGCATTCGCCTGAACGCAAACTGCGACAGGCCAGATGCACGGCGACGAGCGAGGAGGAGCAGGCCGTATCGACGGCCATCGAAGGGCCGTGAACGCCAAGAAAATACGAGAGTCGGCCGGCCGCGACGCTGAAGGCATTTCCCAGCGCAGAATAGGCATCGATCTGTTCTTCGTAGCGGTAGGCCATCCGCCAGTAGTCGCTGTTGCCAATTCCTACGAAAATGCCCGTCTGGCTCCCACGTAAAGAGGCCGGCGCGATCGCCGCGTTTTCCAGCGCTTCCCAGGAGGTCTCCAGCAAAAGCCGGTGCTGCGGGTCCATGCTGACGGCCTCCCGCGGGGATACGCCAAAGAACTCCGCGTCAAATTGGTCCACCTCCCGGAGGAACGAGCCGTGACGGGTGTTCATCTTTCCCGGCTTATCCGGATCAGGATCGTAATAGGCATCGAGATCCCAGCGGTCGCAGGGGATTTCAGAGATGGTGTCCACCCCGTCCGCCAGAACCTGCCAAAGCGAAGACTCATTCAGCACTCCGCCTGGCAGACGCAGACCCATCCCGACGATGGCGATTCGACCCTTCTGGCTCCGTTCCATTTCGTCCACCTTGGCGCGCATTTCGCGCAGCTCCAAAATGGCACGCTTGAGCGGCGAGATGGTTGCTTCGGTTTCGGGCAGGCGACTCATTTTAAGGCGTTTTTCAATTGGTCTAGTTCCGTTAACAGCATCGATTCGGCTTCACTTTCGGAAATTTCCTGAAGTTCTTTCAGATCCTCGTTCTCGGGTGCGATACTCTCCTGAGGCGAGGCGCTATCCCCGAGTTCCAGCCTCAAAACGTCTTTCGCCAGGTAGTGGCTGAGCGATTCGATGGTTGGATGATCAAAAACCAGCGTCGCCGACAGGGAACGGCGTAGAGAACCAGCGAGCGCATTTCGTAATTCAACCGACATCAGCGAATCCAAACCCATTTCGTGCAACGCCCGCTGCGAATCGATAGGTTTGCCGGGCGCAACCCCGAGGGCACGCGACGCGTGCGCCTCGACAAGTTGTCGCACTCGACCGAGTCGCTGAACCGGGGGCAGCGCGGCCCATTTTGCCACCAGGTCATCCTCCGGTTTGGGGTCGGGTGGCGCGAATGTCGGGGTGGTAGCAATCAGGCTGCGCAGAAATGGGGCGCTGCTTCCTCGGATGTATTGCGGCCAGTCCGCGGGGACCGCGACAACCTGTGTGGCACCCAGTTTCAGCAATTCGCCCAGCACAGCAAATCCTTCTTTGAGCGCAATCGGGCGCAATCCGCGCTCCGCCAGACGTTCTCGTTGATTGGCCGTCAGGTTCGCCACCATGCCCGCATCGCCCCACGCTCCCCAGTTGACACTAAGGGCCGGTAATCCCCGCTCCTGACGATGATGGGCCAGCGCATCCAGAAAAGCGTTAGCGGCTGCGTAATTGCCCTGACCCGGCGATCCAAGAATCGAAGCGCCCGAAGAGAACAGGACAAAAGCCTCGAGCGCATCTTCCAAGGTTGATTGATGAAGATTCCACGCGCCATCGATTTTTGGCGAGAACACGGCCCGGGAACGAGGCCAATCCATCTGGGCAATCGCACCGTCATCCAGCAGACCCGCCGCGTGGACGACGCCTCGCAGGGGGCCTAGTCGCTTGCGAACTTCGTCCAGCACTTGCCCCAATCGCGCTGGATCAGCTACATCGGCTTGATATATCTCAACGGAAGCCCCGGCGCGCCGCAATTCATCAACAGGCACCAGCGCGGTTTCGTCTGGCGCGCGCCTCCCAATCAATGCCAACCGGCTAATTCCCTGAACCACCAGCCACCTGGCCAGAGGCAATCCGAGTCCACCCAGTCCACCTGTGACCACCCAGGCCCCATCCGAGGCAAACGCTCCTCGTGAATGAATCCGCCGCGGCTTTTCTTCCTGAAGCCGGATTACGATCTTGCCCACGTGCTGCCCCTGGGCCATTTGCCGGAATGCCGTGGCGACCTCTCGTGCTGGAAACATTTGCACCGGAGGCAACTGCACTGCACCCGACTCCACGAGGCTTTTCAACTCCTCGAGGAGTGACCGGATGACTTGCGGGTCCTGCTCGGATACGTCTGCTAAATCGAAAGCGGTATACGACACGCCGGGATAGTTGCGCTCGACCTCCCGAGGCTCTAAGAGGTCCCGCTTCCCCAACTCGATGAAAGCGCCGCCTGGTCGCACCAGCTCCAGGCTCCGCAAGGCAAATTCGCCGCTCAGAGAGTTCAGAACCAGGTCGATCCCGCCCTCTCCGACCTCGTCCCGAATTTTATCCGCGAAAGAGAGGCTTCGGGAATCGAACACTTGCCGCGCGCCCCAGGACTTGAGCAACGACCGTTTTTCCGAACTGCCAGCCGTACCGAAAATCTCCGCGCCCGCCAGCTTTGCCAATTGCACCGCGGCGAAACCGACTCCGCCCGCGGCTGCATGAATCAATACCCTCTGACCTGGGTGCAAAGTCGTGACCCGACGGAAAGCATAAAGGGCGGTCAGGAAGACGATCGGCAGCGCAGCCGATTGCTCGAGGGAGATCGCGCTCGGCTTGTGGATCACCAAATCGGTGGACACTGTGACATAAGACGCCAACCCGCCCAGTGCGAAGGCAATCACTTCGTCCCCTTCGTGAAATTGTCCCACGCCCTTCCCGACAGAGACGACCCGGCCAGCGCACTCACCGCCCAGACGTGCTCCACGGCCGGTTACCATTTTTAAAGCGGTCAACACGTCACGAAAATTCAGGCCCGCGCAATGACTTCGATTTCCACCTCGCCGGGCTCTGGAGCGCGGCGCTGACATGGGCGCCATCTAAGTTGTTCAAGGACCCCACTGGAATCCGCGTGGAGGGCGATGCTCGAGGAGGACAAGGCGGGATACCGAGTTCGATTCGATCGCCGGTCAAATGGTTGTAGCCTTGCCACAAAGCGCCCTCCGGTCGACAGTGCCACTCGATCTTCACTGGACTCCGCAAACAGCTCATCGCACAACTGGTCAACGGAGGATCCGATGGCCGCTTCCTCCCCTTGCAGGTCCACTTTGGTGCATCGGTATTCCGGATGCTCCAAAGCAATGACGTGACCGAGACCCCAAAGGGGAGCCTGTGTCGGCTCAACGATCGATTCTTCTCCGGCGATGGCGACAGCCGAGCGCGACACCAGCCAGATTCGTGGCGGCTTTTCCGTCTGCTCCCTGTGCAGAGCCTGCACCAGGTGGAGCACGCTGCCGAAGGAAAGAACTTGTTCCTCCGAATAGCGGCGCCCGTTGTCAGGCGCCGCTGGCGCCAGGTCCAATCCCCAGCAGTGAACGATGTCCTTTAATGGCCATTGACCACGATGGCGAAGCTCTTTCAATAAGGCGCGAAAATCATCCGCCACCGCAGGAGCAACTTCAAAACAGTCGTCGTTAGTGCGGCGAAAGCAATCCCCAACCTTAACCGATAGGCATTCGACTCCGCGCTCTGCCAGCCTTTCCGTGAGCATTCCGGCGATTCCACTCCGGTCAGCAAAGACCAGGCATCGCTTGAATCTCGTGTTCTCTGTCTGGCCAGGAATTGGCAGCGGCTGCTGGTCCCAACAAAGCTCAGAGAGCCATCCCTCATTGCTCTTCTGGACCAGTTGAGCGAGCCGTGATCTTTCGGTTCGCTGGAGTCGGAGTCCTCGCGCTTCGCCGACGGGTTGCCCAGCATCGTCAAATATCCAAACGTCGGCGGTTAGGATCCCGGCCTCCGCTCCCTGCTGCTCGCGAAGCTGGGCAAAACTCCAGCGGGCGGCCAGGAGATTTTGAGAAAGCCTGAGTCGCTCGATTGCCAACGGAAGATAGGCGCAAAGGGACCCGTCTCCACCCAAATTCTCAGGCGTGGCGGGAGCGATCGCCTGTAGACAAGCGTCGAGCAGAGCCGGATGGGCCTCGCGACTGGCGTTCGGCGCATCCGAAGTTTCGATCGCGCGGATTCGCGCCAAACCCGATCGAGTGCCGCGCCAAAGCGCTTCGACGCCTCGAAAGAGAGGACCGAACTCAATGCCTCGCTTCCACATCATTTGATAGTGGAATTCAACATCGACCGTTTCGCGGCAATGCGTCATCGCGCTGTCGAGCGTTGGGGCTTTCAGTGCGTCTGAGGATTCTTCCAGAGGGGAGATTCGTCGGACCGAACCGCTGGCATGCAATGTCCAGGGATGCCTCTTTTCCGCCTCCGTCGCGGGCCGTGAAAACAATTGGAACGAACCGCCGTCTGGCGTTCCGGCCTTGAATCCCAGCTGCAGTATGCGCTGCTCTTTATCAGGCACGACCAGCGCCTGATCGATCGCCAGGTTTTCAAGTAATAGATGTTCGCCGGCGCTTGAGAGCGGTGAATCGCTCGATGCTGCAGGATCGTCGATCAGAACTTGCCGAGCCGCCGCAAGGGCGAGGTCGATCATCGCGGTGGCCGGAACGATCGCCACCCCGGAGACACGGTGGTCGTTGATGAATCGGGGCTCGTTCGCGGAAATCTCCCGTTCGACGACCACTCCATCGAAGAAGGCTGAGCGCAGGACGCGACCGGGCCACGCAATGGGGGCAGCGTTCTGAAACAAGGCGTCCGTTGCCGATTTACCGGCAGCCCAGTGTCGTTCACGTTGCCAAGGATAGGGTGGCAACGATACGCAGCGAGGGCTGCCTGGATAGTGCGCTTTCCACTGGATTGTTTTGCCAAGGGTGTAAAGCGAGCCCAGCGAAGTGAGCATGGTGGCGCGCTCATCCTGGTTGCGGCGCATCGAACCCATTACTGCCCCGTTCGTCCCATTGGCGTCGAGGCACTGGTGGAGGGCGTTGGCCAAAACGGGGTGCGGGCTTAGCTCCAGGAACAGGGAGAACCCTGCCCGGATGGCAGCCGTGGTAGCCGAAGCGAACTGGACAGGCTGGCAAATGTTGCGTCCCCAATAGGCCGCATCCAACTTGTGGCCTTCGAGCGATCGACCTTCCACTGCAGAGTAAAATGGGATCGCGCCCAGCACCGGAGAAAGGCCGGCAATCTTCTTGGCCAGGGCATCCGCGCAGGGGATCATCGCGGGACTGTGGAAAGCGCAATTGACCTTTAGCCGGCGCCCCCGAATTCCGCGCCCAGACAACGCGAATAGGCACCAGTCAATCGCATCCGTCGTACCCGTCAAGGTGACGGATTGAGGGGAATTGATCGCGGCAATCGTGACTTCGAGGTCACATTGAGTAATCAATTCCTTTGCTTCACTCGCCGAGATTTCGACGGCAGCCATTCCACCCCGCCCGGATGCCCCCTGCAGGCATCGGCCGCGGTGCACGACGATCCTCGCCGCGTCCTCCAACGTAATCGCTCCTGCCACGTGCGCGGCGGCAATTTCGCCGACACTGTGACCAAGGACTGCCTCCGGGATAATACCCCAGGATCGCCAGAGCGCGGCCAGCGCCACCTGGATGGCGAAGAGCACCGGCTGAAAAAACTCTGTCTCGTCCAGGCGCGAACGATCGTCGGACGCCCTAAGTTCTTCGAGCACGGACCACCCGCTCAGCGTCTTCAGGCTTGCGTCACACCGGGCCATGACCTCGCCAAACACGGGCTCTCGTTCCAGCAGCGACTGCCCCATTCCCATCCATTGCGAACCGTGGCCGGAAAAGACGAAAGCTAGTTTGCCAGATTTCTCAAGACCTCCGTCGGTAGCCGGCCCTTCCTCCAGATAGGCCTGGATCCGAGCTGTCAATTCCTCCCGCGTCTCCCCCGCAAAGGCGGCACGGGCAGGATAATGCCAGCGTCGGAGGCTAGCGGTATAACATAGATCCTCGAACGATTGCTCCCCCGCCAAAGACTTATCGCTGAGAAAGGCAGCATACTCTTTCGCGAGTTCCGCGAGAGCCTGCTTGCTCCGTGCAGAGATAGGCAGAAGCCTCAAGGTCCGATTAGTTCTGGGCACGGTTTCGGCTCGAGTGGGCAGCTGTGGCGCCTCCTCCAAAACGATATGAGCATTGGTGCCGCCAAACCCGAAGGAGCTGACTCCAGCGCACCGCGGAGCTGGCCCCGCAGGCCAGGGCACGGCATCACCGCCGATGGCCAGGCAGGTGCCTGCGAGTGAGATGAGAGGATTGAGTTTCTTGAAATGGAGGTGTGGCGGTATGGTGTGGTGCTGCATGGCGAGCACGACCTTGATCAGTCCGGCCACGCCAGAGGCGGCTTCCAGGTGCCCCAGATTGGTTTTGACCGAACCCAAATGACAGCTGCTGCCGTCGAGCCGGGGCTGTCCCACTACGGCAGCCAGCGCCTCGACTTCGATCGGGTCACCGAGGGCGGTACCGGTTCCGTGTGCTTCGACATAGCTCAGCTGGCCACCCGTGATTCGAGCGTTCTTCAGGGCCTGACGGAGGACTGCTTCCTGGGCAATACCATTTGGGGCTGTCAGGACTGCCGAGCGGCCATCTTGATTTACCGCTGAGCCGCGAACCAGCGCCAGAACGCGATCTCCGTCGGCCAGCGCGTCGGCGAGGCGCTTGAGCGCGACGATGCCGCAACCTTCGCCACGGACGAATCCGTTGGCGGCTGCGTCGAACGTTTTGCACCGTCCGTCCGGAGCGAGCATGCCCCATTTGGACAACGAGATGGTTTCCTCCGGCGTAATCAAGGCGCTTACCCCTCCGGCCAAAGCCAGGGAGCACTCACCCGCGCGCAAGCTTTGACAGGCCAGATGGACGGCCACTAGCGACGAGGAGCATGCCGTGTCGATGGCCATGCTCGGACCGTGCAGATTTAGCAGATACGAAAGCCGACCAGCTGCGACACCGTGGGATGTACCTGAGCTTGTATGTGCGCCGATGGTCGCAGGATCGCTGAACTGCAATCGGGCGTAATCCGAATTATAGAGAGCGAAGAAAATCCCGGTGGAAGTGTCGTTCAACGATTCCGGCGAGCGGCCGGCGTCGTTCAGTGTCTCCCAGGCGACCTCCAGGAGCAGCCTTTGTTGCGGATCCATCGCCGCCGCCTCGCGAGGAGCGATTCCGAAAAAATCCGCGTCAAATTGATCCACTTGATCCAGAAGTCCGGCCCACCTGGTGCTCATCTTTGCCGAAACACTTGGATCGGGGTCGTAGTACGAGTCGATGTCCCACCTTTCCGGTGGGATCTCGCGCACGGCGTCCGTTCCCGTTTCCAGCAGCTGCCAGAATTTTTCCGGCGTCGACGCCCCACCCGGAAAGCGGCAGCCGAGACCGATGATCGCGATTGGCTCGGACTGAAGCAGATCCGCGCCTCCCGACTCGGCGCGCAATCGCTGGGCCGTTAAAGCCAGTTTGACTGCCGACGTCGATCCATTCGCTTCGCGGTTCGCTTTAATAGCGACCCCCTCGAAGTAATGCTTCCAAGGCCTCATCTTCCGAAAGTTCTTCCACGCTGGTCATTACGGACGTGAGACGCTCTTCCTTAACCGGATTTACGAAATCAATCTCCGCCTCAGGAGTGATTGCGTCTGTTAGTGTGATACCGAGCTTGTCCGCCAAATGACCGACCAATGCCGAGATGGTGGGATAATTCCAGACCATGGTGGCGGATAGAGTCAGACCGAAAGTCTGCTCGCAAAGGTTTTTAAATTCGAAGCCCATGAGCGAATCGAGTCCGAGCGTTCCCATCGGCTTTTCAACGTCAATAGCCGCCACCTCCAGTTTGAGGACAGTCGCCAGGAGACTCTGGAGTTGCGCTTCCAACATCGCTTGCCGCGCGGTTGCTGAATCGAGAGCGAAAAGTCGTTCGCGCAGTCCCGCCTCAGCCATCTCAGAGGCCGGTCTTTCGGTCTCGGCGGTTGGTGGCGCTTGGATACCCGTGGCCAAGCTCGCCAACAAGGCTGGTTCTTCGCCGATGGGATAGGCTTTGCGAAACCTGGACCAATCCACCCGAATCACCGTCGCCTGCTGCCAATCGTGCCGCATCAGCAACTCCAGGGCGGCAACTCCTTGCGAAGGCTGGAAGCCGAGGATGCCGCGCAGTTCGAGACTGGTGATGGTGCGCTGTCCGCCCGTGGTCATGGCCAGTCCCGCTCCGTACCAACCGCCCCAATTGATACCCAGTGCAGGCTGTTCTTTGATTCGTCGCTGCTGAACAAAAGCATCGAGGAAAGCGTTGGCGGCTGCGTAATTGGCCTGACCGGTCTGGCCAAGGAGCGCTCCCACCGAAGAACAGCAAACGAAGAACTGGAGCGGTTGGTCCACCAGACAGTGTTCGAGGGTCAGCGTTCCCAGGATTTTGGGGCGAAAAGCCGCTTTCAAGCCCTGAATGTCCAGGTTTGGCACGAGCCGATCGTCCGTCACCGCCGCCGTGTGCACGACTCCGTAAATTGGCAGCCACTCTTCCGTATCGAGCGATTTGAGCAGTCGCTCGACATCCCTTTGATTGGCGATATCGATTGCCACCGTCTTGACGGCTGCACCAATTCCTTCAATTTCCCGGATGCTGGCGATCTGTTCGAAAGCGCGACTGCCGCGTTCAACCATTTCCCACTCAGATCGCGGAGCCAGCGGCGTTCGACCAAGGAGGACCAGCTTGCGAGCGCCTTGCCTTGCCAACCACTGGGCAATATGTAAACCCATACCGCCCAGACCGCCGGTAATGAGATAACAGCCGTCGGCTGCACAAACGAATGGGTTTCGGACAATGTCTGCCGGCGCTTGCGGCACGAGTCGTGGGACGAAACGAACAGCGGCACGGAATGCACATTGATCTTCACCGTCCGGTGTGGCGGCTTGGGCCAGGATAGCTTCGGCGCTTTCGCTGGGTGATGCGGTGGGGTCCAGATCAAGCATGCCTCCCCAAATTTCCGGGTGTTCGACAGCGATCACTCGTCCCAGTCCCCAGAGCGGTGCTCCGGCCAACGTCGGTAAGCCGGCTGTGGACGGCAGCTGTGCGCCGCGCGTCACCAGCCAGAGACGCGGCCGCTTCGTGGCAGCATTGCTGATCAGGCTCTGCGCTGCTCCCAGCGCCTGCGAGCAAAGCGCGGTTATGTGATCGTACAGTGCTCCAAACTCTTGGTATTTCTCCGGCGAGGTCAGGCCCCAAAGACAAATCGCATGCCGACACGGCAGCGCGAACGCCGCGAGCGCCGCATCGACAGCTTGTCTGATCTGGTCTGGCCGTGCTGCATCGACCCGATAGGAACGTTCGTCGAGGGTCTCGAAGTCACCGCCTCGCGCAATTCGCACAACTTCGTTTCCGCGCATCGTCAGCAATCGTGTGAGCGCATGACATTCGGGTGATTCGTCGCCAAAGATTAACCAGGCGCCTTGCTCCTGCTTCACCCCGGAAGCCAAACGCGAATCGGCTATCGAGGCAATTTCAGCGCCTTGGGTCGGAGCAACGGCGGCCTTGGCCATGATAACGGCCTGTTCAAATATGCTGGGACGCTTCTTTGTCTTGGCCGGAACAGCCGAGACGCTCGAGAATCCGGCCTCATCCAAAACGCGCTTCCAGGTCTCCAGAGAGAGCAGGGGATGGGACGGTCGCAAATCCGTATCGGCGAATCGCCACCACCCTTCGGTTTGCCCGAAAACCAAATCGATCCAACGCGTCTCCCGGTATCCCTCAAGAAGAGCGAGCAGACCTCCGGGAATAAGCAACGACTGCACGTGAGCCAACGTTTGACGCAGATCTCGAGTCGCGTGAAGAACGTTGGCGGCGATGATCAGGTCGAACTGTTGCGAAGCAAAGCCCTGCACCTCGGGGGAGCATTCGACATCCAGCAGAGCAAAGCGCAAGAAGGGAAACTCGCTGAACTTTTCGCGGGCGCTCTCAAGGAACAATCGGGAGACATCCGAGAAGACGTATTCGCATGGGACGTCTTTCAACAAAGGGAGCAGATGGGCCGTCGTGCCGCCGGTGCCAGCGCCAATTTCGAGCACGCGCAGAATCCGGCCCTGGGGGAGAGTCTCGGTGGCAACTCTTAGCACTTCACGAATCATTCCGTTGGGCGCACGCGACATCGGGGAGTCTTGATAAACGCTCCCCGTCGACTTCAATGATCCTTGTGGGAACAGCAATTCCAGCGGGTTGCAGGCGCCCGCCAAGACTTCCGATAACCGGCTGGAGCATCGGTCAAACAGGTCCAGTTCCGCGTGATAATCGGGAAAGCGATTACCCAGATCGCGGATCGCAGGCTCAGCAACGCCCGGTGGCCACGGCTTAACAACTTCCCAACCCTCGTTCAGGCGTTTCACCAAGCCCTCCTCGTCGAGAATCTCCAGCATCCGGGTGAATAGCCGCGCATGCTGGTCGAGGATTTGTAATCTTGCCATCACCTCCTGGGCTCCGAATCGGTCGCCGACAGCCGGATTCCACCGAAGCTCTTGAAACGCGCGAGTGACATACTGCGCAGCGAGTTGATGGAAGCCAGAGATAACCTCGGCCGCCGAATCGTCGTCGTCGTCCTCGCAGGATTGCCCGGCCAATTCGACCAGCAGACGCTCCTGGATTAATTGGAGCGCCGGCAGGTAATCAACCGCCTTGCGCTGAAGGGCGTGACTCGGGCAGCACCGCGGTCGCCAGGCAACCTCGAAGAGCAGGTCCGCCGGATTCACCTCATCGGAGGCCATCAGCGATTCCCGAGTCGCCTGTCGAAACCGCGCCCCTTGGATTTCAGCGATCAGGAACCCGTTTTCGTCATAAAGTTGCGCGCGCCCACGGAACATGCCGGCCGAAACGTCCTCGACGGATTCGGAGACCGCATGACAAGTTATTTTGGAGGCGCCGGCGCTAGTGACGCGCAATTGTTCTAGCCCGCAGAAGAGCCACAGGGCGTCACCGGATTCAGTGGTCTGATCCCGTTGGCTGTGACACACCGCGATCGTCTGCAAAGCCGCATCCAGAAGCACGGGGTGGACGCGGTAATCGGGTAGTTCACCGGCGAGTTGGCTGGGCAGGCTAAACTTGGCCACCGCTTCGCCCTCGCCCAATTCCAGGTGTTCCACCACGCGGAACGCAGGACCCAGGCGGACCCCTCGTTTTTCAAAAAAACCGTAGAAATCGCCGGCTGAAAGTGTTTCAGAAAGGCGGTCCCGAAGCGCACTCTCGTCGAATCGCTCTGAGATTGCCGAACCGGGAACCTTTTTTTCGCTGCGCAGCGGGATTCCTCCCGTCGCGTGCAGGGTCCAGTCGGGCTCGCAGCCTACGATGATATCCGCGCTGTGAATCTTGAACTCGGCACAGGAATCGCTCGGAGAATCGAAAACAACGTGCACCACTCGCTCGCGCTCTTCCGCCAGGATCAGCGGTCGATGCAGCATGAGATCCCGAACAGCCGCTGAAGGTTCCGAGAAAACTTCGCTGGCTGCGGAGAGCGCCATTTCGATCAGCAAGGGCGCCGGCACAATCACGGTGTCAAACACGCGGTGATCCCGTAGAAAGCCCGAGGCCCTCCATCGCGCCTCGAAAACGAATCCGTGAATAACAGGCGAGTGCAATCTTCTGCCGTGGCAAGGCAAACGCATTCCAACGGCCGCGGAACCTATCAGAGCGGCGGGACGAAGCTCTGCCGGGGATTTATCGAACCAAAATCGTTTTCGCTGCCATGGATAGTTGGGAAGCGAGGTGACTCGACCGCCTTCGGGATAGACTCCCGTCCAATCAATATCCGTTCCCGCCGCAAAGAGGCCTGCCAGGGAGCGAAACATCTGGATGCGTTCCGGATGGCCCCGTCGTAAGGATGGGAGGATCTCCACTTGGCGAGACGCTGCTTCAGCGCATTCGAGGACCATGCTCGACAGCACTGGATGCGGACTCAGTTCCACAAAGGTCTCGAAGCCGGCCTCAAGCATCGACCGTATGGCGGTGGCAAAGCGGACGGTCTGGCGGATATTTCGTCCCCAGTATTCGGCACCGAATTCCCCATTCGTCGCCTGCGCGCCAGTCACCGTTGAGTAGATCGGAACCGAAGCGGCTTGGACAGACAGTCCCGATACCGCTTTCGCCATCTCCGTCCGATATGGTTCCATTTGTGCGCTGTGAAAGGCGTAATCGACAGGCAGGATCTTCGCGCGAGCGCCGCGGGCTTTCGCAGCACTCACGATCTCGTCGATTGCATCCAGTTCCCCGGAAACAACGATCGAGGTCGGGCTGTTGGCAGCGGCGATGGAGATTCGGTGAAAGTAGGGGCCTGATAACTGTTCGGCCTCGGCTTCAGTCATCTCGAGGGCGGCCATCCTGCCCAACCCGGTCGCGCGCTGCATCAATTGACCGCGGCGACAAATCACCATCACAGCGTCCTCGAAGGAGAGAATCCCCCCCAGGTGCGCCGCCGCGACCTCGCCCACGCTATGGCCGACCAGAGCATCAGGCCTGATGCCCCACGAGCGCCAGACTCCAGCGAGCGCCAACTGCAGCGCAAACAAAGCAGGTTGCGCAATTTCGGTCTCGTTAAGCCGCGAAGCGGCCTCGTCGCGCGTCAATTCCTCGAGTAAGTCCCAGGCAACATGCCGTTTCATTTCGCGGGCGCATCGCGCGATTTCCCGTCGAAAGACCGGCATCGACGATAGAAGTTCCCGACCCATGCCCCACCATTGGGGACCTTGCCCAGAGAGGACAAAGGCCACTCGTGGAGTGGCATTGGAGCGGATTCTCCCGGTGGCCAGGTCAATCGGGTTTTGGCCGTCGGCGAACGCCTGAAGAATGGAGGACAATTCCTGCCGCCGCGCTCCGACTACGGCCAGACGATGTTCAAGGTGCGCCCGGTGTGTTGCCAACGTGAAGGCGATGTCACTTGCGGCCACGTCTTGTTTTGTTCGCAGGCAATGGGCCAGGGATCGTGCCCGATCACGGAGGGCTTCTGCCGTGTGGCCTGAAAGCAGAAACAGCAAAGGTGTTTCCGGGGGCCGCACACCTGGCTCTATTGGCTGAGGTGGCAGGTCGGAAATCGGTAGAGCGAGATCTTCTTTGCCGCCGCCACTCACCGCCGACCATTTGATAGGCCAGCCGAGAGCATGGAGCACACCCAGCGAATTCAAAAGCGAGCCGCGTTCGTCGTCGCCACGTCGGCACGAACTGAGGGCCCTCCCTTGAACACCGGAAGCGTTGAGGGTCTGCTGGATCGCATCGGTCAGGATCGGATGCGGGCTGATCTCGAGAAAGAGCGTGCATCCATCGCGCACCAATCGCTCAACCACCCTAGTGAAAAGAACCGGTTGTCGAACGTGTTGTGCCCAATGCTCCGAACCCATCTCCGGGCCGTGAACGTAGTCGCCGCTGATGGAAGAAACGAATGGGATAGTGGTTCGTACAGGGCTTAAACCCCTTAACGATCCTTTTAGCGTCTCGAACGCCAGATCCATCCGTGGACTGTGGGCCGCCACGTCGACGTCGATAAGTGAACACCTGAGTCCCTCTTCCTTCCAAGTCGTGACGATGCCCTTGAGACAGGCAACGTCGCCGGAAAGAATGGTCGAGCCCGGGCTGTTGGAGCCGGCGACAAAGATTTCGTCGGACCATGATTGGATTCTCTCCCTGACTTCCGACTCGGACAGTTCTACCACCGCCATGCCTCCGCCTCCTCCGGCTTGCGCCTGGGCGCGACTGGATTCGACGACGACTCGCATGACTTCCTCGACACTCAAGGCGCCCGCCACGCACGACGCCGCCCATTCGCCGAGGCTGTGCGCCGCCACAAAATCCGGTCGGACGCCCCAGGAGCCCCAGAGAGCAGAGAGCGCTATCTGCATCGCGGAGAGTGTCGGCTGGACAAATTCAGCCCGGCTGAGTCGGGTCTCTCCCGGCCTGGCCAGCAACACATCGAACAGAGACCATCCGACAATTTTGGTCAGCGAACGATCGCACTCGGCTAATTTTGCCCGGAATACAGGCTCGACCGCCATCAGATTTCTGCCCATCCCAAGCCACTGCGAGCCTTGCGGTGAAAAGACAAAGGCCAACTTTGGTTGCATCGGTTTCGTGTGACCGACGGCAACACCGGGGCGTTTCTGGCCCAGAAGAAAACCTTCAAGCTGAGCGCTAAGTTCACTCACTGACCTGGCCGTCAGGGCGACTCTTGCCGGTTGGGCGGCGTGATCGGCGGCGGTGGCGCAGAGGTCTCGCAAAGTGGGTTCGAGGGGACCGGTATTGAGGTAAGTCCGCAACTTCTCGGCGGTCACCTTCAAAAGGACCGAATCGGGCGCACTCAACGGCAGCAAATGCGCCGTGCCGCGATCGGCTTCTCCAACGACCACGTGACAGTTGGTGCCGCCCCACCCGAACGCACTTGCGCCTCCTAGTGCCGTCTTCCTCGGTTCGGGCCAAGGTTCAAGCTTGGTGACCACCCGAAGATTTGAGGCTGCGAAATCAATGTGCGGATTCGGCGTCTGAAAATTCAAACTCGGCGGGATCTGGCGGTGGTGAACGGATAGAATCAACTTGATCAACCCCGCGATGCCAGATGCGCCTTCAAGGTGGCCGATATTGGTTTTCACCGAACCCACCAACAGTGGTTGGTCCGGTGACCTCACGCGCCCAAACACCTCCCCCAAGGCGTGCGCTTCAATGGGATCACCCAGCGGCGTGCCTGTGCCATGGGCCTCGACGTAGTGGAGGTCGGAGGCCAGAATACCCGATCGTACGCAGGCTTCGAGGAGTACGCTTTCCTGGGCTGCGGGATTGGGCGCGGTGAGACCGTTACTGGCTCCGTCGTTGTTGACGGCGGTCCCGCGAATGACGGCGTAGATCGGATCCCCATCGGCCAAGGCCCTGTTGAGCGATTTGAGGACGACGAATCCGCCGCCTTCACCGCGTACGAAGCCATCGGCGCGGGCGTCGAATGCGCATAATTGACCCGTAGGCGAGAGACCCCCAAACTTGGAGAGCGCGACCATGGTGTCCGGATCGATGATCATGTTCACGCCTCCGGCAAGAGCGAGAGTGGCATCCCCTGCTTGCAGGCTACGGCACGCCAGATGAACGCTGACCAATGAGGAGGAACACGCCGTGTCTAAGGCGATGCTTGGCCCCTGCAAGCCCAAGGCATACGAAATCCTGTTGGCAATGATGCTGAGCGCCTGACCGGTGCCGGAATGCACGGTAATCTCAGACCCCGCTTTACGAGCGGTGTTTTCGTAGTCGTGCCAGACTACTCCAACGAACAAGCCCGTCCGACTGCCTCGCAAAAGATCTGGTCTGACGCCCGCATCTTCCAACGCCTCCCATGCCAATTCGAGAGCCAGCCTCTGTTGGGGGTCCATTTGGATGGCTTCTCGCGGCGAGATTCCGAAAAAGCCCGGATCAAAGTGGTCAACCCGCTCGAGAAGGCCGGCCATGCGGGCGTTCATCTTGCCCCGCTTGCCGGCATCCGGATCGTACCACGCATCGATGTCCCAGCGATCGCAGCTGATTTCGCGGAAAGCAGAACGCCCTGACCGCAATAGGTCCCAAAAGGCCGCCGGATCAGGCGCCCCGGGAAAGCGGCAAGCCATGCCAATGACGGCAATCGGTTGGTTCCAGTCCCCAGCCGGGAGCGCGGGCACGGAAGGCTCTTGAGACCCTGGCGGCGGCGCGCCGCACAGATAGCTCGATAGAGCTTCGATTGTCGGGTATTTCCAGGCGAGAGCGATTGGAATTTGGCGACCCAGAAATTCGCCGAGCCGGCTCAGCAAAACGACCGCTTTGGCGGAATCGAGTCCGAAGTGGCCGAAAGGCTCGTTCGCAGTGACCGCTTCTTGACTGACTTCCATGACCCGAGCCAGTTCCCGCACCAGCCAATTCTGGACCGCTTCCAACGGTGGCTGACCTGAAGCGGTTGATTCGCTGGTCATATCGCGGCCAATCGCGCAATCGAACGACTTCCCGTCACGACGGACTGGTTGTCTTTCGAAGCCCTTGAAGAATCGACTCTCGCGATCGGCAGGATGACTCTTGGTGCCCGACGGTCAGGTTTTCTCACCTGATGCCTTCGGTTGAACGTTGCGACTCGACCATATCAAGCTGTGCCCGCCTAAGGCATTCCAGAAGTCGTTTCGCGAGCTCTTCACCTTGAGCAAAGCGTGTCCAGTGGTCGCCAGGTGTGCTCATGGACTTCCAAACCGCCCGCAGCAACGCCTTTCCACCCCATGCTCCTTGTCGAACTTGTACTGGTTCTCGTTAACGATCAGCGTAATCCGGCCCGGGTATTTATTCAGCCGGTGTTGGAACATGGTTCGCATATAGTCCATTCTCGAACGGGAGAGGTGGACCGCCAAGTCGTCTCCAGTCGTCGTCCTGAACACGTTTGAACTTGCGGCGGCCCAGATCCCGGATGAGCTGCCATTTCGAGTGCGCGGCTAGCGTGGACGATCTGGCCGACGACGTCTGAGGATATGCTCGAACTCTGCGCCGATCCGTTATAGAGGTTAAGAGCAAGCAGCGAAAGGCGGTCGGTCGGTGAGTATCGAACAGAACGAGTAACCGAACTTCCTCCCCTTGCCGCAAAAGCTCCTGAGCCATGACGAACGCTATGATTCCCCCGGCACAGTCACCCCCGAGCAAATAGGGGCCTTTGGGTTGGACAGTCCGAAGTTCTGCCAGAAACTCGAACGCCACCTCCTCGGCATCCGAATACCTTTCTGAATGGCCGTCCAGCCAGCGCGGCTGAAAGCCGTATACCGGCTGATCCAGCCCGAGGTGAGGAATCAATCTCGCAAGAACTCGCAGCGTATCATCTGCATCCATGAATCCTGCGACCATGAATAATGGCACTCGCGAACCGTTGGGCTGCGCCGGTACCAAGCGATTCCAGCGGCAAATCTCACCGACGTGATAGTACCTCTGGGTGAATTCGTTGTAGAAGATATGTTTGGACATTCCAGCGATCGTCGGCTCGATGAAAATGCTCCTCAGCGGAACATCTATCTGAAGCCCTGACTTCAAGCGGCTGATCAACCGCGTCGGCCGAAAGCGAGTGGCCGCCAAGTTCAAAGAAGTGGTCGAAAACCCCCACCTTTTCAACCCCCAACACCTCGGCCCAGATCTCTGCCATCACATGCTCAACATGATTGCGAGGAGCCACATAACCGACGGTCAGATCCGCCAGGTCGGCTCCGGGAAGCGGTAATGCGTTTCGGTCCACCTTGCCATTTGGGGTGAGCGGCATCGCATCCAGAAACGCGAATGCCGAAGGAATCATGTAATCGGGCAGGACCGTCTTGAGGTACGACCGCAAATCCTCGATGGCCGGACGATGAACGCCATTCGGGACCACGTAAGCCAACAAGCGCACGTCGCCGGTATGCTCCTTACGCGCCGCAACGACGCAATTTCGCACACCCTCGTGAGTAGACAGGGCAGCCTCGATCTCGCCCAACTCGATTCGATAACCCCGGATCTTCACCTGGTTATCGATGCGTCCCAGACACTCCAGGCGCCCGTCCTGCAGATGCCGCGCCAGATCTCCTGTCCGATACATCCGCTCTCCCCCGATGAAACGGATCCTCGACGAAACGTTCACCGGTCAACTCTGTCCGATTCAGATACCCGCGGGCCACGCCTTCCCCCCCGATCCACAACTCGCCGACCACTCCGCGCGGCACCGGTTCCCGGTTCCTATCCAGGACGTACATCCGCGTATTGGCAATAGGCCGACCAATGGTCACCTCGTCCGATTCGATCCGTGCGACTGACGACCAGATCGTCGTCTCCGTCGGCCCGTACATATTCCAGACCGATCCGCAGCTCGAGACCAGCCGCGCAGCAAGATCCCGGTCCATCGCTTCTCCGCCGCAAAGAACCTTCAGATGGCGATCTCCTTTCCATCCCGAATCAAACAACATCCGCCAGGTCGCAGGCGTCGCCTGCATCACCGTCGCGCCCGACGCTGCAAGGGCGCGCCCTAAGGCCACACCATCCACGGACCGTCTCCCGGCTTGCCAGCTCAATCCGCGCTCCCGTGATCAATGGCAAGAACAGTTCCAGTCCCGCGATGTCAAAGGACAACGTCGTCACCGCCAGCAGCACGTCTGTCTCGTTGAGCCCCGGTTCGCGCGCCATCGAGCACAAAAAGTTCGTCAACGATCGATGTTCTATCTCCACGCCTTTGGGGCGGCCGGTCGAACCGGAAGTGTAAAGCACGTACGCCCGGTTCGATGGCCTGGCCAGACCGGGCAACGGCTCGCTGCTCTGCCTGGCGATTTGATCTTTGTCCGGCGTCCAGATACACACGCACCGCGCTCGAGTCCCGAAAATAACGCCTCGGACAAGCGCTCTCTGAGTCACCAGCACCTTCGCTCCCGAGTCCTCCACCATGTAGCGCAATCGCTCAGCCGGAAAAGCTGGGTCCAATGGCACGTACGCAGCCCCCGGCTTTGAGCACAGCCAGTACCCCGACCACCATCTCTAATCCGCGCTCTACGCAGAGGCCCACCAGCGACTCCGGTCCTACTCCCAGCGATTGGAGATGCCGCGCCAGTTGCGTGGATCTCGACGTCCAACTCGCGCATAGGTCAACAGGTCGCCTGCAAAGCTCACTGCTTTCGCTTCCGGTCGCCGTATAACCTGCTCGCCTGATTAGATCCACGACGGTTTGCTCTCGGGCATACGCTTGGTCCGTTCGGGTGCGCTCCGGCTACCAACTCCTCACGCTCCACCGCCTCCAATATCGGCAACCGGGATACCCTGGTCTCCGGCGAGGCCACGATCGACCGCAGGAGCGTCGCATAATGGTTCGACAGCCGCCGCATCGTGCCTGCATCAAAGAGTTCGGTGTCGTACTTGATGACGCCTTCGTATACTCCGCCCTTTTCAGCTAACTCGATCGCTAGCTCGAATTGGCCCTCCAGTTGTGGAATTGGGAACGGTTCTAACACCAGCCCGCCGAACTCGGTGCGCGCACCGGAACCCGCAAGGCTGAAGAGATCCTCCAGTCCGGCATCCTGCATGAACTTCTGGAGGATGAATACCGTTTGGAAAATAGGCGTCCGGGAGAAATCCCGATCGGGCTGTAACTTTTCCACCAGGAGTGGAAACGGATAATCCTGATGCTGAATGCCCTCGACGACCGCTTGGCGCATGTGCGCCAGAAGTTCCCGGAACGGCGGGTCATCATCAAACGCGGCCTTCAACGGGATCATGTTGATCAGATAGCCGGCGACGTTGGCGAATTCCGCGCGGTCGCGTCCGTAAGTGGGCGTTCCGACAATCACCTCGTTCTGTCCGGTGTAACGGTGCAAAAGAACTTGGTAGGCGGTAAGCAACAACACAAAGGGAGTGGTTCCCTCTCTCGCCGCCAGCGCGCGCACCGCGTCGCTCAATTCGCGTCCGAGGTCTATCGGGAGTGATGTGCACCCCTGTCCGACAAAGAGACTGGCCGCGAACGATCGGTCGGCATACTCAATGGAGTCAAGAATGCCCGCCAGTTTGCTTAGCCAGTAAGCCTCGTGCTCCTGACCTTCGGGGCCGGCTCAGCATCGCCTCCTGCCATCGCGTATGTTCGATAATGTCGCACTCCGGACGCGCTGGGGGTGGCTTGCCGCCGTCCCGCTCCGCGGGATAGATTCGCCGTAAATCATAAGCAGCAGGAAGAGTGACCAACCATCCGCCGCGATGTGGTGGACCGTGAAGAGAAGAATCTGGTCGTCGGCCGCCCGTTTAAAAAGATCGACTCGCATCAGCGGGCCGTTTTGCAGATCGAACGGAGTCCGCGAAGTTTCGCGGATTTCTTTCCGGAGCGACGGCAAATCGATGCCAGGCCGATCGTGAACCGTAAAACAGACGGGCATGTAGCCACGGAGCCGTTGGACAAGACGATTCGACTCCTCGCGAAAGGTTGTGCGCAATGACGGATGTCGGTCCACCAAAGCCTGAAAAGATCGACGCAAGGCGGGCAGGTCAATTGCCGAACGAACGCGTGCCGAAAACACCACGTTGTAGGCGGCGCTTTTCGGGTGTGACTGATGCAGGAACCAAAGCGCCCGCTGTCCGTGCGCCGCCGGGTGCGAGATGACATTCTGGGCCGCACGCTCACGCCAGGCGGCTAGCACCGAATCTTTGTGCGACGGCCAATTGCGATCGCATCGCTTCGGTCAGCGAGCCGTTGGAAGCGCGAAAACGAAGTCGGCTTCCTTCGCCCCATAAAACCACCCCCTGATTAGCGAGGGAATCCAACAATTCCACAGGCTCGTTCACAATACTCCCTCCTCAAATTCGCTCAATCGACGAACCCACGACAGCGGCTGTGTCGGCACCGCGCGAATCCACGAGCAGATTCAAGACGAAATCCGTCAGTTCCGAGATCGTGGGGCTCTGGATGAGGCGGGACATTGCTACGCTTACCCCCAGGTCGGTCTCGATCTGGTTTTTTAGTTCAATTGACATCAGTGAGTCGAATCCCATGTTCACGATTGGCTTTTCTCGATCTACCGAAGGCAAAGACACCTTGAGAATGCGGGCCATTTCTTCCGTCAAATAGCTATTCACCATCTCCGCGCTCTGCTCCGATTTGACGCCGAGAATACGTTCGCGTCGGCTGTCTCCTTCTGGCTGTCTTGCCCGCTACCCTGGAGTCGCTGCCGGAAATCAGCAGCGAAAGGTAGGGAGAAACAGCAAGGCCGCCGTAGTTCCACCGATGCCATGCCTTCCAGTCGATCGACATGACGCCGGTCTGCACCGCACCCTCCTCGAGCAATCGCTCCATGGCTTCCAATGCCCCTTGTGTCGATAAAACGCGTGCGCCATTGTGGATGCCCTTCAACTGGCCGCCTTTGGACTCTTCGGTAGCCAGAAGCCGAGCGGCCATGCCGGCCTCGGCCCACGGGCCCCAGTTGATGCTCAGCCCCACTTGCCCTAACGACCGGCGATGATGCGCGAGCGCATCGAGGAACATGTTGGCGGCCGAATAACTTCCCAACATCGGCGGGCCCAGGAACGATGAGAACGAGGAGAAGAGGACGAATAATTCCAAAGGGACATCCGCCAACAGCCGATGAAGGAGCCATCCCCCCACCATTTTCGAGGCAAGAATCTCTCGCATCTGTTCCGGACTCTGGTTGATCAGCAGCTCGTCCTGCGTCACCCCCGCCGCGTGAAACACGCCTCGCAAGGGTCGCCGATCCGCGCGTAAACATTGGCTGATCATCTCGGTCACCGATGCTTCGCTGCCCATGTCCACGACCACCGTTTGGACGTTTGCACCAACGCTTTCCAGCCCGCGTATTGCGGTGATGCGGGCACCTGCCAAAGTTCCGCTCGAAACACCATGCCACTCCTGGCGATCTGGCAGCGAGCTGCGCCCGGCCAAAATAAGGTGGCGCGCACCGCGGGTAACCAACCAATGGGCAATGATTAGCCCGATGCCGCCTAACCCGCCCGTGATCAGATACGTTGCGTCCGGGCGGACCGGAATTCGTTCAGGCTTTGCCAAAGTTTTCGTCCGTCGTCCCAACCGCGCCACATGCCTGTGGCCATTGCGAAACGCCGTCTGATCTTCGCCGGTATGCTTTCCCAATTGAGAAAGCAGAAGCGCGGCTGCAGCCGCCGGAGTATCAGCCCGATCCAGATCCACCATACCGCCCCAGATGTCTGAGTTCTCGATCGCGATGGTGCGACCCAAACCCCAAAGAGGAGACTGAAGCACCGAAAGCGGGGCATGCCTTTTCACCCGCCGGCTGCGCACCCCGGCTGATCAACCACAACTTGGGAGGCTTCGATAGCCGAGCTCGATCGAGCGCTTGCACCATGCGCAGGATGCTTACCGGTCCAAGCGTCTGGGCTCGGTGCACGGCTTTCAGATCCGCCTGTTCGGGATCTGCGGCGTCCAGACTCCAAAGATGAACAATCCTGTTCAGGACAGGATTCTGTCCGGACCGCGGATAGTAACAGCCTATCGTAATCATCGGCGTGGTCCGGCCTGATCGTCATCGTTGCCTGTCGTTCGCCGACGAACGCTCCTCACCGTGATCTACGCAGAGACATGTCGCGCCACGCTCCATTAGTTGCGCGCAGGCCGCATCGCCGATCCCCTGTTGATCCCGGAAGATAATCCAGGTTCCCGTCATCGAGACATCAGGACTCAATTCGCCGACTGCTTCCTTGATCTCCCATCGCGGTTCATAGAACCGGTCTTCCACCGATTCGAGCGCATCCCGTGTTTGATCGGCGTCCAAGTACGACAGACGCGCCCCAATGGTCTCGGTGATCAGGTTTCCTGAGAAGTCGAATACCTTGATGTCGCCGACCAAGGGATCATCGGGTGCGACTTTACCGCTGCGCAATTGTGCGTAGACGTAGAAATTTCTGCCCTCCGGCCGTCGATAAACACGGACCTCCTCCATTTCGCCACCGACAAAGACGCCGGTCAGGGCGCCCTCCGTATTTTTCCAATGGAGTCGTCGCCGTCAGGGTTTGGGCCAGACTTTCGAAAAGTGCAGGATGAACGACGATAACGAGACAGCTCGTCCTGAATGCCAGGCGGAATCGTCACCGCGCTCAACGCTTCTCCCTGGCCCTGCCACAAACGGCTGACTCCTTGAAAGCAGGGTCCCCATTGGTTGCCGTGCTCCTGGTGGAGCCTGTAGAACTCCGGACCGTCAAGAGAGCGTATTGAGCGTTTCTCGAATGCCTCTCGTTGGGAAGCATCTAACTTCGCCGCCGGGACCTCGATTTCCCCTGGCCGAATTGTGCCGCTGGCATTTAGAATCCAGTCTCCTTTTGAATTCTTTCTTCGGCTGTGCACCTTGAAGACCAGGTTACCCGGAACCTGCTTTTCGAGCCGTGTTTGGATTTCTAACTCGGTCGCTGGCTGGAGGAGCAGCATTTTCTCGATTTCGATTCCAGTGACAACCACGGGTAGGTCTGAGACCGTTTCGACGGCGGCAGCGATGGCCATCTCGAGGTAAGCTGTGGGCGGCAACACCGCCACCCCCTGTACGCGGTGGTCGGCAATCCATGGGCATCGTTCCAAGCTGATCTCCCCAAACCAAATATGCTCACCGGGACGGCCGGCCAGCGGTACGTGCACACCCAGCAGCGGATGATCGGTCGCCCGCGTCCGTTTGGGGCTGAGATCAGCAGAGGCAACCGGAAGCCAGTGCCGTTCCCTTTGGAACCGATAGGTTGGCAGCGCGACACGACGTCGGCGATAAGGCTGATCGTAGCGCGCGCCAATCTGGTTTCGCGCCGAGCACGAAGAGCGCTCCCAGGCTCGAGAGCATCTGAGGCCAGTCGTCTCGATCTTTGCGCAGGGAGGCTAGCCAAACCGCCTCCGAATCCTCGAGGCATTGCCGGCCCATGCCAATGAGCACCGGCGCAGGTCCTATCTCGAGGAAGGCTCGAATTCCGCGGGCCTGCAGACACCGGATCGATTCCGCGAATCTCACGGTTTCACGGGCGTGCCTGCGCCAATAATTGGCATCCAGCGGCAAACTCTTCACCCGGTAGGCATCCTGTCAGGTTCAATACCAGATCCACAATCGGAACGCGGTATTCGACGCTTTGGGCGCATTGTTCAAATTCATCCAGAATCGGCTCGACCAGCGGCGAGTGAAAGGCATGAGAGACAGTCAGTGGCTTCGATTCCACACCTTCCTGCCGCAATCGCTCCAACACCGCGCGGACGTCGTCCGCTTTTCCGGAAATCACCGTGTTCAGAGGCGAGTTGGTCGCAGCGATGGAGACAGAATCTGCGAAAGAAGCGATCGCTGCGCGGACCCGGCTTTCGCCGGCAAACACCGCAGCCATCGCGCCACTTCCTGGCAGCGACTGCATCAGGCGCGATCTCACGGCTACCAATCGCAATGCGTCTTCCAGACTGAGCGCGCCGGCAACGCAGGCGCCAACGTATTCTCCCAGGCTGTGTCCGACGATCGCCGCAGGCTCGATGCCCCAGGAACGCCACAGGGAGGCGAGCGCGTATTCGACAGCGAAGAGTGCTGGCTGCGTGTAGCGGGTCTCGTCTAGAATACCCGCGCCCGCAGGATTGTTCCCGTCGTATCCGATGATTTCCTGCAACGGCCGTTCCAGATGTTCACCCACCAAAAACGCACACCGATCGAAAGCCTCGCGGAACACGGGTTCGATTTCATACAAATCGCGTCCCATGCCCGGATGCTGCGCCCCTTGCCCGGTAAAAAGAAACGCGACCCTGGAGTCGGAGCGAACCCGACCCGAAGCGATCTCCGAATTCGAATTCCCCTGTGCGAAAGTACTAAGCAGTCCCCTTGCCGCAGCGGTGCTTGGTGCGGGAAACGCCAGACGGTAGGAAAGGGCCGAACGACCTATCGCCGCCGTATGGCAGATATCCGGGAGGGAGCATGCAGGTTCCTTCGTGAGATGTTCGGCGTATGCCAGGGAGAGCTCCTGCAGCGCGGCCTCGGAGTTTGCAGAGAGAACCATCAGGTGGGCCGGCCGCTCGGGCAATTCCGGCTGTCGCCGCCAATTTCCTGGCTGTCGGAGCTTCCTCCAGGATCACGTGGGCGTTCGTACCGCTGAATCCAAAGGAACTCACTCCGGCTATGCGAGCACGCTCGGACCGCGGCCAGGCAATCGCCTTGACGGGAATTTCTATTGGTACTCTTCCCAGGGATATCCGCGGATTGAGTTTACTGAAATGCAGCTGTCGCGGAATTTCTTCGCGGCCCATCGACAGCACCACTTTGATAAGACCCGCTATGCCTGAAGCCGATTCCAAATGGCCGAGGTTGGTCTTCACCGAACCGACGCGCAATGGTCGATCTTCGGGGCGATTCTTCCCGAGCGCCGCCGCCAAGGCTTCGAGTTCGATAGGATCACCAAGCGTCGTCCCGGTACCGTGCGCTTCGACGTAATCCACCTCATGAGGCTGTAAACGGGCAGCCTTCAGCGCGGCTCGAATCAGGGCCTGTTGGGCAAGACCATTGGGGACGGTTAAGCCGCTACTGGCACCATCCTGATTGACGGCCGTCCCGCGAATCACGGCAAGAACACGGTCTTCCGCGGTCAGCGCATCGCTGAGGCGTTTGAGAGCAATCACCCCGCATCCTTCGCCCCTGACGAAGCCGTCCGCCCGCTCGTCGAAAGTTTTGCACCGGCCGTCCGGTGCCATCATACCCCATTTCGCGAAACAGATAAAAGGTTCGGGCGTGAGGAGCACGTTGACCCCGCCAGCCAGTGCCAGATCACATTCGCCCTCGCGTAGACTCTGGCAGGCCAGGTGAACGGCGACCAGCGAGGAGGAACAGGCCGTGTCCACCACCATAGCCGGGCCATTCAGCCCAAGCACATAAGAGAGGCGACCTGCAGCCACGTTGAGCGCGCCGCCGGTCATCGCGTAAACATCCAGGCAGGCCGAATTGCCTGCGATTGCCAGACGAGCGTAATCAGAGCCCGTGATGCCGATAAAGACTCCGGTGGACGAACCGCGCAAATTGGTAGTCGCAATCCCCGCATTTTCCAGGGCTTCCCAAGTGACCTCGAGCAAAAGTCGCTGCTGGGGATCCATGCTCTCAGCCTCCCGGCCTGAGATTCCAAAAAAGGCTGGATCGAACAAATCGACTTGGTCCAGAAAACCGCCGTAAGGGGCGTGCATTTTGCCGGGCGCTGCTGGGTCCGGGTCAAAATATGCCTCCTTATTCCAGCGCCCATGCGGCACTTCGGTCACCGCATCAATGCCCTCGCTGAGAAGGTCCCAGAACGCTTCCGGATCTCGCGAACCAGGAAAACGGCACGAAAGACCGACGATCGCGATCGGCTCGCTGCGAGCACGCTCAAGGGTATCAAGCTTAGACTGGAGAGAGTCAATGGCCTGCAAGGCTCTCAGCAGCACAGCCTTCCGTTCACCGTCTTGGCGGGCGCTAATAATGGAATCAGCTAATTGCATCCTTTTTGTCTACTTGGCGTCCTCAAACCACAATCAGGCTACTGCGCATGGCGTCTTATGGTTTGCCTGCGGCTAATAAAAAAACAATGTTTACAATGTTATCTAGAATCGGGTCCCTTCTGCAGGTGTATCGACCGCTATTCAACCGGGTTAAGCGATATCGTCCGCCAAAATGCGAACCGGGGAGGAGTTTTGGGTTTTCAGTCTTGAGTTTTGGGTTTTGAGTTTGGAGTTGGCGATCGGCCGCCAGCATTTACGCACCGATCAAAGACCTTTGCTCGATGCACCGGCGAGACGGCCACTTGAGTTTTGGGTTTTGGGTTTTGCGTTGACGATTGGGCGCCGGAATTACGCACCGCTTTCCTCGATGGACGGATGGCCATGTCACGATGCTGCCCACGAATCGTCTCAATTCGTTCTCCCGATTTCTTCTACGCGTTGGACAGACCCCAGGCTTTAGGTTTCCATCGATTGCGTTTTTTTAGGCCCGCACGTGCTTCCAGCTGCGACGGTCGGAAAACGACGACGAGGACGAGATCCAGGACCGAGCGGCGAAAAGGAAGGCTTCGGAGCCCCAACAACCCCTACCCGAATCTTTGCTTCCTTTGCTACCTTCTGTTCGAAATCCTCTTTGCTTCCCTCTGTGCGACGAGATGGCGAACAGCTAGACGCCAAGGATCACGCAAAACTCAAAACGCAAAACGCAAAACCCAAAACCTTCTCCCTCAAGCCCCCGGTGACGAACTGTGCTTGCGTCGCCATCGTTCGACAAACGCGAGGGTGAGATAATACGTCACCACGGAAACCGGAACCGCGACAACAAGTGAACCCAACAGCAAAGGCAAGCCGATGGTGAAAAACGTCGACCAGTGAAACCAGATCGTAGGGCTTTGATGAGACCACTGCAGCTTCGGTGGCAGCGCATGCGGATGGCTTAGAACCCAATAGCCCACGTCGTATTCCCAGCGAAGCAGCAAAGGCACCACGGGCAAGGCTATATCGTGCAGTGTCACGGCGACTGCCGCCGCGACGATGTTGCCACGCAGCAATCGCGCCAACCCGATCGCCAGGAGCGTCTTCAGCCCCCAAAGTGGGACCAAACCGAAAAACATCCCGATTGCCGTGCCCAAGGCGATCGCGTGTGGCGGATCTTTCAGGCTGGTCAGCTTAACGAAATTCCCGCGTATCCAGGAGATAGGATTCATTCGTGAAGAAATTAAGTGTTTGATCGAGAGGCCGAATTCGCGGGAGGTGTTCTTTCAAGTCCCGTGGAGCGACTGGAAGTAAATTTATGAGGACAAAGAGGAAATTTTCCGCATTACCCGTCCCTTTTCCAGTTCAACATCAAACTCCACATTGTATTATCTTTGTAGTTTTTTTAAGCTAATGGCTTTCTGCACGATCACAACACTTGTTCCCTGTACGGCGTCGAACCGATTGAACGATCTCATTCGCAAAGCGGTGAAAATTCGATCTGTCCGCCGCTCTGGTCTGCGAGAAACCGAGGGAAAGGATACCGGCGGCGAGGGCCCTAATGGATGAACCGGATCAGGTCCGGGTCGGTCCAAGAGCGAGGCAGCCTATTCGTTCTCGTGGTCCTGGCGTTCGGGCTGGGCGGGGCAGCTGGTTTTCTGGGAGCTGTTTTCCGACTAGCTCTGAAGTGGTCCGATCAGGTCAGGGACTCCCTGATTGAGTGGGCGCATGGGCGGGAGCTTGTCGGTTTCCCACTGGTCATCGCGGTGTCGGCGATCGGCACCGGATTGGCTTTCCGGCTGGTGCGGAAATTTGCGCCGGAGGCGAAGGGAAGCGGCATCCCGAACGTCGAAGCCGCCTTGCGAGACGAGGAGGTGTCGCCGCCGTTGCTCTTGATACCGGTGAAGTTTATAGGCGGTGTTCTGGCCATGGGTGTCGGTCTCGCCTTGGGCCGTGAGGGGCCGACCGTTCAAATGGGGGCATGCATTGGAAATTGGATTGGGGCCACTTTCCATCGCCACCGAGACGATCTTAAGGCGCTTCTGGCCGCCGGTGCCGGTGCCGGGTTGTCCACTGCCTTCAGCGCGCCGCTTGGCGGGGCGGTCTTCGTGCTCGAAGAACTCGTTCGGCGATTCGACACCCGGACGACGATCACGACCCTGTGTGCTTCGGGCAGCGCTATCGCAGTGGCTCGCTTGTTGGTGGGCGACGAGTCGGATTTTCACGTCGGACCGATACCCTATGCTGGTATCGGGACGGTTCCTATTTTCATTTTCCTGGGAATAGTCGCTGGCGGCCTCGGCATGGCCTACAACCATGCGCTTCTTGGCGCGCTCGCGGCCGTGGATCGTCTCGGAAGACGGTGGTCCGCTGGCCTGTGCGCTACGCTGATCGGCGCAACGGTTGGTTTGTTGGCATGGTTTGGACCTGGTCTGGTCGGTGGTGGTGATGCGATCGCGCAACGCACGCTCACGGGAGTCGATGGTATCGCAGTGGTCGGTTGGGTTTTCCTGGTCCGTTTCGGCCTCGGCCCGTTGTCCTATGCCGCAGGAACGCCGGGCGGACTCTTTGCACCCATGCTCGTGCTCGGAGCCCAGAGCGGTCTTTTACTGGGAGCATTCTTCTGCCGCCTGTTTCCTGCTCTGTCCGAACAACCGGTAGCTTTTGCTGTTGTTGGGATGGCGGCTTTCTTCACCGCCGTGGTGCGCGCCCCGTTGACCGGCATCGTTCTGGTCACGGAGATGACGGGATGTTTCACGCTGCTTCTGCCGATGTTGCTGGCCTGCTTTGCGGCCATGGCCGTGCCCACCCTGCTGGGCAACCCACCCATCTACGATTCTTTGCGAAAGCCTGGTGCGAAGACGATGCGCCCCCCGCTCTCTGCTGAATAAGGATGGCGGCGAAATGGCGCGAATTAATTAAGTAAGGGGCCGTCTTTGGATGATTTCTGGCGCCCAAAAAAGCTGACCGGCCAGTGCAAAGTACTTCGCGCAAAAATGAGACTGCAGGCGCCATACGCTAAAGCAACGGGAACCCGTTGAAAAGAATATGGGAGAATTCACCGAAGCGGGGCGATACCTCTGCTGCCATTATGCCGAGTGACAAATACACGTTCTCCGCGTTGAAGAGGATCCAGGCACTTCGCTGATTACGATTGTCCCACTTATCGCGCTTCCCGACATCCAAAGTACATCATGTTCAAACGCATCCCATTCGAAAAAGTCCACTGGATCACCAGTTCCTTCCTCATCGGCACCCTTTTCCTCTCGCTCACCGCGGTGCCGCTCTACATCTGGCACTTCGGCCTGGATTGGTTCCAGATCGCGCTGTTCTTCGTGATGATCAGCGCCTGCGGCTTCTCCATCACGCTCGGCTATCATCGGATGTTTTCGCATCTGGCTTTCCAGGCCCATCGGCGTCGTGCGCGCCCTTCGCTGATCTTCGGCGCCGGCGCCTTTGAAAACTCCGCGCTCATGTGGTCCTGCGAGCATCGCACCCACCACAAGCATGTCGATCACGATGAAGATCCTTACGACATCACCAAGGGCCTCTTCCACGCCCACATGGGCTGGCTGATGTTCAAGCTCAAGCCGTCGCCGCCTTTCGACAACGTGGCCGACTTGAAGAAGGACTGGATGGTCATGCTCCAGCACCAGTATATCCACTGGATCGCCGCGTCGTGTCGCCTTCGTCCTCCCGACCATCCTCGGGTTCGTCTGGGGCGGCTGGCGCTCGGCCCTCGGCGCATTGCTCATCGCCGGCGTGGCCCGCGTCGTCGTTCTTCAGCACTGCACTTTTTGCATCAATTCGCTCTGCCACTACATCGGCAAGCGCCCGTACTCCTCCCGGCGCTGCGCGCGCGATTCGTGGCTCATGGCCGTCGTCACCTTCGGCGAAGGCTACCACAACTATCACCACGAGTTTCAGCACGACTACCGCAATGGCGTGAAGCCCTGGCAGTTCGATCCCACGAAGTGGATCATCTGGACGCTCTCCAAGTTCGGCCTGGCCAGGAATCTGCGCCGCGTTCCTCGGAGAAAATCCTCCTCGCCGAGCTCGCCGAAGCCCAACGCCGACTCGAGACGGAACTCGCCAGCCCGGGACTCACCGACGCCGCCTCCGCTTTTTTGCGGAGCGCCTGCCACCGCCTCCAGGCAACAGCGCAGCGGTGGAAAGAACGCAAAGCCGAACAGCTTGGAGTCACTCGCGCGAATGCTCACCGAACTTCGCAATGAAATTCGTGCGGCGGCGAGTTCTATCCGGCTTCCCCGGCGAGCGGAGCCATTCAGTCGGGCCGGCTCAGGTCCTCAAACCTATTAACTAATCAAAATGAACAAGCTTCAAATCAAAGGCTCCTGGAACGAGTTAAAGGGCAAGTTAAAGCAGCACTGCGGCAGGTTCTCGCAAGGTAAGGCAGATGAATTATGGGGGCGGCTGCAAAAGACGATCGGAAAGTGGACGAACTTCGGCAAGTGATCGAGAAGTTGTAAAGCAAACTTAAGGCGAGGTCCCAGCGAACGTGGCGGTGTCTTGTTCTGGGATAGTATTATCGTAGGCCGATACGACGTGGTGATCCTTTGGTAGGGTTGCGCTCCCGCGCGACCGTCGTGGCGCGTTCCGATAGCTTCAGACCTCTCGATTCTGTGGAATTCGCGGGGAGCCGCCAGCCTCGCATTGTGAGAGGGACGTCCGGATCTGTACAGCGAGGTAGTCCGGCCCGAAGGGGCAAGAAAGCATAGCCCAGGGTTTACCCTGGGTTAGCCGAAATAAACGTTTCGCCCTGAAGGGGCGAGAAATGCGCACGCAATCCGGCTCGAAGGTTCGGAGCCGATTCTCGCCATACCTGCCCGCCCCTTCAGGGCTAATTCGGGTGGGGGAATTTAACCCAGGGTAAACCCTGGGCTATGCTTTCTTGGCCACTTCGGGCCACAGATTGGAAACGTCCAAACCGCAGAGCCCATTCGGGCCGGTATGACCGACGCTAATAAACTAAATCCAACCCTGGGCTCTCTTGGTCGCTTCGGGCCGTATGGCCGACGCTAAGCTAAGCACATATAGGCGTCCCGCCCGTGTCCGAGGAAGATCACGGGCGGGACGCCCATACCACAATGAGTCATGGCAGCAAGAAGTCGTATCTGATTTCCTAAACTCCCACCTCCTCTATTGCTCATCAGGAGTTCTGAACTTTCCGAACGGTGGCTATGTGAATGTGCCACGCCGGTCGCGCGGGAGCGCAACCCTACCGCCGATAGGCGCGGCCACGACGTGCGGCCAAAATGCCGACACGCCGATACGCCCCATACGCCGAGAGGTGAGAGGTGAGAGGTGAGAGGTGAGAGGTGAGAGGTGAGAGGTGAGAGGTGAGAGGTGAGAGGTGAGAGGTGAGAGGAAGCAGATGGTGAATGGTGCGCCGAACGCCGGTGCAGGTTCAGGACATAGGTAACACAATAGGTTCAAGACATAGGTAACACTTCAAAGGCAGGAACCGGAGTAAAAAGGCTCGGTAAATGCCGTGGAAAAAAAGTGAACCTATGGATCAAAGAAGAGAGTTTGCGCTGAAGGCGCTGGGAACGTTGAATTTTCGAGAGTTGTGCCGGGAATATGGAATCAGCACCAAGACGGGTTACAAATGGCGAGAGAGGTTTTTACGCCAAGGGCTGGAGGGGATGGAGGAAGATTCGCGGCGACCACGGAGCAGTCCCAAGCAATTGAGTGAAGGGCAAGTGTGCGAAATGGTGAAACTGAAGCTGGTGCATCGCTATTGGGGTCCGCGGAAGATCCGGACGTTGTACCATCGGCGACACGGGCAGGCGCCCAGCGAGAGCAGTTTCAAGCGGGTGCTGGAGCAAGTGGGTTTGACCCAGCCGCGCCGAGTGCGAGAGGGGCCGCTGGCCGGAGGGCGGCTGAGCAGTGGACGCCGAGGACAACAACCCAATGAGGTGTGGACAGTGGACTTCAAGGGCTGGTGGCACTTTGGAGAGAGTAGGCGGTGTGAACCCTTGACAGTCCGCGATGAGTTCAGCCGTTACGTGCTGGAGTTGCGAGCGATGGACAATGCGCGCAGCCAGACGGTGCGAGAGGCCTTTGAGCGGATCTTTGAGCGACACGGTTTACCTGAAGCGATCCGCTCGGATAACGGGGCGCCTTTTGCCAGCGTGCAGGCCTTGCACGGGTTGAGCCGGCTGTCGGCGTGGTGGGTGGCCTTGGGAATCGATTTGGAACGAGGTCGGCCGGCGCATCCGCAAGATAACGGAGGGCACGAACGGCTGCATCGGGACATCGCCGAAGAGTTGGAAAGCTTGGGTCAAGGAGCCACGCCAGAGGCGCTGGAGCTGTGGCGAGAGGAGTTTAACCGGGAGCGCCCCCACGAAGCGCTGGGGATGCGTTGTCCGGCGGAACTCTACCAGAACTCGAGCAGGCCTTACCGCGCGACAGAAGTGCAATTGAGCTATCCCGGGATGGCGGCCCGCTTGGTGGACAAAAACGGCAAGCTGAGTTGGAAGAACCAAAAGGTCTTCCTGACCGGGAGCCTGGCGGGTTGGGAGGTAGGGCTCCAAAGGGCTGAAAAGGGCCAACTGGAGATCTGGTTTGGCCGGTTGCTGCTTGGACACCTTGATCCGCAGGAGGTCAGTTTCCTAAGGGCCGAGGTGGCGTCATGAACGGACTCCAACCATCGTGGGGGCCAAGGGAGGATCCCCCTGGCGACGGGTGGCCGCAACTCGCGACTTACCCACAATCGCCTTTATCCGGGCCGGTGTGCTGCTGCGACGTGGCGTACCTGTCCCAGGCATTCTCGCAGCTCACCGGCCCGGGGCGATTATGGATAAGTCTGGCCGCCATTTGTTGGCGATATTCCAGTTCGCAGAATGGACAGAATCAAAACATGAACTAAAACAGTGACAGTGTTACCGATGTCCTGACCCAAAAGTGTTACCGATGTCCTGACTGCGCCCGCCGAACGCCGAACGCCGAACGCCAAACGCCAAACGCCAAACGCCAACACGTTCTCTCCGTCTAAGCATTGAACGTTCTTGGCATTTGCGTTGTTTCTGGCATTCTTGGCCCTAACACCCATGGCCTCTGATCCTGTCCGCCTCGCAGTCGTAGTCCTGGCAATCCTCGGATTGATTGTTCTCATCACCAAATTCCGGATTCACCCGTTCATAGCATTAATTCTGGCGTCCTGGTTTCTCGGAATTGCTTGCGGACTTCCGTTGCAGGAAGTGATCAAACATTTTGAGAAGGGATTTGGGGATGTTCTTAGTTTTGTCGGAATTGTTATTGGCCTCGGCGCGATGTTAGGAGGGATACTAATCTCTTCCGGGGGAGCTGATGTCTTGGCCAATGATCTGATCGCGCTCGGCGGAAAAAATGGATTCCTTGGACGATGTTTTTGGCCGCCCTTCTGATTGGGCTTCCATTGTTCTTCGAGGTTGGTTTCGTACTTCTGGTGCCGCTCGCGTTCGTCATCTCGAAGCGGATGGATACCCCCATTTTAAGAGTTGGCTTGCCGATGTTAGCCGGACTTTCGGTAGCCCACGCGCTGGTACCGCCTCATCCCGCTCCGACCTTGGCCGTGGCCACTTTTCATGCTGATGCCGGTAAGACGATTCTCTATGCAATATTAGTCGGCATTCCGACCGGAATATTGGCGGGGCCCTGTTTTCGACTAATTTCGCTGCCGGATGGGTTCATTCCGGATCCGCCTCTGGCGTCCTTTTCGATCCTGGCGCGGAATCGGAGGAAACGAAACCAGCAGGAAAGCATGCGACCACTTTGGCAGGACCTTCCCTGGCAGCGGTGCTTACGACCATCCTGCTTCCGCCGGCCCTGATGATGTCTCGCTCACTGGCCGATGCTTTGCTACCGGGAGCAAGTTTTCCGAAAGCCTTGATCGACTTTGTGGGCGACCCAATCGCTGCTCTCCTGATTGCCCTCTTCTTCGGTATCTTTGCCCTCGAACTAAGGAGAGGGGTCACGATGGGGCAACTGGACGGGATCCTGAATAAAAGTTTGGGGGCGATCGTGCCGTCGTCCTCATCGTCGGAGCAGGCGGGGGTTTTAAAGAGATGCTGATCGCCACTAAGATCAGCGAACTTATCGGTCAGTGGGCCACCCAGGCGCACATCTCACCGCTCCTGCTCGGCTGGGCTGCGGCTGCGGTGGTCAGAATCGCCACCGGTTCTGCCACTGTAGCAACCATCACCGGCGCGGGAATCATGGCTCCGATCGTGGCGGCAAATCCAGGTGTGAGCAAGGAGTTGATGGTCTTGGCCGTCGGGTCGGGATCGATCATTCTATCTCATGTGAACGACGCCGGCTTTTGGTTGGTCAAGGAGTATTTCCGGTTGAGTCTCCCGGACACCTTCAAGTCCTGGACTCTGATGGAGACCTTGCTGTCGGTCTTGGGCCTGGTCTTTGTCCTGATGCTAAGTCTCGTCGTCTAAAATTTCTTTTCAATCTGAAAGTAGAAGTAACGTTGAATGGATTGGTGACCAAGGTATCATAGCCCTGGAAGAAATTGCCGCCTACGGACGAAAGCGGGGGCCGCGTATCGCAAAGTTATTGTTTCCGAATGTCACCGTCGTATTATTCAAAACGGCCGCCATTCCAGCGAACAACTTCTGGCTTCGGCGAAATCGCTTTCTCCCCGATAATACGCTTTCCGTCTTTCTCGTAACCCTGCCTGAGATTTGCGGCGTAACTTCGGAAGGCGGTCCGAACTCGTAGGAGATTTGCCAATCGACGGTCGTCCAGCTACCAACCCGGTGGACATAGCCAGGCGGATTTAACCCGGCATCCACCGCAGGCAAAGTCCCCTTGAAGTTCGTGTACCATCAGCTTCGGAATCGACGTAGTTCAGGCTAAGGCCGGTTCGAACGTTATCGTTTCCGCAGACGTGTTTCGAATAGAAGAGGCTAGCGACCATTTTGAAGTCGGGACCACTTACCCCGAAAGAATCATCCTATTGGAGGACCTGGAAACTGACGTTCCATTTTCGATGCCTTCCAGCCTTCTTCGCTTGAACTCGTAGATGTAACTAGCGTTGACTTCGAAATCGAGTTTTCCCCAGTTGTATTCTTTGGTGATATAGCTGGCCCCAAAATCGATCCCATCGGTCAGGGTGTTACCATTTTGCTCGTTGGCGTCACTTTGTGCACATTCCATTGGGCCCGGGGTTCGGATCACGGTTCCGGGGAAGGCATTTGGCTCCCCACGAGGGTTTGCGGGTCTATCGTGCAATTAGGCCACGGATCAGGATTTGGTACCAATCGACGTAGGCACTAAAGCCTTTGGCCCAGTGCCACCAGCTGTTTCGGTCTCCCGAAGCGGGAGTCCAGAGTGCTTCCAGGTAATATCCATAGGACGTTTGGCTGAGGTGTGGGTTTCCGCCGGTTGTTTCCTAACGTTGTACGTCTGCAAGTCTTAGGGTCAAAGATTGTAGTCTGGCACGAGCTGGAGTGGTCAAGATAGGCCCAGGGTCGGAGCGACATATCCTTCGGCGTAGGTGCCGCGCAAGGTCAGGTCCTCGAAAGGCTTGTAGCGGATCGCAATTTTTGGCTTTGCGGCGTTACCAAAATCGCTGTAGTCATCGTCTCGCTCCGAAAACACAATGTCGACGTTTCTTAAACCCGGCCAGGACCATTTCTCGCCGATCAGGGAATGTCCAATTCGCCGTAGGCGCTATAGATATAGCGGCGTGCCGAAAGAAGATGACCCGGAAATTCCGGTGGTGATGTTGTTGTTTCACTGTTTTTATCATTGCACTGGATCAAATCGGCACTCCGATATTCCAGGCCTCCCGCGACAACGAAGGGACCGCTCGGCAGATCAATGACTGTACCACCGGCTTTGAGAGTCCATTGGACGATGTCGGTCTCTGTTTTCAAACTGCTGGGTTCTGAGCGCGGGATAGAATACGCTGTTGGGATGGATTAAGATTTTGGTCGGTGAAAGGATTGAAATATTTCCCTCGAGCCCCGGAAGGGTGCCGTTTAAGGCTTCTTGGAGCCTGCTTTTATTGATGGAATTGTAGATGTTCTCGGTAAAATCGCTTTCTCCATAGAGGAAGTTGCCATCGATGAACCAATCATGGGGCAATTGGACCGTTGCACCGACCATGTTCCGCACTGTCCGAGTGATGATGTCGCTCATCCAGGGCCCGAACTCACGTGAGAGTTGGCCATTTGGACTTAAGTCTTCACCGAAAGGATTGAAAGGATTATTAGCAGGGATGACGATGCCGTCTTAAAGCCACTAAATCCCTGGTTGGGTGTGATGGTGTTTTCTTCATTACGCTGGATGATGAACCGGTCATAGAATTTCAGCCAGTCGGTTGGCGAATAGTTGGTGTTAATTATTCCGCCGAACGGTTTCCCGTGCGGCCAACTGTTGGTCGATCGGGTTATAGGTCTGGAAAGTGGTCCGTTGACGAAGAAATCATCGGAGGTGATGTTGGGTCCGGTGGTTCCGGGCTTGACCATATAGGTATTTCCCGTGGTGATTGCAGTGAAGCTTCCGTTGGCGGGGAAAAATGCCACGGGCTGGTCCGGGTATTTCGGGCTGAGCTTGTCCGGTCGCCGTAGGCGTACCATCGATCCAAGGCTTCGATCGGCGATTGGCTGTAATAATCGAAGGCGGTCACGATGCTGAACTTGCCTCCGAAGAAGCTCCATCAGTGACGCCTGCGGTGAGAGAACCGTGGTAGACTTCAAAGTCGCCGCGTTGGCTGATCCCAAAATAATTAATAATATCGGCGCCATTGTAACTGTCTTTGGTGATGACGTTGACGACTCCGGCGACCGCATCTGAACCGTAGGTTGCACTACCGCCATCCTTCAGGATCTCAATGCGGTCGAGCCCGCCAAAGGAATCGAGTTAAGGTCAACGAAATTGAAGACGCCTACAAGGGGAATCGGATAGTCTGGGAAACGGTACCCGTCGATCAAAACCAGGGTATCGCCCGCCGGCAGTCCCCGCAGGCCAAAGGCAGACGAGGCGGGCGAGCTGCTATTTCCAGTGAAAGTCAGGGCGTTCTGGTTGCTAAGGCCGCCTGGGTACCTGTTAAGGAGGTCGTTGATCGTTTGGTCGGCCTGTTTCGAGATAAAGTCCTGGTCCATCGTAAAGACCGGTTGCGGACCGCCTCCGACACGGGGAATCAGGTAACCGGTCACGGTAACCTTTTCTAACTCTCCTCCGGCGAATACCTGGTTCGCTGCCGCTGCCGTGGTGACTGGTGGCAATGAGGTCTGCGCCAGGGCTGCCATCGGAGCGAGCGTGACCACGCCCCACGCCAGCAATGTTAGGGCAAGGATTTGATTGATCAGCCGTCTTATCATTTTACTCCTCAGCTTCCGCAACGGCTTAGCCCGAAGATCTCACGAGCCAAAGCGCTCCTGAGATCTTCGCGCTCTGGAGCAGCTTAGAAAGCGGCTCGGGAGGACGATTGGATTTAAAGAGCAAGGAAACAGGGTATGGGGCTCCTTTCCGAGGTTATCTGAAAGATGCGGCTCTGGCGCTGAACGTGTGTGTTAGTATCATGCGGCGCGAAGGAGTTCGGACCTTTGCAATTCCGTGGCGCGAAGTGGCCAAGAAATCATAGCCCAGGGTTTACCCTGGGTAATCCCCCCCAGCCGAATTAGCCCTGAAGGGGCCTCCAGGTACGGCGAGCATTGGCTTCGAACCTTTGAAAAGGATCGCGCCTGCATTTCTAGCCCCTTCGCGGCGGGCCCGTCGGGTTGTATGACCGGCGCTCTACACATACGCTGAACTTCAGCGCCCGGTCTAATAGTTAGGTGATTTTGAGTCAAGAAAAACCAGAAAAACCACTTTCTTTGAGAAGTGGGAACCACCCGCACGACACGATATTTCGGGGACAGGACACTAGTGTACCGTCTCCTAAATCCCTTGGGTTTCGCCGCAGGTCAGTTGGCTGTTTTTCAAGGCGCGAGCGAAGCGCCCATATCAGTGTCATACGGGTCGAGCGAGCAGACGCGGAAAAACAGCCAACTGGCCGCGGCCCGGAGGGTTGCGTTGAAAATGGGTCGGCTGCTTCGTTGTTCGTGAGTCACGTATCGATCTAGATATGCTCCTTCCTCACGCCTCGCAGACGACCCATTTTGAACGCAACGAAACCCAAGGGATTTAGGAGACGGTACACTAGAGAGGCGGAACCTGAGTTGGAGAGGGCTGGCTCTTTTCAACAACACTCGTCGGCGAGGTGGGTCCCTTTTTAAGGGCGGCCAGTCGTTGTCCCTTAGCAAAGCGCCTTTTACGGTGCCTGGTGTTCACTCGACCTTTGTAAGCTCCCATAACGTTTGTGTGATCTTAATCCTATTTTCTAATCGCAAGAGGCTGTCAGCCAACCCGGCATGTATCGCCTACTGTCCCGCAGTTGTCGATCATGTCGCCGATAGTCGGGCAGATAAAATTCAACCAATCGCCAAAATTTGGGCGAATGATTCAAGTGCCTGGTATGACACAACTCATGCACCAGCACGTAGGTAACCAGTTCTGGAGGCAAAAACAACAACCGAGCGTTCAGACTGATCGAGTGTCGCGGGGAACAACTGCCCCATCGGGTCTGTTGCTGCCTGATCGAAATCGTGGTGTATCGCAGCCCAGTTTGGTCGCTCACCCGTTTGAGCCAATCGTTCAGATGCTCCTCAGCTTTCCGAGTTAACCAACGCTTTAGAGCTCTTTGGCAGGCGGCAGCGTCTTCAGTTGCCCCGTGCGCTAAAAGCGCATTGGACGATGTTTCCCGCACCACCACCGTCTGCGCCTCCTCGGGGCGGGTAAAAACCTTCCAGGCCAGGTTGAGCGCAACCAAGGTAATTTCCTCCGGCATCTGCCAAATTCGTGCCGGACAGATCAATCCTTCGTTGGCTTGCGCCTTCTGCAAAGCGCGTTCGATCCATCGGCTGTTCTTCTCGATTAGCAATGGTACCCTGGAAAGGCTAAACCGCTTGGGAACAACGACTTCCAAGCCCTTCTCGAAACTTACACAGAACCGGACATGTTTCGCCTTGGCGCTGATGCGAAGACTGTAGGGGAACTTCTCCGGCGTCTGAAGCGGAGTCGCCGACGGCTTCCCTGCCGTTGCTCGCGACGCCCCCCCAACGGATTGGGAGATTTGCGATTCGGAGTTGGCCTTCACCTAAAGGGAAGTGATTCCCGCACCGACAAATTCAGCGGTCACTGACTCAAATTGGCCGAGCGTTCCCGGCGCCGGCAGGCTTCCGACAACATAACATCCAGTGCCGACAGACTGCTTCGATTCAGTATCAAAGACCATCAGACAGTGAAGTTGCTCGGTCTCTACCCATTTCGCAGGCAATTTCTCCCCACTCGCTTCCGCTGCCATCTGGGCTTTGGTTTTTTTGGTAACGTAGACCAATTTCTGCTTGAGCGAGGGGTCGAGCGTCTGAATTGCGATGTAACGGTGTTTTGGAGCAGGTTGCCGTCCTTTTTGCACAGAGGCGAGATATTGCTGAACGCGTTGCTGCGCAACCCCTTGCTGTTCAGGTGTTGGTTTGCAGATGATCAGGTAAAGGTTATGCAGCACACCGGATTGGTAGAGATTGGTGCACCCGCACAGGATTACTACCAGAGCGATTGGAATTCTTAGAAGTCGTGACCCCATAAGTGTTGGAGGCTAATGGTTACGGCTAATTACGACAAGCACATCCTGCATATAGCCTGTCTTTACTCGCCCTGAACGGCGGACTCTGCCAGAAACTCGACCGCGCGTCGTTCGGACCACGGTTCGACCCCGCGGACCAGATCCATAAATCCCAGGTGACCTCCCGATTCTGGCGCCTCGAAGAACAGACAAGGATTCTGCTCTGCTTCCCGAAAGGGGAAACATTCAGGAGTGAGAAAGGGATCATCACAGGCGTTGATAAGCAGAGTCGGAACAGTGATTCGATCCAGATATTGCCGCGCACTCGACTGTTTCCAATAATCGGCGGCATCTCGAAAACCATGGATCGGCGCGGTGTAACGGTCGTCGAATTCCTGGAATGTGCGGATTGCTCGGCTCCCACGCACGTTAAGCTGAGCAGGAAATCGGAGTGCCTTGGCTTCGACTTTGGCGGTCAGGCTCTTCATAAAGCGCCGCAGATAGATCCGATTGCTCCAACGTTGATCGAGAGCTAGTGCACAGGAGGCGAGATTGATCGGCACCGAAATTGCCACGGCGCCGATGACTGCTGGATGAGGGGCGGCTTCGCCAAGATACTTCAGCGTAAAATTCCCCCCGAGGCTGAAGCCAATCAGCGCAATTCGCGAATATCTAGTCGCGGCGAACCGAATCACCGCCCGCAAATCGTCCGTCTCGCCACTGTGATAAAAGCGCAGGAGCCGATTCATTTCTTGCCCGCAACCGCGCAGGTTCCAGGCGAGACCATCCCATCCTGCAGCGTGGAGAGCTGTCGCCATTCCAAGATTGCAACGATCATTAGAGCGTCCCTCTAACCCGTGCGAGAGGATCGCCAACTTGTCACCAACCGTAGGCGTCCAGTCGAGATCAAGGAAATCGCCGTCCTCCAGTTCCAATCTCTCCCGCTGATAAGCGAATGTCGGCCGGCGAGGCAAAAGGGTAGGAAGGATCGTCTGGAGATGTCCGTTGCGCAGGAAGGGCGGCGGATGAAAATGGGAAGCGACGATTGGCATATCTTAGCTGTTCCTTAAACTGCTTTCTTGATTCGCAGCCCGCAACAGTTGTCGTTCGGCGTTTGGCGTTCGGCGTTCGGCGGGCGCCATTCACCATCTGCCTCTCACCTCTCGGCGTATGGGGCGTATAGGCGTTGACCGCGCGCTCTCGATACGTCGAGTTCGCGCGTTAAAAAGGGGGTAGGGTTGCGCTCCCGCGCGACCGGCGTGGCAGGGGAAACGTTTGGCGTTCGGCGTTCGACGTTCGCCGGCACCATTCACCATCTGCCTTTCACCTCTCACCACTCGGCTATGGGCGCGACCGGCATTATGTGGTTCGAAGCGATAAGATGTTGTTTCGGACGCTTTTGGAGTTGCCTTCCCTTCGCAATAGCTTGGCCCATTTCAGCTTCCGCAGGCTATTTTGAACGTGCCACGTCGGTCGCGCGGGAGCGCAACCCTACCGCGCCCGGCGAAAACACGGACCTCGCGCCAGAGCCATCGCCAAACGCCGCCGAACGCCGAACGCCAAACGCCGAACGTTTCCCGCTGCGCTACGCAGCCGGCCGAGGTTGGATGATTTTAGCGATCAACCCGGTCCATCCGGTTTGATGGGAGGCGCCAACTCCTCGACCATTATCTCCGTGGAAGTACTCGTGAAAGTTAATGTATTCGCGAAAATGCGGGTCCTTCTGGAGCCGCTCGTTTTGACCGAAAAACAGGACGCCGGCCTTTCTCGTTTCGCATAAAGAGTCGCGTCAAACGGCGCCTTAACTCATCGGCAACCTCTTTTATGGTTAAATAACGACCTGACCCGGTCGGACATTCGATTTTGAACTCGTCTCCGTAGTAGTGATGAAACTTCTGCAAGGACTCGATCATTAGATAATTCACCGGAAACCAAATCGGGCCGCGCCAGTTCGAGTTCCCGCCGAATACGCCCTGATGTCGATTCGCCTGGCTCATAGTCCACCGTCATCGTGTTTCCGTTCCACTGGAACTGATAGGGATGCTCCAAGTGGTATCGGGAGACGGCCCTCATTCCGTAATCGGACAGGAATTCCGACTCATCCAACATTCGCCGCAACACCTCTTTCATCCGGTGACCTCGCAAGAGCGAGAGCAGCCGCCGCTCGCCGACGCCCGGCTCTTCCCAACGAGACACAAGCGCCGCCAATTCCGGACGGTTTTTCAGGTACCATTCAAGGCGCTTTTTGAATCCGGAACTGTCTCCAGCAACTCCGGTTCGAGTGTCTCGACTGCGAACAGCGGAATCAGCCCGACCATCGACCGCACCTTGAGCGGAATCACTCTGGCCATTGGGCAGGTTCAAATCGTCGTAATAGAAACCCATCGGCTTCGTCCCACAACCCCACTCCCTCGCCGATGTTGGTCATCGCCTCAGCAATGTGCAGGAAATGCTCGAAGAATTTTGTCGCAATGTCCTCGTAGACGGGATTGTGCGTCGCCAGTTCCAAAGCGATCCGCATCAGATTGAGGCGTACATGGCCATCCAACTGGTCCCGTCGGACTGATTGATGTATCCGCCGGTAGGCAGGGGAGCGCTGCGGTCGAATACGCCGATGTTATCGAGGCCGAGGAACCCGCCCTGGAAAATATTGTGCCCGTGCGGCGTCCTTGCGATTGACCCACCAGGTGAAATTCAGCATCAACTTGTGAAAGACGCGCTCCAGAAAGAAGATCGCCAGGTCGCCGGTGCCGTCGCCGCGCTGCTTGCGATCGATTTGAAAGACGCGCCAGGCGGCCCAGGCGTGGACGGGCGGGTTCACGTCGCCGAAGGCCCATTCGTAGGCCGGCAATTGCCCGTTCGGGTGCATGTACCATTCGCGCGCCAATTAACACGAGCTGTTGCTTGGCAAACTCCGCATCGACCAGCGCGAGCGGAGATGCAGTGAAACGCCAGGTCCCAGGCCGCGTACCAGGGATATTCCCATTTGTCGGGCATCGAGATGATGTCGGCATTGTTCAGATGCAGCCATTCGCGATTGCGGCCATTCTTGCGCTCCGGCGGCGGAGGCGGCTGGGCGGGGTCGCCTTCGAGCCATTCCGGACATCGTAGCAGATAATACTGCTTGCTCCAGATCATGCCGGCCAAGGCCTGCCGCTGTACACTGCGAGCGTCGGCATCGGTCAAATCGCATTGCAATTCGGCGTAAAACTCGTCCGCCTCGCGACGCCGGCTCGCCAAGATCTTGTCAAACTCGGCAAACGGACGGCGTTTCTGGTCCGAGCCAGCCGCACGCGGACTTGCCGCTCGCCTTTCGGCCGGGACCGTCAGCCGCCAAATGCGCGGCGCACTTCGTTCCCTTTCGCGCGGGATTTACGGCCGTCGCTTCCGCCGATCAGATATTCGTGAAAAGCGTCTTTGAAATAGCCCTCGGCATAATGGATGCCAAACAGTCGTCGCGTGTTGGTGTCATTGTCGCAGAACAACAGTTCGGCGGCCCCTTCGACGTACAGTGATATTCGCCCAGCTCGCGGATGATTGGCCATGGATCGGCGTTACCGGTCGCGGTCATGGACAGGCTTGGTCGGAATCGATCGTCCCCACGACCAGGTGTTGCGAAACCACAAGCTGCGGCAGCACGTGGATGCAGCGCGTCTTCGGGTCCGCGATTATGGACGGTGATCAGCATCAAAATATCGTCGGGCGCGGCCTTGGCATATTCGACGAACACATCAAAGTATCGATCCTCGTCGAAAACGCCCGTATCGATCAATTCGTACTCGGTCCGTTTGCCTCGCGCGGTGGTTTTCTTCGACCAGCCGTTCGTAGGGAAACTCCCTCTGCGGATACTTGTAAAGCATCTTGAAATAGGAATGCGTCGGCGTCGCGTCGAGATAGTAGTAATAGTTCCTTGACGTCTTCGCCATGATTTCCCTCGCCGTTCGTGAGGCCGAAGAGACGCTCTTTCAAAATCGGATCCTTCCCGTTCCAGAGGCCAGAGCCAGACAGAGCCGCTGCTGGTCGTCGCACACGCCGGCGATGCCATCTTCGCCCCAGCGATACGCTCGGCTGCGCGCGTGTTCGTGACGGAGATAATCCCAGGCGGTCCCGTTCGGACTGTAATCTTCGCGAACCGTTCCCCATTGGCGTTCGCTGAAATACGGGCCCCATCGCCGCCAATGTGCCTGCCCGCTGTTTCCCTCTTCCAATCTTTCTGCTTCTTTCATGAAGTTATGCGGTGTTTCCCATCGTTTAGACAAGCTTATGGGTTTTTTGGATCTGTATTCTCTTGGAAGGGAGCCGGGGTTATTGCCTGGCCTTATCCGCGCTCTTCTTCGTCAGAGTTATGCAGGGGGTCTAACTATACGGAGGCAGGCGCTTGATTTTCAAGCCTGACGTGGGGGGAGGGGGAGACGTTTTCGGCGTGTGGGCGTGTCGGCGTGGGGCCAAGCGGCAGCCATCGGCAAAGCGCTCTTCGTGAGCCGCGACCGCGTCATTCGCGTAATTCGAGTCTCGATGCTCGTCCCTCGCAATCGCTCTTAAAATCGTCCTCGTCCTCGTCGTCGTTCTCGTCCTCGTCCCAAAAACCTTGCGGCCGGAAAACGTGTCGGGGTATCGGCGTTCTCGCCAAGCAGCAACCCTGCGCTAAGCGCCCTTAGCAGTGACTGCGTTGTGGCACGGGCGTCTCGCCCGTACTGAACTGCTTTCTAAGCGGTTCAAAAGGCGTCCCCGCCTTACCTCTGACGTAAGTAAGGCGTCCCCGCCTTACCTCTGACGTAAGTAAGGCATCCAGCCTTACCTCTGACGTAAGTAAGGCGTCCCGCCTTACCTCTGATGTAAGTAAGGCGTCCCGCCTTACCTCCGTCTGATATTGTTCGCCTGTAGAAATAAGATTGGACGCGCCGCAGCAGGGGCTAAATCAAAATTCGCCCTCTTGGAGGATTCAGACAGGATCATCGAGAGCGTCCCGTTTTGCCTCGGAGGGAGGCGAGGCGAGACGCCTCACTTACGCCGGCGCCGACACGCCGAGACGATGTCGTTTGGACGAGTCACGCCGGACGCGCAGGAGCGCGTCCCTGCGTGCGCCGCGCGCGACCGCGTCACGCGGTCCAACGCCGATACGCCGATACGATGCCCTCTGGACGTGCCACGCCGGACGGCACGAGCGCGTCCCTGCCACGCCCGCTCAAAGCTTTATCGTAACGGCCTTTAACTCCGGTCTAACTTCAACGCCTTCCTCGGCATTCTCGCGCCCCCAGCCGGATTCCTTCATACCTCCCCACGGGAGATTGGGATCAAAGACATTCGTGCAATTAATCCAAACGGCGCCTGCATTGAGCGTCTTGGCCAACCGCAAGGCTTTGGAGATGTCGCGTGTCCAAACGCTTGCGGCTAAGCCGTAGCGGGTTCGATTAGCAACCGCCGGAATTTCTTCGGCGCTATCGAATGGTATCGCGCAGACGACGGGTCCGAAGATCTCATCCCTTTGAACGCTCATCGTCGGCGTGGTATTCAGCAGAACTGTCGGTTCGTAAAAGTAGCCACGTTCACCGACGTGCTTGCCACCAACCAAGATTTCCGCGCCGTCCTGTGCCCCTTCGTCAATATACGATTTCACGCGATTCAGCTGGACTTCCGACATCAGAGGACCGATCTCGCTTTCCGCATTGAGCGCCGCGCCAAGCCTTATCTTTTTTGCGCGCTCTCCAATTCCCTCTACGACTCGGTCAAAAATGCTTTTCTCTACATGAAGACGGTACCCGGCGCAGAAACCTGGCCTGTATTCTGAAAAATTGCCTGCGTCGCAGCTGGAATGGCAGATTCAAGGTCAGTGTCGGCAAAAACGATGTTCGGCGATTTGCCGCCAAGCTCAAGTGTGACACGCTTCAAATTCCCGGCTGCGGCCTGGATAATTAGCTTTCCCACTTCGATCGATCCAGTGAAGGAGACTTTGTCAATATTATTGCTTCGGGCCAATGCCGCGCCGGCCGTTTCGCCTAAACCGGTGACGATATTTACCACTCCATGGGGCAACCCGGCTTCCTCGCAAATTTCCGCAAAACGAAGTGCCGTTAGCGGCGTCTTA
>CAWBKA010000037.1:0-76427 GCA_963789065.1 uncultured Verrucomicrobiae bacterium | reverse complement strand
CACGCACGGCGCACCTGCCGCGGTCGATGCGTGCAAATTCTATACGGCGCTAATCCTCGGCGCGCTTAAGGGCTGGTCGAAAGAGTATTTGCTAAGCCACGACTTTTACCAAGGCTCGCTCGTGCCCGAAATAGCCGAGATTGCCGCCGGGTCTTACAGGGAAAAGAATCCGGCCCAGATCGTTGGCAGCGGCTACGTGGTCAAGTCGTTGGAAGCCGCGCTCTGGGCATTCTACCGCTCAAGCACGTTCGAAAGAGGCGCGCTGCTCGCGGCTAACCTCGGTGACGATGCCGATACCACCGCCACCGTGTTTGGCCAATTGGCGGGCGCTTTCTATGGTGCAGAGTCAATCCCTCAGGGCTGGCTGGAGCGGCTGGCCATGCGCGAATTCATCACCGAAATGGCTGATAGTCTGCTTATGCTCTCCGAAAGCCAATGACTGCTCGCGAAATATACGATCTGGCCCTGCGCGGCGGCGGAAATGACTTCCAGGCCACCGTCGAGTTACTGGAGCGCTTGGGCGAGCCTTGGTGTCTGATCGGCGGTCTTGCTATCAACGTCTACTGCGAACCGGTGTACACCAATGACGCTGATTTTGTGGTGGTGGCCAGCCACCTCGAGTGGGTAAGTGCTCAACTGGCCGGTCTTGGCTTCACCATTTCCAGGCACCGGTTCTCGGTCAACGCCCAACTGTCGGGCTCCAGCCTGATTGTGCAATTCACGACTGATTCCCGGTATCAGGAGTTTGTGCACCGCGCGACAACCAATGAAGTGCTGGGCGTGTCGGCCCGTGTCGCGGCGCTGGCTGATTTGTTTCAAGGCAACTTTGGGCGGCTGCTGATCCCGAACGCCGCCCAACCAAACGCGCCAAGGACGAACTCGATTTAATGCGGATCGCGGACACCTATCCGAAATATCTGCCGCTCTTGCTGCGGCGCTTCGAGCCCGGCTTGGAAAATGACCCTCATGCAAATTGAACTCGCCGTACCCTGATCTTAAGCCGCTATACTTATTCAGAACCCGATCAAAAAATCCTGCTTGAACAACTTAATTAACCTCACACTGCCGGCCTAACCGCCACCACGCATCAGCTCCGGCCGAAAGCTCTTGAATCAGAACTAATACCTAGCTCCTGTGGTACAGACCTTTTAACCACGTTGTCCATCTGGAGCGCCTTCCCGAGCCATAAACCCCTTGAGTTGAGAAAGACAGGCACCGGTCTTTCTCAACTCGCGGGCTTGGCGACACGGGAATGCGCTCCAAATGGATTGTGTTAAGAGGGTCGTGCTAAATGAGCTATGCTCGTTTTGCGCCCGAACTTAAATTGAAAGCAGGATTCCAGGGCGTTGCGAAATCGACCGTTAGTTAGCGCAGCACTGGGCGGACGCAGTCTCTTCCTAGGGAAAAGGTGCTGCGAAACTTTGTTGCGTTTGTCTGTTTGTCTCGCAAATGGCAACTGAACATCGCAACTATGTTTTATGCCAGAAGCTTGCCTTGCTGGGCCTTAATTGATTAACGGGACTGCTCCTTTTTGAATCACCGTTGGTACCGCTTGGGCCGTAATCGCAAAAGTCAACGTGGTGACCCGCCGATGGCGTGATCGCTCCAGTGACTCGAACCGCCGGGCCGCTGGCGTTGTTTCTGTCGGAGCCGAAGGCCTCGGAACGTTTCTGGGAGTTCTTCACCCCAACATCCGCAACGGGAACACTCAGCGCGCCTTCTACGACAAGGCGTCGTGCCGGTTCTCTGGATGGTGTGAAGGCCACGGGATGCACGATCTTGGGCGTGCAACGCCCTACAGGAAAGCCTCCGGCTCGGACGGAGCCTCGGCCCAGAAAAGGTAAGGTGCTCCTTCCACGCGCCTCGGGTAGTCTCGCGAGTCTTCCGAGGCACTTTCAAAGCGGGTCTTTATCGCGCGAAAATCTCGCGAGCGCTTTGGCTCGCGAGATTTTCGCGCTATGCGTGATCTCGGGCGCGCGTTTCGAATCGGGTATATTTTTTCAGGAAGGTCAACAGAACGTCACCGGTGGGACCGTTCCGCTGCTTGGCGATAATGAGTTCCGCTTCGCCCGCTTTTTCCAGTTTGGTATCCTCATCCGCGTCATAGTTCTCGTAGTATTCGGGTCTGACCAGCAGGCCGACCAAATCGGCGTCCTGTTCGATCGAGCCCGATTCACGCAAATCGCTCAAACGAGGACGACCGCCCTCTTTGGCGCGGGTGTCCGGTTGGCGGTTCAATTGGGCAAGGACGATAATCGGCAGATTCAGTTCCTTGGCGAGCGCTTTTATTCCGCCCGAGATCTCGGAGATTTCTAATTGCCGGTTATCCTGCGCTCTTCGACTCGTCGAGCGAAGCAGTTGAAGGTAATCAATGACAATAAGTTCAATATTGTGTTGCGACTTCATCCGGCGAGACTTAGCGCGTAGCTCGGTGACCGTGAGACCTGGCGTGTCGTCAATAAACATCTTTGCGGCAGCAAGCTGCGAGGCTGCCGCGGTGAGATTGGGGAAGTCTCGCTCCGAGAGAAATCCATTTCGGACATGCTGTAGATCGACCTTCGCTCGCGAGCAGAGAAGTCTTTGGACCAGTTGCTGGCTGCTCATTTCCAGGCTGAACACTGCCACGGGCTTTCCGACCTCGATCGAAACGTGCTCCGCGATGTTCATGGCCAGCGCGGTTTTGCCCATGCTCGGCCGTGCTGCGATGACAATCATCTCGGCGGCATGAAGGCCACTGGTCATCCGGTCTAACTCCACAAATCCAGTTGGCAAGCCGGTAACCGCACCGCGATTATCATACAATTTTTCGATTTGTTCGATTGCCTCCATGACGAGGTCTTTGGTGGCGACGATCTCCGTTTTGACGTGTTCTCCAGTGATGGCGAAAATCTCCTTCTCTGCGTCATCCAAGAGCGGATCGATGTCACTCTGCTGATCGTAGCACTGCGTGGAAAGCTTGTTGCACGCGAGGATCAAACGGCGCAAGACGAACTTTTCCCGCACGATATCGATATAATAGCTGGCATTCGCCGCCGTCGGAACAAAGCTGAACAGAGCGCTCAGGTATTCGGGGCCGCCGATCTCTTCAATTTGATTTCGATCTTTGAGAGCTTGTTTCAGCGCAACGAAATCGATCGGCTTGCTCCGATCACCAAATTCAAGGATCAGACCGTAAATGATTTGGTGCGCCGGTATATAAAAGGCGTCGAGCCGAAGACTGAGGACGCAAATGTCGGCTACCTCTCGGGGCGAGAGAAGCAAGGAACAGAGAACGCCTTTTTCACCGTCCTCGCTGAACGGCAGGGACCTGGGAACCTCTCTTCCTGTGGATAAACCGTGAAAATCCTGTGAATAACTAGATCTTCGCTTCCCAAGGCCTGTTCCCTCAGCGTTTAAGGGATTCTCAGCAGGTTTCATCAAACCTTGAGAACCTTTTGCCATTGATTATCAGGCCGCAGGCTTAGTCTTCCGCTTTGCTTTTAATTTCGCCTCGTTCGCGTCGGTCTCCTCGCGGGCAGAATGGGGAGGTGTGAAAGATTTGATTTCGACTTTCAGGGTCGCCACAACCTCGTGATGCAACTTGATGCTGATCTCTTTCAAGCCAGTCTCTTTGATCGAACGCTCTAAGTCGATCTTGTGGCGGTCCAGCGTAATTCCGAATTCGGTCCGGAGCTTATCTTCAATATCCTTGGCGGTCACCGAACCGAAAGCCTTGCCCGTCTCACCCGTGTGCAAGGTAAACTCCAGCTTCACTTTATTAATCTTGCGGGCAAATTCCTCGGCCTCATTAAGCTCGCTGGCCTCTCGTTCGGCGCGCTTGGTCTTCAACTGGTTGAGGCGCTTCAGATTGGATGGAGTGACCTCATAGGCTTTGCCGGTCGGAATCAAGTGGTTCCGCGCATAGCCCTTACGGACCTTGACAATATCAGCCTCGGCACCCAGGCCAGGGATATTTTCTTTCAAGATGATTTCAGCGTCAGGCATAATGATACGGTTAGAAAATCGCGGGGGGCTGGCATCAGTACATCCCAAGAGAGGATGTGTCAAGATGCGGTTTTTCAGGTTGCGGGAGTTCTAAGGCAGCCCCGTGCTGCTCGGCCTTCCAGAGCAGCAAATATCGGTAGGAAACGCCGCATTCAAACCTTCCAAGAATTCACTGCGGGAAACTCACGAGGCAAGGTAAACGCCGCGCCTCATTCTTCCGGATCGGTTGGATCCGGGGGGAGTTCCTCATCTTCAACCGTGAATTTTCGCTTCCGTTTATTGATGGGAAGAGGGGACATGGTCATGTTGATGCTTTTACCCATTAGCTTTGGTTCCATCTCTACCTGTCCCATCGTCGAGAGATCTTCCTTTAAACGTCGCATGAGCTGGTCACCTAGTTCCTTATGGCTCATTTCGCGACCGCGGAATTGGAGCTGAAACTTCACCTTGTTGCCCTTGTCCAGAAATTGCTCGGCGTGCCGCACTTTAATCATGTAATCGTGCGGATCGATATTCACGCGGAACTTGATCTCTTTGAGCTTGGACGAGGTCGATTTGCGATCCTTGTCCTGTTTGGAAAGGTCGTACCTGTACTTTCCAAAATCGACAATCTTGCAAACGGGTGGGTTGGCGGTAGGAGCTACCTCGACCAAATCGAGCCCGAGCGATTGAGCTCTACGCAGGGCATCCTGCAATTTCATGATTCCCAACTGTTCGTTGGTCGTGCCTAGAATAACCCGCACTTCTCGTGCGCGAATTCGGCCGTTGACGCGGATCTGCTGCTGTTGCTGAATAAAACTATCTCCTTAGAGTGCTGGCCGGGGCGCCGAGCGGTGCACTCAATCACGTTGACGTTCTCTGATTTCCTTATGAATTCGTTCTATAAAATCGGACGCACTAACGGCTCCCTCATCACCGTTTTTGCGGCTGCGCACGGCGACCTCGCCGGCTTGCTCTTCTCGCGCGCCGAGCACCAACATATATGGGACCTTCTCTACCTGGGCAAGGCGAATCTTAGCGCCGATCTTGTCGGAACTTTCGTCGATGGAAGCTCTGATGCCTCGATCCAAAAGGCGCCCTGAGATGGACCTTCCGTATTCGAGATGCTTTTCAGAGATCGGAAGGACCCGCACCTGTTCCGGTGCCAGCCAGGCCGGAAAGCTTCCCGCAAAATGTTCGATCAAAACACCGCAGAAACGCTCGAGAGAACCGAACGGCGCCCGATGAATCATCACCGGCCGGCGAGCAGAGTTGTCTGCCGCAGTATAGCTTAGCCCGAATCTTTCCGGCAAGTTATAGTCGACTTGAACGGTCCCAAGCTGCCATTCCCGCCCAATCACGTCCTTGACGACAAAATCGATCTTTGGACCGTAGAAGGCCGCTTCTCCAGGTTCCTCGGAGAAAGGCACCCCGAGAGTTTTGGCGCTTTCCCGAAGAGCATCTTCCGCGCGATCCCATTGATCGGATTTTCCCACGTATTTGGACGAGTCGGGATCGCGAAGGCCCACGCGGACTCGGTAGGAATTCATGCCCAGCGTATTTAGAATTCTCAAAACCAGCTGCAGGCAGCCCTGGATTTCACCGAGGACCTGTTCTTCGGTGCAAAAGATGTGCGCGTCGTCCTGGGTAAAGCCTCGCACCCTGGTCATGCCGCCGAGTTCGCCCGATTGTTCCCAACGATATACGGTGCCGAACTCTGCTAACCGGACCGGGAGATCTCGATAGGAATGTTGACTCGACGCATAGATCTTGATGTGCATCGGACAATTCATTGGCTTTAGCAAGTAACCGTCGATTTCGCCCTTGCTGAGCCGGTTCGAAAGTTCCGCACACGAGCAGCCCTCTTGAGCAAATTTGGCCAGAGTGTCCGGCTCGATGAGCGGCGGAAATTGCGACTCACGATAGTAGGGATAATGGCCGGAGGTGCGAAAGAGAGTCAACTTCCCGATGTGAGGCGTAAAGACCTCGGTATATCCTTGCCGCCGCAGCTCTTCAGAGATAAAGGCCTGAAGTTCCTTTCGGACGATGGCCCCTTTCGGCTTCCAGAGGACCAATCCCGGTCCGACCTCTTCGTCAATATGAAACAGCTCAAGTTCGCGACCCAACTTGCGATGATCCCGTTTTTTGGCCTCTTCGAGGAGCGCGAAGTAGCTGTCTAACTCGGTGCGTGTCTTAAATGCCGTGCCATAAACACGTTGCAGTTGCGGATTGCTGGCATCTCTTTTGTAGTAGGCGCTCGCGATCGACGTCAGCTTAAATGCGCCGATATTCCCTGTCCGCATTACGTGAGGACCCGCGCAGAGGTCAGTGAAGTCTCCATTACGATACAAAGAGATCTCTTCCGTCTCGGGTATCCCTCCGAGAATATCGAGCTTGTACTTGCTCGGCAGAACTCTTGGACCAAGCGCGCCCAATTGTCCTTCATTCGCCAGTCGCATTGCTTCGTCACGAGAGACGACGATCCGCTCGAATGGCTGGTTCTCCTTGATGATCTTCTTCATCTCGGCCTCGATCTTCTCGAAGTCGTCGGATGAAATGTGATGATTCAATTCGAGATCGTAGTAAAACCCGTTCTCGACTGGAGGACCCGCTGCGAATTGTGCTTCCGGCCAGATTCTGAGGATGGCTGTCGCAAGCACATGGGCGCAGGAGTGACGAATTCGCTCGATCTCCGTCATCTGACTCGCACTTCGCTCGTTTTCCGATCGTCCGGCATGAATTGAAAGGGCTGGATAATACACGCACCGTACCGAATAGCCAGTTTTGAGTTTTGCGTTTTGGGTTTTGGGTGTTGCGTTTCGGTTTTGGGTTTTGGGTTTTGGGTGAAATCGTGGCGGACCCGAATCGCGTGGCCAGCAAATGCTTTTTTTTCGTGGTTCTCGAACTCAAGACGCAAAACTCAAGACTGAAAACCCAAAATTCGTTATAATGGGTCTTCGCGAAAAATCCGGAAGAAATCATGAAAAGATCGAAAATCGCGGTTTTTGGGGCGAGCGGTTATTCCGGTGAAGAGCTGGTAAAGCGTCTTGCGGAACATCCTTTGGTCGAGCTTGGCTGTCTCACGTCTCGACAATATGCTGGTAAGAAGGCATCCGAGGTATTTGCCTGGGTTGGTAATTCCTCTCCGCTGGCTAATCTCGAATTCGTCGAGCCCGATGTGGGGTCGTTGAATTCCCTGGGCATCGAGTTCGCCTTTCTTGCCCTTCCGCATGGTGTGGCGTTCGAATTTGCGGTGCCGTTGCTGGAGCGGGGGATTAAAGTTATCGATTTGAGTGCGGATTTTCGGCTGAAGGATGCGGAAGTGTACAAGCAGTTCTACAAGCACCAGCACGCGGCTCCCGCGTTATTGCAGAAATCGGTTTACGGGCTTGCGGAAGCGTATCGCGATAAGATCAGGGGGGCCGAATTGGTAGCGTGTCCTGGCTGTTATCCGACGAGCATTCTTATCCCGTTACTTCCGGTGGTGCGCGCGCACCTGATCCGCACCTCGAGTATCATTGTCAACAGTCTGAGCGGGGTAAGTGGCGCCGGTCGGAAGCCAGACGCGGATCTGCTTTTTGTGGAGTGCAACGAGAGTGCTCGGCCGTATGGTCTGCCCTCACATCGACATTTATCTGAGATTGAACAGGAGATCGCCAATGCCGCCGGCGAAAAAGTGATCATCCAATTCGCGCCGCATCTGATCCCGCTCAATCGCGGAATTATTACCACCATTCATGCAGATCCAGTGAGCGAGTTGAGTGTCGACTTGATCCAGAAAGTGTACGAGGATGCTTATGGCTCCGATCGTTTCATCCGATTGTTGGGTGCGAGTCGGTATCCGGACATCAAGGATGTGGTTTTTTCGAACCGTCTGGAAATCGCCTGGCGCATCGACTCCAGAACCGGGCGCGTCATTCTGATGTCCGCGATTGACAACCTCGTGAAAGGAGCGGCCGGCCAGGCGATCCAGTGTTTCAATATCATGAACGGCTGGGATGAGGGAATTGGACTTGGAACGTAATGAAAATAGCTCGGCAGAGGTCTCGTCCTGTTGTATCAGGTGAGGCCGCTCTTTGAACATGGAAGCAACATTATTTGAGATCGGTGGAGGTATTACCGCGCCAAGCGGCTTCCGTGCTGCCGCGGTGCGTTGTGGGATCACGGACGGGCCACCCGAAAAGTGTGACCTTGGCTTAATCATCTCCGACTTCCCGGCTGTGGCTGCGGCCACCTTCACTTCAAACAAGATCAAAGCTGCGCCGGTTCGCGTTTCTGCTGCCCATCTGCGTTCCGTTGATACGAGGGCCATCATCGCCAACAGCGGGAATGCGAATGCTTGCACGGGTTCGACCGGTATTCAGAACGCCAGGAGAATGACCCAGGCGGTGGCCCGCCAGCTGGGTCTGAAGGAGCGACAGATCCTGGTCTGCTCCACTGGCCGAATCGGGCGCGATTTGCCAATCGAAAGGATCGAGGAGTCGGTGCCGGCACTGGCGGCGGGATTGAGCGCGAGTCAGAGTGACGTGGTGGCGAAGGCGATCATGACAACCGATACCTTTCAGAAGGAAATCGCCGTGGAGCTTCCCTTGGCAGGCAAAAGAGTTCGAATCGGGGGTATCGCGAAGGGAGCTGGAATGATTAATCCGGACATGGCGACCATGCTCTGTTTTATCACGACGGACGCCCCAATATCAAAAAGGGACCTGCAAAAGCTGACTTCCGCCAGCGTGGAGCAGTCGTTCAACTGTATCACGGTCGATGGGGACATGAGCACGAACGACACCGCCATTTGCCTGGCGAATGGCCAGGCAGGAATCCCGCCTATCGAGTCTGATCACGATGAATTCGGTTGGTTCGCCGAAGGGCTGAACTTTGTCACCCGGCAGTTGGCGCGGATGATCGTTGAGGACGGCGAAGGCGTGACCAAGTTTGTCGAAGTTCATGTGAAAGGCGCGGCCACTTATCAGGATGCCAGAAAGGCCGCCCAAGCGGTTGCCAACTCCATGCTCGTCAAATGTTCGTGGTACGGCGAGGATCCGAACTGGGGCCGAATCATGGATGCCGTCGGATATTCGTTGGCTAAAGTGCGGGAAGAGATGATCGACATATTTTTTGATGGAGCGGTTGCCGTCCAGCATGGACTGGCGAGCGGAACTCCGGCGGAGACCCTCAAAGAAGTTCTCGGAAACAAAAAGTTTACTGTTACCATTGACCTGCACCTGGGGTCGGCTGAATACAAGGTATTTACTACGGATCTAACTCCGGAGTACGTGAGATTTAATATGGGCGAGTAGTCCGACGAGAGAGAAATACGAATGTTGAACCAATCCGAGGTCGGGAAGACGGAGGCCCTTCTGGAAGCGCTTCCCTTTATCCAAAAATTTCGCGGCCAGACGTTTGTTATCAAATATGGCGGCAGCGCGATGGAGGACGATCACTTGATTGAGCGTCTGCTGCGTGATGTCGTTTTCCTGGAAGCGGTCGGTATTAATCCTGTACTGGTTCATGGTGGTGGCAAGGCGATCACCCAAAGGATGCGTGAGGCTGGAAAGACGCCGCGTTTCGTCAACGGACTCCGCGTCACCGACCAGTTGACGATCAAGATCGTCGAGGAGGTCTTGGACACCGTTATCCGTCCCCGCATTGTCGGCACGATGCACGACTTTGGCGGACACGCGGAAGGGTTTTCCGGCCGAGACGTTTTCAAGGCCAAACGTCTTCCGCCGCAGATCGATGGAAAGAATCTGATCGATGTCGGATTTGTGGGTGAAGTCACTTCATTGGAACTGTCCGGGGTGAGCGAGGCGATCGATCGGGAAGTGGTGCCGGTGATCTCTCCAATTGCTCAAGCGGAAGATGGGACCATCCTCAATGTGAATGCAGACGTGGCGGCGGGTGCGATGGCAGGTGCCTTGAAAGCTTCTAAGATGATCTATGTCAGCGACGTATTGGGTGTCATGCGAGATGTGAAAGATGTGAATTCGCTGATTCCGACCGTCAATCGAGAAAACGTGGCCGAACTGATCGAAGACGAAATTATCGAGGGAGGAATGATTCCAAAGGTTCTTTCGGCGGTCGATGCACTCAACGAAGGTGTGGGGAAAGTACACCTGATCGACGGCCGCATTCCGCATGCGCTGCTTCTCGAAGTATTTACGGCACGCGGCATTGGTACGGAAATTGTACCCTGAGCATCGCGGAGGAAACGCTCACCTGCGGGGTGTCGCGGTTAAGCGTGGACCCCACAGGTGAGGGTTTCCTCCGCGATGCTTAGAACTGCGGCAGCCACTTTTCTTGCGCTTCCAGCATTTCGTCCACCATGCTGCGGATCTGGGGCAAGGTGCAGACGGCCGCCGTCAGCGGATCCAGCATGACCGCGTGATAGACGGCTTCGGTGCCTCCTCTCAGGGCAGCCTCGACGATCAACTCCTGTACGTTGATGTTTGTCCGATTCAGCGCAGCCAGTTGGGTCGGAAGTGAACCGACTTTTGTCGGTTGGACGCCGTTCCCGTCCACCAGGCATGGCACTTCGACGCAGCAGTCCTGGGGTAGATTATCGATCAGGCCCGTATTGGGGACGTTTCCATTAACGCTGATCACCCTGTGCGATTCAACGGCCTCGATAATGTAGGAGCCGTATTCATGACTTCGAGTTGTGGCCGGTTCCTCCGAGAGGATCTCCTCAAATTCGCGCTCGAACTTTTCGATTCGATTCAGGCAATGCCGCAAATAACCGCCGGTCCTTCCAAAATCGAACCAGTAATTTACCTTATCAGTGAAATTTGGAACCAACTCGTCATTCACCATCTTGGCGCTCTTCCGGAAGTAGGGAACGTACTCGCTCGCGTGACCGCTGGACTCGGTGACAAAGAACCCGAAGTGCTTCATGAGGTCGATGCGAACCGGTTCTTCACCATAGATCTCCGGACGCTCAATGGCTTCCCAGATCAATGGATAGAGATCTTCTTTCCCGCGTCGGAACTCTAGAAAGAAAGCCTGATGGTTAATCCCCGCGCAGTAAAAGCTGACTTCGTTGTATGGGACATCGATCCATCTCGCGATCATCTCGCTGGTTCCTTGGACACTATGACAGAGTCCGACATTTGGGCGGCCTGTGGCGGCGTCGATCGCCCAGCAGTTTGCGGCCATCGGGTTAACGTAGTTCAAGAGCAAGGCGTCGGGCGCAAGATCGTCCAGTTCATGGCAAAGATCGATCAGGACCGGGATGGTGCGGAGCGATCGAAATACGCCGCCCGGGCCAAGTGTATCGCCGACGCACTGCTCCACGCCGTATTTTCGCGGTATCTCGATGTCCATTTTGTAGGCATCCAGTCCGCCCTGTTGAAAGGTGGTGATCACATAATCGGCATCCCGGACGGCGGTCTTGCGGTCCGTGGTTGCTTCGATTTTCGCGGGTAGTTTTCGACGTTCAACGACCGATTGAGCGATCTGGCGACTATGTTCCAGGCGCTGCGGATCGATATCCATCAGGCTGATGGTGCAGTCCCGCAGACAGGGCGCCAGCAGGATATCGTTGCAAAGATTTCGGGTGAATACGAGGCTGCCAGCGCCAATGAAGGTAATTTTCGGCATAACTGTTTTTTCTGCGAGGATTCCGCACTAAAATAATCTGAGTAATCAGCTTAAGCTGTGGTTTAAAACTTCGACTGCAGCTTTTACTTCACCGCACCCGCGGTAAGACCGGAAACCAATCGGCGCTGCACGATTGAAAAGAAAATGATGGTTGGCACGATGGCCAGGACGGTCCCTGCCGTGATTAATCCCCATTGAACCTCCAGGCTGCTCATGAAAGTCTGCAAACCGATCGGCAGAGTCTGGGTCTCGTTGCTCTGCGACAGAATCGAGACGAACAGGTAGTCGCCCCAGGAAACCACAAAGGCAAAGAATCCGGCGACAACCAGGCCCGGAATTGCGACCGGATAAAGGATCCGAAACAACACCCCGAAGCGCGAGCAGCCGTCAATCAGCGCGGCTTGATCAAGTTCCATCGGAATGGCGTTGAAATAGCCGGTCAACATCCAGAGGGCGAAGGGAAGAGTGAGCGAGGTGTGCGTCAGGATTAGACCGACATGAGTGTCGACCAGGTTCAAATTCGACATCAGAACGTAAAAAGGGATCAGGACCAGGACGTACGGAAAGAATTGTGGCAAGAGCGCAGCCATCATAAAGAGTTTTTTGCCCTTCAAGGCGAACCGGCTCAAAGCGTAGGCGCCGAGGCTGCCAATGAATACGGTCAGCACCATGACGCTGAAAGCGATCACGAAGGAATTCACCAGGTAGGTGGCAAAATTGCTGATCTGAAAGGTGGCCAGGTAATTCCGGAATGTCAGTTCGGACCATGAGGGGAACAATCGTCCCGATTGGACCGAATCACTATTGCGAAAGCTTGAGAGAACAAGCCAGGCGATCGGCAGCAGCAGAAAAACATAAAAGATGGAGAGCCCACCGTAGATGATGATCCGGCGGGTTGGAAATGGTCTTCTCATTGTTCTGACAAGCCTTTGATGAACCTGTTGCAGATCAGCACCAGGACCACCAGGATCACTAGCATAATCACGCCGCCGGCGCTGGCATACCCCAGCGCATATCCGTTCCAGGCCTGTTTATAGATGTAAGTGGGCAAAACTTCCGTGGCGTTGACCGGACCTCCCCCGGTTGAAAGATAGACAAAGTCGAAGTTGTTGAAGGTAAAGGTGACGTGGAGGACGACCATTACCAGGATGATATATCTTAGGTTCGGAAGGGTGATGAACCAGAATTGGCGCCAATCGCCTGCTCCGTCGATTCGCGCGGCTTCGTAGAGGTCGGCGGGAATCGCTTGCATCGCAGCCATGAAAGCAATCGCGTAAAACGGAACGTTCCGCCAGATGTGCATGATCAGCACCAGAAGAAACGCGAAGGTCTCGTCACCAAACCAGTTCCGAGCCCACTGTCCCAGGCCCACGTCCTTCAAGAGGATATTAATGAAGCCGTAACCCGGCAGCGTCATGAAACGAAACATGACCACCGAAGCGATGATCGGCAGCACCCAGGTGATCATCGCGACGCCTCTAAAAAAATGAATACCAGGAACTTGTTGGATCAGGAGGGTCGCCATGATGAGCCCAAGAATCACCTGGAGTACGACCGCCAAAAAAGTCAGCTCCAGAGAATGCGCCAGCGACACCTGAAAGACCGGGTCCTTCAGAAGTTTGAAATAGTTATCCAGTCCGATGAATAACGAATGGCCGGGCTCGATGAGGGATTGATTAGTAAAAGAGGTCAGGATTCCCTGAATCGTCGGGTAAAGGTTCAACCCGAGGATCACGAAAAGGGCAGGGAAGATGAGCCAGTAACCGAAGGTTCTTCGGCCCAGGCTTTGCCAAAGTGTGAGTGAGCCGCTTCCTGACGGAGGTACCGTGCTCATTCGTGGTCAGCAATGTTGCCTGGGCTTCCCGCGTGAATCTGTCCGTACGGCCCGGCCCGTTGAATCCGATCCGAAATCGTTGCGCGCACCATAAAGCAATCAGGAGTCAGGAGTCAGGAGAAGAGGGCGGCGGCTTATGAGTCGACGAGCAGGCGATCCGACGCCGGTATTTGTTTCGGGCCATAAGCTTTTGCCTCGGAACTCTTGTCTCCGTCTGACGGCTTCCCAGCCCGCAATGAGCTGAACGCTTCGGTCTGGCGGCCGCTGGACGGCCGCCGGACGCGATTTCTGCGGGCTAGAGCTGATTATCTTTGGCCCGTTGTTCGAGCGTATTGTAAAGCTCCTTGCCGGCCTCTTCCGGAGTCGTTTTCTTGTAAATCGCCTTTTGCAGGGCCTCCGTAATATCGTTGATGACCAGGCCCCAATTGATCGGTGCCAGGGCCACACCGGTCGGCAACTGGGCAATGAAGGCTTGTTCCCACCAGTCGCTTTTGAAGTCAGGCAGTTCCGCGACGTCTTTTCTGGGAGGATTGACCCCTTCGATCCGGTTTGCCGTCGCGACGAAGTCTTTGCTGGTCAAAAGCTTGACGAGTTCCCAGGCATCTTTCTTGTCCTTAGTGAATGCATTGATTGAGATCGGCTTCACTTCCAGATAGGTCGCCTGGACGCCTCCCGGAGGCAGAGGCAGCGGAGCGACACCCGTTTCTTCTTCGAGGATCTTCTTCGCAACGTCGCCACTGGTCCGATAACTGTAGATCCAGGGACCCATAGGCACCATGGCGCTTTTGCCGGACACGTAATCGGTGTCGGTGGCTTGATAGTCATTCCCGCGCGTGTTCTGGTTTGCAGCTGACGGGGTCGCCGCGAAAAAGAAATCGGTGTAGAGTTTCAGAACCTGGGCCAGCTTTTCGGGCGTCGTATTCATCACCCATTTTTTACTGGCCTCATCGTATTTATATGGGTTCTCGCCGTTGTTCGCTTCAAAGAAGAAAGAGATAAATTCCTGGAACGTTCTGACACTTCCGTTTTTCGTCGTTAATCCGATTCCCGCGACGCCGGATTCCTTTGCGGAAATTGTCGCTGCGTCCTGGAGGAAGTCGTCCCAGGTTTTCGGCGGGGTGAGCCCGTATTTCTCGAACAAGTCTTTCCGATACAGGAGCACACGAACGTTGGTGTTGTATGGGACGCCGTAGAGCTTTCCATTAAGCGTCAGAGCCTTGATGGTGCTGGGAATGAACTGGTCTTTGTCCGGCCATTTATCGAATAGGTCATCCAGTGGGGCGAGCAATCCGGCCCTCTGATAGGCGATCATCCCTTCAAGCACGGATTCGATGACGTCCGGTTTGCCTTTCCGGCCTTGGACGACAAACTTTTGCTGACCATCCTGGTAGACGGGAGGTCCAAAGTTCTGGGCGACGGTCACGCCGGGGAGTTCTTTTTGGTAAGCTGTCTTTCAGCCATTTGGTCAGGGGCGCTTTCATGGGCCCTTCGGACGAAAGTGGCGTGAACCAGAGATCGAGCTCTGCGGCGAGCCCGGCCGACGATGTTGCCGCAAGCACAATTGCGAGCGGAAGAATATGGGGGAACTTAACGCGCATGATCGTTGCAACTCCTTCGAGTCTTGAAGTTTAGTGGTGTTAACAGGTGATAGGTGGGGAACGTAGCAGCTTAATTCTTTAGTTCGAAACGACCGGTGGCAAATCGTGAATGCAGGAAATTTGCAACCGAATTTCTTCGAATCGCAAAAGATTAAAGCCCGGGCTCCTATAATACTCCGGCGAACAGGCTGTCAACACGAATTCCGGTTTCTGCAGTGTTACTTCACGCGCTAGCATCAGTAGCAATGCGGCGCCGCGCTGTCGGCGTCTAGACGGCCTCTTCTCATCGGCTTACCGTTAGGGGAATTCAAAAACCGCGAAACGGTCATTGGACTCGCGGCGCTGGAAGGGGAATGGCTCGCACGGAGGTCACGGTGGGCACGGAGGTTTCGAGAGAATTTTAGAGTTAGTTTTGGGTTGTTCGATGGATTATGGCGAGCCAGCGCTAAAAGACGGCGTTAACGGTTGATCAAAATGAAAATAAACCGTGATCTCCGTGGCCTCCGTGCGAGAGATTTCCTAATCTTCGCCTTTCTATTGGTGTCAAGTCGCGGTCAAAGGCTGCTCCTTTTGGACCTATGCCGGCACTAAACGCATACGGCGGACGTGGAACCTCGCCTCAGCCTCGCCGATACGCTGCTTACGCCGATACGATGCTCTGTGGACGTGCCACGCCGGACGCGCAGGAGCGCATCCCGCCACGCATGCGACCGCGTCACGCCGCCAACGCCGACACGCCAACACGCCGACACGTTCTTCCGTCCGCCCTCGCGCTTGTGCGAACCGATGCGACAGGTTATTCTCCGCTCTTTCCGATGGCAGCCAAAGACTCAGATACTCGACAGCTTTTCGCGGAATTCGTTGTCCCCAATTACGGCCGATACGACCTTGCTTTGGCTCGTGGACTGGGCTCGCGGGTTTGGGATGAGGACGGGAAAGGGTACCTGGACTTCGGCGCGGGTATTGCTGTCTCCACTCTCGGGCATGCCCATCCGCGATTGGTGGAGGAATTGGACCGGCAGGCTCGAGAGCTGATCCACACTTCGAATCTCTATTACACGCGGCCCCAGGCGGAACTGGCCAGGAAACTCGTCGAGATCGTCGGTTCGCCCGGGAAGGTTTTCTTTTCGAACAGCGGCGCGGAGGCGAATGAGGCAGTCATCAAGCTGTCTCGAAAATTCGGGAACGAGTGCCAGGGAGTCATTTCCAATGGCAAACCTCGATATGGAATTTTGACGTTTCTCCGCTCCTTTCATGGGCGAACCATGGCGGGAATATCGGCAACGGGACAAGAGAAAGTGAAAGAAGGCTTCGCTCCGCTCCTGGCCGGATTTAACCATCTGCCATTCAATGATTTAGACGCCGTTGAAAGAGCGATTACCGACGAAACGGTGGCTGTTCTGGTTGAGCCGGTGCAAGGGGAGGGTGGTATTTACCCGGCCAGCAAAGAGTTCTTGCTCGGGCTACGGAGGCTCTGCGATCGGCACGGGATGCTTCTGATGTTAGACGAAATCCAGTGCGGGCTGGGTCGTCTGGGAAACTGGTGCGGCTGGAAAGAGATTGTGGGCGAGGATTTTATACCGGACACCGTGAGCTGGGCAAAGGGTATCGGCGGGGGATTTCCTTTGGGCGCTACCTGGATTCGTAAAAGATCAGTGCAACGTTTGACGGCGGGTCCGATTGACCTCTGCGACCTTTTGCAGCCCGGGAGTCATGGTACGACCTTCGGAGGGACTCCTCTGGCCTGCGTCACCTCTTTGGCGGTCCTGGAGACGATCGAAAAGGAAGGTTTGATCGCAAATGCACGGACATTGGGCGATTACGCGAAACGAAAGCTCGAGGCGGTCCCGGGAATTAAAGAAGTTCGCGGTATGGGTTTAATGTTGGGGATTGAGCTCGGCGATGAGTTCGTTCGCTCGGCCGCAGGTGCAAAAGCGCCTTCCCAGATGGTCGTGATTGCAGCGATGCGCAATGGGCTTTTGTCGGTGCCCGCCGGTCCGTCGGTGATTCGCTGGTTGCCTCCTCTCAACGTGACGAGGGCGGAGATCGACGAAGCGGTGACCATCCTCAGCGCGACTTTGGCGTCCATGGTTTCGTGAAGCATTTTCTTTCGATTGAAGCGTGGACGCACCCCAAGCAATCCCGAGGCACGTGAAATAATGATTGCGTTGCAGGGTGCAATAGTGCACTTGGTCAGCCACAAATTCCCTTCCCAGTTTGTTTTATGATTGTCCCGTTTTTGGCAACTTTACTTTTGCATTCCGGTGTTTGGTTGGCTCTCCTGTGCGCGCTGGTTGGTCTGGGTTTCGCCTATTATTTGATTCGATGGGTCATTTCGTGCTCCCCCGGCAATGAGCGCATGCGCCAGATCGCAGGTGCAGTGCAAGAAGGCGCGAAGGCATATTTGAATCGACAGATTATTTCCGTCAGCCTCATCGCGGCGGTGATTTTCGTCATCCTGATCTTTGCCAAAGGATTTTATACATCGATTGGCTTCCTGATCGGGGCCGCTTGCTCGTTGGCTGCAGGATACATTGGGATGCGTGTCGCCGTGCTTTCAAACTCCCGTACCGCGCAGGCGGCCATGAATTCAAAACAGGCGGCTCTTCGAGTTGCCTTTAACGGAGGAGCCGTAACGGGATTGCTGGTCGTCGGGTTGGCTTTGCTGGCCGTCGGACTTTACTACGAGCTGGGAGAGGCAATCCTGGGAAATCAGGAACACGCCGTCAGCAGCCTGGTGGGTTTAGCGTTAGGCGCCAGCTTGATCAGCGTCTTTGCGCGGCTGGGAGGAGGCATTTATACCAAGGCGGCGGATGTGGGAGCGGATTTAGTCGGCAAGATTGAGAGCAACCTTGAAGAGGATGATCCTCGTAATCCGGCCACCATAGCGGATAACGTGGGTGACAACGTCGGTGATTGCGCCGGGATGGCGGCGGATGTTTTCGAGACGTACGCGGTGAGTATTATCGGAGCAATTCTGGTCGCTTTTCTGACTATTCCCAAGTCGCCGGAGGCGATAGTGTTTCCGTTCCTGCTGGGAGGTATTTCAGTGATTGGAGGTATTGCAGGTATCTGGTGGGTGAACTTCCGGAAGGGCAGTCCAACGCAGGTGCTGGTGGAAGCGGTTGGCATGAACGCCCTCATTTCGGCGATTCTCTACTGGCCAGCGACAAAGCTGCTTTTTTCCGGCCCGATCGAAGCCGGCCAAACTATCTACACTTCTAATCAGTTGTACACGGCAGCCCTGATCGGACTGGCGATGACAGGGATCATTGTTGGGATCACGAATTACTACACTTCGACTTCCTTCAGACCGGTCCGAAAGATTGCTCTCGCCTCGGAGACGGGTCACGCGACCAATATCATCGCCGGGCTGGCGATGGGCCAGCAGGCAACCGCGTTGCCAGTGATCTTCATCGGGCTGGCCATCATCCTGAGTTTTCAATGTGCGGGACTTTATGGAATCGCGATCGCTGTGATGAGTATGCTTTCGATGGGCGGGATCATTATTTCACTCGACGCTTTCGGCCCGATCACCGACAACGCCGGGGGAGTCGCGGTGATGAGCGATCTGCCCAAATCGACCAGGGCAGTCACCGACGAACTCGATGCAGTCGGGAACACGATGAAAGCGGTCACGAAAGGGTACGCTATCGCGTCAGCCGGCCTCGCCGCGCTGGTTCTTTTCGGTTCGTATGTCGCCGAATTGAGAACCCACTTCTCGACCATTGGCGGTCGCGAATTGAAGGCTTCCGATTTTTCGCTGGAGCAGCCCCAGGTTATCGTTGGACTTTTCATTGGCGGCCTTTTGCCGTTCCTTTTCAGCGCGTTTAGCATGCAGGCCGTCGGAAAGGCGGCCGGTGCAGTCGTCAAAGAAGTCCGGCGCCAGCTCCAGGCTAAGCCGGGAATTTTGAAGGGGACCGAAACTCCCGAATATGCAAAATGCGTCGACATCGTGACGAAGGCGGCCCTGAAAGAAATGATAATCCCGGCCTTGCTTCCGGTTTTGTTCGTCGTGGTCGCTTCGCTGTTCGGGTATGTGATGTTGGGCGCGGTATTGGTCGGGACAATCGTAACTGGTTTATTTGTGGCGATTTCGATGACCTCGGGCGGTGGCGCTTGGGACAACGCGAAAAAGTACATCGAGGAAGGTCACCACGGCGGAAAAGGATCCCAGGCTCACCAGGCTTCGGTCACAGGCGATACGGTTGGCGACCCGTACAAGGACACCGCCGGTCCGGCCATCAATCCCATGATCAAGGTGGCGAACGTTCTGGCCATCCTGATCATTCCGATCGTTTTCCGGTAAGTAAGGCGTCCCGCCTTAGCTCGTAGGTTGGACAATTCCGAACCGTGGCCCGAAGTGGCCAAAAAAGGTAGTTTCGACAAGTGGGTCTGCGCCCCGAAGGGGCAAGAAAGCATAGCCCAGCCCAGGGTTTGTATGCGTTTGGCCCCGTCACAGGTCGAATAGGAACAAGCCTTGACCGCGAATCGACACCCGCAGAAAGGCGAGGATAGGAAATTCTCGCACGGAGGACACGGAGGTCACGGAGGTTTGTAGTAATTGTTGATCAATCGTTGATGCCGTTGCGGTTGCTCGCCAAAATCCATCGAACAACCCAAAATAAACTCTAATATCCTCTGAAACCCTCCGTGCCCACCGTGACCTCCGTGCGAGCTATTCCCCTTCCGGCGCTTAAGGCGCTTTTGAATCCGACATTGGGGCGTTGAGGAATTGTGGCATGGGCGTCCCGCCCGTGACCTTGGTGCGAGCACGGGCGGGACGCCCATGTCACAATGCAAGCCCGACCGCTCACGCGGATTCCACGGAATCAAGGGGTCTGACCCCTGGGAATTAGGTTTGCACCGCGTGGTGCCCTGAAGGGGCTGCGAATTTGGCGTCCCGTTGAATGTATCTTCTACGTCCCCAGGGAAACGGAAAACGCGTACTACCAAACCGACGCCCCTTCAGGGCGGTGTCCAAAGGGAAATTAAGCCAGGGTAAACCCTGGGCCATGCTTTCCTGGCCCTTCGGGCCGCAGATTCAAATGTCGAACTACCGAGCCACTTCGGGCCGTATGACCGCCGCTACACAGATACAAGGCGTCCGCTTTACCTCCGATTCAGTCCACAGGGTGCCGCTAAATCCCCCGCCAGTCCAAAAAGCGGGGCGCTTCTCTCGGTTTTGAGAGCGAAGCGGGGCACTTCCCTTATATTCTTGGATTCTCGAATTGAATTCTTGGGTTCTTCACTCCTTACTGCCAGTATGAAAGCACTCCTTCTGTCGAACGAATATCCCCCCAATATCTATGGGGGTGCAGGTGTTCACGTCGATTACCTGAGTCGCGAACTGGCGAAGATTATGGATGTCGAAGTACGCTGCTTCGGAGACCAGGAAATTGACCAGCCGCATTTGTCGGTCCGAGGATTCGGTGTTAACACGGCAATATTCCGGTCTCCGAAGAATTTGAATTCGGTGTTTGGAGCCATTCGGCGCTGCACGGACTTCAACACGTTCGGTGTTGATGCAGACGTTGTTCATTGCCATACCTGGTACTCCCATTTCGGTGGGATTCTGGCCAAGCTTAACTATCACATTCCGATGGTTCTTACGGTTCATTCGTTGGAGCCGCTCCGCCCTTGGAAGCGGGAGCAGTTGGGGCACGGTTACGATTGTTCGAGCTGGCTGGAAAAAACTGCTACCGAAATGGCCGACGCGGTGATCGCCGTGTCCGAGGAAACTCGACGGGACATTCTGCGGCTCTTCAACGTCGATCCCGAACGAGTTCGGATCATCTATAACGGCATTGATCCAGAAGAATACTATCCGCGTAAATCGCGCGAACAGTTGGAAAAACACGATATTGATCCGAATAAGCCTTTCATTCTGTTCGTCGGTCGGATCGCTCGGCAGAAAGGCATTATCCATCTGGTCAATGCGATTAAATACCTGGAGCCGGGGTATCAGGTCGTTCTTTGCGCCGGAGCGCCGGATACGCCTGAGATAGCAGAGGAAATGAAGAAAGCCGTTGCGGAGGCACAAAGCAAAAGGGATGGAGTCATCTGGATCGAGAAAATGGTTCCCAAAGAGGTTGCTTATCAACTTTACAGCCATGCGGCGGTCTTTTGCTGTCCGTCGATCTACGAGCCGTTCGGAATCATTAATCTGGAAGCCATGGCCTGTGAATCTCCCGTCGTAGCCTCGGCGGTGGGTGGAATAAAAGAGGTAGTAGTCGATGGTGAAACCGGTTTTCTCGTGCCATTGGAGCAGATGCAGGAGAGCCCGTTTGAACCCGTTAATCCGGACAAATTTTCCCGTGATTTTGCCGATAAAGTGAATCTGCTGATGAGGGACGAACCTTTGCGGAGAAAATTCGGTGTTGCCGGGCGCAAGCGTGCTGTCGAGAAATTCAGCTGGGCCACGATCGCGGCCGAAACAAAGAAAATGTACGAGTCCCTGCAGGCGGGATGAGTTTTGGGTTTTGCGTCTTGAGTTTTGAGTTTTGAGTTTTGAGTTTGCGTGGTTTTAAATTGGGTTTTCGCCCCAAAACTCAAGACGCATTACCGTTTCCGCCATGTTTGTCGACCAGATCAGAGTCCATGCAAAAGCCGGTGATGGCGGAAACGGGTGTGTCAGTTTTCGGCGGGAAAAGTTTGTCCCAAAAGGCGGGCCAAATGGGGGCGACGGCGGCAAGGGAGGCGACATTATTTTGCGGGGGGATGTGCACACGGACAATCTCGTGGATTTCTATTACCAGCCGTTGCTGAAGGCGACGCGGGGTGAACACGGCATGGGCAAAAACATGTACGGGAAAGCGGGCGCAAACGCCGTGTATAAGGTACCGATAGGCACCGTAATCTACCGGATTCCCGGTCAACTCCTGAAACCTCCTTCGGTTGATGAGGCTCCGGTTGATCCTCCGCCGAAGGTGGTTATCGCGCCGGCGGATTGTGAGCTGGTGGCTGATCTGGCAAAGGAGAATCAAGAGATGGTCTTGTGCCGCGGAGGTTCGGGTGGCAAGGGGAACACCCATTTCAAGAGTTCTACCAATCGCGCCCCAAGGCAGTTCACAGAGGGCGAACCAGGAGAAGAGGGTTCTTTTCTTTTGGAACTTCGTAAGATTGCCGACGTCGGTCTCGTGGGCTACCCGAATGCCGGAAAGTCTACCCTGCTTGGCAGGGTCTCGGCGGCACATCCCAAGGTCGCGCCTTATCCATTCACGACGCTGAATCCTGTCGTAGGGGTGGTGGAGTTCGATGGCTACAAGCGGGCGACACTGGCGGATATCCCAGGCCTTATTGCCGGAGCTCACCAGAACGTGGGCCTGGGTCATGATTTTCTGCGCCATATCGTCCGCTGTAAACTGTTCATCTTCGTTCTCGATGCAGCCGGTAGCGAAGGGCGCAACCCGATAGAGGACCTAGGGTCCTTGCGGCGCGAACTTGACCTGTACGACCCGACACTTGGCAAACGGTCCTGGATGATTGCTGCCAATAAAATGGACCTTCCTGGCGCCGAAGATAATCTGGTGACCATCCGAAACCGATTCTCAGACAAGGTCATCGTGCCAATGGCTGCCGCTCATGGAGTGGGTATTGAAGATTTCAAAAGGGCTCTGGAAAAACTTTTGGATCTCTAGTGCACCGTCTCGCAAATAATGGTGACGTCGTTGCGTTCAAAATGGGCCGTCGGCAAGGCGCGAGGAGGGCGCATATCTGAATCGATACGTAACCGACGAGCAACGCGGCCGCCGGCTCATTTTCAACGCAACCCTCCGGGCCGGCGCCAGTTGGCTGTTTTTCCGCGTTGCTCGCTCGACCCGTATGACTCAGATATGGGTGCTTCGCTCGCGCCTTGAAAAACAGCCAACTGACCGCCGGCGACGTCACCATTATTCGCGAGACGGTGCACTCGCCCGAAAACCTTACAAGGCAAAGTGCTCGCGAGACCCTCGCGCTATAGGAGTAATCGGTGCAGGTCCGTATCAGGTCGGTCGAAACGTCGGGCTTGGCTTCCTCAGAATCGAGCAAGAAGGGCGCTTTCTCTCTCCCAAGAAGCAAAGCGGGACGCTTCGCCCGCATTCAATGAGATGGAAATAGCTTGAAACCTGTAATAGCCAGTTATTGCACCTATTTCCTCAAGGCGGAGATGCTCCACATCTATCGCCAGATCACCTCTCTTCAAAATGTTGATACTTTTGTAATCACCAAATTTCGGGAAAACAGCGACCGCTATCCATTCCCGGATTTGGAACTGCTCGAACGACCGCGAGACAACTTCGTCCGTCGCGGATTCTTAAAGTACGTGACCCGAGCTCCCGCGTTGATCTACAGAGGAGAATTCGAGATCACCCGGCGGGTTCTCCTGCGACGCGATCCAGATTTGATGCACGTCTACTTTGGGAATACCGGCGTTCATCTGCTCCCTTTGATCGAACGGTGGGATCGCCCATGCGTCGTTTCTTTTCACGGAATGGACGTCCAGCGTCGAGAAACTGAGCGAGGCTATGAGGCTAACTTACGAAAGCTGCTTCGCTTGGTCCCCCTTGTTCTGGTTCGGAGCCGATCTATAGCTGAACGCTTGATTGAACTGGATTGCGACCCCAAAAAGATTCGGTTAAATCGGACCGGAATTCCGCTGCGAGAATTCCCTTACACAGCCAGGACGGCGCCGAAGGACGGCGCCTGGATGCTTGCCCAGGCCTGCCGGTTAGTGCCCAAGAAGGGATTGTCTACCGCCTTGCGAGGATTCGCAAAATTCGCAAAGACGTATCCGCAATCGCGGTTTGTGATTGCTGGAGAGGGTCCGCTCCGGAACGAACTGGAAGGGTTGGCAGCCCAACTGGATCTCCGCGGCGCGGTGATTTTTGCTGGATTTCTCAATCAACGCGAACTGCGCGACCTGTTTGCCAGAGCACATGTATTTATCCACCCGAGCGAGTTGCCTCCAGATTCCAATCAAGAGGGCATTCCAAATTCGATGCTTGAAGCGATGGCCAGCGGGTTACCCGTTGTCGCGACATTGCATGGTGGGATACCTGAGGCGGTTACCGACGGAGTGAACGGCTTGCTGGTTCCCGAACGAGATCACGAAATGCTGGCAAACTCTTTACTCAAGGTAGTGCAGGATCCGGTTCGCTGGATAGAAATGGGCGTCGCGGCATCGCAAACCGTCGCCGCGGAATTCGGGCAACCTGGCCAGATCAAAGCCCTGGAATCCGCCTATCTCGAGGCGATTGAGCAGTGGAAACCGTCACTCAGCGCGAAAATCTGACAAGCCGTCTGGCTGGTCAGATCTTCGCGCTAAGGGGTATTGCCAGGGGCGGGGTCCATCCTGAAGATGGTTTCACCCGGTTTCATCAGATCTAACTTATCTCGTGCCAAAAGCTCGATATAGGATGGATCGTTTTGCAACAGAGTCAGCTTTTTACTCTGCTTGTTGTAATTCATCTTCTCCTGCTCAACCTGCTGCTTTAATGCCTGTAAGGCGTGTTGCTGACGCTGTTGTTCCCTTACTAAGGGCAGGAACCAACAAATCAACAGAATAACCGCAACAACAAAAACCAGAAGGTACAGGATTTTGTTCAGTAACGAACGTATCCAGTCCCCCCTGGGTTGGTCGTAATCATCGGGCACTAAGCCGGCTCTCACTCAGCGCATCTTACCTCCATACTGAGCGTTGTCACCAAGTTCTTCTTCGATTCGCAGAAGTTGATTGTATTTGGCAATACGATCGGTACGCGACAGCGAGCCGGTCTTGATTTGCCCGGCGTTCGTCGCGACGGCGATGTCAGCGATGGTGGTGTCTTCACTTTCACCGGATCGATGGCTGATGACGGCCGTGTAACCATTCTCTCTGGCAAGCTCGATGGCGTCCAAAGTTTCAGTGAGAGAGCCAATCTGATTCACCTTAACGAGGATCGAATTAGCAACGCCCTCCCGGATCCCTTTGCGAAGAAAATCGACATTGGTTACGAACAGGTCGTCGCCGACGAGCTGAATCTTCTCGCCGAGAGTCGCAGTCAGTTTCTTCCAACCTGCCCAGTCATTTTCCGCAAAGCCGTCCTCGATCGAAATGATAGGGTATTTTGAACAAAGCTGTTGATAGTAGGAAACGAGTTCATCCGGTGATTTCTTTGAGCCATCGGATTTTTTGAAAACATAGGCGCCTGAATTAGCGTCGTAGAACTCGCTGGAAGCTGGATCGAGCGCGAAGAAGATATCTTCACCGAGTTTGTAGCCAGCTTTCTCGACCGCCTTCCCGATAGTGTCAAGTGCATCTTCAGCACTGTTGAGATTTGGGGCAAATCCCCCTTCATCGCCAACCGCGGTGGAAAGGCCGCGTGCTTTCAGAACGCTCTTGAGCGCATGAAATACCTCTGCGCCATAGCGAAGTGCCTCGGAAAAGGAGGGCGCACCTTTCGGCATGATCATGAATTCCTGAAAATCGACCGGGGCGTCCGAATGGGCTCCGCCGTTGATAATATTCATCATCGGAACGGGCAACACTTTGGCGTTGGGGCCACCCAAATAACGGAAGAGCGGAAGACCAAGTTGGGCGGCGGCGGCGTGCGCGACTGAGAGCGAGACTCCGAGGATCGCATTAGCGCCAAGGTCTTTTTTGTTCGCGGAACCGTCGAGGGCAATCATCGCCTTATCTATTCCAATCTGGTCAAGCGCGTCCATACCCGTAATGACTTCGGCGATCTTGTCTTCGACGTTGCCTACGGCTTTTAAAACACCTTTGCCGAGATACTTGCTTTTGTCGCCGTCGCGGAGTTCCCAGGCTTCGTGTTCACCAGTACTTGCTCCGCTTGGAACGATTGCCCGGCCCACTGCGCCGCCCGCTAATTCTACCTCGACTTCGACCGTTGGATTCCCTCGCGAGTCCAAGACCTGCCGCGCTCGTATTTCAGAAATGATCGTTAGAGACATGCGGAAATTGTAACCCAAAAATTTCGTTAGTCGCAAGGCTCATGAACGGATCGCCTCCAATTCAGCGGTGGATTGTCGAAGAAGCGAACCGCTGCCGATTTGCGTCGGATCTCCACAAGTTTAAGCCGGTAGGGTTCGCTTACCTCGTTTGCAGCGTCGCCACTTCTGAGGCTTTGTACGCTTCGATCTCGACAATCTCGACTTGTCGACTGCCCGTTTCGGTGGGCAGTTCGGCTGTCTGGCCGGGCTTCTTCCCGAGCAGCGCCTGTCCGATAGCGGTTTGGTAGGAGACAATATTCTGTTCCGGCGCACTGTCCCAAGCACCAAGAATCGTGTACTCCAGAGTCTTCTCAGACTCGGGTTCACGAAGAGTGACCTTCGTGCCGATCGAAACTTGCGAGAGGTCCGCGTTTTCGAAATTTGATCCCCGGGCTCTCTCCAGCATCTGTTCGAGTTCGGCTTTTCGCCGCATCAGCACTGCCTGCATCTCCTTGGCGGCCTTGAACTCAAAGTTTTCGCGAAGATCCCCGTATGAGCGAGCGATGCCAATTTCTTTGGTATTCTCCGGAATTTTCTTCGAGATCAACTCGTCGTATTCATCCTTTCGCTTCTGCAGACTCGACCAGGACACGATCAGAGCTTCCGCTCTCTCCTCAGAGTCACCGGTCAACATCGATTGCAACTCAGGATGAGTCTTGATCATCCGTGCCATGAGAGAGCGCTTGTTCAGCTCTTCGAATGCCGGGGTGACCATCATCCGACGCATCAGGTCCCGCGCCTGCGGTAACGGAGCATTGATGATGAGGTCCGAAACGAGATCCCGGTCGTCGGTCAACAGGTCGTGCAGTCTTGATCCGCGACGATTTTCATTGAATTGGTCACGCTCGAGCGCGCTGAAGATAGAGGTCATCAGCTCCGAGTCGAGCAGGTCGGCAAAGGAACCGGCGCCGCGTTCTTTGCAAAGCCAGTATAGCGCGTCGGAGGATATCGAGTGTTCTTTTATGGCGCGGTTGAGCGTTTGGTGAAGCTCGTCGGTTTGGCCGTGTTCAACGAGGATTTTCGCTATCTCTCCGATCAGACGAAACCCGGCAGATTGCAGAATAGTGATGAGGCGGGGAATCCAATTGTCGGGAAAAGCTTCGGGAAACTCGACCAACACCCGGCGCTGTTTGTTCGCGGGTACGCGTGAGATAATTTCACCGAGTTTGTGTTCATGCTCTCTTAACAAATCGGGCAGGGCGATTGGACCTTTCGTCAACCCAGGCAGGTTCGCGCAAAGTTCGTCCCGAGAAATCAGAAGCTCAATAGCTTGAGACGGGTTCAGGCGCTGATTTCGGGTTGCGATTTCCTCGCTCTGCGAGACGACCACCTGCAACTCTTTTTCTTTGCCGGCAAATGTGTCGGCGTTCTTGAGGATCTGGTCGAGATAATTGAGCTGTTCCTTCAGCCGATGCGCATTTTGAAACGAATTGATCAGCTCATCGAGGAACGAGACGGATCCGTCGCGCATCGTAATCGGCTCAGTTTTCCTGGCAGGCAAGGTGAAGCTTCCAGCCTTGCGCAATGACTTCTTGGCAGCGTCCCACCACCTCTTGAAATCACCTTCGGAGACAACTTCCGGTGAGAGGGCCCGTTGCAGCTGCTCCTGTGTCGCCTTGCCGCCAAAGCTCTCTAAGACGAGCTCGACAAGTTGAGGAACATCATTTTCCGCGAAGTTGCGCAGGACCTCCGCTTGCTTGATCTTGCGCACGAAGATGTGGGTGTCTGGTAGTGGTTGAAGTGTTTCAGCGGCGTACTGCAGCTGCATCGAATGATTCTTCTTTTCACCGAAATCGACCACAATCTGATTCAGCAGGAGGTTCCAACCGCTGATCTGTCCAAACCCCCAGCTTTTATGGAGGCAAAATGTTTGCGGCTTCAGCTGGTCTAACGCGGTTGCAGCTTTTACGTTGAGTTTTCCGGCGTCGACCAATGATTTCAAATCAGCTTCCATAAGGCGGGAATGCAACATAGGTAAGAGCGAGAGAGGCGCCAACGAAAAATCAAAGCGCCGAAAAGCCGTCCGCCCCTGGCGGAGGGAACAGTGCCCCAGGTTGACGCTTCTGAAGCGGCAGAGTATCATGCGGCGTTTTGAGAACAGCAAATCTTGTCATTCGAGGACATGGTGCTAACCGCAGATTGTTTTTTGTGCTTTTTGCGGCAGCGATCGGCGTGTTAGGGCCACACGTAAGCAAGGCGGACCCGGTGACCGATCTTCGGTCACTCTCGGTTTTCAAAGATGCCGATTTGGGGAAAATGGCGGGAGGCGAAGTGCTGGCCTCCAAGGGGCCGGCGATGAGTTTTGCCCGGGGCTTGTCGGTTGAAAGCGCTTATGTCGTTCGTGCTCCCGTGAAAGCGACCGTCGCCCTTCAGCAACAGTGGAATCCGACTCGCCACCCGGAGTTAAAAGTATACATGCAGGGTGAGGTTTCCGGCAGAGGCAATCCGGGTGATTTTCAGTCCCTGGCGTCGGCGCGGTCAAATTCTTCGGTGAAAGCTTTCGTCGAGGCAACGCTGAGATTGCCGCAGGAAACCGCCAAACTTCAACTCAGCAACGCTGAAGCAAGAATGTTTTCTCCAGGTGGTTCTGGCGATGGGGCGATGCCTGCGAGCGTGGTCGCATTTTGGAGCAAAATTCTTGCGGATCGAGTGCAGAGCTTCAATTCTGGGGGTCTTGGGACGCAAGCGCCGTACGAGACGGGCGGGTCGTCGGTCCGAGTCGGAGAAGAGGTTTCCCGACTGATTCGCGAAAGTGGGAATGTCCGGACCCATTTTGGCTCTCTGATTTCTTCGACACCGATCGGGGGTGGGCGCGGTTCTGCTCCGTCTTCACAGTCCTGGCAAATGTTCGATGCCGATGGGATAGCCGCGGTGAGTCTGTCGGCTTCGTATGGAAAACCGGCTGGTGATGGCTGGCAGACTGCCGACCTCCAGTATTACGCCAGTGGTGCCGTCTACGCTGTGTTGACGTTCTATCAAATGTGGCCCGTCAAAGTCGAGAATCAGGATGCCACATTGATCTGGCGAATTGACATGATTTCGGCTGAGCAGTTGGGAGAATTGCGCGGAGTCGAAAGACTTGGCTCAGGGGCTGCGATGATGCGTGAAATTCAAAAGACCGTTAAAGCCTTTCTTCGCGAAGGCTCCAGGGGTTGATGTTTTCGCGCAGTTTGTTAAAAACGCTTCATGAGACTCCGCGGGTGTTGGATTTTACAAGCGACGGCGGCCTTTTCCTTAATCTTCAGCATTGGATGTGGAACGCTAAACGCCCAGGGCATTATGAAGCGTTTAAGTGCCCCCCTTGCGTCGTCGCCGTCCGCCTCGCCACTTTCCTACGAAATGGATGCTGAGGGTTCCTTTTTTGGAAGAGGCGCTGCGAGCGCGGGCTCGCAAAACGTCGGTGACATCACGGAGATCAGTAGTGCAGCCAAATTCGTGCTCTCCACGCAGATCCGCGACTCGACGCTGTTGCGATTCGGCGCCGGATGGCAAGGTTACTTTTTCAATCCAGAAGCTAAGGCGCCGATACCGTACTCGTTGCAGGCCGAAACCCTGGAAGTTGGCGCAGATATTCAGGTCTCGCCGGCGATCCTTTTGCGAATTGGTGCATTTCCTGGCATTTATAGCAACGCTCGCGACATCTCATGGCAGGATTTCAACGTGCCTTTCCAGATTGCGGGCTCCTATTTTGTCAGTGCGGATCTCATTTTCTTGGCCGGAATTTACGTGGATGTCAATGCCGCGACCCCGGTATTTCCTGTCATCGGAGTCCATTGGAAGGTTTCTGACAAATGGGTAATTGAAGGAATTCCTCCACGCCCGCAGATCCAATACCTTCTCTCAGACAGCGTCACTTTGTTTGCTGGCGCTGACGTGCGCGAAGAAACGTTCGTGGTAGATAACCAGTTCGGCACGTCGAGAGGCCTTCCGCAGCTCAACAACGCGATCCTCCAATACGACGAAATTCGAGCAGGTGCCGGTTTGACCTGGAAGATCTCTAAAAGAGTTACGCTGGATTTAGAAGGCGGTTGTACTCCGTACCGGCGCTTCTATTATCCGCACGTCGCGGACGGCTTCAAAGTGAAGTCTGAACAGGTGGTTCCCTATCTGCATCTTGGACTGTCAGCATTGTTTTGACCTGACGAGTGATTCTGGGGTATCGATCTGCTAAAGGATCAGGCGAGAGAGGTCCTCTTTAGAATTCCATGGTTGAATCGCTGATTGACCTCAAGGATCTGTCGAAAAAGTTTGGCAAAAAAATTGCCACGAACAAGATCTCGATGTCGGTTGGGCGAGGTGAGATCTTCGGGTTTCTGGGCGCCAACGGCGCTGGGAAAACGACGACGATCCGCATGCTTTGCGGGTTGACCAAGCCGACCTCCGGCAGCGGTTCAATCGCCGGATTTGATATCTGGAAAGATCGATTTCGAATTCGGTCGCGGTTTGGCTATGTACCGCAGAGATTCAGCCTTTACGCAGACCTTACGGTAGTCGAGAACCTCCGTTTCTTCGGACAGGCTTACGGAGTACCTCGTGGTGAAATAAACCGTCGGATCACGAAAGTTCTAGGCGACATGGATCTGGAGTTGAGGGAAGGGGAAAGAGCCGGCAGGCTGTCTGGTGGCTACAAGCAGCTTCTGGCGATAGCTTGCGCTCTCATCCACGAGCCGACCCTGCTTTTTCTGGACGAACCAACGGCCGGCTTGGATCCGGCGCACCGCCAGCAGATCTGGGACCTGCTTTACGAATTTAGCCAGCAGGGCACGACAATCTTTGTGACGACGCACTATATGGACGAAGCCGAACGCTGTACGGAAGTTGCGTTTATTGATACAGGTCGGCTGATCGCCAAAGGCTCGCCGAGAGACCTGAAGGAAAGTCTCAACGGGCATATTCTCGAATTGCAAGTTGAACCTGCCATGACCGCCATGTTCGAATTCCGCAAACTGGATGGAGTTTACGGAGCCGATCTCCGGAGCGGGAACCTGCGAATCCGGGTGGAAGATCCGGAGGCATTGCTAAGATCGTGGCAAAACCATTGGCCATTTCCTAAACTGAAGTTCCTCGGATATGGCTGGGTCGAGCCCGATATGGAGGATGTTTTCCAGGCTTATTCTCAAGGCTACTACCGCCAGCGCCGGGATCAGAGAGAAACGGCGGAAATCGGGCGCGATTTATGATTTCATGGAATGCGGTCCTGGCGATTGCCTACAAGGAGTTTGTTCACGTTTGGCGAGACAGACGTGTGGTAGCCCTGATCGTCGTCTTGCCGCCTTTTTTTACCTTCCTTTTCGGGCATGCCTTTGAGAATTCGTCCATCCGAGATGTCCCTGCGATGTATTTCGATGCGGATCATAGCAAGGAAAGCCAGGAGTTCATGAATCTCCTCAAAACAAAGGACACTTTCGATTGGATTCCATGGCGTGGCGACCCTGACGGTAAGATCGAACTTTTCCCGGCCCAGGCGCAGGCCGCTATTGTCATTCCGCGCGGCTGGGGTCAGGGCCTCACCGATGGAGATCCAATCGCTATCCGCGCCATCCTGGACGGAACAGATACGAACACCGCACCGTCGGTTCAGGGAGTGCTCCAGGAAACACTCGGAGATTATCAGGGAAAACGGAGAGATAATCTTATCGAGAATCTACCGGACGAAGTCATCGATCTTGGAAAACAACTCTCGGTCGAAGTCAGGCACCAATTTACTTCGATGATGACTCCGTGGGACGTCAAAATCGAAACGCTCTATAATCCGAAACTCTCTTTCATCGACTATGTCATGCCGGGTATCGTTGGCCTCATCCTGCAGTTAATTACGGTGACTTTAATTGCCAGCACAGTCACCAGGGAACGAGAGGTCGGAACGCTATCTCAATTGCTGGTTACTCCCCTTCGCCAATCCGAAATCGTCATCGGCAAGGTGCTGCCCTACCTTGTCATCTCGATGTTTTTGATCGCCAGCACGATCGCGGTCGGCAATCTGCATTTTGGCGTCAGATTTCACGAACCGTTACTGCTCTCGCTGACCTGCTTCTTGTTTCTCCTGTTTTCGCTGGGACTCGGTTTACTGATTTCCGTGTTTTCGCGCACCCAGACTCAGGCAATCCAGTTTTCAATTTTCTTCCTTTTGCCGGTCATGCTGCTGTCAGGTGCGTTTGCTCCCTTAAACCAATTGCCGAGACCGGTCCGCATGTGCTCGGAGCTTTTTCCGCTGACCCATTTTTGTCGCGCCTTTCGGAATGTGAACCTTCATCGTGCCCATATCAGCCCTATCCTCGGTGATCTGCTTTTCCTTGGCATTGGTACCGTCGTAACCTGCGTGTGTGCGGCGTTTCTGTTGCGGAGCGCCGACGAGTAGCTAGCCCGCAAAAATAATGCAAAAGCCGAAGCGACGAGCTCATTGCGGGCTAGAAAGCTCTTAACTTAAACAGACGCTGTGCGTCTGTTTAAGAGCCTTTTTAAAAATTGATCCATCGAATCAAAATGTTTTTAAACTCTTCTCTCCAAAAAGCAGCGGAGTTTTCCGGCGTCGCCGGAGAGTTCCGCGGCTACAGCTGCGTCGCTCACAAATCTCTGAGGATTTGTGATCGATGCAGGCTAGGCGCGCAATTCCTGATTGTTCGCACCGTCAAGGATCAGGAATTTCTCGTTGTGGTAAGTCGGATCAGTGCGGAAGGTTAGACGCCCGGAATACTTGCGTTCGATATCGACCAGCAATTCCTCATCTTCAGTTTTCAAGCGGTTCAGCACTTCGGGATTTACGATGATTCGAACTTCGTGCACGTTCGGGTTCTGACGCAGCAGGGTGTGTAAGGCTCTTTGAATTTCTACGCTCATGGTCATTGGACTCTTGACCACGGCCCGACCGTTGCAGTACGGACAAGTGACGAACATTGACCCTGTCAAGCTCTCCTGTGCGCGTTGCCGGGTCATCTCCATTAGTCCCAGTGCGGAGATCGGCAGGACATGGGTCTTTGCCTTGTCTCTCTTCAGGCGTTCCTTCATCCGGTTGTAGACCAGTTGCTGATCTTTCCTGTTCTTCATATCGATGAAGTCGCTGATGATCAGCCCACCGATATTTCGCAGGCGCAGTTGGCGCGCAATTTCATCCGTTGCCTCCAGATTGGTCTGGAGGATCGTCTTTTCAACGTCTCGCGCACCTTTGTTGCGACCGGTATTGACGTCGATCGCAATCAGCGCCTCCGTCTCGTCAATCACGATGTAACCACCGCATCTCAACCAGACCTGCCGATGAAAGGCGTCATCGATTTGCTTTTGGACGTTGAACTTGTCGAATATCGGAGTCGCCTCATCGTACAAAAAGATTCGCTTTTTCGACCGTTTGGAGATTTGGCCGACGAGGTTTTGCATGCGCTCCACAGCCACTTCATCGTCACAGTAGACAACGTTTATTTCTTCTGTTAGGAAATCCCGGACGGTTCGGTCCACCAGGTCGGGCTCCTGAAACAAGACCGCCGGCGCCGGCCTGGTCTTGAAGGCTTCTTCGATTTGGCGCCACTGTTCGATCAGCAGGCCAAGATCGCGGACGAAGTAACGTGCGCGTTGACCTTCCCCGATGGTTCGGATAATGACCCCCATCCCTTCTGGTATATCGAGTCTTTGCAAGATCGTTCTCAGACGCTCGCGCTCCTTGGGATCCTCGATCTTGCGCGAAATACCGCTCTGGTCGCTGTGTGGCATCAGGACCAGGTAACGCCCAGCCAGGCTAATGTTGGTGGTAATACGGGGACCCTTATTGCTGATTGGACCCTTGGTTACCTGCACCATGACTTCCGAGCCGACTGGGTAGATCTCCGGCACATCTTTGGCCGTAATCTTCTTCTTCGACTTGCGTTCAGTCGCACGGTTGACTTCTTCCACACTGCTGTCGAGGCCAGGAAGGGCATCCCAGAAATGGAGGAAAGCGTTCTTTTCAAAACCGATATCGACGAACATGGCCTTCAGTCCATGCTCGATGTTTTTGACTTTGCCTTTGAAGATACTGCCAACGATGTTTCGGTCCGTATCTCTTTCGAGGTTGTACTCTTCCAGCACACCATCTTCGAGAAGCGCGACCCGCCGCTCGAGCTTTTCACAACTAATAACTATCTGATTGCCAGTCTTTCGATTTGATAGGCCGAGAAATTGTTTAACTTTGTCGAGCATTTTGAAAATTTGAGAAAGTTGGAGGAGTCCAGGGTTTAAAAGAACAGAAAGTGATGCTTTTTCTGCTGTTGCTCCGCTGGCTGCTGACCCTGGGATTCTTCCTTTGGCTTTCTCTTGAAAAAATCGAAAAAACTGTGCCGTTTTTCCGGGGTCGGCTCAGCGCGCGAAGCGACGCGATGGTTGTCTGCGTCGGGACGAATGTCCGGCTCGGCGACCTCAGCCCGTTTCCGTTTGGAATGTTTTACTTCGTCATCAACCGGGGTGGTGTCGGAGGTTTCGTCGTCCGTCGACGAGAATTGCGCAGGGACAGTGCTGTTTTTAAAATCGACGCGGTCAACTGCTTTAAAGTTACCAATGCCTGGATCCATCGGCTTGATTTCGGGGTCGTAGCCGCGTTCAAGGGCCAGGCTTTCCTCGATGATTTTCGCGGCAATCGGCGCAGCGACCTCGCCCCCAGCCTTCCCGCCCTGAACGATCACCGCCAATGCGAGTTTCGGGTGATCATATGGCGCGAAAGCGATGAACCAGGCGTTGTCGTCTTTCTCACCGTCTGTCCAAGCCTGGGCGGTGCCGGTCTTGCCGGCCACGATCACTCCGGGTACCTTGGCCCGAGCGCCGGTGCCGGAATCGTTGACCACCCGCCACATCCCCTTACGAACGATCTCGATCTGGTCCGCGGTAAGATTATTCATTTGTCTAAGATCGCCCCGGATTTTCTCCGGGCGTCGCACCGAAGTGCCGTCGGGCTCCTGAATCTGGTGGATTAAAGCCGGTTGATACGAGACTCCGCCGTTTCCGACGGTCGCGGCGATCATGGCCATTTGCAGAGGGGTAGCCAACACATAGCCCTGGCCAATCGAAGAGTTTGCGGTTTGACCCTGGCTCCACCGCTCGTTGCGCGTTGTCCGCAACCAGGTCGGCGAAGGAAGAAGGCCAGAAGCTTCGTTGGTGAGTTCTATCCCGGCCGGCTCGCCCAGGCCCAAAGTCTTCCCGACTGCATCGATCGCGTCAATGCCGGCTGCGTTTCCGTATTGATAAAAGAACGCGTCACAGGAATTCTTGATTGCTTCGGTCAGTGTTTGCGGCCCGTGTGTACCGCCATGCTCCGACTGAATCCAGCAGCGCATGTAAGTGTTGCCATAGGTCACGCCGCCGTTGCAGGTATACACCGCCTTGGCCAGGCCTTTGGTAAGCCCCGCGAGAGAGGTAGCAATCTTGTACGTCGATCCCGGGGCAAACGCACTAATCGCACGATTCGTCAGCGGATCCGCGTCCGCATCCTTTAGGGCCGCCCAGTCTCTCGCTGAAATCGCGGGGATGAATTTGTTTGGGTCGTAAGATGGCACCGACGCCATCGCGAGGATTTGCCCGTTGTTTGGGTCGACCACGACGGCTGCTGCTCTGCCTACCGCTCGTAACGCTCGTTCGGTGATGTACTGGATGCGAGCATCGATGGTCAGATAGACGTTAGCACCGGGTGTAGGCTGTATGACCTCTTTTTCCCCTTCGAGCCGATTCTTGGCATTCTTTCTTAAGATCCGTTTTCCAGGCTTTCCCCGGAGTGCGTCATCCAGATAGAATTCCACGTTGGTTTTCCCCTGGATGTCCGGCTCATAAAAATTGAAGTCTCTGATGTCCGGAAGCTTGTTGATATCTCGAGCAGTTCCCACATAACCAAGGAGATGGGCTGCCATCGAGTTATACATGTATTTTCGAACCGGTCTGACGTTGACCTGGACGCCTGGCAACCCGAGATCTTTCTCCGCGAATTTCGAAAACGTGGTAAAATCGAGATCCTCTCGATAAGTAAACGGCACTAAAGTATTGTTGCGGAAGTGAGTGCGGAGCCGCTCCGAATTGTAAGGTTCGGCAACCTTGAGCTTTTCCAGGCGCGGTATGATCGTTTTGTCGACGATCTGCACGATGTCCGCTTCTTTGCGATCGTGCAACATCCCGTTCGCGTCCTTCGCTCGAAATTCGACGATTGGCGGCTGCCCGTACTGTTTTCTGTATCCGCTGACCAAATCTGGCAGATAAAAGTCGACCTCGTAGCTCGGCCGATTCGTTACCAGCGGGACGCCGTTCCGGTCCCGAATTTCTCCTCTGACCGATGGGATGCGAACCGTTACCTCGGAGCTTCCCTGGATACGGCCGCGATAAAAATCGGACATCTTAACTTGGACGAACCAAAGACGGACACCGATGGCGACCAGAGAGGCGAGAATGAGAGCTGCGAGGCACAAAATCCTAAAATCGAGAACAGACGATTTCTTGGGTCGAGCCATAGATCTAACTCATCTCGCTAAAGGCAAACCTGGTCGATACCCTAGCATGTGCGATAGCGGGGTGAGAATAAAGAAGACACATGGCGCGATCACAAGAGAAATTAAGCCGGGACCAACGATCCGCCATACTATCACGTCACTATAAAAGAATTCCGTACGCTCAATACTCAAGATAGCGTATTGCGCCAACAAAAGAAATGGGGTTAAGACGGCCCCGATCTCTGCGAGCAACAAATGAAGTTCCCACCGGTGTCTGAGAAATAAAGGTTTTAATCCATGCATTATCAACCCCGGTCCCAAATAAACCAGCACAGACACACCGGCCGTGTAATCTAAGTGATCTTTCACCTGGGGCACAAGAAGGAGATCGTTAAGGAGGCCGGTCACAAAGGTTAAGGCCAGCATCATCGGAAAGGGCAGCGAGACACATCCGTAAAAGTAAATCGCGGGAACGAAAAGAATCGCGGCTCCTTTCAGCAGGAGCATCGGGGGCAGAAAAAACTGAAAGACAAACGATCCAAAGATCAGGACGACGAGCGAGAGAAAGAACGGGATCATTTTTGCCGAATGATAACGAAAACATCCTGAAGATCGGCCAGATCCGCCGCCGGCTTCACCGAAGCGACTCCGTCTAACTCCCTGGCGGAAAAATCTATCACGGTGCCCAGCACGAGGCCTGAAGGGAAGACTCCCCCGGCTCCGGCTGTCAGCACTTTCATCCCGGGTTTCAGATTCGCCGTCTTACTCAAAAAGCGTATCCTCAAATCAGGCGCGTAGTTCGATGAGGCGCGGGTACCGCTCAAAATTCCTTGCTCCTGGGTGCCTTCAATCGACGCTGAAACGCGCAAGCTCTCGTCAGAAACGATGAGAACTACGGCGACATCTTTGCCGACCGTGATGATCTTGCCAACCAGACCGTCCTCGGTTACCACCGCCATATCGGTGGCGATTCCGTCCTTGGAGCCGCGGCCGATGGTGCAAGTGTTCCACCAAGTCGCGCTTTCCCTCGAAATCACGCGAGCAGGAAGCAACTTGAAGGGGGACTGTTCGCGAAAGCCAAGCGCGCGATTCAGCCGATTTACTTCGGTCTCAAGATTATTCAAAAGCGAATTTGTTGCGCGCAGTTGTTCGTTCTCGAGTTTCAATTCCTGGTTCTCGCGCTGAAGTTCATCCAAGTGCTTCAGCCCGCCTCTGACTCCCCCCAGTTCTTTTTGCACCGAAGCGCCCGTACGCAAGATTGGAGAGATCCATTGAAACAGAGCCCCCTGCAGTTGCTGCTTCGCTGTTTGGGGCAATAGAAAGAGCAGAATGACCAGAACCCCGAAGATCCCAACGGCTGTTATGGTAGAGCTCTTCATGCAGAGCCGCTCAACGCGCGATCCGCGTTATCGAGCCGGTCTATCTGAGGAAGCCACTTGACGCAGGAACTTAAGTTCACTTAGCGCTCGGCCTGTGCCTTCCGCCACAGCGCTGAGAGGGTCCTCGGCTACGTGAACCGGGAGACCGGTTTCCTCTTGCAATAGTTTGTCCAGGCCCCGAAGCAAGGCGCCTCCGCCGGCCAGCACCAAGCCACGATCGACCAGGTCCGCTGAGAGTTCCGGAGGGCACCGTTCCAGAGTCACCCGGACTGATTCCACGATGGTGGAAATCGGTTCCAGAAGAGCCTCTCTTACCTCTTGGGAAGTAATCGTCAATGTTTTGGGAAGCCCTGCCACTAAATCCCGGCCTTTGACCTCCATGCTCGTTTCCTTTTCAACCGGGTAAGCGCTCCCGATCTTGATCTTGATTTCTTCGGCGGTTCGCTCTCCGATCATAAGGTTGTAAGCCCGCTTCATGTACCCGGCAATCGCTTCGTCAAGCTCGTCGCCGGCGACCCGAACACTTCGGCTGAAGACGATGCCTGAAAGCGAAATCAGGGCGACCTCAGTCGTGCCTCCCCCGATGTCGATGATCATGTTCCCGGCCGCGTCCTGGACAGGGAGACCGACGCCGATGGCCGCCGCCATCGGTTCTTCGATTAAATAGACTTCTCGAGCGCCGGCGTGCGCTGCGGATTCCTTAACGGCGCGTTTTTCGACTTCCGTAATTCCGGACGGTACCGCGATCACCACCCGAGGACGCACCCACTTTCGATTGTGCACCTTGGTGATGAAATGCCGGAGCATCGACTCGGTCATTTCAAAATCGGCAATAACGCCATCTTTCAGCGGCCTGACGGCCACAATATTGCCCGGTGTCCGACCGAGCATCCGCTTGGCTTCGTCTCCCACCGCGAGGACCTGGCTTGTCCCGGCCCGTACCGCAACCACCGATGGTTCACGCAGGACGATCCCTTGGTCTTTGACGTATACGAGAGTGTTGGCAGTACCCAGGTCGATGCCGATGTCGTTTGAGAATAATCCGAGGAGACCGTTAAACATCAAAATCTGCCTTTTTCTTGCTTGGGTTTTGATTCATTCCTTGGCTTCTCGGGTCACCTCCCGTACGAGGTACTGTCGTTGGGTTCTTCGGTGACCCACCTCCCGGCAGCCAGCCTGTATCTAGGTACAGGCACCATGATCGTCAAGGAAACAATCTGATTTAAGAAGTCGTGAAAATTGCAGCTCGTGTTCGCATTTTAGTCGGAACCGAGAGGCTCTGTCCACCTTCTTGATCCGAACCTTAGTTGCCTGTTTAGTTCTCCCCGTGAGAGCATTCACATGACTCGGCATCCAGGAAGCGCCAACTGGTTCAAGTCGCTTTTGATCTCAGTTTATCTGCTGGAATTGGTGGGTGCCTCGGCGATCACCGCCCTTGGATGCGTTGCCTGCAAAATACTGCAGATTGAATGGAGTTCCTCCGCGCCGCTCTGGTTCGCGGGTTACTTGCTTGTCTACAACCTGGATCACCTTTATCTGGACCCGGCCGATAGACTGAATACTCCTCTGAGGTTTCGCTGGAGTGCGAGGCTCCGGCCGCTCCGCTCCCTCCTTCTTTGTTTATCGGGCGCCATTTTGTTATTCTGGCCGCTCGTCACAGGCCGTTGGTGGCTGCTGCTCCCGCTCGCCGCTGCCTTCTGGGTCATTCATTTCTACTCGCGACCAGTTCCCTCCACCGATTTCCGATTGAAAGACCTTCCTTACTTGAAGTCACTGATTGCGCCGGGCGTCATCGCCGTTGTTTTGGTTCTTTGGCCTGTGCTGGAAATCGGAAGGATACCTCGACAGAGGGAATGGCTGATTCTTTTCTGGATCTTCCTGGTGCTGACAATGAATAGCCTGGTTTTTGATTATCGCGATATCATCGGAGACCGCATTACCGGAACAAAAACAATCCCTACGTTGCTAGGGCACGAACGGACTCGTGGATTGTTGGTTCTTTTGGCAGGCGCACTGATATTGACTACCATCGCCCTGTCCTGGTTTGGTCTGGCAGGCACGCTCATGCCGGCAGCGCTGGCCATTGGTTGTACCGTGCTGCTATTTTCTCTTCGCTGCCGGATCCAGCCTGTGCTGTTGAGCCTGCTCGCTGACCTTCTCTTGTTGCTGCCGGCGATCGTGGAATTCTTGAGCTAGCACGCGGTTGGAATTTCCTGCGCGATTTTAACGGAATGCGGAACAGCGCCCGCAACGAACCCAAGACAATCTACAGCACCCTGCGGTTTGCCCGGGAGGGCGATTACGAGGGATTGGTCGACAATGGCTCCAAGGCATCGGGATAAAATTGCGTTTGGGGTTAGTTTCATCGATTCCCCCCGCATTACTTCGCCGAAACCAGGCAACTCGACGCGCATTATCGCTCTGATAGCCTCCGGTGTCACGTCCCGAGGCGCGGCTCCTGTTCCCCCTGTAGTTAGAATGAGGCCGCAGCCTTGCGCTGAGAACGACTGGATCGCTTCCTGAATCCGGGCGATTTCGTCTGGAACGATTGCTTCGGCCAGAATTTGCCAGCCATACCGGATTGCCGCTTCCTTGACGGCTGGCCCGCCCAGGTCGTCATACAAGCCCTGTGATGCACGATCCGAGATGGTGATCACACCGACCGTGATCTGGTTCATAGAGCTTTCTTAGTCTTGGATATCAGGCGAAGGTCTGAGACGACCATTGATTTGTCGATTGCTTTACACATATCGTAAATTGTCAGCGCCGCAATACTTGCTCCGGTCAGAGCTTCCATTTCGACGCCCGTCTGCGCGGTAGCGGTAACCCGGCACTCGATCCGGATGCCATCCGGCCTGTTCTCGAACTCGATCTGCGCGTGTTGCACGGGCAGGGAGTGACACAGAGGAATTAACTCGTTCGTGCGCTTGACCGCTTGAATCGCTGCGATGCGGGCGGTAGCCAATACATTCCCCTTAGCCACCTGGTTGGCTTCAATCTTCGCAACCGTCTCCGGCCGCAGCGCGATGGTCGCTTCCGCAGTGGCCCATCGCCGGGAGATTGGCTTGGCTGATACGTCGACCATTCTCGCGGAGCCGTCGTCGGCGATATGAGAAAGCTCATCCCCCATCCGTTACCCTCCGATAGCAACCATCTTGCGGCCAGGTCGGTAGTTGTCCCGGAAGTCGTGTTGTTGCGGCTTGCGATCAACCACCTGAAGGAAGAATCGGCGGAGTTCTTCGTCGTTGGCTCCCTGACGCATCGGCGTCTTGATATCGAACTCCAGGTGGCTTCCAAGACACGGCCGAAGCTTTCCGTCGCAAGTAAGCCTTAGTTTGTTGCAGCTCTCGCAGAAGTGCAGATTTGTCATCGCTCCAATGAACCCGATACGTTGCTGGCCTTCTCGGAATCGGTAATAGAGCGCCGGTCCATTGGTGCGAAACTCGGGCTCAGGAATTAAGGGCCCGAATTCCGCCTCGATTTGACGTCGCGCTTCACCGACCGGTAAAAAATTCTGTTCGGTTAAGACATCGGTCGAGCTTACGGGCATTAGCTCAATAAAACGGATCAGCAAATCCTCTTCACGCGCGAATCGGACAAGGTTGCCTATCTCCCCCTCGTTTCGTCCGCGCATCAAGACTGCGTTTAGCTTCACTTTTTCGAAGCCGGCTGCCTTTGCTGCCGCGATACCATCCAGGGTCTGCTTGAGCAAATCGCGTCCTGTAATGGCGCAAAAGATTTCTGGATCGAGCGTATCGAGTGAAATGTTCGCCGTTTTAACGCGAAGTTTAACCAACGCTCTTGCCAGGGTCTCGCCGCCATCGGCCGGCTTTGCCAGGAGCGAACCGTTGGTGGAAATTCCAATGTCGGTGATCCGCCTTAATTCGCTGAGTCGCCGGAATAGGATCAAGACGTCGCGACGGGTCAGCGGTTCACCGCCGGTAACGCGGATCTTGGTTACTCCGAGGCCCGAAGCTATGCGTACCAGGCGGGTTATCTCGTCGTAGTTTAGAACCTCGGAACGTGGCAGCCATTCCTGCAGCTCTTGCGGCATGCAGTAGAGGCAGCGCTCGTTGCATCTGTCGGTGATCGATACCCGCAAATAATTGACTCGATGGCCAAATCGATCTTCCATGTCGGATAAACTACGCTGTGCGGGACTTCGCGCAAGGCGCTAGCGCGCTGAGACTTCCGGCGCCGGGCGAATATTTGAAGCGATTGAAGAGAGCTTCCATCTCGCGTAACGTCCTCAGAACGGAGGTAATTATGTATGGTGGCAAGCTCTGGGCGGGAGTGGTGACGCTTCTGCTGCTTTTTCTGGCCGGCTGTTCCACGATCGAGAGCCGCATTCAATCAAATCCACAACTTTACGGTTTGCTTACCCCTGCAGATCAGTCGTTGGTTCGCCAGGGCGGGATCAGGGAAGGTCTGTCGAAAGCTGCTGTCTACCTTGCCTGGGGAAGTCCCGATCGGATTCGTTCAGGGGTTCAATCCGGGCGTACGTTCGAAGCTTGGACCTACACAACATTGCGCAGCCAGTTTGCGCCGAACTATTATTACTATCCAGGCTACGATGGATTTGCCTTTTCGCGCGGCGGACTTTGGCGGGGCAACCATTTTTTCTATTCGTTTGGCCCTTATCCATATTCGTTTTACCGCTTTCCCGAGATTGTTTCGGCAGAAATACCGTACAAAACGGCCTTTTTCGAAGGAGGTCGTTGCACTGGATGGGAGTACCTGCGCTATTGAGAAATGGCTGGTGTACTGTCCCCGAAACAGGGTGCTATTTTGGGCACTGAGCCTGTTCATATTTCTTTCATTTGACCTATTATGGCATATCGCGCATTTAGCGAATTCGTTCAGGCACTAGATCGGGCTGGCGAATTGATTCGCATTACGGAACCGGTGGCAACCGAGTTGGAAATCACCGAATTGGCAGATCGCCAAATGAAGACGCCGCGTGGCGGAAAGGCGCTCCTCTTCGAGAAAGCGACAATCAATGGGAAACCTTCTCAATTTCCTTTGGCCATCAATACCATGGGATCCGAACGACGGATGGCGCTCGCGATCGGGTTGGAATCAGTGGATGAGTTGGCTCATCAGATGCAGCTGATTTTGAAGGCCAAACCACCTACGTCGATGCGCGAAGGCTGGACCCTCCTGAAACAAGGCGTCGATCTTCTTCACGCCCGTCCCAAAAAGGTTTCGGACGGCCCGTGCAAGGAAGAGATTCACCTTTTTACGGAGGGCGACAAATTTTCACTGGAGGATCTTCCTATTCTCTTCTGTTGGCCGAAAGATGGTGGCCGCTTTATCACCTTGCCGATGGTTTACACGGCGGATCCTGACTCCGGTGAGCGAAACGTCGGAATGTATCGGATGCAGATTTTCGATGGTCGGACGACGGCAATGCACTGGCAGGTGCACAAGGTCGGTGCTCGGCACGGACGCCGTTATTACGAGAAGAACGAGCGAATGCCGGTAGCGGTTTGTCTTGGGGGAGACCCGGCCTATGCACTCGCGGCCACCGCACCGCTGCCTGACGGTCTCGACGAGGTCCTCTTCGCGGGTTTTGTGCGCAAGAAATCGGTCGAGCTGGTGCGATGCGAGACGGTGGATTTAGCGGTGCCTGCGGACGTCGATTTCGTCCTGGAAGGGTATGTGCAGCCCGGCGAGCTTCGGGAGGAGGGGCCCTTTGGCGATCATACTGGTTTTTATACGCCCGTTGATAAGTACCCCGTGTTTCATCTGACCGCGATCACCCATCGCAGGGCAGCAATCTATCCTGCGACTATCGTTGGGGTGCCGCCCATGGAAGATTTTTATCTGGGAGACGCCAGTGTCCGGATCTTTTTGCCTGTGTTCAAAATGAATTTTCCGGAAATCGTTGATATGGCGCTGCCGGCTGAAGGTGTTTTTCATAATCTGGTCTTCGTCAGCATCCGGAAGCAATATCCCTACCAGGCGTACAAGATCATGCACGGGCTCTGGGGCATGGGCCAGATGATGTTTTCCAAGTACATCATCGTGGTCGATGCCGACTGCGATGTGCACAACACGAGCGAGGTCTTGTTTCGGCTCTGCGCCAACACGGATCCCCAGCGGGATACCACGATTATTAAGAATCCGTCCGATAGTTTGGATCATGCGCCGAGTATCCCGAATATCGGCTCGCACATGGGATTCGATGCGACCAGGAAACTCCCGTCCGAAGGTTACCATCGGGGCTGGCCGGAGTTGGTTCGGATGGACGAGCAAGTGCGCGCAAAGATCGATGCTTTAGGGCTCTGGTAGGCAGAAATCGTGTCGGCGTGGGGCGTATCGGCGTGTCACGCGGTCGCGTGTGTGGCGATAGGGACGCGCGCGTCCGGCGAGGTGGACGTGATTCGGCGGCAGGTTTGCTCTTCGTAGCGAGCGGCAATGTCAGCGACGGTCGCGAGATTACCTGCAGCGTTCGGCCGCAGAACTTATGATGGCCTTGATGAATCAGAGGCGCTGCTGTCGCAATTCGACGGCTGCGTGAAAGGGCTGCGGGGCGGGCATTTTCCCGTTCTTCCTTTCATTCTGGTAGATTGCCCGTGTCTTTCCTGGATGTGACCTTAGTTATCCGTAACCGAAACCCAGCGCCATGCCGCTGAAGCAAAAATCCGTTTTTATTAGCTACGCCCATAAAGATAGGAAATGGGCTGACGAACTAATAAAATACCTAGCACCATGGTCCGAGATGAACGTCTCGAGCTCTGGGATTAGCTCTGGGATGACTCCCGACTAATGTTTTTACTGGGCCGCTGCGGAGAGGCCGAACCTGAAGCGAACCGTGAGAACCTCTTGTTTCTTGGCGAGGACCGACACGTGGTCGAGCCTCTTAGTGAGGAAGGGCGCCGAAGTTGGCAAACGATGTCTGCGACTCGCTGCGAGTGCACAACGCGTCGCTACTCTTGCCGGTCTGGCGTTATCTGTTACCCTATTAAAAAACCGTGTAACGTTGATCGGCATTTTTGCCGAAGTAGCGTGACACGCAGCCCCCCAAGAACACATATGATCAAAAGCATGTATTTACGGCTACTCTTTGTAGCGATGACGCTACGTTACTGGCACGAACAAACCCGTACCGCAATTCGGCGTCGATAACGTAGCTGGAGGGGCCAAATTGGCCAAATACGTGATCGATCACTTTCCGAAAGGCGCCAACGTTGTCTTCCTCACTGGTGAGCCGGGAAGTAGTCCGGCGATTGATCGTGCCAAAGGTGTTCGCGATACCTTCAAGTCCGCTGGCGATAATTACAAAATCGTCGCTGATCAGACCGCTAACTTTGCACGAGCTCAAGGATTGACAGTGACGCAAAATATTTTGACCTCTTTGGGAACGCCGCCCGACGCGATCATTGCGTCTAATGATGATATGGCATTAGGAGCTTTGGAAGCCCTGAATCAGGTTGGAATTCCTAAGGGCAAAGTAATGGTACTGGGTTTTGATGCCATTCCCGAAGCGCTGGCAAAAGTGCGCGATGGCGAGATGGCCGCTACGGTCGAACAATTGCCGGCGGAACAGGTGGGAAACGCCATGACTGCGATGGTCGCTTACCTTCGCGATAAAAAGCAGATTGAGGGCAACAAACTCGATCCAATACTGATTACTAAAGACAACCTGAACCAGGCAGAACGTTATAACGAAGTTAAATAAAAGGTGATCAGTGTCGACGACCCACGGCTAACATGTCGCCCCAGCGTTGCACGATGTGTTTGCCGTAGAGGATCTGGTAGAGACCTACAGCCACGGCCATCAATTCTTTATACTTCTTAGGGATTGCGCCGTCAGCTAGGGCGGCTTCGTCGAAAGGCTGAAAGCTCGCCATTGCCTTAGGGAGCCGAGGCTCTCTGTAAGGGTGGCGGGTTTTACAATTTCGCGTGCTAACCACATCCAACCGGTATTCCGTTAACGGTTCATCCGCTCGCGTGGGAGTAAGTGCTGCGTCCAAGCGGGCCCCACCACTTCCGTTCGGATTATATTCGGTTGATTCAGATCACGGACGACGATCATAAGCACCAGGGCGAACACGGCAGCCCCTAGAAAAGTGGGAACGACTCCACCATGATGCGCTGCCAATCCCCAGATTTACCCCGCCAAAAGCAGTCGCCGCCTGCGCAACCATGTCCATGCTTTTCAGTTCCTCTTCGGTAACCCGAAAGTGGTATAGCCGATGAACGCGATTCAATGCAACAGTTCCGGGATGAACGCAACAATTCTTATGCGGATCATGCCGGACCTTCGGTCAAAGTATGCGATACGAGTGGACGGGGAAACGGTTGGAGATCTGGAGACTTTGGATGAGGCCCTTCTGGCGCTCGAGCGCCTGCGCGACTGTGATTTTACCGTCGAGCAAGCCCGAAAGATGCTCGATGTTTCCGTTCCGTAGTTATTACTCCGGCGCGCGTGTATCGCGAAAACGTGATGTTTGAAATGGCCACCAGTAATCGGGCCAGACTCGGGTGGAGTGTCTCGGGCGCATCCTTGGAAGAGCAAGATGACAATCATCGCGAATGCGGTTGCGAAAGCAGGTATGACTTGGCGCTTGGTAAAACCAGGCCGCATACAGGGAAGCAGAAACCGACAGTCATGGAACGGTGCCCCCTGGCCACTCGCCGGTGGGCACGATGATTCTGCGATTTAACCAAATATATTGAGGGGTTGATCAAGGTTCGTCGGGCGGTGGCCCCAGGCCTCTACCACACGCGGCCCACCGATAACGGTGTTTGGATCACGCGCAAACTCATACAATTCATGAACGAGCCGGTCGAGTTCAGCGCGCGAAGCGAGGCCTGCCGCCAGAACAGCATCGGCAATGTTTTCCATCGTGAGCGGAGCCATAAGTTTCACCTCACCCGACATAGCCGCGTTCTGAACGACATTTATCTGAATCTTCTCGAATCCTGCTTTTGCGAGAAGTCCGGGCAGCCGCGGCCCAATGTTTGGATCCACAGCCCTCCGCTGTGCCGTCTGTGTGTATAGCTGCACGTAGCGTGAGAACGCCGCGCATTCGGGATGGCAGAAACACCCGCGGAAATCACAATCCTGCAGGACCAAAATGCCTCCTGGTCGAACGGCCCGCCACATTTTTTCCAAAGCTTCCTGCGGATTTCGCAGGTGCGTGAGCACGAACCTGGCATGAGCAAAATCGAACTTCTCGAATTCATCCTCGACGATGTCTGCGAGTCGAAACTCTAAATTTGTGAGCCGCTGTTGCTCGGCTTCTTGGCGCGCCAGCCTGAGTTTGATTTCATCAATGTCCGTAGCAACAACCCTGCCACCGGCACCAACCATCTGGGACATGTCAAACGCTAAGTCGCCGCTTCCACAGCCAACCTCGAGGCACTCCATTCCAGGGCGAATCCCTGCTCGATCCAGAAGGCTTAGCGTAGTCGGCCGCATAACCCGAGATAGTACTCGCAAGCGTGCGCGTCCCTCCTCGCCGCCCCGGATGATATAGGGCTTTTGTTCCATCCGCCGATTTTGTTTTTCGTTCAGACTGAGCGCAGTGTCCATGCCAGGATAGGAGTGATCCACGTTCCAAATGAAATGTGCGCTATTATCGGCCAAATCTTTAACTAATGCCATCACCCGTTGGTGTAATGTGTAGGCTTTCGCTCCAGTACCATGTGTCCACGGTCAGCTGGCCTCGAGCTGCCCAGGCAATAGGCGTAAGTTCAGCGATCCGATTGAACGGGACGTTGGCTAAGCGCGAAAGGACAGATGCCAGGTCATCGCGAACCGGGATGCCTGAGTCGCCGGCAATCGGACCGAAAAGTTCACCGAGTCACATGACCCGCCTCTCCAGAGTCGCCCGGGCATGATCTTCTCCTAGCCGTTTCAGAGGACCGGTCGAGAGAAGCCTGTGGATTATGTCGGATTGCTCAAGGTCCAAACGCCTGCCGATTTAAGCCTGGACAGAGACAGCGCGCAGCTACCCGACCTGATCTGCATTACTCCCGTTAGCTCACTACGGGGCAACGAGGGGGCGATCGCGGCTGCGTTGCCGTCGGTAACGGCGTTACCGCCGATAACGACCGTCGATCCTCCACTTGCGGTGTAATATGAATATTCGCGCCCTTAAATACTATATGTGGCCCGATCACGCCGTTTTCCTTGTTAGGATCGACGTTAACAAAAGGAGCTAGAGCGAGGATAGGCTGGGCCACGGTCAATTTGTTTTGTTGGGTGGTGACCTGGCTTTGTAACGCAGTATTGCTCGTTTACAGGCTCCCTAGCCCGCAATGAGCTCGTCGCTTCAGCTTTTGCGTGATTTTTGCGGGCTAGGTTCCAGGACCGCGACGGTTTCGATTTCGGCTGTTTGCGGAAACATGTCGAACGGCTGAATAGCAAGGATTCGGAATCGCTTTTTCAGCCGGGATAAATCTCGAGCGAGGGTGGCCGGATTGCATGAGACGTAGATCAGGCGGTTCGGAGGCGTGGTGGTCAGAGCATCCGTCACCCTGCTCTCGACCCCTTCCGCGGAAGGATCGAGAATGACGGTATCGGGGTGATATTTTTCAAGAACGGCTTCGATCTCCTCCGAGACATTACCGCCAATGTATTCTTCGTTTAGGTTCGCTGCCTTCCGGGCGGCGACGATGGCCGGTTTGCTCCAATCGAGGCCGACAACCTTCCGAAATTTATTCGCCAAAGCGTGTCCGAAAAAGCCGGAACCGCAAAAAGCATCCACTAACACCTCACCGGTTACCTGACTGCCGAGATATTCAAGGAGCGCACTGGCGATGAATTCGTTGGTCTGCGTGAATGTCCTTGGAACCCCTGAGTCGCGCAGCGTCTGGTGCTGACCGTCGCGAAGGCTTTTCGCACGCAGTACTTTCAACGCTTCGTTGATCGCAGGACTGGCGATGGCGCAGCGTTCTACATCGACGACATGGCGGCTATTCTTCTCGAAAAAACCAATCCTGCCATCCATCGCGTGAACCGTGATCCGGTTTCGAAATCCATATGGAGTGGCACAAGGCAGGGTGGGTGATACCTCGACGTCCGCGATTTGCCCAATCCTGACCAGGAGTTGGTTCACCTGGCGGCGCTTCAATTCCAGCTGATGATCGTAGGCGATATGCTGATAATCGCATCCCCCGCATCGACCGAAATAGGGACAGACCGGCTCGACACGGCGGGCTGACCGAAGAAGGATTTTCTTGAGTTGCCCACGATCAAAGCCGTTCCTATGCTCGGTCACTTGAGCTTGGACCCGTTCTCCGTCGATCGTAAGTGGCACGAAAACGATTTTTCCGTCGACCGTCCCGACGCCGGCGCCTCCGAACGCGACGTCATGGATGTCTAGTTCGAGAACCGGGCGTGAGGTGGGGACCGGGCGCTTCACCCGTGAAGCTTAGTCTCCGGTCCCCGAAGAATTCAAGTCGCCGACAACCCAGGAAGTCGGAAGATCGGACTTCCTTTTCTTTGCCGTTTAAATCAGATCAAGTGGATGGTCCTTGAAAAAGTCTGGCTTCGTGCGAAACGGAGAGGTCAATTATGATCGAAACGACCCTTGTCCTGCTTAAGCCGGATTGCCTGGCGGATCGCCATTGCGGCAATGTGATTAATCGATTTGAGGCAGCCGGCTTAGAAATTGTTGGCTGCAAGATGATGCTCCTGGCGGATGATGAACTCGCCGAGCACTATGCCCACATCCTTGATCGGCCCTTTTATCCGGAGCTGAAATCCTTCATGCAATCCAGCCCAGTCATTGCTTTGGCATTGTCTGCTGAGAATGCCGTAGCGCTGGTCCGCGAACTGTTGGGCCCCACCGATTCTCGGAAGGCCGCCAAGGGGACGATCCGGGGCGACTTCGGCAGGGACACGATGTTAAACGTGGTTCATGGCTCCGATAGCCCCGCGAACGCTGCTGCGGAGTTAAAGCGTTTCTTTGCCGATAGCGAGCTTTTCGAAGCAAGCCTCAAGCGTTGAATCACGATTGGCAGATCAAGTTGTGCCCGCTGGGCATCTACGAGATCTCCGGGATGCGGCGGTAGTCTGTTTTTTTCCATTCGGCAGCCTCCGGAATGATTCAATCCCGATGAAAACGTTTGGCATGACCCAGCAAGCCTCGGAAGGACTGAACTACGGCGACGCCACCCCATATGCGAGACGGGAAACTAGCTGCTATCGTTTTTGACTTCGACGGATTGATCGTCGATACCGAAACCCCTGGCTTCATCAGCTGGCAGGAGGTGTACCAGGAATTTGGGGTGGTACTGAAGATCGATGATTGGAGGCATACGACCGGTTATGTCGAAGGATTCGATCCCGCGGTCCACCTGGAACATTTGCTCGGCCGCAGGCTCGATTGGTCGCAGATCGTTCCGAAGCGAGAGGCCCGAAACTGGGAGTTGACTCTTCAGGCGAGCACGTTGCCTGGGATCGAAACCCTTTTACGCACCGCGAGGAAAAGCGGGTTGCTGGTTGGTGTTGCCAGCAATTCCGGGAATGGTTGGGTCGAAGGGGGGTTGCAGCGTCTCGGCCTGCGCGGGTATGTCGACGCGGTGGTCACCCGCGACATGGTGATCAATCCCAAGCCGGCCCCTGATATCTATCTTAAAACCGTGCAAACGCTATTCGTCGAACCGCACCTCGCCGTGGCGTTGGAGGATTCGGAGCCAGGGTGCCGGGCTGCGAAGCAGGCGGGATTGAAGGCGGTGGCCATTCCCAACCAATTCAGCGAGCGCCAGGACCTGACGATCGCCGACCTCATCGTACGGAGCGCCGAGGAATTGGACTTGGATCGGTTGGCGGCGCTGGCGGCTTCTTGACGCCTTCCTGTTGATACTGTTTGCCTACGAATCTTCGAGCTTGTATCTAACGAGTGCAAATCGCTGGCGCCTTCATGAAAGTACCCGAGCTTCGCGGAATTCTGCAGTATGTCACGCGGTTCAGAGACAAGGTCTTCGTCATCGCGATTGACGGCGGGATCGTTGGTTCAGAGAACTTCTCAAATATCCTTCTCGACATCGCTGTGCTCCGTTCCCTGAGCATTAAAGTGGTTCTCGTTCACGGCGCCGGGCTGCAGATCGAGAAAACTGCCCGCGAGCAGGGGATTAATATCTCTAACTCCGATGGGGCGGGAGTGGTTGACGAAGCAACCCTGGAGCTTTCAATTAATGTCGCCATCCGGTTGACCAACCAGATCATGGGAGGGTTGGCTCAGGTTGATCTCCGGGCCGCTTACGCAAACTGCATCATCGCCCATCCGTTTGGCATTGTTCACGGAGTCGATCGCCAATTTACAGGGAAGGTCGAGCGGGTCGACGCGAAACTTTTAGAGCTCTTTCTGAATGAGGAAATCGTCCCGGTGATACCTCCGCTCGGATTCGACGGGGAAGGGGGGACGTTTCGAGTGAACTCGGATCTGGTGGCCTTGGAGGTTGCCGAGGCATTGCACGCGGCAAAGTTGATCTTCCTCTCGCCATTCGATGGCTTGGTCCTGGATGAACAGCGAATCGGCCATCTCGTGGCGCCCGAGTTGGAGGAACTTCTGAAAAAGAAAAAGGCGCATCTTCCTCAAGGTCTTGTTTCAAAGCTTGAACATGCCGTACAGGCCTGTCGACTCGGCGTTCCTCGCGTCCACCTGCTCAATGGAAATGTGAACGAGGCGCTCCTTGCAGAGATCTTCAGCAACGGCGGTGTCGGAACGATGGTTTACTCAAATGAGTACGAACAAATCCGCCGGCTATACAAAAAAGATATTCGGGCTGTTATCTCGCTTATCCAACAGTCCATCCGAAGCGAGGAACTCGTTCAGCGCACCCGGTCCGAGATCCTGGCTGATATGGATGATTATTGGGTGCTCGAAATCGATCGACACATTGTTGGGTGTGTTGCCATGTACCCGTATCCGGCACAAAAAATGGCGGAATTGGCCTGCCTGTACGTCAGCCGATCCAATGAAAATCAGGGTTTAGGGCGCAAGTTAATTTCCTTTGTGGAGAACCTCGCGCGACAGCGCGGATTTTCGCGACTGATCGCCCTTTCGACCCAGGCCTTTGTTTATCTCCAGCAGAAGGGCGGCTTCATCGAAGCAGATCCGGAGATTTTGCCGCCTGCCCGGCGCGTCAAGTACGAAGAAAGTGGACGGAACTCGCGGATTCTGGTCAAGAACCTGGCGCCGGTGCCGGTGCCGGTCGCGGCGATGAGTCTTTGAGCGCGTTTGCGATGCTTAATTCAGCCGTTCATCCAGCGCATCTCTGGCTCGATGGAATCTTGCTCCTGCTCTACTTTTTTGGAATCGTCGGGATCGGTCTTTGGGCGGGAAGAAAAAACCGGAACCTGACCGAGTTTGCTCTGGGTGGACGATCAATCCCCTGGTGGGCGGTCCTTGCTTCCATTATCGCGGCTGAAACCAGTGCGGCGACGTTTCTCGGAACTCCCGCCGAAGGCTTCAAGACCCGAAGTTTTATCTACGCCCAGTTAACGATTGGTACGGTCCTGGCTCGCATACTCATCGCCTTCACCTTTATTCGGCCGTATTACCGCTACGGGGTACAGAGTATTTACGAGTTCCTGGAAATCCGCTTTGGACCCTGGACGAAGAATGTCGCGAGCGCGATTTTCATTTTTACGCGGGTGCTGGGCATCGGCGTCCGCCTTTATCTCGGAGGGGTTATTATTAAGGTCATCTGGCAATACCTTTTCCCGAGCATTAATGTTAACATCTGGATCTATTTCTGGGGGATCTTATTCGTCACCTTGATGACGACGCTCTACACGGCGATTGGCGGGATAAAGGCCGTCGTTTGGACCGATTTCATTCAAGCCAGCCTGATGCTGGGATCGATGATATTCGCAGCTTGGTTGTTAGTTCGCCATATTCCTGGGGGGCTGGAGACCGTAAAAGAGAAGTTAGGCGGATTCCCCACTTTCTTTCAAACCGGTCTCGACCCCGGTCAAGGTTTTTGGATCGGTCTCAAAAGGTTGTTAGAGGAGCCCTATACCCTATTTTCGGCTTTCATCGCCTCAACGTTTCTTACGATGGCCACTCACGGCACAGATCAAGACAATGTTCAGCGGATGCTGACGGCCAGGGATTTCCAAAAGTCCAGACTATCTCTGATCTTGAGTGGTTTGGCGGATATGCCGGTGGCCTTTGGATTTTTGTTAGTTGGTATTCTATTGTCTGTTTACTATCAGGTGGTACCGGATCTTCATTTACCTGAGGCTGATAATGAGATCTTTGCCTATTATATCGTCACCCAGATGCCGGTTGGTATTCGTGGGTTGATTATCGCCGGCGTTTTCGCCACCATGATGGGCTCGACATCGGCGGCGCTCAATGCGTTAGCGACCAGTTTTACCAAAGATTTTTATCTGCCCTATTTCAAGCGACGGGAGTCGGCTGGATCAGCTGTTTATGCGGCTCGAGCGGCGACGGTGGTCTTTGGTGGCCTGATGGTGATCGTCGCCACCCTGGCAGCCTATGCGGTTTTGCAGGATTCAAAGCTGACCATCATTCCACTGGCGTTACAAAGTTTTGGATATGCTTACGGTTCGCTCCTGGCGGTCTTCCTGCTCGGGATGCTGACCAAGCGACGAGGACGCGACGAGACGAATGTCCTGGCCATGATTTTAGGAATCGTTTCCGTGTTAGTCTTCTGCAAAGTTAGATTGCCGGCTGTCGATCTGCGAGAGCTAGTTTTTTCCGGGAGGGTGCGGCCGGAAGATTGGGCCTTCGGTGGCTGGCTGCCGGAGTGGTGGCCGGTGATTGCCTTTCCCTGGTGGGTCATGGTCGGTTGCCTGGTCTGTTTTGTAGTTAGTTTCATTTTTGAGACTCCAGGCCAACGGGTTGAGACGGCGGAACGACATGGGACCCGGTGCGACGATCAAGTAAAATCGCCTGTGGGCGGGTAGCTGGCATTACGTCAAGCAGAAGATGAGTTCTAGTAGGAAATTTATTTGACGGATTTCCGGGACTTTTTGCTTGCTGACCCCAGTGCCCAATTCTAAGCTGCCCTCCGCTCAACGGAGCAGTCAGACACGTGTGTGTGTGAATAACTTGTGAGTAATTATTGACCAAGCGCGTTGGGTCGCTCGGACGGATTTTTGGATAGCGGAGCGGGTAAAGTGTCGGTGAGTCGATTTCAGAATACTGCTCAAGAGGTAAAGACCACATAAGTATCTGAGAGATAACGGTTTAAATAGTCCTTAGCGCAAGTGATCCCCAGAATTCTACAACATTTGATGTGTCATCCGTCGCCGCCCATGGCCGGAAGAGACGCCGAGATCGCGGCCGAACGGCGATAAACAGGTGTGGATAATTCCCTTATGGAAGAGAGCTACCGCAGAATTTGGGATGAGATAGCCTCTAATATCCGGCCCCATGTCAGCGTGGATGCTTTCCAAAGGTGGTTCGCGGCGATCGAATTAGTCCAGGCGGACGAATTGGCCCTGACCTTCCAAGTACCCAATACGATTTACCAACTCTGGATCGAGAGTAATTACTTAAATCTGGTCCAATCCGCCACCCTCTCAGTTCTCGGCAGTCCAAGAGACATCAAGTTTCGCATGGCCGAGAACGGGAAGATAAATCCGCTCGCCGAGTCTCGGATGGAACAGTCCAGCGAACCGCCGCCGGCGAGGATTCAGGAGAAGGAACCTGAAGCGGCCAGTAACCACGGAATGAATCCGCGGAATAGCTTCGAGACTTTTGTCGTTGGCTCAAATAACCAGTTTGCCCATGCTGCGGCGCTGGCCGTTGCCCAGTCGCCGGCCAGAACTTATAACCCGTTGTTCATTTACGGTGGAGTAGGTTTGGGCAAGACCCATTTGATGCAGGCGATCGGCCAGCAGGTCATGGACCGGAAGAAAAACTTCAAGGTGATGTATCTTTCAAGCGAGAAATTCACCAACGAGTTCATTGACGCAATCCAACACAATACGTTGGTTAAATTTCGCAAACGATATCGGCAGTCGGACGTTTTGCTGATTGACGATATCCATTTTCTGGCTGGCAAAGAGCGTTCGCAGGAGGAGTTTTTCCATACCTTTAACACCTTGTTCGATGGCCGTAAGCAGATCGTGCTTTCGAGCGACCGCCCCGCCAGTGAAATAGCAAACTTGGAGCAGCGACTGGTATCCCGCTTCGAATGGGGCCTCACGGCCGAACTTCAACCACCGGATATTGAGACCCGGATGGCGATACTCCGTAAAAAGGCTCAAGCTCTGCACGTTGAACTGGCCCAGGAGGTTCTTGAGTTTCTGGCACAGCGTGTGCGGTCGAATGTTCGTCGTTTGGAGGGCGCGCTGATGCGGGTCGCTTCATTTGTTTCCCTGAGCGGTCGAGAGATTTCGCGCGAGACCGTGGAACAACTGCTCAGGGACATCCTCCAGGAAGAGGCGAAAAAAACGGTCACCATCGACCAGATCCAGAAAAAAGTAGCCGAACATTTCGATGTCCGTCTCGCGGATATGACCAGCAAGCGCCGGCCGGCAAATATCGCGTTCCCGCGCCAGGTCGCGATGTACCTCGCTCGCCGGCATACCAAAGCTTCTTTGAATGAAATCGGAGGCGCTTTCGGCGGACGGGATCACGGGACGGTGCTGCATGCCTGTAAGACCGTTTGCTTGCGAATGCAGAAGGAAGATCAGGTTCGCCAGTTGATATCGTTGCTTGATACACAACTGGAGCGTTGAGGTATACGATATCACTGTTAAAGACCGCGATATCGGCGTTCCTCTTGACCTTCTCGGGAAATTTCTTTAATGACCGAGGAAAGTGCTTCAGGCTTCTTCGGATTTATTTACTAGCCTGAGTGGAGATTCCCGGGTCGTCTCGTTTCCAGCGACTTGCGGAGATTTCCGGCGCGTGATTTGATATTCCCACACCATGAAATTCAGCGTCAGTAAGGATAAGTTGCTCGAAGGTCTCTCTACCGTCCAAAATGTGGTAAGCACCCGCACAACTCTTCCGATCTTGTCAAACGTGCTGTTGCAAGCGAGCGATGCAGAGATCCGGCTGACCACCACTGATCTGGATGTTGGTGTCCGCGGGAGTGTGGAAGCGCTAGTGGAACGTACAGGAGCGACCACTCTTCCGGCCCGGAGATTATTCGCGATTGTCCGCGAATTGCCTGCCACCGAAATCTATTTCGACATTGATGTGAAGAACCTTGCCTCGATCCGGAGCGGATCGAGCTACTTCAAAATCCTCGGTCTACCTGAAGAAGAGTTTCCGCCCTTGGCACGCTTCGATGAGGGGAAATCTTTTTCGATCGCCCAAAAGGACTTGAAGGACGGTTTGAAGAAGACCTCCTATGCGATATCCACGGACGAAACCCGTTACGTACTGAACGGTATCCTTTTCTCTTTCAAAGATAATAAACTCACGCTGGTCGCGACTGACGGCAGGCGACTGGCTTTGGTTGACCTCGAATTAGAATTTCCGCGCAGCCAGGAACTTGACATTATTGTTCCGACCAAGGCAGTCGCCGAGTTGCAGCGGTTGGTTCGCGACGAAGGCGAAGTCAAACTCAGTATCGGCGAGAACCAAATTGCCTTTGAGCTGAATCGGACTTTGCTGGTTTCAAAATTGATTGAGGGTAATTATCCTAATTATCGACAGGTGATTCCAGGTGAGGCCAAAGAACGGATTACGCTCGAAAGGGAGATTTTCTTGACCGCAGTTCGTCGGGTATCGCTTCTAGCAAGCGAAAAGTCGAACTCCGTCAAACTTATCTTCTCGAAGAGCAACATCGACATTGTGGCCAACACTCCGGATGTGGGTGAGGCGAAAGAATCGCTGCCGGTCTTGTATAAAGGTCGGGAATTCTCGATTGCTTTCAATCCGGAATTTCTCATGGCGCCGCTGCGGAATCTGGCCAACGATGAGATTTACCTGGACCTCATCGACGAAATGAGCCCAGGGGTCATCAAGATTCCCGGCCCATTCCTCTACGTGCTGATGCCAATGCGGATCAGCTGACCAGGGGGCGCGGAGCGCGGAGCGTTGAGAAGTGAAAGGTGAGAGGTGAGAAGTGAGAGGCGAAGCGGCGTTCGGTCGGGCGGATGACAAAATCACCATTCACCATTCACCTCTCACCCCCCACCCGCGGCGCCGGGACCATTGACGCCGTTGCCTTTCTCCGATAAAGTCCCCCTCGCTCTGGCTCACGTGGCGGAACTGGCAGACGCGTACGGCTCAGGACCGTATGGGGCGACCCGTGGAGGTTCGAGTCCTCTCGTGAGCAGGTCCGGCCCATGGAATCCTCCGTCTTTACGCAAAAAGAGCCGAGCACGATTCAGCGTCTATTTGCTCGAATCGCTCGTCGGTACGACTTGGCCAACAGCCTTTTGAGTCTGGGTTGCGACTCGTTCTGGCGAGCGAATGTGGCTGCCAGAGTTAGGAGGTGGGCTCCCGCCGACATCTTGGATCTGGCCACTGGCAGCGGTGTCCTGGCCCATGAAATCAAGCGGCAAATCCCCGGCGCGCGTATCGTTGGAGCAGATTTTTGTCAGCCGATGTTAGCCGTCGCCCGCCAGCGTGGAATCGAGGAATTGGTGGTCGCCGATGGATTGGCGCTGCCGTTTCTCGATCGACGATTCGACGTCGTGACGATTGCCTTTGGTTTGCGGAATATGGCTTCTTACGAAACGGCACTGTGGGAAGTTCGAAGAGTTCTGCGGGTCGGAGGGCATGCGCTGATTATGGATTTCTCTCTTCCGAAACCGCCTTTACGCTCCCTTTACCGGTTATACCTTCATCATGTTTTACCAATAGTAGCCGGCTGGCTGACCGGCGAACCGGACGCCTATCGATATTTCAGCGGGACCATTGAAGATTTCCCGAAAGACAATGCGATGCTCGAACTGCTGCGCCGTTGCGGGTTAGCGAACTGCGACGCGAAATCGCTTACGATGGGTATCGTGACGGTTTATACCGGGCAAAGAGTCTAGTGTATTGTCCCCGAAATACCTCGTATTTCGAGGACAGGACACTGAACGGCTGGTAGGGATGTGCGTGTCCGGCGTGGTACGTCTGGAACGCTTCTGTTTGTTGATCCCCATCGCCCCACAGCAAGCTCTCAAAAGAACGAGCTTTGGGCCTGGCGCGCGAAAATCTCGAGAGCGCTTTGGCTTGTGCGATTTTCGGGTTGGTGATAATCAGACACAGACAAGAGATTCAACCCCTACAACGAGAGATTTATGAAACAGATAATTACCGGCTTCAGCCTGCTCGGGGCCTTTGCGCTTCTGACCTTGGTTGCAGGTTGCACCGGCATGCAAACGCAGAGCAAGGAGGACCTGTTGATCGCCGCAGGCTTTAAAGTCATCGTTCCCAAGACTGCGATCCAGCAACAAAAGCTCCAGGCGCTGACTCCTGACAAAGTGACCCTGGTCCAGAAAGCCGGGCAGAACTATTACGTATTCCCGGATGCACCCCATAACCAGGCGTACGTCGGTGGCCCAAAACAGTACCAAGCCTATCAGCAGCTCCGTTTGCAGAAACAATTGGCTAACGACAATCTGCAGGCCGCGGAGATGAACGAGGATGCGGCCATGAGCTGGGATACGTGGGGTGGATGGGGCGCATGGGGCGGCATGGGATGGTATTAGGTTCGCACACCTTAGCGCGGTAGGGACGCGCTCCCGCGCGTCCGGCGTGGCACGTCGACAGAGCATCGCATTGGCGTGTCGGCGTTTGGCCACGTGAGGTAGGTTCGCACGCCTGGCGCGGTAGGGACGCGCTCCCGCGCGTCCGGCGTGGTGCGTCAACAAACCTACATACGTTATCGGCCCAAGACCTGTCGGAATCCCCTGCCATCCTCTCGCTTTTGAAACTCTTGTTACGGAACGATCTCGCTTAAATAACATTGGCGGTTCCAACCTGGCGAAAATCACCGATTTGAGGCCGGTCCCCGTGCGGCCTCCAAGTGCTCCGGGACCCGACCTGACCCAGGAGGAGGTCATCATTCCGCAGGGCGGCATCGGGACGATCCGGATCGTCGGCGGCGCCGGCGGAAACTTGGTTCGTTCTCAGCAGATGCGATTCTACGGACGCAGCAAGAATTCGTTTCAAGTCGCGAAATTTCCTTGGTCGATAAGTCCGCTGTCTTGGCGCTTCCGCCTGGCGATTATTCGGCTGAACCGAAGCTCACATCAGGCCTCGTTTCTAAGGAAGGAACCCCACTTAACCCGAAGACTGGACGCAAGATCAACCTCTTCGGCGAAGGGGAATCTACCGGCTTCGAGGACTATTCAAGTGACATCGATTTCTGCAGCCACACCTTCTCCAACGGGAACGCTCCCGCCGGTGCCTCAACCGGACACCGGCCTTGGACGGCCGATCCTCGGAAGCCCCCTGGAATCGCCGCCAGGTCCGTCAACAATATCTGCTGTCGAGGCAGTCCCATTGCCCAGGCTCGGCCCACGCAGTTATCGTCTCGTTCGCCGAAAAGAGTAATCCCTGGCTTTCCATTTCCTTGTTTCGCCAGCGGAAATACGACGTCGACGTAATTCTGCAGATCAAAACCCATGTCCTCGACATGCCCGGCGACAAGCGTAATCAACGATTGCGACAGTCGAGCCGAAGGTCGGGGTAGATGATCGGAAATTAACTTTAGGCATTTGAGTAATCCGTCTTCTGATCTGATGCCGCGAGTTCCTTCGTCTTCACTTCAATCCGAAGGCGATCGAGCTAATCGAACGAAAGGCTATTGAATAACTGCAAGCGATAACGAATTCGTGAAGCAGTGCGAAAATAGGCTGCCTCGAGATATAATTGTCGCGTGAAGTGGTACTCTTCTAGAGCTAAAGCACGATCCACCCTCAGTGAGAAAGAAAGACTATTGTGGGTTAGTTTCCGGCCCAAAAGGCCACGGTTCGTCAAAGCCGCGGGTTTCGGAGTTATATGTGCTGGGCCCAATCTCTAACCAATTTTTATCGGCCTTTGAGATGTTCGTATCGAGGTTATCGCTGAAGCCTTTCAATGCTGCTGGTGTTGTGCAAACGTAGAGCTTGTCCTTGTAGACACGGAATACCTTGGGATCGATATCGGCTCGCTTTCCTTTTGCCATACTGTTTGCGCAGAACCCACCGTATTGGGGTGCATACTTTTCGGGACTCTTGTCAAAGTCGGCCTTATCAGCTTTAGAAGCGAAAAAATAAGTCACGCCGTTGTACGTGCTTCTGACGGAAGGGTTACCCTTCACGGCTTTGCCTTGTTTGTAATAGGCGACCGGATCGTAGCCCTTTAGCATCACATTGACCTCAACGTGATGATGCGATTTCTTTTCCTTCTCAGCCAAGACCATCAAGCCGCTCGTTCTTCCAACTTGGATGGGATTAAATAGCGCTTTTTCGGATGCGCCGGCACGGTTCGGTACTGCTCCTGCGATTAGAACTGCCAGAGCGGTTGCCGCTAATGAGTCGCTAAGTATATTCATTTTTTTGGCTCAAGATTGTGTGGCTTCTTTTGCGTTTACCCTACAAAATAATGGTTCAGATACGTTCGGTCAATACACTCCGGTTCCATAATTGAGCGGTCCTCACCTTACTTCTTGAGCGTAGGCGTTCTTTGCCCTGTAAGGCCTATACTCAGCCCAGGGACCATGATTGGGCCTTTGGCATAAAAGAGTGACCGGAGGGGCTTGCCAGCGCCCCGAAAGGCATTCGCTTTTAGCCAAGTTCGTGGATTTTGAAAGCAACAGTAACCCTTCAATGCCAAGCATGCCATCAACAGGATCGCTCATCCAAATGCATGCTTGGCATTTGTAAAGGCGGCGCCCGAGCGCTCTCCTTTTACATTGTGCCATGTTTTGACCTAATTACTTAGAATGGTGCTCTGCGGCGTGGTCCTTTGCCGCCTCTTCCGCATGGTGCATAGCATGTAAGTGATGGCCATGCGCGACGTGGGCATGGTGTCCCGCCGTTTCTTGGTTGCCACTTGCCTCGTGCTTGGATGCTTCTTTGTGATGGCGGGCTGCATGTTCATGGTGCTCCGCCGCTTTCGCGTGGTGTTCTGCACTTTCTTTACTCATAAGGAGGGAATTGAGGATATTTGGATTTGTGAGTATCTCGTCCGATTAACGAGCCTGAACCTCACCATCGCGGCAACCGGTAAGCGCTCCAAGTTACAATTTCGTGACAGCTGGTGACCAGCGGACATCCAATGCCATTCGAGCCGATCTCTGCGACTTGGGAAATCACGACGTGATGCTGTGGTTTATCAAACAGAGTCCTGCCGCGTTGAACTCTGGCCTTCGTTTTGACAGATATAGCAAATGTGATGATTACAGAAGCCCGCGAGCCGAGGCGCTTGAAAGGGGAATATCAAGAGCTTGCGATATTACACGAAATATTTTGAGAAATCGGTTTATCCGGTGCTCACGCCACTCGCGGTGGATCCCTTTCATCCCTTCCCCCACTTGTTGAACAAAAGCCTGAACGTTGTCGTCGAGCTTGACGGCGACGATCTCAGCACGAATCTAGCCGTCGTCCAGGTCCCCCGCATCCTGCCCCGTCTACTTACGTACAAGGCCGGGGAGAAGGGAATATACCGATACATTTTCATCGGGAACCTTATCCAAATGCACGTCGGTTCTCTCTTTCACGGCGTCAAAGTGAAGGGCGCCTACCAATTTCGGGTCACTCGCAATAGCGATCTATACCTCGACGATGAAGAGACGGACAATTTGCTCAAGACGATTGAGCATGAGTTGCGCAATCGAAGTCGTGGGGACGCGGTCCGCTTAGAGGTTCAACAGGATGGTCCGCGCCATATCGCCGAACAGTTGTTGCAAACGTTTAAGCTGACCGGAAACGATCTCTATCAGGTCGACGGGCCGATCAACTTCCTGCGCCTGATGCCGATAATTTCTGAAATTGATCGGCCGGATCTCAAGTTCCGCCCTTTTGTGCCGGCTCTGGTGAGCGCAGCGGCACATCAAGAAGATATTTTCTCACAGATTCGGCATAGACCCATCCTATTGCATCATCCTTATGAGAACTTTCAGACAGTACTCGATTTCATCGAGCAAGCGGCAGAAGACCCGAATGTTTTGGCAATCAAACACACGCTTTATCGAACAAGCGGCGACTCCAAGATCGTGGCTTCGCTGGCTGAGGCGGCTGAGAGCGGGAAACAGGTTACGGTGGTGATCGAGCTGAAGGCGCGTTTCGACGAAGCAGCGAACATCAATTGGTCCCGAACACTCCAGGAAGCCGGTGCTCACGTCGTTTACGGGATTGTCGGTTTGAAGACCCACGCTAAGCTGGCGTTAGTCGTTCGCCGGGAAGAGGACGGTATCCGTCGCTACCTGCATCTCGGGACGGGAAACTATAATCCGTCAACCGCGAAGCTTGATGAAGATTTCGGGCTGCTAACGTGCGAACCGGATATCACAAACGACAGCGATATTGGCAGGATAACGTCAAAGCCCGGGAGCAAGGGCCGGAGCCTTCCTATGTTCGCAGGCCCCTGGGAGGGGAGCCAGTCGATGCTCAAGCGTTGTTCCGGGAGCAAGCGCGAAAGCGGAAACAGCCGGACGTAGTTGCCAAATCGCCGGTGGTCAAGACAACCGCCAGAAGCAAAGAGGCGATCCCGCGGGAACCAAAGGTCGGCCAGCCAGCGTGACCAGCGAAGCTTCCAAGCAACGCCGCCGATTGTAGTTTAAAAAATCAAGAATCAATACCATCGCATTTTTTGGCAGACCAGAGGATCAGGGACGGAAGCACGTCCTCGTGGATCAAAGCAACAGTTTGCGCGTGGATCTGGCAGATGTGGGATTCTGTTAGATTGAAGCAAGCCGCGATCTCGGACGGTGGCATTTTTTCGTGGTAGTGCATCGCCAAGATTTTCTTCGGCATGGCGGAAAGCTGATCGATGTGCTTAGCGAGCAGCGATACGACTACTTTGCGCTTCAGAACCTCGTCGGGAATAATAGAATCGTTCGGAATATTTTCGTGCGAGGGCGGTGTTTTCATTTCGTCTGCTTGCGGGACAAGCTCTTTCTTTTGGAACTAACGGGTCCAAGGCTAAGCGTCTAATCTCGATGGACCAGCTTTACAATCGTGGCAGCCAGTGGGCGCTCCAAGTTACAATTTCGTCACCGTCAGCAGCCAATCCTCGTTTGACGAGAAGTTAGTGATTACTCGTGGGATAGAGCTGGTCGGCTCCAACGCGCCTTGGAGAGACGGTAAAAATTTACCGTTGATGACTACGAACGATTTTGTTGCGATATTGTTACTGCAGCTCAACCTGACTGTCACATTGGGCTGGTCATCTTGCCTTGGTTAGTAAGCGTTCGGACTGAGGTGTTGCGAATGCTGCTTCCCGCCTACTAGAGATAAGTCTTTAAGGCTAAAGACCAGAGAGTAAAAATATGATTAAACGTGCCCTACCGATGTTGGCGCTCGCTGTTTCGCTGGTGTCAACAAGCATGACCGCGCACGCCCAATCGAAAGGTGATCAAGCGTTGCTTGACGCTCTTGTCCGAAAAGGTGTCCTTTCCGAAAAGGAGGCCGAAGAAGTCAGTGCCGAGGCTGCCAAAGACGCCGTCAACACTTCCGCCGCGAAGATCCAGATCGGCGACTGGGTCCAGGAATTGAAGATCGGTGGCGATCTGCGAACCCGCTTTCAGTGGGACCAACGAACGCCCATGATTCTGACCAATCCCTTATTGGGGCCCCAGGATCGTGTCATCCCACGTGACCGCTGGCGGTTCCGGCTACGCCTGACCGCCGACTTCAAGCTCCAACAAAATTTCTTCGGCGGCGTGATGCTCTCGACGAGTGATAACCGGACGGGCGACTCGAAAAACGCGACTTACACCGGGGGATACGACGAATACGGCATCTACATCGCCCGGGCCTTTATGGGTTGGGCTCCGACCCCCGGTCTCACGTTTATCGCCGGTAAACAGGCCAATCCGTTCTACACCACCGATTTGATCTATGACCCCGAGGTTGATCCTCAAGGTCTGGTCGAACGCATCGACTTCGCCAAGTTTTTTAACATGACCTTCGGCGAACCCGTGGCGGACGGCAAAGCTCCGCCCCCGGTACCTGAGCCGGAAAAGCCAGCGAATTCATTGGAGGTGAGCTTGATTGCCGGCCAATTCGTTTTTAACAACAACAACCCGAATTCGGGCAGCACCCAGCTGAAATGGGACGCTTATCAGTTCCAGGAGCAGCTCCTGACGCGGCTGCACCTTGGGGACAAGCTGACATTTACGATTGCTCCGGGCTTTTTAAGCTTCAACGACGCCTCCTCCGGCGGGACGCCCGGCGCACATGGAGCCATCGTGCCGCCAGTCCTGGTGCAGGGGCAAACTTTCAGCCAATCGACCTCCGGTAGCTCACTCACCTTCGGCGACACTTTGGCCAATGCTCAAGCGTTTCCGGTCACCCAGCGCGACCTGAACATCATTCTCGCGCCCGGCGACATCACCTACAAGATTTGTGGCAAGCCGCTCAGCCTTTACTGGGATTTCGCTTACAACTTCACGGGGGACAATCGCTTCAACAGAGACTACGGTCCCTTGTTTTCGAACTACTTTTACGTCGGGAGGTCCTCCACGCCGAGCTTCAGGCATCAAGTCCAGCCCAGCTTTTCGGATAACGCCTCCTGGTTGGTGGGTTTGAAATTTGGGGAAAACAAGAAAGCCGGCGATTTTTCCGCCTCCGTCGACTACCGGCAGGTTGGAATCAGCTCGATCGATCCGAACCTCAACAGCTCAAACTTTGCCTTAAGCAACCTCAATGTGGAAGGCTGGGAGATCAATCTTGCTTACAACTTCACTGATTTCCTGACTGGAGTTTTAACTTTCTACTATTCCGAAGCCCTGACCAAGAACCTGTACGGCGGCTTCGCGACAGGGAACGTGCCAGGGGTGGCCTCTAATCAGCAATACCCGGTCGCGCGGGATCGCCAGGATATGGTTCTCCAGGCGAACCTGCTGATGAAGTTTTGAGCAATCCTCTCCGCACGTTGAAGCCCCATGGATCCAGTATTATCGGGCTTTATTTGCCGAGCGCAACGGTCGCGGTCATGAGCATTTGCTCTCGAGAGCACTTAATGTGAGTCAATCCTTAAAATAATATGGAACGAGCGAAATCGACCGAGACAAGGCCGGAGGTCAAAAAGAGAGCGTCCATTTCCTCCGCGATTGGTGTCTCGGACATCACGAGTCCCGCCGTAACGCGGACGATGATCGACGTTGATAGCGTCGATTTTCAATACGGCACGGCTAAAGCACTGCATAAGATTAATCTGCAGATCCCGGAGAAGCAGGTAACGGCGTTCATCGGACCTTCGGGCTGCGGCAAGTCGACACTGCTGCGTTGTTTTAACCGGATGAACGACCTGGTGGACCATGCCCGCGTCACTGCCGGGACAATCAACATTGAGGGAGTTAACATTAACGCGTCGGAAGTCGATGTAATCGAGTTGCGTAAAAGGGTGGGGATGGTATTCCAGAAATCCAATCCGTTCCCAAAATCGATCTACGAGAACATTGCCTATGGTCTCCGTATTAGCGGTATCCGCGATAAGACCGTGATTGACGCCACGGTGGAATCGAGCCTGAAAGGGGCGGCTCTTTGGGATGAAGTTGAGAACCGGTTGCATGAGAGTGCACTTGGCCTTTCCGGTGGCCAGCAGCAACGTCTCTGTATCGCCCGCGCGATCGCCGTTGCGCCAGAGATCATTCTGATGGACGAGCCTTGTTCGGCACTCGATCCAATCGCCACCGCGAAAGTGGAAGAACTGATTGATACGCTCAAAGAGCGATTTACGATCGTCATCGTAACCCACAACATGCAGCAGGCAACGCGCTGCTCCAACTTCACGGCTTTCTTTTATTTGGGCAAATTGGTCGAGTTTGATCGAACGGAAAAAATCTTCAGTAACCCTTCACAGCAACAGACTGAGGACTATATCTCTGGTCGATTCGGATAGTAGAAATTGAGCCGATCTGGATGATTGATACTCTTCCGCGTGCTGTCGAAAGGCTGTCCGCGGACTACCGCGCTGCTTGCCTAGCTTTCATCCAGAAAGTTCCTCGACCTTCACCGCAATTCGCAATCTATAAGCTTGTCGAGCGAGAGACTATTCTTTTCTCCTACTTACTTGGCGCGTTTCTTGCCTCACAGCCACCAGGAGGCTCAGGTTGGCAAATTTGGTTGTAAACAGGTCTCAATATGGAACGTAACTTTTTCCTGCCATTAAAAAGCCGTGACATCACTGTACCCATCGAGAGATTCAGCGTCTCAGCGATCTCGTGATATTGCAGGTCTTCCAGCTCCTTCAGTACGACCACAGCGCGATGTTCTGGAGAAAGTTGTGCCAGAGCCGCATTGACATGCTCGCGAATCTCCGTGCGTTGATAGTTGATGCCAGGACACGGAAGAGAAGAAGGAATAGCATCGTTAAGTTCTACCTCCTGGCGACGGTCTTTCTGGCGAAGTGAGTAAAGCGTCAAGTTCACCGTGAGTCTGTACAACCACGTATAGAACGAAGATCGACCCTCAAATCGGTGGATCGACTGCCAAGCTTTCAGAAAGCTTTCCTGGGCGAGATCCCAAGCGTCATGCTCATTGCGCACCATACTGCAGACCTTAGTGAAGATCTTGGCACGGTACTTGGTTATTAATTCGCCGAATGCTTCATGATCTCCCGCTTGAGAGCGGTGGGTCAGTTGCAGATCCTGGAATTGATCCGAAGCCTTAACGCTTGCCTCTTGCGGTAGATCTAGCACGCAGTCGCTCATAAAGGATTTGAGAAACCATGGCATCTGTGACTCATTAACCTTAAATGAGCAACCGTTTCGGCATTGTAGACGGTATTAGTGCGCAGTACCCAGAGCCCGTCGTAGCGCGCTTCGGTTTTGATCTGCTTTTCATCAATCGCGAAATGATGGTCCCCCTGAACTTTCAGATAGCGACGGTAACCTTTGTTTCCGACCAGACTCTTGTCCCCTTGTCGAAGTTGCTCCTTTAAGTGTGCAACACTCGCCTCTCGGTCGTGCGCATCCTTACGGCGCTCTTCTTCATTAAGACAGACGACATAGCGGCGCTTCTCGACCCAGACTTCCTTGATTTTGAGCGGGGCCGGGTCCTTGGCATTGCTGCGCTCCGGAACGCTCTCCATCCACTGCTTGCGGCTCCCGAGCACCGAGAGAGTAACTTCCTTCTGGCGGCGCATCCGCACCCCGATAATGTAGCCGACAGGCGGATCGCTGCCTTTCAACGCCTCGAACGTTTTTTGGCTTATCATCCCACGATCAGCCACCACAGTGATTTCCCGCAGGCGGAAGCGTTCCCGCAGGCGTTTGACAATCGGCACCAGGTCGTGACGTCGGCCGTGTTGCCGGCCACATCTCACAGCAAATCGGGCAACCCTCCACATCAACGGCCATCCCGACCACCATCTGCTTGAGATCGGCCGGTGATCCTTGTTATGACCGCGTTTGCCGATCTCGCCACCTTGGCCTTCAAAGTAGAGCGAAGTGGTGTCGAAAAAGACTAACTCCACTTCGGTAAAGAGATCCCGCCGGCGATCTAAGAGGCCTCTTCCACGAGGTCTTTAGTGCAACGAACCGCCCCAGTCGCTTCTCCAGTTCCTCGATGGCCTCACCCAGAAACGCCATGGCCCGGTAAAGGTGATGCAGTTCAAGGCCTTCGGTTCCAGGAATGAGATAATCTTCCCGCCAACGCTCAGCCGCCCGATCACTGCCGCTGGCAAAGAGACGTGCAACACAGTCAGGTAGATAGCTCGTTCGACATCAAACTCGTAGTGACGTTCCTTGAGTAGATTCATCTTCCATTGGGCTGATCGAAAGTTACAATCGCGTTACATTGTCGTTACAAGAGCCACCAGGACTAATGACGCGATCCAGGACAGAATGGCACGAAGATAAGGACTGTTTGGGATGGTTCTTCGTCCCGAAGTGACAGGAGGATCCAGCCCAGGAGCTCTAAGATAGTGCGAGGCACTTCGATGGCGATTGGTTTTGTCCCGGAGGGACAGCACGATAGTAGACAGGCACGAAGTGCCTGGAATCACGAGGAAAATGGCCCCGTCCCAACGGGACGATTGAACCGATTCTGCTGACACTGGGACTGACCATGACTTCGACCGTCCCTCCGGGACGGATCCGCTTTAGGTCGATACCCGAGGCACTTCGTGCCTGGCTACTATCAGCCTGTCCCTCCGGGACAAAAGCCATTCAGTTCCTAACTTCGCGCCATTCTTCCCTGGGCTAGATCCAGGGCAAATCACTGGTAATCCTAGGGGAGGGTCGAAAAATTATAGATGAGGACGGAAAAGAGCGTCAGCCAGGCTCAAGATTTAGAACTTTCTTCCGGATCGAATCCCGGTTCGCCTCCAATTGTTCTTGAGTTGCGCCGAGAGATTGAAGGAGGCATTCGGTGATCGACAGAGCCATCTCTCCTTCTGCGGAGAAAACTCGGTCAGCACCTGCGTCCAGGAGAGATTTTTTTGTTTCCAAGCGAACGGTGCGGGCGACGATATGAACTTTTGGGTTGACGTCACGTGCAGCTCGGATGAGTTCCACGGCTCCCGAAAGCTCTGAAGCAGTGAGAATGAGGTTTTTTGTTTTCTCAAGGCCAGCCACTCTAAGCGTTTCAATATGACTGGCGTCACCGTAAATCGCTCGAACTCCTTGGGCGCAAAGAAGTTGGACCGTCTTTGGGTTGAGTTCCACAACCGTTGGCTCAATTTCATTCTCGATCAATAGGCGCACAACCAACCGTCCGATCGGGCCGTAGCCGATCACGATCGCTCGTTGCCTTGGCGTGGTTTCGTTGTCTTGGTGTCCCCGTTTTGTTCGACGAACTAACGCTGCGGGGTCAAGCAACCAACGCAGAAAATGATTCTGACCGATAAGTTTCGCAATCGGTCTAGCTAAACGGTAGAGAAGCGGATTCAGCGTTATGGAAATCATGGAGGAGGCGACGAGCACGTCGACAGCTATTGCCGGCAGAATCTTCAACTCTTTGCCCAGTGTCGCCAAAATAAACGAGAACTCTCCGATTTGGGATAAGGCGATCGCCACTGAGAGGCCGACGTGGACGGGGTAGTTGAGCATGCGGACCACCAGCAAAGCCGCGATTGGTTTACCTATCAAAATAACCAGGCAAGTCAGCGCGATCATCCACCACTCCTGATTGAAATTCCAAGGATCGAATAGCATTCCGACAGAGACGAAAAACAGGACCGCAAAAGCGTCGCGCATCGGGAGAGCTTCGATCGCTGCGCGATGGCTGTAAGGCGATTGATTAACAATCATCCCTGCCAGGAAGGCACCCAAGGCCATTGAGGCGCCGAACAAGGTCGCCGAGCTGACGGCTATGCCGAGTGCAACGGCAAGAACCGATAGGGTAAATAGCTCTCGGGAGCGGGTGGCAGCAACCCATCCAAGAAATTCCGGTAGCCAACGCTTCCCGACAAAAAAGGTAATCGCAATTAAGAGGACAATTTTGCCGAAGGCGCTACCAATCGACAGAAACGCGTTATCGGCACGCTGTCCTCCTTGGCCCGCGAGGGCGGGAACAAGAACCAGGACAAGAACTGTGAAAATGTCTTCGACTACTAACCAGCCGATCGCGATATGGCCGGTCTGAGTGTGGAGCGCGTTGTTATCAGAAAGAATTCGCGTCAGAACGACAGTGCTCGCGACTGAAATCGAAAGGCCGAAGAGAATACCGGCGCCCCAGCCCCAGCCGAAACCACGCGCGGTAACCGCGCCCAGTGCCGCCGCCAGAGCGATTTGAACAAGAGCGCCCGGTATCGCTACGGCTCGAACCGCGAGAAGTTCTTTGCAGCTCATCGACGCCGAAACGGGCAATCATCTTTGGGGCGAGCGTTTCGACAAGCCGCTCACCGATCTCTTTGACATGCAGAACGAGATCGTCGTCCGTCTGGCCAGCGCGCTGAACGACCAGCTCGTCGCCGCCGAGGCGCGACGCGCGGAAAAAGCGCCGACCCCCGATTCGATGGACCTTTATTTTCAGGGTATGGCCTGGATCAATAAGGGTCACGCCCCTGAGAATGTGGCGCGAGCGCACAGTTGTTTCGATCGCGCACTTATCGCCGACCCCGGCAACGTCGATGCGCTCGTAGGATCGGCGCGCGCCGACGCGGTCGAGGGAATAAATCTCTTCGTGACTGATCCCGCCGCGTCCCTCGCGGCGGCTGAACGGAAATTGATCAAGGCACTTTCGTCGGTCCCGGACCATCCGCGTGGCCATATGTGGTTGGGACTTGTCAACATATGGACGAAGCGCGCGGCGGAAGGCATCGCTAAATGCGAACATGCGCTTGAGCTTGATCGAAATCTTGCGGACGCCCATGCCAATATCGGATTCGGCAAGATTTTCATTGGTCGCGCCGAAGAGACAGAGGCTCACATTGCGGAGGGTCTGCGCCTCAGTCCGCGCGACACCTACGCTTACATCTGGATAGCGAGGGTGGGCCAAGCGAAACTCTACCTTGGCCGTTGGGAACAGGCAGTCGCGTGGTATCGGCGGTCGATCGAGACAAACCGAAACTTTCCGTACATATATTTTGTGCTGGGCGCTGCTCTCGCGCAGCTGGGCCGCCTTGATGAGGCCCGCTCCGCGACCAAGGCCGGTCTCGCTCTCAACCCCACCTTCGCCGTCACCCGCTTCCACGCCACCTGGACGGTGATGAGCGACGACCCGACGTATCTCTCCCAGCTCCAACCTATTCTCGAAGGCATGCGCAAGGCCGGAGTGCCGGAACAATGAGCGCCGCCAAAAACCCTTCGGCTCCGCTTCGTCCGCTTCATTGTCGACACCGGGCGTCGCTGGCTGACGGCCTTGTCCACTCCCGATTAACCTCGCACTTTCCGCACCTGGTCGGCCACCTTGTCCTCTCGTAGCCCGACGTAAACCGTGTGGCGTAAAAGGTCGTCAGCCGTCCAGGTCAGATGGGTGATTTCGGCGACAAGCACCGGCTCGACCCAATGCACACGCGAGAGAACGAGCGGTGATCCAAAGCGGGTCTTCCGTGACGGCGGAACACTCAGAGGCGATGTCTTGCAAGCTATTGGGTCCAGTCGCCGCCGCAGATCGGCGACAACCTTGACGGGCATCCCAGTGCCCACACGCCCGGCGTAGATGAGCTTGCCGTCGTCCGTGTAGTAGCCCAACAGCAGCGCGCCGAGATGTGGCCGTGATCCTTCCGGATCAGACCAACCGACGATGACGAACTCCTGCCGGTTCAGCCATTTGGCTTTGCGCCAGAGACCACGATTTCCAGCCGCATAGGGCGCGTCAATCGTCTTTGACACCACGCCCTCAAATCCAAGCTTGCCGGCGTGCTTGAGAATGAGTTCGCCGTCGCCGACTTCATGGCCACTGAACTGAAGGCCCGGCTTGTTTGCGACCAACGGTTCCAAAAGCGCCTTGCGCTCGATGAGCTGAAGGCCGGAGATGTCCCGACCGTCGAGATGCAAGAGATCGAAAGCGTAATAGACGAGCTGCACATTGCGTTCGCCGTCAGTTGCCGCCTGGGTGTGAGCGAAAGTCGGCAGCCCAGCATCATCGACGCCGCAGAGTTCCCCGTCGATGTAAGCGGTCTTGACGTTCAGGTTCGCGAGCGCTGCGATGGGCTTGGATATTTGTTAGTCCAGTCGAGCCCGGTCCGAGTCTGCAGTTGCACGCGCCCGTTGTCGATGCGCGCAGCCATCCTATAGCCGTCTAATTTGATTTCATGCAGCCATTGAGGCCCGGACGGCGGCTTCTCGACCGGCTGGGAAAGCTGGGGACGGATAAAGGTCGGAAGGGGCGAGTCGCGACGGCTTTTGCCTAGACGAGACGCAACGGATTTGACGGCCTGCGGGGCCGAACGCTTGACGACAACGCGACATGGCTGGAAACTCAACTCGGAGGAACGATCGCACCTAACTCGTGACCCCCAAATGGGTCTAGCGCAGCCAGTAGCCAACGCGCGCTTGCCGTTTGCGGATGGTTCTACACTTAATTCAGCAATGCTCTACAGCAATTGCGCCGCTTCCGGGCGCTACTAAGACTGCGATCAAATTTGGGGACGGCGCGGTCCCGTGGATCGGTTGCGGACCTTCGATCGCGCAACCTTGGTGTAAGGACACGGCATGCCGAGCCCCGCATTCACTCGCCTCCGCGATTTCATTTCCAATGCGATGCAGATGTCGCATGTCTATCAGCCGGTCATGCTGCGGACGTTAATCGACAAGGGCGGCAAAGCCTCGGTGTCGCAAATTGCGAACGCGCTGTTGGCTGAGGACCGCGCACAACTTGACTATTATCGCGAGATAACGAAGCGCATGCCCGGCACTGTGCTACGCAAGCGCGGGATTGTCGACTACGACGACGGCGCGTATTCAATTCCTGGCTTCCACGAGATGACCGACGCCGAACACCACGAAATCATCGCGCTGTGCCATGCGAAAGTCGATGAATTTTTGGCGAGGCGCGCTGATCCATGGTCGCATCGTCGGAAATCGGCAGGCTATGTGTCCGGGACGCTGCGCTATGAGGTGCTCAAACGGGCGGCCTCCCGATGCGAACTTTGCGGAGTGAGCAATGAAGTTCGCGCTCTGGAGGTCGATCACATTGTGCCCCGCAATTTCGGTGGCTCTGACGATCTAAGCAACCTTCAGGCTCTTTGTTATTCGTGCAACGCCATGAAGCGTGACCGCGACACGACCGACTTCCGCGGGATGACCGCTATGTATCGAGAACGAGCGAGCGGCTGCATCTTCTGCGACATCGACGCAGCCCGGATAATTGTCGAAAATGAATTGATGGTCGCGGTAAGCGACGCATTCCCAGTGACCGAGGGACACACTCTGCTCATACCGAAGCGGCACGTCGTCAGCCCCAATGATCTCTTTCGGCCCGAGCTGTACGCCATGTGGACGTTGAGCGCTAGGATGCGGGCATCGCTATCGGCGGCGGACCCAATCATCTCTGGCTTCAATTTTGGGTCAAATGACGGGAGAAGCGCAGGTCAAACGGTCACGCACGCACATTTCCACGTCATCCCGAGACGAGAAGGCGATGCCGAGAACCCACGCGGCGGCGTGCGTGGCGTCATTCCGGGTCGACAGAACCATTGATCCGGGTCATCGGCCATCTTGTTCGCGGCGTTTCATCAATCCTTCGGGGGCGTGGATCGATGGAACTCCGCGGTGCTCATAGGTGGGGAAATGCGATTTTGGTGGGTTAATCACAAGCAAACAGCGCGCCAGGAGCTAGGTGGCGGCTATCTCTGGTCGCCCAAAACGGAGGCCGGTGGCAAGACAAGCCGGTTCTACGACAATCTATGGACGTCTCCCGCGCAAGGCGATCCGTTGGCGTCGGCGGCTGGAATGCACGAATCTATCCGGCCTGTTGCGGGACAGTGCACGCCCCTGGCCTTGATGGGAGTCCGCTGCTCTGGCCTCATAACATGATCGGCCACGGAGGCCTTGTCGTAAATCAGGCTTGAGAGCTGCGGTCCTTGCCGACGACCCATCAGTTGTCACCTCGCATCCGAATTCGGCCTCAATTTTAGCGCTGACGCGTTGCGATCATGCGGCGGCCAAATAGTCCTCCTTCCGCGCGAGCACGGCCCAGGCGATTCTCGCGGTCTTATTGGCGAGCGCGACAATCGCCCGATTGAAGCCTCGCCTCGCCGCGACCCCTTTCAGCCACTGGGACCGGCGATCGTCATGTTTGGTCAAACGAAACATGACGGCGCGGGCGCCATAAATCATCTGACGCCGGAGATAGTGATTGGCGCGCCGGCCAATCCCGCCGAGCCGAGGTTTTCCGCCTGTCGTGTATTGGCGGGGCACGAGGCCAATCCATGCCGCAAGCTCTCGTCCAGAGCGAAAATGGCGACCGTCGTCAACCGCTGCAACGATCGCGGTTGCGATCACGGGGCCGACGCCAGGCAGCTTCGACAAGCGCCGGCAGGCTTCGTTCGTCCGGCAAAGGGCCAGGAGCTGTCGGTCCAGTTTGTCGAGCCGGAGATCGAGAGCACGGAGCTCATCGAGCATGTCGGCGAAGAGCTCCCGCGTGGGATCAGAAAGCTCCGCGGCCGCAATGGCGTCCTGCGCCTGCGCCAGAAAGCGCCATGCGCCTTGGGGTAGGATGACACCATACTCGCCGAGGAGCCCCCGCATATGGTTGATCAGCGCGGTTCGAGCGCAGACAACGCGCTCCCTCGCACGATGAAGCGATTGCAAATCCTGTTGCTCAGTGGATTTGACCGGAACGAACCTCATCGTCGGGCGCAAAGCGGCTTCGTAAATTCCCTCTTGCATCCGCCGCGTCGTTCTTGGATCCTTTGACGAAGGGCTTCACAAACCGTGGATTGATTAGAAGAACCCGACGGCCATCGGCAAGAAAGCGCCGGCCCCAATAGTGAGCGCTGGCACACGCCTCCATCGCAATCGTCTCTGGAGCCAGTTCCTGGATCGTTTCAAGCAATTTGGCGCGGCTCGTCTTACGAGAAATGACAACGCCATCGTCATCGATGCCATGAAGGTGGAAGGAGCGTTTTCCAAGATCGATGGCAAGTAATTTAAGCGACATGCTTTCCTCCTTTGTGCCTAGCGATGCTGGCAGGAAAGCGGGAGACGTCCATCCCATAACATGCGGAGGGCCGCGCCAGGTGACATTGTGCTGTCATACGCAGCCGGCCAGGTGGGGCGCGTGGGGGTCGCCACGGGCTTCGCGACCGAGGCGCAGAGGCCGATAGAATTTAAGTCGGCGGGGTCCTACTGGCATAACGTCGGATGGATGCTGCCCGTGACATGGTCCGAGGCTGCTTTGTCAGTGCGACCAAAGGATTTGTTAGACCAGCTAGCGCCCCTCTTGCCGGAAACCCACTCTCCCATTCAGTCTGCGACGGGCAACGGCAATCAGAAGGCTTACCTCGCGGAAGTCGACCGAGCGGTTGTTGATGTGGTGTTAAAAGCCGCAAATCTTCGGTTGGCGGATGTCATTGACAGTGAAGCAAATCGTCCCGCCCCCGACTTCGCGTCAACGCTGGACGATATTGTTGAAAATGCCATTCTGCTCGATACATCAATCGATGAAACGACACGCAAGCAGTTAACGAACGCGAGACGCGGACAAGGAATTTTTCGAGCGCGCGTCCTTCAAGTCGAGCCGATTTGCCGCATTACGGGGATCGAGGAGCCCGCTCTACTCAGGGCCAGCCACATCAAGCCGTGGCGCGTGTGCGACACTGCGCACGAGCAACTCGACGGCTTTAACGGTCTAATGCTGGCACCCCACGTTGATTTCTTGTTTGATCGAGGGTTGATTTGCTTCGAGGATGACGGCGGCGTGCTTTTCTCTTCGCGGCTCGCAGAGGCCGACGCCCGGAAGCTTGGTCTTCATCAGGTGGAGCGACCTCCGCGACGCCCGTTCCGTGGTGAGAGCAACTCCTATTTCCAGCATCATCGCGCCAATGTTTTCATAAACTGAAGCGCCGGGCCATTGCGCTCGGAACGTTTCAGTCTCGCGTGCCCACCTCTACGTTGATCGGTAGGTTAAGCTCGATCAAGCGCGCCTGCAGCAACGACACGGTCAGGTCATCGCGCAGTTCAACCCATGTGTAGGAATTGCCCGGAGATCCTCCGAACTCCTCGAAAATGACCTGGCCAGCCTGCCTAAGCGCCGACCTTGCGCTGCCCAGATCGAGGCCCTTGAGCAGTTGGTGCGCCTTGGCCTGAGGTCCGGTGAAGTTGTCCCAACTGTCCTCCCAGCCGAATCCATTCAGGCGGACGTCGAGTTCGGCCAGAGGCAGATCATGCTCACGGCAAACGCGCTCGATCTCGTCCTGCGTTTCGAGAGGATGTCCCAGTGCGCGCAAATGCTCACGCCAGGTTGGAGGCGGCGGTGCGAACGGCTGATCAGGCCCGAGTGAAACGCGCCAATCTCCGCCATAGTCGCTCTCCTGCCGATAGACATAGAGGGTCTCCTCGGGCCTTCTACTCGGCGACAAGACCAACGGCTTGCCGGATCTTCGAGAAAACGCTTTCGCTCGGGTGACGAACGATGCCGTCAGCAAAGCTCCGGCCCCAATCAAAAAATGTCGACGATCAATCATGGATGCTCTCCTTCATTACGCACATGCATTGGAGAGCAAGGACCTATTGTTGCCCGCATGGGCCACATCGTCATTCACCACCGTTGCCGATCAAGGCTGGTTGGCGGGGCTCGCTGAGCCCGCTCTTGATGCAGGAACGACCCTAGCCTACTGCCGAGTCGGCAGGCAAGGCAGTGGTCGGGGTTTGGACGGCGATGGCCTCTTCAAGCAGGAATCTGGCGCGCAAAAGCATGACTGATCCTCTAGGGGGCGCGGGAAGCAGTCTCTCGCTGCGCATGTCTGACGGCGGGCGGCCGTTCCAGCGCCTGAAGACACGATTGAGGAGGTCATGAACCGGGCGCCAAGCGCATCTGGTGAGCGCCACTAGGGCGTAACCACAAAAGACCCGAAAACAATTCCAGCTGCGTTGCGGGCCTTCCTGTCTATCGGATCAGTTCAGGGGCAGATCAAGGCGGCAGCGAGGTTCACCATGTGTATTTTGCGCCAAATGCGCCTCGAACGCCGTTTCGCTTCTCATTCTCCGCAGCGCCGACCGTGAA
>CAWBKA010000036.1:0-104336 GCA_963789065.1 uncultured Verrucomicrobiae bacterium | reverse complement strand
AATCCTTAATCCCTATGGTCGGTAAACCCTGGGCTGAATGGCACGAAGATAAGGAGGATTGAGAGCTTCATACCCCCGAAGAGTGAAGAGGCGGTGCAATGTAGCATAGGCTTCCAGCCTGTCTCTTTGGGCGCGCAAGCGCTCCTGAACCGCCTTCTGAGCGGTTCAAGTAAGGCGTCTCGCCTTACCTCCACCTTGCACAGGTTCGCTGGCCGAATTGAGATCGAACACGCCGCAGCAGAGGCTAAATCAAAATTCGCCCTCTTAGGATTTCAGACAGGCTCATCGAGAGCGTCCCGCTTTGCATCGGAATGCGAGGTAAGGCGAGACGCCTTACTGCCCGAAGAGTTCCGCCCATCAACGCTCACTTTGTTGCAGCTGGCTTCGTCTAAATTCTCCTGCCAGGCAGGCAGCAGAACTCGAGCTCGTCCTCGTCCTCGGTTTCTTAGTTGTTAGGTCGGTTTCAGGTCAAAGACTTCGCTAAACACATACCGGTGTTTGCCCCTGAACCCTTCTCTCAATTGCCCACTTGAGGCACTTGTGTTCCATTCACCCTAGAATCTACGACCCGAAGCTCGATTCCGCGTTTTTGGAACTCCTTGAAAACTTTCGAAGAAATTCCAGAATCTGTAATTGTTAAATGGATATCTGAAAAATCGGCGAAACTTACGAGGCAGTTCCGTTCGAATTTAGATGAATCACTCAAAATATATGTCTTTTCAGCCGCGCGGATCATTTGTTCCTTAACGTCAGCATCATTCGAATCGGCGGTGCTGTACCCATGGGATAAACTAATTCCGGAGGTGCCCAAAAAAGCTCGGTCGACATGGTAGCTCTCCAGGTTGTTGACAGTTATGGGACCGGTTAAAGCCAAACTATGATTAAGCACTTCCCCCCCAATTAACAAAATTTTGTATCCGGCCTTGGACAATTCAAAGGCCGCCGGTAGCGAATTCGTGATCACCAGAAGAGACTTGAATTTTCCGGCCAATGCCTGAGCTAGCCAGAAGGTAGTGGTCCCAGCGTCCAAGATGATTGAATCGCCTTCCTTGATGTAATCGACGGCAGCTTGGGCTATCAGCTTTTTTGCGGTCGCCTGCGTCTGCAACTCTTCGAGAAATGCAACGTTGAAACGGTTGCGTTGGGAGAAGATTGCGCTCCCATGGATTCGCTCGACCAATCCTTGCGTTTCCAAGATGTCCAGATCCTTCCGCATGGTGACTTGGCTGACGTTCAGTCTGTCTGCCAAATCCTCGACCTTTATCTCGCCCTCAGCTTCTAACAGATCGAGAATACGTTTGTGACGCTCATCCATCGTCATCACAGATTGCCTGTTGGCTGCTTGCTTCTTGTGCCTGATCTTGCTCATTACCCTCACGGCATATTGAAGTAACCCTGATTGATGAAAAGTACCCTGATTGATGAAAAGTGTTCTGCGGTACATTAACACGACTGTTCGAATTCGAGGCCGAAATGTACTGCTTTCTTCGGAATTAATCGGCCTCGAGCCTTAAAGCGACAAATTTTCAAATAGCTAGCAGAGGAAGTCAGGTGACGCTTCAGGTTCCCTCCATCGATCAATCGGAATTGAGATGGAACTGGGTCAATAGGCGGATGGGAAGATGGTTCACTTCCTGCAAATCCCGACTCTCGTCGCCGGCTTCTTGCAGCAGTCGCTTGGTGCGATGTAGGAGTTTGTCGAGATCTTGGGTGATGAGATAATCAATTCTTTCCTCCCGCAGGAGTGGCTCTGTGACTTGGTTCAACTCGTGAGTTATGTAGATGGGGCGGTAAGTCAACTTCATATCCGACAAGGCCTGGGCTAAGCCGCGATTGCCGCCTGCGACGTTGTACAGTCCGGCGAGGTTCGGTTTTGTGGCAAAAAGTTTTAGCGTCGCGTCGTAGGCGATTTCACTCGAGTCATTGCCCACGACTTCCAATAGCTCGATATTTGAAAACTTCTGGCGCAGGAGCGAGCGGAATCCAATCTCGCGATCTTCGTGACATCGGTACGAGACATTCCCAACCACCACAGCCACGCTGGCATCTATTCGGTATTCCAGATGACGCCCCAACAGATAGGCAGCCATCTGGCCAGCAGCTCGGTTATCAATGCCGAGATAGGCAGAACGCGCACTACGTTCAAGATCGGAGACAACTGCCAGCACTGGCTTACCGGCATTCCGAATGCGTTGCAGTTCGACGACGAGCGGTGTGACATTCTTGCAGATGATGGCAATTCCATCGAGCTCTTCACCGAGGCGACGAATCATATCGACCATTGTCGTCTCAGATTCGCAAGAATGGCTTTCAAGCTGCGAAAGATCCCCGTTTCGTTGCCCCTCGAGCAGCGCCATGAGGGATCGCGAGAATGCCTGGCCAGCTTGAATGATCAAACCGAATCGGCGCTTGGTGCCCATTTGTCTTGAAGCTGGCAACAGTGCTTGAGCATAGGCCTGTTCCAATTGAACGAGAGCACCATGGATAAGGTCCCTCGTGCGAGGGTCAACCCCCGGTCGCTGGTGAAGAACGCGATCCACGGTCGCTCGGCTAACGCCGGTAGCCTTTGCTATTTCATCGATAGTGGGTCGCGCTTTAGTCCTCATTTTTGCAAAAAATCGACCACCGCCTCTAAGGCTTCTCGTCATCACATCATAGTGCCTCAACCCGATTGATTCAAGGGCTTATTCAGTGAGTTGATTCAGCGCAAACATGGTCCTTCGGATTCGTTGTGATAATTCAAATAAATGCGCCTTGACACATCTTGATGATCCTTTATGATGTTATATGAGTTTAATAAGACACGTAATTATCGCCTTAATGCACGCCGATCGAGAGCCCAACTGCCTGATATCGACTCACGCCGTAATGGGTGAATCATGAGATTCCGGCTCCATTTGATCCAGCACACCTCCTCATTAAATAATTTGCGATGGCCTCGACAAATTTGCAATTGCTGAAAAGGCAAAAGAACAGGCTTCAGCTAACCGTATACATAACATCAACAGCTGCTGGCGTTTACATCCAATAATGACATGGCGGGGCATGGGATGAAGGGACTGCCGTCACACGCAGATCACTAGTGCCGCTACGACTGTCTATGCCGTGTCAGCGACCTCCAGAGTATTCAAGCCATGACCACCCCACGAACAACGGGCATCCAACATAGACATAGTATTGTCGGGCCTCTCGAGAAGCAAAAGAACCTAAGGGCTGACAGACTGGCCAATCGTTTCGAAGTCAGCGAGACAACGATTCAAAGGAATCTGGTCGCGTTTGACCAGAAGGGATTGAGGCACCGGGATTCCATCGGTGATACCTACTCATTTGGGAGCCGACTTGTTCAAGCACGCCGAGAGAATGCGATCGCACAGTTGGCCCTCAATTATATTGCTGAAGGTCTGACCATTCTTCTTGATGCCGGCAGCACAAGTTTGTCACTTGCTCGAGCACTCCGAGGCAATTTTCAATCGCTCTGCATTATAACAAACTCGATCCCGGCGGCATTGGAATTGTCCAAAACGAACTACCAGATCCTGCTGACGGGCGGGGAGGTGGGCGACAGCAATTTGGCACTGATCGGCTCAGCGGCGACCAAGACGCTCAAACGTTATCATGCAGACCGCGCATTTCTAGGTACCTCTGGTATTACCGTTGCCCACGGATACAGCACGGCCGACCCGATGGAGGCGCAAGTCAAACAAGCCATGATCCGTTCTGCGGACGAGACTTATGTACTGGCGGATTCGTCCAAATTCGGGCATGCCTACCTGGAGAGCTTTGCCACCCTTTCGGCCATTTCCTTGACGCTGACGGACTCGGGAATGCCCGGAAAATTTCGCGACGCGTTTGCTGAACGCGGGATAGGATTTAAGTGTCTTTGAGGATTCTGAACCGTGGCGTCGCTTTGGCCGGCGGCGCCGTCTGGCCCGTTATGAAATGAGTTTGGCGATACCGAAAGCGACACCGGCTGCGAGGCTACCGACGAGAGCTGTCTGCCATGCACTCTTGAACTTCGAGACGCCCGTAAAGTGACCCTTGACAAACCCAAATAGGGCGAGCGCCAGCAAGGTACAGGCAATGGAAATCAACAGCGCCTGGTGAGCGTTCGCGGCCAGCATATAGGGAAGAAGCGGAATCATCCCTCCGACGACATATGACCCGGCAATTGTCAACGCGCTGCGCAGGGCGCGCTTTGGATCAGGGGCTTCCAAACCCAGTTCGAAGCGCATCATGAAATCACGCCAAGCTTTCGGTTCCCGGCGAAGCGCTGCGACCACCGGCGCAGCTTCGTTTGGACCCACGCCGTAATTCTTGAATAAGTCAACAATTTCATCAGCCTCGCGGTCGGGCACCTCGACGATTTCGTTTTCTTCTCGCTTGAGTTCACTTTCGTAGTGCTCAGCGTCGCCTTTGGCCGCGAGAAATCCGCCGAGTCCCATCGCGATAGACCCTGCGGCAACTTCGGCCAGGCCAGCGGTAACCACTATGTGCGTCGAGGCGATGGCTCCGGAAATACCGGCGGCCAGGGCGAACGGAACCGTGAGCCCGTCTGCCATTCCAATAACGACATCACGAACTGTTTCGCCCCCAGAGAAGTGTCTTTCGATATGTTGCATGGGCTGATGCATTCGACGGGCCGCCTCTGGGCCTACCGCACGTCAAAGCTGTAAATCGTTAGCGAAGAAGCTGTTCATTGTCCAATATCCGAGATCACTTTCGGCGGAAACGCGGCGCGCAATGCGTTGAGCACTGCCAGCACGTCAACGATTTCCTGGCTGATTGCTCCGGCGACAGGGCTCAAATGGCCGGTGGCGGCAAACATCATCCCGGCGAGGCTCAAGACCATGCCGCCGATTGCGCTCTGGAGGGCGATAGTACGCATCCTTCGACTGATGTGCATGAACTCGTCCACTTTTCTGAGAGAATTATCCATCACCACGACGCCAGCGGCTTCCGCCGTCACGTCGCTGTTTTGTCCGATGGCCATGCCAACCGAAGCCGCCATCATGGCCGGAGCGTCATTGATGCCGTCGCCCACATAGAGAGTTTTCGCCTGACTGGTTTCTTTGCGAACGATAGAGAGTTTCTCCTCAGGAGTTTTCTCGGCTTGGATCTCACTGATGCCCACCTGCTCGGCCAGATAACGGACTTCAGATTCGCGATCTCCGGAGACGATCATGATGCGGTGAAATTGATGCTTGGGCCCCAAATGCTGAATAAAGGACTGCCCTTCGGCTCTGGGCGCGTCGCGCAATCGAAAGGTCGCCGCGTACCTGCCGTCGATGACCACCATGCATTCCAGTCCACCCGCGATGGATGGAAGCTGGTCCGCACCGGAGACGCTTTGCGAAACCAGTTTATTGCGGCTGGTAATCTGAACCTGGTGACCTGACACGGCTCCGCGCAGGCCCTGACCGGGATGTTCGCTTACCTCGGATGTTTGCAGGAGCTGAAGTCCTTCCTCTTTGGCCTGGGCGAGAATGGCACGGGCCAGCGGATGCTTCGAATACAGTTCGAGGCTGGCTGTCAGGGCAAGAACCTCCTTTTGCACGAACCCAGGAGCGATGAGTTGTTGGGTTAACTTCGGCTCGCCATAAGTAAGGGTTCCGGTTTTGTCAAAGATCGCGGTCCTGCACTGAGCGATTTGTTCGAGCACAACGGGATTTTTAACGATGATGGCCCGGCGGGCGCAAAGGGAAATCGAACCGATGATCGCAATTGGAATCCCGAGCAGTAAGGGGCAAGGGGTCGCGATGACCAGCACGGCCAGGAATCGAACTGCTTCGCCACTGATCACCCACGCCAGCAGAGCCACTATGACGGCAATCGGAGTGTAAATTGCTCCTAATTGATCTCCCAGACGCCGCAGTTGCGGACGAGTCTGCTCAGACTCGCGCATTACTTCCATGATTTTCGCGTAGCGCGAATCGGCGGCCCGTTTGGTAGTCCGGATGGTCAGAGCCGATTCGCCGTTGATCGCACCAGAAATCACCGTCGAACCAGAGGTCTTGGTGATCTTGAACGGCTCGCCGGTGAGATAGGATTCGTCCATCATGCCGTGCCCTTCGATGACAACGCCGTCCACCGGGCAGATGTCATGCGGATAGAGTGTAAGTGTATCGCCCACGGCAACCTCGTGCAGCGCCACATCCACGATTCTAGAATCAGTTTTCCGGTGAGCGATCGAAGGCATTCGTTTGGCAAGCGCCGCCAGTACCGAAGAGGCGCTTCGCAACGCGTAACTCTCGAGTGCCTCACCGCCCGCCAGCATTAAGACGATAATTGAACCGGCGAGGTATTCGCCCATGATCACGGAGGTCACGATGGAAATTCCTCCCAGCAGATCGGAACCGAATTCTCTTCTTAAAAGTTTTTTGAACAATTCATAGACAAGAGGAACACCGCCGATCGCCAGGGTAACCAGTAACGGAACGTCGTAAGTAGCTGCTCTCGTGCGAAAAGCGAAACGCAGCAGGAGATGCACCGAAATGGCGGCTACCGCGACCATGGCGATGACCGTGGTCCTGCGTTGCCAGACAGTGGTCATCGATTTCCAGGTCGGTATTACTCTATCCATTGATTTCCATTCTGTCTTTGGAGCAAGTTGATATCATGCAATAAATGGCCGTGCCGGCATAGAAGACGGAGCGCTCGGGATGGGCACTACAGCTTATCTATTATGCGTAACCGTATTTTGCGAACTAGAGGATTACCGACTCGAATTGTTCCCTAAGGCCCCGACTAAGTTTAAACAGACGGCGTTAAAGCAGGATTTTCCCCGTGCTAAAAGGCCTCCAGGTTTCTTCCAGCTGTCTTCCGTTCATGGAAGGCCTTATAGGCAATCGGATCGGCGATGCTGATAGTGAGCGCGTGCGGAGTGCGGAACGCGGATAGCCCTTTTTCTCTATTGCGCCACAATGTGTTACCACGCCGAGCAAGCTCCGACTCCCAAGTAGTATCTTGCGCATTAGCCCGCAGAAGAATGTTTACTTCTGCTTCGGACGGACAGATCGTCTTTTTCGAGTTCTTGGGATTTACTTTGTAGTACCTGATTTCATCAACCCTTCCGTCGATGAAATGCACAGATACGGTCATACCGTTTCTAATAAACAAGGCGGTGTCTTTTTTGATCTCCACTGGATTCCCATACCGTGTCTTGCACTCTTCTAAATTCTCGCCAATTCTACATTGGCTATTCCGAGGCGATGCCCAAAGGGTGATCAGAAGCAATCCGAACAAAAGAGTTTTCATATCCGAGGTTTAGACCCGTTAGAGGTTCCACCTGCGCGGTATGCCAGGAGCCGCAAACCGTTGAGACATACGAGCACCGTGCTGCCCTCTTGGCCAACAACGCCAAGCGGCAACGGCAGGGAAAACCCCAGCGCGGATATCACAACTGTGATGAACACCGCGACTGCGCTCGAGAGGTTTCTGCCAGATTACCTTTCTCGCGTGGCGGTTGATGGAAATGGCGAATGGAATGATTGGTGGCAAATCGTCAGCCTTCCTCTGTGGCTTCTCATCCTCTCGAGCCTTTGACTTAATTGGCACAAGTTACTGCTCGCTTTCCAGATGAATGACCACGCTTTCCCTGTTCCGTTCGGCTCTTACCGGCCACAAAAGGAAAGCGACAACGACTAGTAGCCCCGAGAGGATACCGGCGGCGAGTCGCCAAATGTGCTTCGAGGCAGCAACCTTTAAAAGCCACTGCCAGTTTAGCACAAGATGGACCATCACGAGAATGATACCCAAAAAGGCAATCCAGGTATGAATATCGCCCCATTCATGCCGCCCGTAACCCAAAAAAACAACTCGACTAGCATTACCCGCTCCATGCGGTAGGCGATAGGCCAATAGCAAGCCGGTCCCGGCAGTTACACAAGCGACAAGGTACAAGGCCAGATCAAGCATCCTTTTCCAAGGGTTTTTTCCTCGCCAAGTATCCGCTGCCTTACTGGCGCCTTGGATCTTGTTGAGATTGTTGGACGATTTAATTGTCGGACTCATAATCGTGTACTTTTCCGGTTGCTTCACTTAGCGGGGGATATTCCGTTCTTAATTGCCAGCCGCCTTGTTCTTCACATCGGCGTTATCTTACACACGTTTCGGGCCGCGGCATTACCTCTTTTGGCGAAACCCGACCAATCTTTGCGGACATCTTAATTTAAGCAATAAGTTAGCCATCGCTCGCCAACCCACCGAATAACTCGCCGGGCTGTTCATAGAGAATTCCAGGAAATACGAAAGCGATTTGGACACGCGGGTCAAGGCCTCTTCCACGGTGGTCCCAAAAAAAGACATTGGCATAAGCGGATTTGGACAAGATGGTCGATCTCGTTTTCATGGGGACGTTTTAATCCTCTGCGTGTTGCCGATTGTATGATTAATTGGTGGCACCGCCAAAAAAAATGTGAAAACCGAACCGCGCCGTCAGCAGATCCTGAACCTTCTGGAAGAAACCGGAGCCATCAACGTCAATGAGTTGGCCGAAAGGTTCCAGGTAAGCCTGGTCACCATCCGCAACGATTTAGACGATTTGGAAAAGGAAGGCTTGCTGCAGCGGACTTTTGGCGGGGCAGTCTTTTCCCATCGGAGCCGGTTTAACAATTCTTTTCGTGAGCGCATTCAACAGCAGCGTAACGAAAAGCGCGCGGTCGCCATCGCCGCTTTAGGCTATATCAAAGACGGCGACACCATCATCCTGGACGCAGGCACTAGCACCCTTGCCCTGGCCCAGCTTCTGAAAGAGCGCGCCATGTCTGTCTTTGTCATCACCTGCTCGGTCCCGGCTGCCCTTGAGTTATCCAGCGGCGGTTATGACATTCTCCTATTGGGTGGCATGGTCAGAAATAAAAGCCTCGCTTTGCTCGGGCGCGAAACGCTGACCATCCTCGAGCGATATCGGGCCGACAAGGCCTTTCTGGGCAGTTCGGGCTTTACTGCCAAAAGGGGACACAGCACGCCCAATCCGGATGACGCACAGATCAAAGAGGCCATCATGCGAGCCGCCGACGAAACGTACGTACTCGTAGATTCGTCGAAATACGGCCACGATTGCCTGACCAGTTTTGCGCGCCTTCGCGACGTCGATTTAACCATCACGGACAGTCACCTCTCCCGCCAAAAGGCAGCAATCCTGGAGGCCGCCGGTGCGAGGCTTTGTATTGTCGATGTGGCCAAAGCAAATCTGGACCCTGAGGCGGCGGGTCCGAAGGCCGAATTGACTCCTTCGCGAGATAAGACCAAACCGCTGGATAGAAGACGTAGGCTTAAGGACTCAGCGGAACGCTAGATTGACGGCTTGCCAATTTCGTAAGGCGGAACTTTGGATGGCGGCTTCGACAAAAGCCAGGCCCTTGACGCCGTCTTCCGCAGTTAGAGCTCCAGGCCCGATCTCCTTTCTCAACTTCAGCAAGGTAGGCATATTATAGACCAACTGATGGCCGGTGCATCTCGATGTATAGAAAGTATAGGAGAAAGTAAGGCGAACGAGCTAGGGTGAGACGCCTGGAGGTCTAATCCAACTTCGAGGTTCCTTGCTAAGGAAATCTGTTTAGCGATGTGAACTTGAAGGATGGAAGAACCGCGAAGGGACACGAATGGACGCGCGAAGGGGATCGGATCCAAGAGCGGCTTAAGCGCCGGAAGGGGAATGGCTCGCACGGAGGTCGCGGTGGGCACGGAGGGTTCCAAAGAACATTAGAGTTTAGGTTGGGTTATTCGATGGATTATGGCGAGCCACCGCTAAGGAACGGCATCAACGATTGATCAACAAGGACATAGACCTCCGTGATCTCCGTGTCCTCCGTGCGATAATCTCCTTTCTTCCTTTGGACAAAGGATCGTTGGCGAAAATGCATCCAGCCAATTTATTCATTGACAATGGTTCAGTTTCTTGTCACTTTCCAAAAGAAAGAGAAACGCAGATAGATTCTCTCCCGAGCGGATTCCCCAGATCAGGCTGCGCACAATCTTCACAGACAATTCGCGCTGAGAGCATTCGAAATTTTGTCAGGATTCTGACCCCCCCAGGAAATTAGCTTATGAATCGACATTATCATTCCAGTAGAGAAGGACAATATGCGCTGAATGTGGATCCGCAAAAGGCCGAATGGAAATACATCTCGTTCAAGGTCGTCAACTTGCGCCCGGGTGAAAAGCTGGAAGCCGAAACAGGTTCAGAAGAGGTCGTCTTTGTTCCGTTGGTCGGGCGTGGGACACTTTCCTTCGGCGGTAAGAGCTACCAGCTGAATCGCACAGATCTCTTTCGTGACCGACCGGACATTGCCTATTTGCCGCCCGGAACAAGCTACACCCTAGAAGCGATTGATGCCCTGGAAATTGCCCTTGGCGGAGCGCCCGCCGAAGGAAAACTTCCTGCTCGAATCATTCCTCACGATAAAATTGCCACCGCGGTGCGCGGAGGTGCCAATGCAAAACGGGGTGTAAGCACGCTTGCCGATTCGGACGAATTAACCGAGCGCCTGACCGTGTACGAAATCCACACGCCGAGCGGTAACTGGTCCAGTTTCCCCCCCATCGCCATGATACGCGGGACAATTCCTCCTACCACGAAGAAACTTACTACTACCGTTTTCAACCGGAGGATGGATTTGCCATTCAGCGAATTTATACCCGGGATACGGACCTTGACGTGGCGATTCCCGTCCAGCACGGAGATGTCGTCTTGATTCACGAGGGTTACCACCCGGTGGTCAAGGCGCCGGGAACAAATGCATATTACCTGAATGTTTTGGCGGGCGACGTTCGTAAGATCTCCGCAATCAATGACCCCCACTATGACTGGATAACGACCAATTGGGAGGGAAATCCCATTGAGATCCCGCCGAAAGGCTAACCAAGGCGCCATCACCACTCGCTGAAATGCATTTGGACAATCGTACGTAAAGAAGACATTAACCTTTGTTCACAACTAACCGTCTTTGGGAATCTGATATCTAGTTAAGCAACTCCGTTGAGGAAGATTCTTGCCGTCGATGCGCGGCGACGAAATACAATAGTAAATTAAAATACGGCATTTCGATTGACATCAGATATTGCTTTCATAGTCTGTTTCAAAAGAAAAAGAAACTTAACACTTTCGAGGTGTCTCCCCCCAGAGTTCAGGTTACATCAAGCAAGATCCCTGGGAGTCGCCTAAAAAGTGACTGATATCAAAATGCGCTCGATAAAGCTTTAGGCGCGTAGAATTGTTTTTTTATGAGTAACTCGATACGTCTTACGGTGGGTCAGGCATTGGTCCGCTTCGTTGCAAAGCAGTATGTAGAGCGGGATGGTCGCCAAAACCGCTTTATTGAGGGATTTTGGGGTATATTTGGTCACGGCAATGTATCAGGGCTGGGACAAGGAATCGTGGAGTTTGCCGAAAAAGAGGGGCTGCAATTCTACCGGCCGCAGCATGAGCAAGGAATGGTGCATATTGCGGCTGCGTTCGCCAAACATCGCAATCGGCTCTCAACCTTTGCCTGCACAACCTCGATTGGTCCTGGGGCGCTAAATATGGTTACGGGAGCAGGGGTGGCGACCGTTAATCGATTGCCGGTGTTGCTTCTGCCGAGCGATTATTTCGCCAATCGCGTACCCGACCCTGTATTGCAACAGATCGAGCATCCCAACGAGAGGGATGTCAGCGCGAGCGATGCTTTTCGACCCGTCTCGAGATTCTTTGATCGTATTTCGCGTCCAGAGCAATTGTTAGCGAGTTTACCGGAGGCATTCCGTATTTTAACCGATCCTGCGGAGACTGGGGCGGCTACTGTGAGTCTGCCGGAGGATGTTCAAGCCGAGGCGTTTGACTGGCCACTAGAGTTTTTTGAGAAGCGCGTTTGGCATGTCCGCCGTCCGCTGCCGGAGCCGGAATTGATCAAGGAAGTTGTCTCCCGCTTGCAGAAGGCCAAGTGCCCTATAATTATTAGTGGTGGAGGGACGATTTATTCCGAAGCGTGGCCTGAGTTGAAGGCATTTGCGGAGGAGTTTGGCATTGCCGTAACCGAGACTCAGGCAGGCAAAGGTGCGCTGGATTGGAATCATCCGTGCAATGCCGGTCCCGTCGGTTCCAATGGGGGGATCTCAGCCAATGAGTTAGCAAAAGAGACAGACTTGATCCTGGCTCTGGGAACGCGTTTGACAGATTTTACCACGGCTTCCAGATCGCAATTTCAAAACCAGGCGGTGCGATTCGTCGGGATAAACGTAGCGCCGATGGACGCCAGCAAGTTGGCGGCGTTGCCGGTGGTGGCAGACGTGAAGCGGACTTTGCCCGAGTTAACAAAAGCTCTTAGGGATGCGGGCTACAAAGGCACTCAGGACCGATATAGACAACGGTTAAGCGAACTCAAGGCGCAATGGGATAGTAGGGTAACCGAAATCAGGACCATTAAAGAAGACGATGGCGCTTTGTCCGAGCTTGGCGTGATTGGCTTAGTTAATGACGCTGTGGGGGGAAAGGCAACGGTGGTTTGCGCCGCCGGGAATATGCCGGGGGAGTTACTGCGGCTTTGGCGACCGGAAGATCCAAAAGCATACCATTTGGAGTACGGTTTCTCCTGTATGGGCTACGAAATTCCTGGTGGCATCGGGGTTAAGTTGGCCGAGCCGGAACGAGACGTTGTCGTGATGATCGGCGACGGAACTTATCTAATGATGAACTCCGAGATTGTCACCGCCGTGGCCGAGGGACTCAAACTCACGATCGTGGTGGTTGATAACCACGGATACCAATGCATCCTGGGTCTTCAGCGAATTTGCGGCGTGGCGGATTTTGGAAATGAGCTGCGTTTCCGCGATAAGAAGACGGGCAGGCTGACGGGCGAATATGTGCCCATCGACTTCAAAAAGCACGCGGAGGCGATGGGTGCGCATGCGGTCTTCGCGCCGACAGCCGCAGAAGTCACCAAGGCCGTGCAAGAAGCAAAACAAAGGGAGGCGGTCACGGTCATTGTTGTCCCGGTCGATCCTGAAAAGCGGATGCCCGGGCTGGGCACCTGGTGGGATGTGCCGGTGGCGGAAGTCAGCACGGAGGAACAAACACGCAAGACCCGCGAGAACTACGAGAAGGCCACGAAAAAGCAACGTCCAATCTTCGCATGAAAATAGCTACTGCGCCCGTTAACTGGAACAGCCCGGACGTGCCCGAATACCGGCCCTGGACCCCTTACCCTCAGCTTCTGAAAGAGATGCAGGAGGCGGGATACTCCGCCACGGAATGGGGATCGAACATGCCAAAGGATCCAGCGCTGCTGGCCCCTGATCTCGAGCCCACGGCCTCCAGATGCTGGGTGGATTTGTGGGCATAGAGCTTCGCAATCCAGCCAAACGCAAGACAGAAGTGCAAAGGGGCCTGGAAATCGGTAACTACTTTAAATCGCTCGGGGGCAAGTTATCTGATTGTTGCAGACAGTGGTGATAAGAGCAGAGTTCAGGTGGCAGGTCGTGTCGGGGCCGGGGACGGATTCACCGATTTACAATGGAAGTCGCTTTGTGCGGGTCTGAATGAATTAGGTCAGTTGCTCAAAGGGAACGGCGTTCAGTTGGTGTTTCACAACCACGTTGGAACCTACATCGAGACACAGGCGGAGACTTCTAGACTTTTAGATGGCACCGATCCGGCGGCAGTCGGTTGGTGCCTGGATTGCGGTCATTTGACTTACGGCGGAGGCAACACCTTGGATAGTTACGCAAGTACGGACACCGGGTAGGATATGTTCACATTAAAGACGTCGCCGAGGAAGCTTTTGCGCAAATCTCGGCAGGAGGGATGGAGTTTTCACGACGCGCTCAAGAAATTTATCTTTGTTCGGCTCGGAGAGGGAATGGTTGATATTCCTGCTGTCGTTACCGGCACTCCACGATCACAAGTATGACGGATGGTTAGTTGTTGAACAAGACACCACGCCGCTTAACCCGACAACTATCGCAAAGGAGAATCGTCTGTACCTGGAAGCACTGCTGCAACCAGAACTCTAAAGGCAGAAAGGTTGGATGCCTCTGGTCAAGCACAAGTGGAGGGGAAAACATTGAACGCACGCAAGACAGTATGAACAAATAGTATGATTACAAAAGACACAATAGGCGTGGCTTTTCTGGGTGTGGGTCGTATGGGCGAGACCCACCTCCGCAACTTGGCCGCGATCAATGGTATCAGGGTAATAGTAGTAGCTGATCTGGTGCAAGAAAGAGCCGAGCGTGGTCGCCTCATGACTGGGGCCGAGCTTGCGATGACTGATAGCCTGAAGGCGATCGAGCACCCTTCGGTGGATGCCGTGGTCATCGTGACTCCTACCAATACCCACGCTCTGTTGATCGAACAAGCCGTAAACGCCGGCAAGGCAGTATGGAGTGAGAAACCAATCGCCCTAAACCTAGCCGAGACTCAGCGGATTGTGGAATTGGTGCGAGACCGCAGAAGTCCAGTGCAAGTGGGCTTCATGCGAAGATTTGACCCGGGCTACGCCAAGGCGAAAGCCAAGATTGACGCAGGGGAGTTAGGTAAGCTAGAGACATTCCGGGCATTGAGTCGCGACACTTATCCTCCAAGCCTGGAATTCTTGTTAGGGAGTGGGGGTCTTTTTTTGGACATGGCGGTGCATGACCTTGATCTGGCTCGCTTTCTTGTCGGGGAAGTTGAGGAGGTATCAGCCTGGGCCAGCGTGCTGATTGACGAAAAATTCTCCCAGGCGAATGACGCCGATACCGCCGTAACGCTTCTAAAGTTTAAGAATGGAGTCCTGGGAGTCATGGAAACCTCGCGGCGCTCCAATTGGGGATACGACATTCGCACCGAAGTGGCCGGTTCTCTGGGCAAAGTGGTCGTGGAAGCGCCTCAGAAAACCCCTCTCCTGTTTGCGACGGACTTTGCGTCTAGCTTTGACCATTACGAGAATTTTCCCGATCGCTTTGAGGTGGGTTATCGTCGGGAGCTTGAGGCCTTCTTCGCTGCATTGCGGGAAGGTCGGACCGTGACTCCTGGTCCCGAAGACGCCCTGGAAACGTTACGCTTGGCTTTGGCGGTGACAAAGAGCTGGCGCGAGAAACGACCAGTGAACGTTAAAGAAATCCAGACATAGACGCTTATCGTTCGGAGAAAGTTTACCAACCTGGCCAATTGCTTCTATTCAAAGGACATTTCTGTTAACATCTGGAAAGCCTTATCGAAAGTTCCCGTCGCCTCCGCGAAGCGAAAAAACTTTACTCTTTCCACGCAATTCTCCGGCGCCTCAGGCTGACTCTTGAGAATCTGCATTGTGGCCCCTTGTTGGGCAACAGGCACCGCGCCCAGTCCGCTTGCGCCGTCATATGGGTAAAGACCTTGTATTAGCCTCCTACCGAGCTTGGCTAATGTGCTCGCGTCGCGAGCGAAGTTTTTCGCCGTCCATACGTAAGACAGAAGTTTCCAAGTTTGAAAAGCATAGCACTGAACGTGATCAACCAGGCTAACATCGCGATGTAAACAGCAAAACGGGGAATAATCAGCAGAAACGGCATTCCAGTGGCATCCGCAAAAATAAACGTCGCGACAGTGTACATCCCTAACGGAAAAACAAGCGACCAGTATTGCGGGTCGTAGGTGAGCGGCACGCGCTCGACCACATGCCTCCAGAACCCAACAATGACTAAAAGTGGAATCCACCAGGTTCCCGTCGCCCAGAAAAACAGTGTAAAGCCGCTGATAAAAGGCTGAAGATCGTGCAGAACTTCCCAGCTTTTGGAGCTGAGTATCAGCCGTGCCCCGGCCAACGTAGTAATCGCTAGTGCGCCCATATTGATCCAGTAGGGGGGCGAAAGCTTCGCTGGCTCCATACGAAGAAAGATCCAACGATAGACGATCAACGCGATGAAAAGAATATAAAACATGGCGCCCAGTAGATAAGCGCAGAGCGCCTCAAATAGAATTGGGGGCACGGTGCCAAGCGTCTGAGCGACCAGGGTCCCAAGCACGGATAGCGATTCCGTCGAAACCGTGACCAAAAGCCAGGATCCGTTGATCGCAACATCGATCGACGGCTTAGGCTCGGCAATGGTGACAGCGGCAAAAAACGTATAGATCAAAATAATCCAGAGCAAAACTGCAAATACCCACAGGCCCGCTGCAAGTGCGATGAACGGCGTAAGAATGGCAAATTGCACGCCCAGAACACTGGTTCCTGCGACGGTGGTCAAGAATGTGACTCCGCGAGCATGATGAATTAAATCAGCGATCAAAGCGGATCTGAACAACGCAATTCGGAGGAGGGTGATGCCCCAGAGAACGACATAGAAAATCACGTTCAGCCAAAGCAACAGCTCCGGGAGTCCAGGCAAACCCTCAAAGTGCATCGCCAGCGAAACGATGCCTGTCGCCATCACAAGGGCGAAATAGCCTGGGAAGAAATCCTCAACAAACGAAGGCTTATCCTCCTGAGTCGGTGAATTCATGTGAGTTCACCTTTCGAGACCGCGCAAATAGAAAAATAGGCCACCGTTGAGCGCGAAACAAGCGGCACTTGCTAACGCCGCCGGCAAGGCAGTCTCCTGATAGCCTGCGAGAAACGTCTCCATGCTGGTGGTAAAAAGCCATAGCTGGAGGAGGACAATGATCATCTGGAAAGCGGCGATACCCGAGATGATCGTTACCCGCTGTTTTCGGGCGAACTGAGTCATTCTCATATCACGCCTTCTACGTAACCATTCGCGAACACTTTACCCCCGCGCACTTCCAGACCGACTCTCGGCAGTGGACGTCGTGGCGGACCAGCCACAGGTTCGCCATTGCGAATGTCAAACCAGCCTTCGTGACAAGGACAATGCATGCGTCCCAAATCGGGCCGCGGCAGTACAGGGCAAGAAAGATGAGTGCACTTCTGGCCGTACGCAACAAAGTTCGCATCAGAAAGTCGGATAAGGATGCATCGATTCCCTTGTTTCGGATATTCAAAGAGTTTTGATTGTCCAACCGCCAGCTCGTTCACGGAGGCAATCTCCTTTACTGGAGGCTGGCCAGCGGCTTTCCTCCAGCCTTGGATCAGCAAGATCCAAAACTGACCGGCGACAAACGCCGCACTTGTCAACATGAGAAACGCGACGAACTCACGTCGCGAACGGTATTCATCCTCCGGCCAATCGATCGGAAAATCCTTGCGCCAAGCCGGCTGCCCTTTTGCGGGCCGGCCATCCGGGGCGACTGAGATAACCTCCGAGTCTTCGTCAGGCATAGGCATCCTCTGAGTTCATTGCATCCAGCAGCAGATCTTCCTCGATGACATTTCCAATCGTCGGCTGATACATGGCGGACAGCACATCGAGTTGTTCTGGAACATTATTCTTGGGCACGAGCATTCGGGTGCGCGTGGTAATTGTTTGCGCACCAAACTGAAAAGTGTTGATCGGAGCGGAGTTCGGACGCAAAAAGGCGATTTCTTCCTCCGTGCCGAAGAACAGAGCCTGGCTCGGGCACACCGATGCGCACATCGGCAGTTTGCCGACCGAAGTACGATCGTAGCACTGGTCGCACTTCATCATCAGCTCCATGCGAGTATTCATCTTCGGAATGCCGAAGGGACAAGCCAGAACACAGTTGTTGCAGGCGATGCAACGCGGCTTCCTTGCCGATTGCACCACGCCGTCGCCGGTACGCTTGATTGCATGGGCGGGACAGACTTCCGCGCAGGTTGGCGAGTCGCAGTGCATGCAAACGACCGGCACGGTCTGCGTCGAGTTAGCCCGATCGATGTAGTCAAGCTGAATCATCGAGTAACCTTTGTGGGTGTCGCACTCAGTGCAGGCTTGCACACACGAGTTGCACCCGATGCAGCGACTCGGATCGACGTAAAAATAACGGGTTTGGGTGCCTGGCATATGCTACTGACTATCTCGCGTCGCCTCGACCGGAGGCGGTTCGGCTTTGCGCAAACGTACCGCACATACCTTGTACTCCGGAATGTGCGAGATCGGATCTTGCGCAGAGATCGTCAACTGGTTAGCGCTTTTCTTCCCTGCCCAGTGATAGGGAATAAAAATCGTATCCGGACGTATCGTTCTCACCACACGAACCTCGAGGGTTATCATGCCACGCCGGGACTCCGCCGTAGCCCAGTCGCCCTCTTTGAGTCCAAGTTTTCGAGCGAGCATCGGGTGAACTTCAATGAATGGCTCAGGACACTGATCGACCAGCGGACCAATCCGCCGCGTCTGTGTCCCCGAAAGAAAGTGACTAATCACGCGCCCGGTAGTCAGCAATAACGGGTACTCGGCGTCGGAGTCTTCGACTGGCGGGCTATACTTCGCAACATTGAAACGCGCCTTGCCGTCCGGAAAGTAGAATGGCCCATTCCCTTTCGCGATCGCATTCCTGGAACGCGGCTCGAACAGTCGCGGAGTCCCCGGATGTTCGTCGGAAGGGCACGGCCAGAAGACGCCATATTGTTCCTCAATTTTCTCGTACGTAATGCCGGCGTAGTCCGCAATTCCGCCTTTTGATGCGATTCGGAGTTCGTCAAAGATCTCGCGCGGAGACTGAAAATTGAATCCGTGAGGGCGTTTCAACGCATGCGCAATATCCTGGATAATCCTCCAATCCTCACGAGCCTCCCCAGGACATTCGATTGCCTTGTTGATTTTAATGACGCGGCCCTCTGTCGTCGCCACGACCCCCTCGTCTTCCTCGTGCAGAGAACCAGGAAGAACAATGTCCGCATAGCGTGCCGTATCGTTAAGGAAGAAATCAATCGCTACGTAAAACTCGAGCTTCTCGAGCGCGCGCCGGACAAAGTTGTTATCAGGCAAAGAGACAATCGGATTGAAAGAGATCGAAAGCAGTCCGCGAATTTCGCCGCAATCAATCTTCCGAAAGATCTCATAAGCGTCTACGCCTGCTCCCGGCAGTTCGTTGGGATCCACTCCCCAAACACCGGCAACGTACGCTGCGGTGCTCAGGGTTGCTGATGTCGCGCATCCCCGGTAACTGATCGCACTTCTGGCCATGTTCACGTCCACCTTGACCGTTCCCTTGCCCGGTAATCGTTCCGTAACCACAGCTTTCGCGGCCAATTCGTCCCGATGCCAAGACAATGTTGATCGCACCTAAGACATTCTGAACACCATGGCTGCTGTGTTCGATACCGCGGGCGTGCATGAGAAAACTGGTTTTGGCTGTTCCCCACCATTCTGCCGCCTGTAGAATGCCTTTTTCTGCAATTCCCGTGATCTTTGCGGTTCGCTCGAGCGTCCATTCTTCGACGCTGGCCGCCACCTCGTCGAATCCGACCGTGTATTTCTCGATGAACGAATGATCGATCCAATCGTTCTTAATCATCAGATTGAGGACGCCGTTAAATAAAGCAACATCTCTCCCTGGCTTGATCGGAAGCAGAAGGTCACAGGTCCGACCGATTGGAGTAATTCGGGGATCGACGACAATAACTTTGCCGCCGTGCTCGCGCGCCTGCCAGACGTAGTCAGTCGTGATCGGCGCACATTCGGCGACATTCGCTCCGCTAATCCATACAACCTCCGCCTTTAAGATGTCGTTCCATGGATTGGCCGCTCGATCAACGCCGAACGCCTTCTTATTTCCGGCGCCTGCGCTCACCATGCAAAGCCGGCCATTGTAATCCGTATAAGGCGTCTTGAGGCACACGCGAGCGAACTTTCCCATGAGATAACACTTCTCGGTCGTGAGACTCGCTCCGCTCAGACTCGCAAATGTCGATGGCCCGTACGTTTTCTGGATGCGATCGATCTCTTCGGCAACCTTTCGGATAGCCTCCTCATAGGGTATGGGACTAAACCCGTGCGGATTTCCCGAGTCCCGTTTATAGGCATGCAGCAAACGATCCGGATGCGCGCCCTGTAAATAACGTTTCACTCCTTTTGGGCACAGTTTCCCTTTGTTGAACGGGAATTCGTACCAAGGTTCATATCCGATCACCTGATTGTCCTTCACCAGGAGTTGAATCCCGCATTGCTGACCGCAAAAACAGCAATGTGTTTCTACCACTTTATCCGGCACAACACCTGGATCCAATCGCATACCAGTCGACTTCGAAAGATGCGGGCCGAATTGTTCTGTGATCGATTCCGGTTGTACAACAAGTGTGGCCATAGATCTCCGTTCAACACTCTTTAAGGATGGAAATTCTCGCGATCTTCGATGTCGAGAGGGCCTTCGCCCAGTCCCGGATTAACCGGTTCCGGCATGGCCGTCGGAAGGACGACACTTTCGATCGTCGAAGCACGCTGAAACCGAAGCTTGCCCTGGGCCAACGCTAACAGCGCGCGGCGGCATCGAGGACAAATCCATTGATAATGCTCAACTTTGTCATCAGGGGCCTCATACTGGTAACCCAACTCCTGTTGAACTTTGATTAAATCTTCCACGTGCATGCGTGAAGAGAACGCGTGTCCGCATCTTCGGCATTTTGCAGGTTCTTCGGCTCGCGCCACATCCTTGTAAAAACTGACCCCAATCTGCGCGGGCCGCTGAAAAATATGAAAAAACTTTCCAAACGGGAGCCAGAGAAGCGTCACGATGACCGTTGCGGCGTGAGTGATCGACAGAAACTCATAGCCGTACCCGCGCAGCCAAGTGGAGCTCACTGTCAGCAATAAACCCGTGAGACTCACGGCAAACAGCAGAACCAGCGGCAGGATATCTTCTCGGAAAAATTGAAGCGCCGCGGCTCCTTCATCACGCATTCGGCGGTGCATAGCAATCATCACACCCGCGATGACAAGGAACGCTGCCCAGACGAGCCCGTGAAAGAGGAGGAAACCGAAGACCGACTCTACTTTGAAGACAGAGGTCGGAAAACCGAACACAAAGATCCGGTAGCTGTCCAGATCGCCCGGTACGGAATCGAACATGAGCCAGCCAAATACCAGCGGAAAGGTTATCAAGGCTGCAATGATACAGCCCCACATGATCAACCAATGGGCTAGCCACCGGTATTTTCCTCGCAACCAAATGAAATGATTCAACGCAAAATCTGCGGTCACTCGCTTGAACCAATTGATCGCGTTCTGTTTTCGATAGGGCCGTTTAAAGAAGGCTTCCCAACCGCGCCGCCAATACAGCGCCGTGGGTGGACGTTGAAGCCACATTGCGTACCGATATGTGAGGCCGAAAGCAGCGAATAAGGAGGCGAATGTGTAGGCCACGAGCGCACTATCGAACCGGGAGAGATTTCGGGATCCGACAACGATTGCCGCACCGAGTAGCACCATTACCATCAAAGCCCAGAAGATCGATTTAACGACTTCGCGCTTCATCACGATCCAACTTTCTGGTCGACTTTTTTCGCCCGACCCGGCCGAGATTTGATAAGTGAGTGTGTTGTGCGACGGCCGTGGCCGCTCTTTTTAAGCAGCCAGCAGCTCGTCAGCGGGACCAAAAAACTTGTAGCGAATGGGTTTTTGTACTCTCAACGGAATGTACTCTCAACAAAAGGAATCATTTTGTCGAGTGCCTTTGATGGGACAGCCGGTTTTGCTGGTAAACGGATAATCCTGCGCTCACCAACAACTGCCGCCGCTCGGCAAACGACCCCCAGTACCAAGTGCAAATTGCCTACCGAGCGAGCTACCTATCGGCGTTCTTTGAATTTCAATCTGCAGACCTGGCCGCCCCGTACCATGCATTCATCGTGAACTACGTTGCAGCCGACAACTTCCGACATCATGGCCAAATCGAAGTGGCAGACCTCCGGATGGCATTTGGCGAGAGTATGAAAGACACAATTGGTCGCCTCGATAGCCGGCCATTTCTCTTCCGGGTCGATCGACCCCGATTGATAGCCCAATTCTCGCATGATGCCGGCCTGGGCCCGGATCCGTTCGCGTTTGTCCTTAACGCCGGCGAGTCTGCCCGCTACCTGACGCCCCACAGCTTTGCCCATTCCCTCAAGCCGTTCGCGCAATGCGTCGGCGCCCTTTTCCTCGCGCAGCGAATTAATTAGTAGTTCGGCAAACCAGGAGTATTGGCGCGGAAACAGCCTTGCATTTGGCCTGTCCGTTTGCCAGTTTCGACTTTCCAAGACCCGAGGATTAATGTCCAAAAAATCAAAGCTTCGGGAAAAGATTCTCGCGGGTGAACCGCAGAATGTTGATTTCAGCGACCTTTGTACTTTTCTTCAACAAACTGGATTCAGCGTCCGAACGAGCGGCTCCCACCGAATCTTTCATAAAGGCGAGGTCAGAGAAATTATAGATATTCAGCCAAGACCTGACGGGACGGCCAAGCCATATCAGGTTCGTCAGGTCCGTGATATTGTGGAGCGGTACAGCTTATGAGCGCGAGTGACTACAGCGTATTAATCATCTGGAGCGAAGAAGATGAGGCATTTTTGGCTCATGTTCCTGAGCTGGCGGGGTGTGTTGCCGATGGTGCTACGCGGGAAGAGGCGTTGGGAAATGCCACGGTCGCGGCCCAGAACTGGATTGATACCGCAAAAGAGATCGGTAGAGAAATTCCAGAGCCCCTGCGTCTAGAGCGTTTTGAGCGACCATTCGATAGCGAAGCTCAACTGCGAAAGGCGGTCGAAATTGAGTTGGCAAAAATAGTTCCCGAACTCGTAGCGCGTCTCAGAGCGGAGATCTTCCACGGGTTCACGGGTTTAGAAGCCACCGCCTTGGCCACGCGGCTCGGAACAACAAATGTGCTTGGCGAATATCTATTGGCGTGGGTGAAGCACTCCCCAAAAGCTGCCGACGCTTTGAAGGAAATCGGATTCATTGCAAAGGAGTCCAAGAACCTTCCCACTTCCAAGTCGAGGACCCGTCCTGAGGCGGAATCGCTGCAAAGCCGCCAAAAGTAGGCAAGCCTCAGACGTTTTGTGATTCGTTTCGTTGCACGAACGGTCGTTCAATCATCTCGAAATAAAATGGAATTCCCCTACGACAAATGTTGCGTAAACCTAGTGACATGATACACTACGTTTATGCAAATCGGATACGCTTGGGTTTCAACCGACGACCAGCACACTGAAAACCAGATTGCGATGCTGAAAAAAGCGGGGTGCAAACGGATTTTCGAGGAGACTGCGAGCGGTGGCCGGTGGGAACGCCCGGAGTTGCAGGACTGCTTGAAGCACCTCCGCGAGGGTGACGTGCTCGTTGTCTGGAAACTTGACCGACTCAGCCGGAGTCTGAGCGACCTATTGCGGATATTGGAAAAAGTCGATAAAGCTGGAGCCTCCTTTAAATCCTTGACGGAAACACTCGACACCTCGGGACCGTGTGGTCGGCTAATGATGAATATGCTCGGTTCGTTCAACCAGTTTGAGCGCGAGATAATCAAGGAGCGGACCAAACTTGGTTTGCAGCGTGCTCGGGCCAATGGTCGAATTGGTGGTGGTCGTTATAAGCTTTCGGCTACCCAACAAGCCGAGGCGATCAGGATGATTCGATCCGGAGAGAAAACCCAGAGCGAGATTGCGGAGTTGTTCAACCTCGATCGCTCGACGATCAGCCGCATGATGACCGAGGTCAGGTTGAAAGAGCAGAAGAAAGCCGGGTTGCTATGAGCGAATTAAAATCAATGGATCAACGGATCAACGATGGAACGGGCCACCCGGTGAAAAATCTCGTGATCAAGTGCGTAATCGGCAGGTTGATCATGCCTTTGTCGCAGGAACGGTATTAGCCGACAGCGCCACCATAATAAATGTGATCGCCGTCGCTTCCCCCAGATAATTACCGGTACGAGATGATGGAGGCTCCGATTAATGTCACCATCACGACCATTTCCTCAAGCACTGCGACAAATCTTCGCCGGGTGACACCATCTTTGCCGGATCACCTTCTGCGTCACGCACAACCAGTTCATCATCTGGAAGGTGGTCCCCGGAACGCTACGCGCAAATGGCCCGTCTCCTTCTAGCCCGGCTGAACCTGAAGTAATCCTTTCGGGTGAGATGACGCGGCGGGCAAAGTTCAAACTCGCCAACGTCGATCTCCCCCTCTAGAATCGGATTTCGCCTTTGATCTAGACTTTCTTGGCGGCGGGCGACTTCGGCAAAAATGAGCGGACAAATTTTCATAAGCTACAGGCGCGACGACGCCTCGTATCCTGCAGGACGCCTGTATGACCGCCTTTTGGTGCGCCTTCCAAATAATCATATTTTCATTGATGTGGACCTCGACCCCGGAATCGACTTCGTGGAAGCAATCGAAACAAGCGTCGGGTCCTGCGACGTACTCATTGCGGTGATCGGTAACGGTTGGCTCCTCTCATCCGACAAAGAAGGGAAAAGACGTCTCGACAACACGGAAGATTTTGTGCGCGTAGAGATAGCAACCGCATTAAAGCGGAATATCCGAGTGATTCCGATTCTGGTGGACGGCGCTTCGATGCCTCGGTCAAGCGACCTTCCCGATGACTTAAAGCCATTGGCTCGGCGAAACGCGATTGAAGTTAGCCACAATCGTTTCAACGCGGATTTTGGTCGGCTTTTAGTGGCGATCGAGGCGGTCTTGGAGAAAGCGGAGGCCGAACGCCCTGAGAAGAAAGAGCGCCTGAGAGGCCAAGGTCGGGAGAATGAGGGAGAGCACAAGTTAGAAAGCAAACCCCGTGAGGCCATTGAACGAGAACAGTCCGAGGCTCATCGACAGGAAGACGCTGAAACCGCATTCGACCGTGGAAACGCCTACTTCGATAAGAAGGAATATGACAATGCAATCACCGGCTACACCGAGGCGATTTGCTTAAACCTCAATTTTGATTGGGCCTACAACAACCGTGGATACGCCTACTACGAGAAAAAGGAGTATGATAAGGCGATCAGCGATTACACCGAAGCGATTCAATTAGACCCAAATTCCGATGTGTTCCACAACAACCGTGGACACGCCTACTACGATAAGAAGGAGTATGATATGGCGATTAACGACTGCACCGAGGCGATTCGGTTAAATCCTAGTAACGCTCTGGTCTACGGCAACCGGGGACACTTCTTCTACGAAAAGCAGGAGTATGATATGGCGATCGTCGACTGCACCGAGGCAATTCGTTTGGACCACAATTCTGGTGAGTTCTACAACGTTCGTGGGAATGCCTATTACGCAAAAAATGAGTATGGCAAGGCGATCAGCGACTATACCGAGGCGATTCGTTTGAAGCCAGATTTCGACACGGCCTACCGCAACCGGGGAAAGGTTTACGAAAGCCAAGGCAAATTTGGCAAAGCGAAAGCCGATTTTGCCAAAGCGGATAAGCTTGAAAGGGCCGGACAATAATTTGCAGTTGAGTTCATCCGCGCCCTGTAGGCACGAACCAATGCACTATCTCGCCACAATCCTGATTACCCTCTTATTGGTTTCTCCAGCAATGTCCGCCGAACTATTTCGTTACCGTGGCGAGGCCAAGGGCGGCGGTACGCTGGAATATGTCTTTGAGGCCGGAGATCAGAATTCTCCCAACGCTGTGGCCAGTCTCACTTGTTGAAGTCGGGTTTGTTGGTCCCTTGCGTCCAGTAATAGACTGCTATTGCTTCCGCAAAGGCCGCTTTGCTGGCAGCTTCGAATTGCTCGACGCTGGGGAAAGCACTCGCGGTGTTCGCCAGCAACAGGACCAGAAAGCCGACAGCGAATACTGACTGAGACAGCGAGCGGATGGTTTTCACTGATGTCGTCGCGGCCCCTTCGGGTAGCGTTTGACACTTTTGTAAAGACCGAAGGCGACGGCGTTACATATCGCTCTGGTGCCGCGAATGGGCTAAAGCTTCTTGCACGGATCTCATTTTGCTGACCGTCCGAGCCGCTTGAGCTTGGTTGTCCGCGACCTCGAATATAAGTGATGCGGCACCAACATATTGAAAATAGACTGTTTCTCCCGCTTTTACGTGAACCGTTTGAGGATCGGAACCGAGCAAGAACATGTGTTTGTGGGCGAGAACATGGTCGCCCGGTGCAACGTCAAGTCGAAGATAGGTACCGTTCCGAATTATGAGGTCAGGACCGTTATCTATGTCAAATGTCCAACTTGGTCGTCCCGCACCTGAGAAACTCCATTGGCGATACACAACGATGGTGCCAGAGTTCGGCTTCGCTTTCGTTCGTCCGCTGTCGGCAAACGTTGCCAGTTTGTCCTCGGCTTGTCCTACGCACGTCAACGCCAATATTGTCCCGATCGTCAGCAATCTATTCTTCATTGGCTTTCTCTCGGAAATCAACCCAGACCTTCAGCGGTCTTAGACCTTAGGACCTGATAGCAACCAACTTCGCCCTATTTCGGATGTCGTGAAAAGGCGGAAGACTTCCGAGAGAGGAAAGATTCTAGTTCCCTCGTGAACAGAGTCCTTCTCGGCATCGCAAAACATCAATGTGATCACATTTGGCAGATCCCTGTACCCTTTCAACTTGTCGAACTTCCAAGCAATTGAATCAAACTTCGAAAAGGTGACTTGCGCAGCGATCTTCGTGCCGTCTGACGTTAGTCCGTAGATGTCGATGTCTCGAAGTGTGCTGCCCACCGGCAATAGTAAGCTTTGAATCACCGGTAACCCGGCGGTACCTGCTTTCTGGCTGGCGTAGAAATTCAGAACACATGATTTCTTGTTGCGCCGGTGATAGGTCTGCTAACGATTGTGGCTCTGTGACTCCTTCGACAAGATTGTGAACCATTGTTTTAACTCTCGGCCACTTCATCAGCGTCCCTTGTCTCGGTCTAGCCGCGAGTAAAGCCGTTGCATCTGCCGCAAAGATCTTTTTCACTGGATTCATTTGAAGCGTCTTTAGGACCGCTGTGCGCCCTGAGAGTTTATAAAGATCGCCCCATTGCCCTTCAAAAAACTTGATCTCGGTTCCCGGTGCAACATACCCGATCAAGACTTCGGCTTTAGCGTGGTATTCTGCCAAAACGTAGCCGCCATCGATTGCCAGACTGTTGAGCGCTCTAAGCGCTTTTCTGCCACTGGCATTGTGGTCGTCGGGATTCGTACTTCTAAGATCTTTATCACGAAGCGAACCGTCGCGGTGGTGTGGGTGATGCACAGCAATCCGCCCCTGTGCGAAGATCGACTCACGAGTGGCTTCGCTTATGTCCATTCGCCAAGTATGACGAGCGTAGAAGGTATTCATAAACTTCGCATTTTCAGCGATCGCTTTTCTGGTGACCGTCAGAAGACAACTCCGGGCGGACTCGGCATTCCATAGTCCGACCTTCAGGAGAGTCACAAAGGTTCATCTATTTGATAGCCGCTGATCATTTTACCTCCATTGTAAAGAGCGACCGAACGCTTTATGCCAGTGTAACCACCATATGAATTCTTTGCGTTGCACGAGAAAGGGATATTCCAGACATAGTCGAAACCGCCGCCGTTTACTAAACCTTTGTACGACTTTTGTAGGTAGGGTCTTCCGATCGTCAAATCTTGAACGCTGTAGGGATCTTTGAACGAATCGTGAATATATTCATGGACCACTTCGTCGGCTATAGTTTCGTTCATCGGAATAGATTCTGAAACTTGTACCTGCTCGTGTTGGGTCACGCCTTCAATACAGCCAGATAACGCGAATGTGGCCGAACACATCGTAACGAGAGTGAAGAATTTCATGAAAGAAAGCGTGCGGAAGAGGGTTTTCATTTCTTCCGTTCCGTTTTGACACTGATTTTCGTGATTTCAAAAAATTTGATTCCGAATATCCAACGAAGGTTCTTCACGCGAGGAAACCGATATTTTCCTACATTCCGTTGTCCGAAGTCGAACGGAGAAGAAAGAAACAATTCGCGGTGACCAAAGTCGATCCTTCGCCCCGAGCGAATTTGCGCAAGGATAATCGCCTATGCGGAAGCGTTCGTATCTGGCTGCCTTGTGCAAATCGATGGGGTGGAACGATCACAAATCATCTTTGGTTTTCCGCTCCGGTTGAAACATGAAAAACCGGGAAGACCGGACTTGTCCCGAAATAACCAATGCCAACAAATCTGATGGGGATAGATGTCGGATTCTCAAAAACTCGACGGACAACTGGAATCGCTTGCCTAGAAGGCGATCACCTGACTCTTGAGCGGGCAGGAACCACATGGGAAAGCCGAGAGGCGAAAATCCCGAAAGGGTTTCATCCCTCCGTCATCGCTATTGATGGACCGCTGCTTCCGGTGGGCGCCGATCATGCATATTCGTCGCCATGTTGAATCCGTTTTCATTCGCGCACCGTTCCATAATCGTTGCAGACCCGGCCTCAGTCATCATGGGGTCGGATTGGAATTGAGACAGGCTTCCGGTGATGCTTGCGTTCAATTTGGTCGTTTAATCGCAGCTTCCGTGTCGTGAACGGCGGTACCGTTTGCCGCGAGGGACCCATCGTGGAAGCGTTTCCGAATGCTTTTCTCGGCGTGCTGATGCCCGAAGTCGAACTGCTGGCGGCACCGAGGTTCAAGCGAGGACGGCGATTTGACTGGCTTTACGACCGGATGGTGACGACGGGAAGGCTGGAGTCGCTGCTGTCAAAGAACTTGGATCTTCCAGATGTGGTCTGGCACCGCTTGCGTACAGAGACCGACCATGAACTGCGTGCAGCTCTGATTTGCTTGTTGACCGCAGCACTTGCCCACGAAGGCACGGCAGCAATCATCGGCGAAGCCGAAGGAGGTTGGTTCTGGTTACCGCCGTGGTCATTGTGGCAACCTTGGGCGAAGGAAGGACTTGAGAGTGCCGGAAAAAGGATGGTTTCCGTGCTGGACCGACCGTTCATGACATGACTTGATCTATGAAATTGGCTTCACTTCATGGCTATCCGCCTGCCAACGAAGGGATGATTGCTGCTTTAAATTTCGCTCTTGCGCCTTCCTAATGGTCATCGCTAACAATGACTCCAACCACAAATCTGCCAAGATCATCAGAGATAGATTCGCCTTGTTTCAAAACGAAAATGATTGATCGTGGCCAGTTGCTAACCGCCTCGTACATCGATTTTGATTTTGAATAGGATTTATTTCGCACGTCCGAATTCCTATCATCCAAACACCCGCGCAAAGTCAACGCTTGATCCGCCGAAAGAGATTCTGTTATTTTGTGTCGGAACGCTCGACGCGCCCACGGTTCTAAACTGACCGGAATACTCAGTCTGGAGGAATTGGGCACCGCGCCTCGGTAGAGTGCCATCGGGCGAGATGATGCAAAATACTGGCGTCCAGTGCTTCAGACTCACCCTCAAACACATCAGAAGTTCGTCACCAGACATAATCTACCTTTCTTTCCTTAGCCTCACAGTGCGGTCAAACATTCTGTTTGAGCGGAAACAAACTGTCGCAACTAATAGACACAATAGAAACCGTTTCGTGGATTAGATCTTTTAGTGGAATTGCGTGATGAGGACCGGAGCCGAGGACATGTTCGAATTACCTGATTCTGGTTTGACACCCAATTCTGGGGATTTCCAAAAAAATGATTCAAACGCTGAAAAAGGTCCAGTCGGATGGATGGGGAAGAAGTTGATCATGCTCAACCAACGGCACCTCCGGCAATCGAAACTCCGCTTGAATCACTTGAGGCCGCTTACGCGAAAATCCGAGGAGAGTTGAAAGACGAGCTGCTGGACCGTCTAAAGGTGGGAGGCTCCTGCTGTGTTTGAACGAATCGTCATCGAGCTGCTGGTTAAAATGGGCTACGGCGGTAGTCGCGCTGATGCTGCACAGGCCATGGGCAAATCTGGTGACGAAGGGTTGGATGGAATCATAAAAGAGGATCGATTGGGTCTCGATATTATCTACGTCCAAGCGAAGCGGTGGGCGGCAACGGTGGGCCGACCGGAGATTCAGAAATTCGCTGGCGCATTGCATGGGCAGCACGCGACTAAAGGAATCTTCATCACCACGTCGGATTTTTCGAGAGATGCAAATGATTACGTCTCGAAGATCGGGAGCAAGATCGTGCTCATCGATGGATCAAGGTTGGCTGAACTGATGATCGAATTCGGAGTGGCAGTGGCCACGGAGGCCACCTACACGGTGAAGCGGATCGATAACGATTTCTTTGAGGCGATATAAAGGTACCACATGGAGGCGTTAACGATTCGTCAGCGAACAAAGTGTTTCGGGATCGACCTCCCAAGCGCGGTCATCTGTATTGTTCAGATCGAAAAAGGACCGGGTGCCTACCCGGACATGCCAGACCCACCACGGTACAATTGCTGAGAAAAGAAAATATATTTCGTCAGGCTCGTTGCCAATGATCTTTTCGGCACGGAGAACCTCTCTTGCGACATCAACGGGATTCGTGAGCTGATCATCACTGCCCTCAAGAATCAAAACGGTTCGGGCACCCCGACCTTTCCAGATCGCCAGCTTAGGAAACTTCATCTTGCAAGCTCGTTCAATTCTCGCGGTCAGCGATTTGTCGAGGTCATCGACGACGTGAACGATCGAAAGGTGACCTACACCCGGTATTCTATTTCGATATAGAGCAATCTCGAACGGGATTACATTATCCGGCGATCGGAGCGCGGGGATTCCGTATCGGCCAATCGGAGCGAGTTGTAATCCCGAGACCTCGGTGCGAATCCAGAAGCCAAGAACAGAGTTTATGCTTCTTATCCCCGCCTTCGTGAGACCACCCGTAGCACCAACCGGGATGCGTAGCTCGTACTGTTCGTTGGGGGGCACCTGTCCGGAGAGGGCGTCTTTCAAAGGCTCAAAAAGAGCTTTAGCCTCAATATCGATTTGACCCTCGAATGGCTCAACGCCGGTATGCTCAAAAGCAAAGGACCGACCTTCGATGGAACAGGTTAGCCTCTATCGGGGCGAGGTCCTTTTCCTGTTCCGGTGAGCGAAAGTTTTGACGCGCACCACCATCACGCGCTTCTATGTGCCGGATTACTGCATCGCAAGCCTTGCCCTCATTGAACCGGCTCCTGTTTTTCGCTCCTTTGGGCGTGATCATAGACTATTTTCCTCACGATGGATGACGCTTCAACGACTTTGAACATGTTTCCGTGAAACCATGAAACTCCTGATCACCGCCGACCTTCATTTCCGGCTCCACTGGTTTCGCTGGTTGATCGAACAAGCTCCAGACTTCGACCTCGTTTGCATTGCCGGGGATTTGCTCGACATGTTCAAATCCGAAACCCGACTAGAGCAAGCTCGTGAAATTACGAGGCTCGTCCGCGAGCTGGCAGACATCGTTCCCGTCGCATTTGCTCCGGCAATCACGACAATGCTGGCCGACTCGTCTTGCATGATCGGGCGTCAGTCTACGGGTGGTTCATCGATCTCGGGACACACCGGAATATCATCACTGACGGTTCAACGCGAAAGCTCGAAAATTTGATTGTCACGACGGTTCCTTATCACTGCTCGCAGCAAGAAAAATCAATTTGGCTCGGTCGAGGTTCGACGATTCGCGAGCAAACCGGGATGCCGTGGGTCGTTCTCCACCACGTTCCGCCTAAAACTGGGTCTGGTTCCACCGGCGAGGAATTGGAAGCCGCCGAAATTCTTGCAGCGTACAAGCCCGATTACTTCGTCTCGGGCCATGACCATGCGTTTCCTTACCTGTCCGGGCAAGGCTGGAAACAAAAACTGGGCAAGGTAACCTTGCTCGTGTCGGGTCAATTACTGACCGCGCCATTTCCGAACCACATTAAGCTGGACACGGAATCGGGAGAAGGCTCTTGGCGCACCACCAGCGATACATGGATACCGGAGGACGGGCTATATGATCATCTGGTGCTGAAGGTGGCCAAAGAATGAGCCACCCGGAAGACCGGACGCGTTTCTGGTCGCGGGTCTATTTATTTTGGAACTCAGTCCCGACTCGGTTGGGGAGGCCCGCAGACGGTCAACAAGCGGATCTTCCAATCGTCACCCTCGTGAATATAGATCGCTGACCAGTAGCCTCCCTCGAATTTGGGACCGGTCCCGCTTTGAATGGTACTCCACCACTCTCCGACCGACCAAACCGCATTGTCGATTGCATTTAGCTGATAACGCTGCCCGCTAAAGGTGGTGATAGGCCACCGCCGGAAGATGTCGGCATACCTTTTCTCAATGGTTTGTCGCCCACTAAACATCCCATCCGATGCTACCAAAATCCCGTCCTCCGTAAAAAGCGCGGCGATGGCGCTGGCGTCGTTCTTTTTGAATGCCTCCTCCAACTTCAGACTAACCGCACCGAAATCGTCAATTGCCTTGGGAACTCCGAGCAGATCACGCTGCTGGACTATTATTTTCGAGTCGGCGGTGTTCTGCGCGAAGGCTGGCAATGCAAAACAGATCACAGATCCGGCAAAGGCCAGTAGTGAGCCAGTTTTCATTGTTTCCTATGGGGGTCAGGATTGTCTACTGCTTTGAATTTACCATAGGATTTTTGCGTCATTAGTCCACCCTCAAATACGGTATCCGTCAGCTCCGTCGATTGATTGAGTTGCCCACACTAGCAACTTCGTTCATCGGGCCGGGGACTTTAAGCGCGGTCCAAAGTCGGGAATGCAAAAGACCATCAAACTCCGATGCCGTCTCGCGGAGCCTAGAACGACTTAGAAGCCATCGGAATCGGAGGCTAAGGCCATCCGCTCGGTATCTATCTAAGGCGTTTATCGCCGCAATGCCTACTTTTTGACACCAAGTTGAAGGCCACCAGTTCCACTAAGCGCGGTTTCATGTTTTCCCTGATGTCTTACGATATGTCATTATCCTCGAATCACCCACACCCCTGCTCGTATGATGTGAAACTAACCGGTAAAGTATCCGCTGCAAGTACTCCTGCGGATCTTCCAAGTATCGCCCTCACGGACTAAAATCCATGAATAGTAGCCTTCGAAATTTGTATTACCACCTTCGGTGCCTTTAAAAATGTCACTCCATTTTCCGAATGAACGTATTTCATTGCCGACTGCAGTTACCCGATCGACCGTGGTGAAATAATTGCCGACCTGCCAACCCTTGAACCAACGTCCATACGCTTTTTCTATGCCCTGCCGACCGTGCCCTGCGGACACTTTTGACTCAGGGATCTGCCCGACCCCGTCCTGCGTGAAGAGCGCCGCGCCGGCGACCGGATCGTGCCTGTTGATTGCATCGTCAAACTTCGCCGCCAAAACGCGGACTTGCTGTTCTATTTCTGGATCGACCGTGTCTTTTTGTTGGGCAAAGGCTGGCACAGCAAAGCCGATAGCCAATCCTACTAGAGCAAGTAGTAAGTAACGGCACCCATTTTCTCGGCGATGCTAGTTGATTGAATTTCTGATCCTATATTTAATTTAATGTTTATTTTTAATTGTGGCACAAATCGCCCTAGTCGTTTAGGCGCAACTCGAAGTTCGTGGCAAGTAGATGACGTGCTCGATCTTCAAAAGAGCTGTACGAGGCGATTAGAAGCGTCTAAGGGGTGATTACGAAGCACGGCGGGGAACTAACAGTTCTTTTCATCGGGATCGGTGGGCGGGAGCCCTTGTTCATCGGGCAAATAGGTTAACACACCGGAAACTTGCTCAGATTGAAATCGGCACGTTCAACAGCGGCATCAATGATCGGACGGGCTTGCTTCGCCGTGAACACTTCCTCTTTTAGCCAGCGGAGATACTTGAGCGCGGCAGATTCCCACGGGTTAACAAAGGTAAGAAGAACTTCTTCGGTGGTGAAACAGGACATGCACGCTAAAAGAAACTTGTCGCTTAAAACGGATCGAGTGGAAGTCTTCATCGGAGTGGGTGGAGCAGGTGGAAAGGTAAGCTGAAAGGTTTCGCCAGTTCCTCTATAGTTCTTATCAAAGTAAGGCCGAAACTTTTTCTCGTCGGACATTTCGAAGGAAGTGATACCGGACATGAGCTTGGCCAAAAAAGAAGCGGGATCGTCGGCAACATGCTCTCTCGAAGCAAGGGTGCGGTTTTTCATGCGCGGTTTTTAGCTAAGCTATACTATCGTATATTCATTCGGAGAGTGTACGAGTATGGTCAAGTTTTGGCTGCTTGCCGTTGCGGTCACGTTTCATAGGTCCTTCTCTCTCGTCACCACGTGATTCGAGAAGTATCGGAGAAAACGGGGCAGTTCCCGAGGAAATGGTTCCCAAGCACTGATCGCTGTGTTCCTGCGTGTCACCGGGTATGGTTGCACATTGGCGTGATAGATCAGAAATCAGCGCCGTCCATAATAAATTTCGCCGATTCCCCGCTCGATTAGCGCTGATGTACTCTGATGTATTTTGATGTATGACCCAACAGAAGAAAGTATTGTATCGATATATTGAACGGGTTGCGAGCGATAGAAAGATCCGGTACGATTCGCGTCTTCAGAGATGAATCCGTTGAGGCAACCGTATCAAATTCCCCGAAATCCGCATGAGCGCGAGTTGAGCGGGATTGACCCGATAATGTGTCGGCCAGTCAGTCCGATGTTGCTACCACTTCTCCCAATCCTGAAAGCCATCTACCAGCAAACCGCATCACAGGAGCAGGAGAAGACCCGGCACCCGGAACCGCCCGGTGAGTACATGACCACCGACGAGGTGGCGGCTTACGTCAAGAGGTCTCCTAATACGATCCGGCAATGGTGCCGATTGAACATCTTCCCCTACATCGTCTTGGACGGTAAAGGCGGGGATCGCGTTTTTTCGAAAAACTTGGTCGATCGCTGGATGGAAAAGCGAGCCTTCAACGTTCCTGAACCCTGACGGTGCCGGTGCCGGAAACAGGTTCAGAGGCGACCGGCGAATTCGGAGCGACGATCACCATTTTCACCGACGCGCTAGCCCGCGCTCCAACTCTCTGATCCTTGTACCAGCTTCGACTCTGAGTTCAGAGACTCGCTTTTCAATATCCACCGGCAGCTTTGCGATGATCTTCATTGACTCTCGGGAAGCGTCGCGCAAATCGATGCTCATGGTCAGCTCACGTTTTGCAGATCCTCAGGTTCTCCAAAAGCTGACCCATCCAGATTTTGCCGTCCGTCCATTCTCAATCCTGACTTGAGATATATGCCGAAGGTGCCGCCGCTCAGATCCCTGCCCCGCATCTTTTAGCCGCCGCACCGTTCTTTCCTCAATCTCCCCGTTCTAGGTAGAAGTGAGCGATTTACTTTTTCCTCTTCACGTTGCGGATTCTTTGAGTTTGACCGAGGTCTCAGAGAGAACCGGGATATGTCGGGACACCTTGAGAAAAAAATGCAAAGCCGGACTGGTTCCCGGTGCCTTTCAAGTCGCCCGTGGAGCGTGGCGATTGAAACGAAAAACTTTTGAACAATGGTGGGCGTCTTTGGGCGAAGAAACCCGCCTACGGCGGGGGCGATAGATTTGGACCAAGACTTCTTAATTAACAGGGGAGGGGCGTCTTGATTGATAAGACGCCCCGAGTTTCCAAAAAGACCGCTCAAGCGCCCGCTGCAACCATCGACACGATGTTCTTGTCAATCTCTGGATGAATACCAAACCACGCATGACCATCACCGGGCTCTAAGGTCTCGGTATACCAACGCTTCATGGTTTCTTCAGTGTCGCCCATCGCTTTTGCGACGGTACCCGGAGATTCGATGGATAGGCGGTAACTGGCATAAGAATTTCTCAATCCGTTCTTCGGAATTTTCAGCTTAAGCGCCTTAGTCAATTCACGGTTTAGTATCGTGAAAGTCGAATGCGATATCTCCACCATCGGGCCAGTGGGCTTTCGGACGAGTTGGAGCCATTCCTTGGCCACTGGCTCAAGCTCGGGATAGCGCAAACGGTTCTTCGCACGTGTTTGCTTTGCAACTTCGTGACGAATCATGATCAAGTTTTTGTTCCAGAGAATGTCCGTCCACTCAATCACAGGATCACCGGGGTAAGCACGGATGATTTCGCAATTGCGCAACCCTGCCAACCCGCCGAGAACGTAGCGTGGCAACAATCGTTGATAACGAAGAGTTGGCTCTTCACCCGGTTTGATTGGTTCAAGTCCAGCCGCCACGAACAAGAGTCGGCGAAACGTTGCCACATCCATCTTCTCGGTGTTCTCCCGCCACTTGTCCGCTGATTTGCTACCCGCCATCAGATTTGTAGCCGTGTAACCTTCGTGAAACGCCCAGTTAAAGAATTTCTTGACCCGAATGTAAAAAGTCTTGCGAGTGCCTCCGGGTGGGAATGCCCCAATGCAATCGTCGATCTTCTTGAGCGTCACTTCAGTCATCGGTGTCGGAGCGCCGAGAGCGGGAATGAGTTTGTCCCGCAACGCTTGCCGGTCACTCCAGACGGTGCGGACGTTGCGTTGCTCGTGCTGTTGATGGTTGATGAACGCCTCAGCGGCTTCTTCAAGATTCGCCTTTTTCGTGACGCCCAAAACTTGCTGTTTATAGAGGCGAATGGCGTCCAGCATTTGCTGAGGGCTCAAGCCCTCGTCCTTAGCCAAAGTTAAAGCGGCTTCGTCAGCTTCGGAGACTTGAGGCTTGGACGAGCTGCCCCGGCTTAAGATCCGGCGAATCTCGGCTTCGCCTTCCAGCTTTGACTTAAAAAGTATGAACTGTTTTTTGCCGGTGCCGGTGAACCGAGCCGGTACAATCAGCCTCCAGCGTTTGCGAGTTTCATACCATTTTACTTTCATGTTTTTTTAATCAAACATAAAAGTGGAACCGTTCCACCGAATTCGGCAAAGCCTTCCGTTTCGTCCGGTTTTGCCGTGCATCGTATTGCGTCTTTACCGGATGTTTTCAGCCCTTACCGGCCCCAGAAAGTGGGTCGGATTTAATTCGTCTCTTTGAGCTAAATGTCTCTGTGGTAATCACTTGAATGGCGGCAAAACGCATAACAGATGACTGTCTTATACTGCAAAAAGAAGTTTGGGTTGGGTGGGACTCGAACCCACAACCAACGCCTTAAAAGGGCGCTGCTCTACCATTGAGCTACCAACCCGTCAGGAAAGGGTCATCAAACTATAGTCAATTTCTCACTCTGCAAATGGCATTCGTTGCGCTTTGATTTTTCCCTCACTCTGGAAATCACCCCTTCTCGATCATCGCGTAGGCGTTGTGATTGTGAATCGATTCGTAGTTTTCTGCTTCGATCCGGTACCAGACAATGCGTTCGTCTTCATTGGCTTTTACCGCAATGCTACGGACCAGATCTTCAACAAAAACGGGGTGGTCGTACGCCCGCTCCGTGACCGCTTTTTCGTCGGGACGTTTGAGCAGGCTGTACAACTCTGAGCTGGCGGAAGATTCCACCAGTTGAATCAGGTCCTCGATCCATACGTGAGTGTTGAAACGAACCGAAAACCTTACCTGACTGCGCTGGTTATGCGCTCCGTAACGACTGATCGCCTTTGAACATGGGCAGAGAGTCGTTACGGGAACGACCACTGTGACGACGAAGTCCCTGTCATCGTGGGTCGCTGTGGCCGTCAATTTGACGGTGTAATCCATTAGTCCAATCGATCCGGTGATTGGCGCACGCTTCTCCATAAAAAATGGAAACTCGAAGTCCACGTGCGCTTGCTTCGAGTTCAGGCGTTTCTGGAGATGCTGGAGGATCACCTTAATGTTATCGACGTGAATCAAGGAGCCGTGCTCGTTCAACACTTCGATGAACCGGCTCATATGCGTGCCCTTAAAGTGGTGCGGTAAATCGACCGTAAGGGAGACCGTGGCCACCGTGTTTTGCGAAGAATGCGCCTTGTCTCTGATTTGAATCGGGAAGCGGAGGTTGGTGACCCCAACGCGGTCGATAGCCACTTCTCGATGGTCAGGGAGATTCTGAGTGTCCACCAAGCCAGATAATTCTTGCGAGTGCATCGTTCTATCTTGCGGGCGCATCGTTCCCGGACCTTAATATCGCAGTTTCCAATCTGCCTGGAGTCGGCCGAGAAGATTGCCGCGGCGTTTGGTCCCGGATGTGTAATCCTCTGATCATCATTTTTCCGTGAAAGAATACCACGACTTGCTTCGCCTAGTTCTTGAAAAAGGCAACCCCAAAGAAGATCGCACCGGGGTAGGCACCCTTTCCTATTTTGGGGCTCAGGCTCGGTTCGATCTTTCCCGGGGATTCCCTCTTCTGACCACCAAGCGGGTGCATTTCAAGTCCATCGCGTTCGAGTTGCTTTGGTTTCTCCGTGGCGAAACGAATACTCGATTCCTGACCGATCACGGCGTGACGATCTGGAACGAGTGGGCGGATGAGAACGGCGACCTCGGACGAATTTACGGCGCGCAGTGGTGCGATTGGAGGACTCGTGACGGCCGCTCAATCAATCAACTGGAGCGATTGATCGCGGATATTCGGAAGAATCCCGACAGTCGCCGGCTCATTGTGACCGCCTGGAATCCAGGGGAAATCGAGGAGATGGCGCTCCCACCTTGTCACCTGATGTTCCAGTTTTACGTTCAGGAAGGAAGATTGAGCTGTCAGCTGTATCAACGGAGTGCTGATCTGTTTCTGGGGGTTCCTTTCAACATTGCCTCATATGCTCTGTTGATCGAGATGGTCGCGGTGGTTTGCGGTCTAGCGCCTGGAGAATTTGTTCACACTTTCGGAGACCTCCACATCTATCGGAACCATCTCGCGCAGGTTCACGAGCAGTTGGGCCGCTTGCCGCGTCCGCTGCCGTCGCTACACTTTGGTCGGGCCCCACAGGAACTCCGGGATTTCCGGTACGAGGACTTCCAGTTGATTGGTTACGATCCGTATCCGACCATCAAAGCGCCGATAGCAGTCTGATTTGTAGAAGCCGAAAAGCCGGGGACACCGGAACTCCCGACTTCTTCGCTTCTTGGCTTTTTGTTCACCAGATGAAAGTAATCGTTGCCATGACTCGGGACCGGGTAATCGGAAAAAACAACAAAATCCCTTGGCGTCTGCCCGGCGAACAAAAGTGGTTCAAAGAGGTCACGATGGGGCATCCGATCTTGATGGGTCGCAGAACGTTTGAATCCATCGGCCGGCCTTTGCCCGGGCGTCGCAATCTGGTCGTCACCCGCGCCGGAACCTTCGCCGGCGTCGATGTCATTCGTGACCTGAAGGAGTTCGATCCGGGACCGTACGAAACTGATGGCAGAGAGATTTTCGTGATCGGCGGCGCTGAGGTTTATATGGCGTTGCTGGATCGCTGCGAAGCCATGTATGTCACTGTCGTTAAGAACAAATACGAGGGAGACGCCTACTTTCCGGAGTTCGAATTCAAGTTCGAAATCTCCGAGACCATTCGCGAGACACCGGAATTCGACATTCTTTTTTACCGGCAGCGCGGGGGAAGGGGGGAGGCGTTTTAAGTTTTGAGTTTTGGGTTTTGCGTGGAGGCACGATCGAACTACCAGTTGCCAGAGCGGCTCACTCAAAACCCAAAACCCAAAACTCAAAACGCCAAAGCGCCAAAGCGCTCCCCCCCGTCACCAGGCGGTCCCGCTGTGGTGCTCGGCGTTCCCCCAAGGTGATTCGGCTTCGGACCAGGGTTGAACATCTTTGTCTTTCTTGAGCGTTTCCGCTATCTGGTCCCATCGATCATCGTCGCGGGTTCGGTTATCGCAACCATTCAAGGCAAACGCGGCGAAACAAAAAACGGCAGCAATGAGACGAGTCATAGATAAAGCAACGATTACAGGAAACTGACGGGCTAGATGACATAAATTAAATGGGCAAAAAAGCAAGAGAGGGATGGCGCCAATCGGCCGATCGGCCCACTTCTCTCGGGTCGATGGCGAAACCATCTCGCCGGTCTAGTGTAAGACGGCCCTAGGGCCGTTTTGACTGTCCTCCTCTTTCCACGCCTGAATCAAGCAGCGCTGATTCGTTGGTCACCCGTCACGCAAAAGGTTGGACTGGCGCCATTGCCCAACGAACTGGCTGCGAGCAGGTCGTCTATGTGAACGAGGCGGGGGCGATTGTTCAAGCGCCAGCAACCGTAACCACAACCACCAGAACGACCACGACAACCCAAACTGCTCAACCGGTAGCGGTGGATACTCAGGAAACAGTTTTGAGCTCCGAAGACCTCCAAAAAGGCGAGTCGAGGTATCAACTTCTGGAGAAGAAAGGAAAAAAAGAAATCTACCTTGATCGCCAAACCGGGCAAAAGGTGACTGTTAAGCGAGAGAAAGATTAATCCGCCGCGAGGCCGTAGAGCCTTTTGGAAAGTGTTAGAGGGGCGTAGCGCAGGATGGTTACTCGCCCTGCGTCTTCGCCGTGCTCTCTCTTCCGCGTCGAATTCAAGCCAGGGTTGGAGCGTGATTGCGGGCAGTTCGCCCGACGCGGCAGGGTTCTCCCGCGCCTACAGCCCGCCTCGTCCGGAAATATATCCTTGTTACCCTGCAAACGTTGCGAGGGCGTTCCAAGAAAGATAGTCGGGTCTCAGCGGTACGAAGGCTGTTACCCGAAAGGCTGACAAGATTGTGGACGTGGCACGCGGCCGCGCGCGTGGTTGGTAGGGATGCACTCCAGGATGCGCTCCCGCGCGTCCGGCGTGGCACGTCTGGAATCTCCATTTGCTGGTCCGCTAGCGCGTCAATACGTGCGACCGTGGCGCAATAGTCCCAAAAGGTTATTTCCGAAAGGGGTCAGAGCTGAAACGTTCATGAAACATGCTCAAAAAGTCTTCTTGGTAGAATTGGAGAGGGCACCTCCAGAAAATCAAATGGAATTGTAGGCGCGCTCAAAATCTTGAGGATTGATTCCACGACTTCATTGGGATTGAACCCGCTAGTTGGTAGGGGGCATAGTCGGGTCCTCGAGAAGGCAGGGCAAAGACAACCCTATCAATCGTTGTTCTCGGATGCTTACTCTTGTATTCATCCCGATGGGTTGCAAAAAACTCGATGCCATCCTTCTTGCTTGAGGACTCCTTAATTTGCCGCCAACCGATGTCCGGCATATGAATCCAATCTCCTTGCCGCACTTGTAAAGAGCGGCTAATATTCTTTCCCACTCCGACGCCATAACTGGAGTTCAGACGATTCCCTTTCGGACCATAATTTGAAGAGTGGCCTTCCCACGGATATTGTTCGAATACCTTATACCTTTTACCGGGGGGAAGCACCTTTACCGGCAAGACTTTTACTATCATGTCGGCGACCTCGGTGGCCTCGATGGTGCAGAAAAATGCGAAACCAATAAGCAAGATTAAGAGCGTCTTCATTGTTTGACCTTCCTTTCTGGGGAGTACGTCTATTTCGCATCGCCGATGCTGAAAGGTCTCCTTTTTGTTTGCCGGGTTTCTGGGTATGATAGAGCGACCTGATTCTTCGTTGCGAATTCGAGACCGCTAATCAAAGAAGCTAGTGATCATTCATAAGACCCCACAGTACTGATATGTAGTCAAAAAAGGTACTCAGCCATAATGTTTTGCGTTACGTAATACGCAAAGAAGAGTGGATAGTAGCGTACTCCCGTGGCGACGCTAGATACTGGAAAGTCTTAGGCGATTAGGTTCTTCTCGGAACTTTAGCTGGTGCGGGTTTGAGTTAGAATATGGCGTGCGAATCAACCGACCAAAGTACGGACATTACCCGGTCGGGTAATAGCGTCGTGAGGCTTATCAGGATAGAAAGGGACTTCAATTGAACTCTCTAACGGGAATTCAATCTCAACAAACCTACTACCTCGCTTTTGGTGTCCCTGAGCCGCGAGGAAAATTCAAAGAGAAGACAATAAGCAATAGTTCATCTATGAACGAACTAACGACCTACGAAAGAATGATGGTCGACTCCATTCCGAGTCCATCCACGAGAAGTTACTATAAACGACAACTTCGGCGAGCCAGCCGCCCTCTGGGCGCGGCACCCGCTGCAATACCAATACCTTCGCCAATACCGATACCAATTCCATTTCCCCTCCTGGTCGGTCCGCGAGTTTTGGAATGGAAACAGGATCCATTCGTCGCCGAGATCGGCATTCGCAAGGCATTCCTGCCTGCTTTTGTGCAAAGCGGACCACGGGATGCGCGAATCACCGTCTCAGGTCCCCTCGTTGTATCCCCCAACGCTTTTGGGGACTTCATTCAGACCCCGGGCACGGATGAATTTGATTGGGTACATACGTTTGCGGTGGTGCGTCAGACTCTCACCATGTACCAGCGGCTCCTTAGCAGCCCAGTGCGCTGGCAATGGAACACCGGCGGGAACACCGAACCTATCGAGGTCTTTCCTCATGCGGGAGTGACGATGAACGCCTTCTACTCACGCGAGCTGAAGGCCTTAAAGTTTTTCTTTTTCCCGAAACCCGGCGCTCCTGCACCCGCCCCGAATATTTTCACCTGCCGTGCTCTCGACATCGTGGCCCATGAAACTGGCCATGCTGTGCTGGACGGGTTGAAGCCTGGTTGGATTACCAGCACCAATCCGCAAACAGGAGCCTTGCATGAATCTTTCGGCGACCTGACCGCCATCTTCGTTGCTCTCTCCCAAATGGACCAAGTTGAGGCCCTGGTCGCCCAAGCCAAGGCCAATCTTCACGAGAAGAATTTCCTCGCGGAACTAGCGGAGGAATTTGGCAACGCGCTGGGTCGGCCAAACGGGCTCCGCAATGCGGACAATGATTTGAAGCTTAGCCAGGTGGGCGTCGAGGTGCACGATCTCTCTCAAGTCTTTACGGGTGGTATCTATGACATACTGGCAGATATTTTTGTGTTCGAGCGGAACTTTACCACGACCGACCCGGCTTTCACGCTTTACTCGGTCGCCCAGTATCTCTGCGGCTTGGTGATGCGAGCAATCGCCGCTGCGCCGGTGGCCAACGCGACGTTTGCCGACGTGGTCAATCAAATGCTGGTACTGGCCCAGTCGGATGGGAAGCCTGTGCAGTATCGGAATTTCATCCGCAATCGCTTCACTCTGCGGGAAGTAGTGGTCTCGCCAACACCTCTGGCAATGGACATGCAGGCTGGCGTCAGATTGGAAGCCTTTAATGGTGACCATCCCTCCTTGGCCGAGGGAGCCGTCGGAAATCGTCGCGGCTGCTGTGGAACGATGAGACATGAAGAGTTTAATCACTCCCATCGTCTGTTCTCCGCTGAACTCGATGAGTTGAAAAAGGCCTCTTAGTATATAGATTGCCGCATCAAACGAAAAAAACGTTACTACAGCCCTGCGGCTTTCGCCGCAGGGCTGTTCCCTGGGAACGGTGGTCCGAAATCTGGCCAGGCTTGCCGACGTGAGACTCGGGCGTGGAAATCCGGTTCTCTTCGCCAGCTTATCCAACAACCCTTTGTTCTTCTCCTTCTCCTTCTAGCGTTTACTAACAGCGCGTCAGCCAACCGTAAGATCTGCACCGGAAATACCACGGTTTTCACACTGGCCGATTTCCACGGTTTACAAGCCGACGCTCGCAGTTCTTTTAAGATCATGAAACTCACCGTTCGCCGCTATGGCGGCTACGCAGGTACCAATGAAGTTCTCGCTGCCTTGGATACCAAATCCTTGAGCGCGGAGAAAGAGGCCGCGCTGCGCGATCTCTTGGAGCGCATGCAACGACTGCTTCCGCTCGATCCATCTGTGGGGGCAGACTTCGTTCACTATGAAGTTCTCATCGAGGAAGGTGGCGCTCAGCAAACCCTCTTATTCACCGATGACCTCTCAGACAAAGCTCGCGAGTTGGTGGAACTGACGAATCAGATAGTGGCCATTGGGGCGAAACCCGGATGAGCTAACCAGCCAAGGGCTTCGCCCTCGATGTCCTTACCAAAGAGATTTTTGTTACGTTTCGGAGAACCAACCTTCGGAAGAAGATCGAGGACGAGTTCGAGTTCGAGTTCGAGCGCGATTGGGTAGCGATTGAGGAAGCATCCCGCCCTGCAGAGGGACAGGTCAAATGTAAGATCGGTCGGAGGGGCAGGGGCAAGGGATCAGGAAAAATAAGGGTCAGGAAATGGACAGACCGAATGTCAATCTTCTTCAGTCAGAAAAAAAGGGAACGGGTCACGCTTCTGGCAAACGGGATTACCGGCAAGGACCCCGATCAGCCGACCCAGACAGGGCTGGCCAGCCAATCTGGCTGGCAGCGGCGGGTGCGAATTGCGAAGTATCGCAGCGTGTTGATGGGAATCATCGCTGCAACCCGGTGCAGTTCCAATCTCCCTGTTACTGATATTGATGCCGAACCATTCTAGCGTTTCGGCGTGGCCAAAGTCTGGCACCGTCATTTTTAAAAAAACGGCGGGACATAAAAATACGGAGGGACTCGTCAGATCGCCTGGAGAGTCAGGGCAAGGGATCAGGAAGATGGCAGACTGAATGTCAATCCTGGTTTTGCGGCTGTCCTGGCGCATCGTCGGACGGGAGTGGGAGAGAAAGCTGTCAATATCGGCGATCGGTTCATCAGCCATCGCCCGGAACCGCGCGTCCTTCAGAATTTGAGGCGCCCTGCAAAGGGACGCCCTGCAAAGGGACAGGTCAAATGTAAGATCGGTCGGAGGGGCAGGGGCAAGGGCTCAGGAAAAATAAGGGTCAGGAAATGGACAGACCGAATGTCAAATCTTCGTTTCGCGGATGTCTTCGCTCATCTTCGGACGAGCGGAGAGAAAGCTGTCAAATGTCGGCTACAGAGAAGGGGATCGGTTCATCAGGATGAGCCCGTGAGAAAATAATGCAGGTGAGAAAATAAAGGGACAGGTCAAATAGGAGTGAATAGGAAAATGCCACGGCGCGATGCGATTCCGGCCATCTTCAGTCAAAAAAAAGGGAACTGGGTCGCGCTTCTGGCAAACGGGATTATCGGCAAGGGCTCGATCAGCCGACCCGGATAGGGTCGGCCAGCCGATCTGGATGGCAGCGGCGGGCGCGAATTGCGAAGTATCGCAGCGTCTTGATGGGAATCATCGCTGCAACCCTGCAGTTCCAATCTCCCTGTTACTGATATTGATGCCGAACGATCCTAGCCGAATTTCCGGACGCGCAGATTGCGAAAGACCCAGAGCGCGGCTGGGCCGAAGATCTTCAACGCGGTGGGGCCAGATTTAGGCTGGTAACCAATCTTTTGCTTGAGCCGCTGGCAATGAGATTCGACAAAGGAGCGACTGCCCAGGATGACTCCATCACTAAAGGAGCGAATTTTGCAGCGCAACCTCTCTTGGAGCGAGAGTTCTCCCTGTTCCTGCTCGAGGACCTCTTGGGCCTTCTCCGATCCAAAGGCCGCCGGGGTGTTCTCGGTGGCAACCGCGCCCCGCAAAAACAGATGCTGGCGATGGCCGACAAAGAAGACGTCGAGTTGCTGGGAAATCAAATCAAGAGCAATAAGACGAACTTTCTCATTGGCGCTGCGGAAGAAATCTCGAAGCGTCTGCAGGCCCATTCGCCGGGGACCTATCGCGGCTGGCTCAACGATAGCGTCGGCAAGCTCTTGCCGAAACATCGCGAAATCCTCGACGCGCTCACCGGGTTGCCCGGAGTGCTGGCAACGTTGAATTACGACGGATTGATCGAGCAGGCGTCGAACCGAAAGGCAGTGACCTGGTTGCGGGAGGACAAAGTTCAGGAAGTCCTTCGGCGTAAGCTCACCGACGCCGTTCTTCACATTCACGGATGGTTCGATGAGCCCGACTCTGTCGTCCTTGGCCTGAGTTCCTACGCGAAGGTCGCTGGCCACGCGCACACCAAGGCCGTACTCCAGCTTTTCACTGTCGATCGCACCCTCCTCTTTGTCGGCTGCGGCGGTACGGTGAAGGACCCGAATTTCTCGCAACTCGTCGAGTGGGCGAGGGAAGCGATCCGAAACGTTCCTCCCCGCCATGTCCTGCTCTGCCGCGAGGAAGAGCTGGAAGTCGTGCGCGCCTCCTGCTTCCGTCGCATTCAGGTGGTCGCGCAACGAATACCTGCGTACACTTGCAGGCCAGAAAACATAGTCGAGATTCGTTAGTTTTATTCCGATTGAGAGATGAAAGAATGGTCCGTACTGGGACTTTCGTTCCATTTACGATTGTCGTTTGATCCTTTACGGGTAAGCCCAATGCAAACAAATCTCTCGAAATTGGTTAAGCAAAGCGGGTTATTCCAAAGAGCTTTGTTGTTGCTAATAAACTATGAACACGCTGGCTGGAAACGATCTGCGAACCTCAGGAGGCAATCATGAGCGATAAACCGACTGCAAGCGAAACCCTGGGTTTGATTGGTGTTGAGCTTTACAGACTTCATATTAGCAACATATCCGTCGTGAACCTGGTTTTTGCGGCCGTACAAACCGACTGGAAATGGATCGGGTGGTATTCGTTCTTTGATGAAACGACGATGAGTAGCGACTTTCAATCGCTTTGGAATGGGCAGGGAGGTACGCGTGCCGCCGACATACTTGGCCGCGGATTTGGCCGGACAAACCACGAGTTTCGCCGGGTGTATTTACATTTGACCAAGGCCATGCGCGTCGACAGTCTGGTCGGAGATGATAGAGATAAAGTGCCCGCCGTAATGTTCCTGCGCAACTCCCTCGATAAAGGTAACGTGTTGGTAGACATTGATGTTAACCGCCCTGATGGATTCCTACATCTCCGTCGCTTACACATGGCGGGCAATATTCCAAAGGAATATGATGCCAAGAGTATCCGGGGAACTCTTTACAGGTGGACTCGGGCCCAAATTTTTAAAAAGCAGGATCTAAAGGATCCGCCTAATGGTTCGGAGGTGCAGATGGCTGATTAGAGGTGAGAGGTGAGTGGTGAGAGGTGAGAGGTGAGAGGTGAGTGGTGAGTGGTGAGTGGTGAGAGGTGAGTGGTGAGTGGTGAGTGGTGAGTGGTGAGTGGTGAGTGGTGAGTGGTGAGTGGTGAGTGGTGAGTGGTGAGTGGTGAGTGGTGAGTGGTGAGTGGTGAGAGGTGAGTGGTGAGTGGTGAGTGGTGAGTGGTGAGTGGTGAGTGGTGAGTGGTGAGTGGTGAGTGGTGAGTGGTGAGTGGTGAGTGGTGAGTGGTGAGTGGTGAGTGGTGAGTGGTGAGTGGTGAGTGGTGAGTGGTGAGTGGTGAGTGGTGAGTGGTGAGTGGTGAGTGGTGAGTGGTGAGTGGTGAGTGGTGAGTGGTGAGTGGTGAGTGGTGAGTGGTGAGTGGTGAGTGGTGAGTGGTGAGTGGGAGTGAGTGGTGAGTGGTGAGTGGTGAGTGGTGAGTGGTGAGTGGTGAGTGGTGAGTGGTGAGTGGTGAGTGGTGAGTGGTGAGTGGTGAGTGGTGAGTGGTGAGTGGTGAGTGGTGAGTGGTGAGTGGTGAGTGGTGAGTGGTGAGTGGTGAGTGGTGAGTGGTGAGTGGTGAGTGGTGAGTGGTGAGTGGTCAATAATTGTTGACTGACCCGAATGGTGGGGCGGCCTGTTTGGGATGTTCCTTTGCCCCGCGACCGTCAAAGAGCGAGTACGAGGACGAGGACGATTTGAGAACGAAAAGCGAATCGTGCGAGGGAAGAGTTTTCGGGGAAAGCTAGTGCTCGTTCGCTCGCCTACGTCTCCATTAAACGATTCGCCCACGAAGCCGAAGAGGCGCAGTAGGGCGTCTTGCCTTACCCTCCTGGCGTAAGCAAGGCGTCTCGCCTTACCTCCCCTTCCGATGCTAACTAGTTCTTCAGAACCGCCCGCGGTTCTTTTTAGCACAAGGAACCATTTGGTTCCTTAGGAGCCAAGCTCTGCCCTTGATATCCCGATGTGGACAGCACGAACCTCACAACGAGAACAAAATTCTCGTTACGCCGCGCATAACGGGCTATCAATTACAAATCTTTGGGTATCCCTGGCTGTCGACTGGCCCCTTAAAATTGGAGCCAGGCGGTTTTCAAATATTTATCACCGGTAAAATCAGAGGGCATCGAGCCGGCGATTGCTTTAAAGGGGCGCTTGACCCCTGTTCTCAGGATTCGGAGAAATTCTTTGAACGTCATGCCGCGAAAGTTGGTGGAACAGAGCAACAAGCCATTTTGGTTCAAACAGGCGGTCGCGCGATCAGCCAGGTCACCGAAATCATCTTGAACTCTGAAGACTCTCGACCTTCGGTCCCGTGAGAAAGTCGGCGGATCGAGGATGATAAAGTCAAATTTCCTCCCGCGTCGTTTAAAACGCCCTAGCCAATCGAAAACATCACCGTAAAGAAACTCGTGATCGCTCAAATCGATCTGATTGAGTTCGTAATTCCGTTTTCCCCAATGCAAGTAATTCCGCGACAGATCGAGGTTAACGGTGGCTGCTCCGCCGATGGCTGCGGCAACGCCGAAAGCACAGGTGTAGGAGAAGGTGTTCAGGAGCATTCGGCCTTGGGCGAGGCTGCGGAGCTTGCCGCGATTGAGGCGCTGGTCGAGGAAAAGACCCGGCGAGTATCCCGCTTGGAAATCAATCTCGAATTTCAGCCCTGACTCCGAGACACTAAAACGTTCGCCGACTGGTTCTCCGGCCAAGTGTTTCGGCGCAGTGTGGCCTTTTTTGAAAAGAGTTTTCCAATAGAGTGACCGATATCCCAAAGTTGCCTCGAGCCTCGGTTCGGCTTCGGTCAGAGTCTGGATGACCCAACGACCGGCGAAATCATCAATGGTCAGGCCGTCCAGGTCGTCGCCGGAGCCATCGACCAGGCGGACGGCGTTTGTTTGCTCGGTCCGGACTGTCAGCCGCTTCTCAACCGCGGCGACAATCTTTTCAGTAGGAATCATAAAGATTTGCGCGTCGGAACTGAACGTTACAGGCTAAGACCATGAGCGATCTGCGCGAAACTCTGGAGCAGGCGGTTCGGGAAGACCGACTCTTGGCCAGCACTGTCGCCAATATCTTGCAGTTACTTTCTGATGGGAACAACCCGGTTTATCGGGCAGCGATCGACGAATTGGTAGAGCGCGGAGCCTGGACTGAATTGAACGACCGGTTTTTTAAAGCATTAGCGTTCGGCACCGGCGGACTTCGGGGGAGAACTATTGGAAAAATCGTGACTCGGGCGGAGGCGGGAAACCGAGCAGGAGAGGTCTGTCCTGAGTTTCCCTGCGTCGGCACCAACGCGATGAATTTTTATAACATCAGTCGGGCAACGCAGGGTCTCGCCAAGTACATCAAAGAGTACCTGGCGAAGAACAGTGACGAAACCAGGCCCCGCATTGCGATCGCCCATGACACGCGCTTTTTTTCCCGGCAGTTTGGAGAACTGGCAGCCAAAGTAGCTATCGAGAGCGGGTGCGACGCGTTTCTTTTCGAGTCTGCTCGTTCGACTCCCGAGCTATCCTTCGCCGTTCGCCATACAAATTCAACGGCGGGGATCGTGATTACGGCAAGCCACAATCCGCCACACGACAATGGCTACAAAGTTTACTTTGCGGATGGCGCCCAAGTCGTCGATCCGCATGCCAGTGGGATTATTGCCATGGTCAACCAGGTTGACAGTGAAGTTTGTCGACCGCTCCCTCAATCTCAGCAGGGTAAGCTCACTAGCCTTGGCTCGGAGTTGGACGACGTTTATAAAGCCCGTCTTCGCACGCTGGTTCTCCGCCCTGACGTCGTTTTCAGACAGAATCAGTTGAAAATCGTTTTCACCCCGATTCATGGGACCGGCGCGATTATTTCTGTTCCGATCTTGCGGGATTTGGGGTTTCAGGTTTTGACGGTTGCGGAACAGGATGAACCGGATGGTTCTTTCCCAACTGTAAAATCCCCAAATCCGGAAAATGTCGAAGCCCTGGCCTTGGCCATCGCTTTGGCCGAGACGGAAAAGGCAGATCTGGTGATTGGTACTGACCCTGATTCTGATCGGATGGGAGTAGCTTGCCGCGATCAATCCGGAACAATCCAACTGCTAACGGGCAACCAGATTGGATCTCTATTAGCCTATTATCGAACAAAGACGTTCAAGGAACAGGGTTGGTTGAATGATCAGAATAAGGCTCGTGGAGTCATTCTAAAAACCCTGGTGACGACAGATCTGCAAAAAGAGATCGCCCAAAAAGAGGGGCTTCATTGTGTCGAAACCCTCACCGGGTTCAAGTACATCGGGGCCAAACTCGAAAAATACGAAGTTGCTCTGCCGACGGAGATTCGTCAGGCGTACCGGGCATTACCCGAGGCGGAAACGCGGTCAGCTCGACTAAGAAGTTCTTACTTCTACGTTTTTGGGGGAGAAGAGAGTTATGGTTACAGCGGAGCCGATTTTGTGCGCGACAAAGATGCGAATGGTGCGGCGGTCATGTTCGCCGAAGTGGCCGCCTACGCCAGAGCAAACGGGATGACGCTGGATCAGCTTCTGGACCAGATTTATCTTGAGTACGGCTATTACCAGGAGAAGTCGGGTGCGCTGGTTTTTGAGGGTGCCGAGGGCGCCGATAAAATTCGCCGCCTGGCAGACTCTTACAACGCCGAGCCTCCCCGGGTGATTGAAAATTCGAACGTTGTCGCGGTAAAGGATTATGCCGCTGGGGAAATCAAGGATGCCGAAGGGGACATTTTGCCGAAAGAAAAAATGACAATTTTCGAGTTGGCGGATGCGCGCCGAATTGCGGTCCGGCCTTCCGGCACGGAGCCGAAAATCAAGTTCTACCTTTTTGGCAGGAGCACCGGCGTTTCCAAAGATTCGTTGGCAGAAACGAAAGCCAGCCTCGCTGCGGCCCTGGACAGGCTTTGGGCGTGGGTGCAAGAAGATGCAAAGAAGAGGGTTGGGTAGGAAGGAGGCAGCAGGAGTCAGAAGTCAGGAATCAGAAGGTGATGGCTGATTGCCCGCAACACGCCGGACGCTTCTTTTAGTTAGCCGACTGAAATTCCTCTTTGCTTGGAAGCAGGTGAACTACCGATTACGCTCCGGAAATCCGCCGTCCCAGGGGAAGGACTCGCACGGAGGACACGGTGGTCGCGGAGGTTTGAGAGATCCAGAGGCTTATTTGCGTTGTTGAACGGTTTGTAGCGAGAGCGGGCTTGAAAACGGCATCAAGCAATTGATCAAGTACATTAAAAAAATCCTCCGTGATCTCCGTGTCCTCCGTGCGAGAATTTCCCCTCTTGGTGACCTATGGGCTGGCGCCGTCCCCAATCTGCAACTCCCGACTCCTTGACTTGCGCGTCGGCTTGAGCCCCCTTTGAAATAAATGTTTCGGCTGCGCCTCGCTGTTCTCCTATTTCTCATTCTCCTGCTGCCGGTTTTGGCTCGAGACTCCGATCCTCAGCCAAACGAGCTCGCAGAATGGCTACCACATCTGAGCGAGAGCGCTCAGGTTTCGCTGATCACCTACACCCCAGGGGAAGAACTCTACCAGTCATTCGGCCACAGCGCGATCAGGGTGAAAGACGATCTCCTGAGCATGGACCGCCTTTACAACTTCGGAGTGTTTGATTTCAACACACCGGACTTCTACCCTAAATTTGTCCATGGCGATTTGCTCTACCAGCTCGCGGTGACTCCCGCGGAAGAAGAGATCAGCATTGTCGGAGCGTACGGTCAAGGTGTTACGGAAATGCCGCTTCATCTGTCGCAAGATCAAAAGCAAAAGCTGTTTGAAGCGCTGGAGATCAATCTCCGACCGGATAATCGATTCTATCGGTACGACTTTATCCTGGATAATTGTTCAACCCGTCCGCGCGATGTCTTGGAACGCAGCACAGGATCTCCAATCGTTGAGCGCGAAGCCGGCAACCAGACGTTCCGGCAAATGCTGGACCCGTACTTCGTTCGGGTCCCGTGGATTGGATTCGGGGTTTCTTTGCTTCTCGGCGCGAAGGTCGATCGACTGGCAAGCCCGCGGGAGGCCTGTTTTTTGCCGGCGGACCTGGAGCGGGCAGTGCAGGAAAGTAAAAACGGCGACCAAAGCCTGGTTACGGAAAGGAAGCAACTCTTTCCGGCCGAGTCTTTGCCTAATTCGCTGCCTTTGCTGGCTCCGATCTGGGTATTCTCTAGCGGAGGGATTGTCTGGTTTCTCTTCTGGCTGATACGCAAGAGGGGCCATGCCACCTGGCCGACCGCGCTGTTGCTTACGGTCTTTGGCCTGGCGGGTACGTTTATCCTCGTGGTCTCCCTTTGGACGCGCGTCTGGGTCTTGCACGAGAACTTCAATCTCTGTTGGCTCATCCCTTTCCATCTTCCCTTCGGCATTTGGCTCTTTGTTGCCAAGGGTCGACCGTTGCTGCTGCTATGGTATCTGCGGTTCGCATTTGTTGCGGCCTGGACCTTTTTGTTTGTCTCATTTGTCCTGCCACAGAGATTCAATCCTGCAATTTACCCGCTCTTACTCATCACTGCCTGGCGATGTGCCCTGGAGCTTGTTCCGGGCCGATCTGGTGTGCGATCATGAAGCCTTTCGTTCATCATGCGTTGCTTGTTTTTCTCAGCCTGACCAGCGGAGTCCTGGTCTCCTTGGCATTTCCCCCTTGGAACCAAGATTGGCTGATCTGGATCGGATTCACTCCTGTCTTGGCTGGGTTGCTCTTATTTCCGCGGCGATGGATTGCCTCGCTGATTCAGGGTGCGGTTTTCGGAGGATCATTTGGCGGCCTCGTTTTTTCCTGGCTATTGCCCCGAGGCACCAAGGACTGGATGTGGAACTTCCTGAGCCTGGCATTGCTGGGCGGAATCTGGGCCGTTTTTGTCAGCCAAATCGTTAGGCTGCCCGTCAAGAGCAGCGACCAGGGAATTCCGCCGATCCTACCCGGATACGGATTCAATTCGGAAGCGTGGAAAAAATCGATTTCTCATTTGCGGGCAGCCTTGGTAACGGCTTCGGCTTGGACCGCTCTGGAATGGGGCAGGGGGGTGCTTCTTCCGGAATGGAACGCGGTTGGCACGGTCTTGCAGGCGAACCTGCCGTTGTTTCAGACTACGACCATTACCGGTGTCAGCGGATTATCCTTCATCATAATATTCGCAAATGTTATTGTACTGACCACGGTTCGCCGGATCGTCCTTGAGCCCGGTCGGATGACGTGGGCATCTCGATTCGACGTCACGGCGACTCTCGGCGTAATCTTCGCTGCAGCTGTGGCCGGGTTCTGGTCGCTGCAGCACCAGTCGTCGCGTGAGCGGAAAACCATCGGACTGGTTTGTCCCGATACCACCGATTTTGAGCGCCTTTTGCAACTGAGCAAGGAAGCGGATGAGAAGGGCATCGATTTGTTTGTTTGGCGACGTGTCCGGTTCGGTCAAGGTGATTACACGCGACTCGGCAACAGCTCGATCGGCAAAACGTCCGGCCTGGTGACCGGCATGACCTCTACGGAAAATGGCTTTCTGAGCGGTGCTTCGGTTATCATTCCAGGCGCGGTCAAGAACCTGTTCTTGATGCCGAGTCAGCAGGACCATTTCCAGCCCAGATCGAACAGTCGGACTCTGAATCCCTTCGAATTCAAGGACACGAGCTGGCTCCCCCTGGTAAACTGGGAAGCTGGTGATCCGCTCCTCTTGCGCGCAGCGGTAAACAAGCAGATTCAGGTAATTATCGCCTTGGTCGATGCACCGACAGGTGGTTCGGGCTCAATTGAACAGCTTTTTTCGAACCTCCGGTTATGGTCAGTCTCGCTCGGGCGTCCCATGATTTTTGCCAGCGCCAGGGATTTCGCCGCGATTGTGTCGCGCACTGGAAGACTGGTGGCGGACACGCGCCTGGCACCTGGTACGGAAATTTTGGTTGGCAGTGTCGAGGTGCCGGCGCCGTTCGACTTGACGTTGTACGGACGCTACGGTGACTGGTTTGCTGTTGCGTGTGGTGCGATTGCCATAGTGACAGCCATCTCCGAAAGGGTTCGCCGCCTTCATGAAAAGTCTGGTCGTTTCTCTGCATGACGTCTCGCCGCTGACGCAAGCGCTTTGCGAGAGCATCCTCGCTCAACTCCAGGAGCTGGGGGTCCGCCAGACTTCATTGCTGGTCATTCCCAATCATCATCGCCAAGCCCCGATTAATCAGAATTCTTCGTTTCTGAACTGGCTAGCGCGAAAAGTTGATGCCGATCACGAACCGGTCCTGCACGGCTATTTCCATCAGAGAGAAAGGCAAGGAAGGGACTCCTTCTTTTCGAGGTTAACAACTGAGATCTACACTGCGGGTGAAGGGGAATTTTTTGATCTATCGGCCGAAGAAGCATCCGACAGATTGCAGAGAGGTTTGGAAGATCTCGCGTACTTACCGCGGAAGGTGGCTGGCTTTATCGCGCCAGCCTGGCTGCTGAGCGCCGGGGCGGAGATGGCGGTTGATAAGCTCGGCTTCCGGTATACGACCAGGTTGAGCCGAGTGCAGATTTTCGGTCGCTCCGGCGAGGTTAGATCCAGGTCACTGGTTTGGAGCACTCGGGCAAATTGGCGTGCTGTAATGAGCCTGGCATGGAATAGAGGTCTGGCGACAAAGATCGCTCAGGCGCCGTTGATCAGAATGGCCATTCATCCTCCCGATATTCGGCATCCCGCTGTCTGGCGCCAGATTCGTCAGATCGTAGGAGGAATAAGCCGGGGCCGGGAATGCGTTACTTATGAGAAGTTTGTGGAGAACCTTTAGCAGGAGGCTGGTGGCAGGTGGGAGGCTATGGCCGGAATGAATGCGTGCGGCCAATACGCCGATACGCCGATGCGCCGATACGATTGCTTTTTGGACGCACCATCAGGTTCTGACTCATGACTCCTGATTCCCGACTTAAGCCCCTTTCGATGTAAATGAACTGTTCAAACTCCTATCGATGAACTGATACTCTCCTAGCACATGGCCGCGAAAGTCGATCTCCACATTCATTCAAAATTCAGCGACAGATCTGCGGAGTGGATTTTTCGCCGCTTCGAGTTTCCCGACAGCTATTCGGATCCGAGGAAATTGTATCAGCGGCTGAAAGAGAAGGGGATGAGCTACGTTACCTTCACCGATCACAACAGGATCGAGGGATGCCTCGAAATAGCAGAATTTCCAGATGTTTTTGTCAGCGAGGAGGTTACGGCCCAGTTTCCGGACGATCAGGTGAAAATTCACTTGCTTCTTTGGAACCTGACCGAGTCGCAGCACGTCGAGATCCAAAAGGTTCGAAGGAACCTTTTCGAGGTCCAGGAATATCTGGCGGAGGCTGGAATCAGCCATGCGGTTGCTCATCCGCTTTACGACATGACCCGGCAATTGACTGCCGACCATATGCAGAAGCTGATCCTACTCTTCAAGCATTTCGAAGGCATTAACGGGCTAAGAGATTCGCTTCTCAGCGATACAGCACGCTTTATTCTGAGATCACTCACGCCGGAAATCATTCAACGATTCGCTGATCGGCAGGGTTTTGCAGCCAACCCATCCGGAGCCGTGGCGCAAAATTCTGGTCGCGGGGTCCGACGACCACGCAGGCATTTTTCCGGCTTCTGCTTATACGGAAGCTCCGGACTGCCGTTCGGCGGGTGAATTCTTTCACTTCATCGGAAAGGGCGACTGTGTCATCCGCGGACAAGGGGGAACGCCTTTATTAATTTCGCACGGGTTGTACAACACGGCTTACCAATTTGCCAAAGACAAGTTTTCAGCGGCGGTGAGCCCGAACCTGGAATTCTTAGAACTCGTCTTCTCGCGGTTCATGGAGGGAAAAAATCCGACGAAATTTAGTCTTGGGGAAAAACTGGCCCTGCTCTCCAATGGGATTCTTTCCGGAAAAATCTTTGAACTGGCAAGGCCGGCGAACCTTTCGATCTGGCCGGAGCTGGCAAATTATTTTGGCAGCGCCGAAGTACAGACTCAGATTGCGAAGGAAACTGAAGGGGTGAAAGAGCCGGAGCGGCGCGCCTTTCTGATGGTCGCACTCGTGTTCAATCAGTTAGCATTTCGTTTTTTCCAAAAGTTCGTTCAACAGATCAGCGCTGGCGGGGTAATAGAAGCTGCCCAGTCTCTAAGCGCGCTGGTCCCGATGGGATTTCTGCTGGGGCCCGTACTTTTACGGATTTCATAGTCAGGCGCCGTTCCGCAAACGGCTGACCGACATCTGTTCAGCAACGGTCAACTTCGTGCCGGATGTGCTGCAAAATACTAAACGAGCCTGGTTTACCGATACTCTTGAAGATGTCAACGGGGTGGTGACAACGATTCGAAAGATGGCGGCCGCCGCGTACGAGACTGGTGCAGACCTCATTGTGGTAACTTCGAGGGAGCAGATCAGCATTCCTGAGATCCCAATCAAAAATTTCCCGCCGATCGGCGAATTTGAGCTGCCGGAATACGAGCTGCAGAAGCTTAGTTTTCCGCCGGTGCTGCATATGATTGAGTACATTCAGCGGGAGCGCTTTACCGAACTGATTATCAGCACCCCTGGGCCGGTTGGGCTGACCGCATTGATTGCCGCGAAGATGCTTGATCTGAAGACTGTTGGCATCTACCACACGGACTTTCCCCAGTATGTGCGCATTCTCACGCAGGACAACTATATGGAAACGCTGGCCTGGAGTTTTATGCAGTGGTTTTATTCCCAGCTTGACCTGGTCTACGTGAACTCGGAGCAATATCGCCAGCGCTGGATCGAACGCGGTATCGCACCAGATAAATTGAAGATCCTGCCGCGTGGGATAGATACCGGGCTTTTTACCCCTGCCAAGCGTGACCCTCGCTATTGGGAAGAGTACGGCAAGAAACCCGAAGAGCTTGGATTGCTTTATGTTGGGCGAATTTCAAAAGAGAAAAATATCGACGTCGCGGTGGCGGCGGTTCGAGAACTCGTTCAGGAAGGACTTCCGGTCCGCCTTTTGATCGTAGGGGATGGGCCTTATCTGCGAGAACTTCGCCAAGCGGTGCCCGAGGCTTGCTTCACGGGTTACCTGCGTTCGGCAGAATTGGCGACGGCCTACGCGTCGAGCGACATTTTTGTTTTCCCGAGCACCACGGACACCTTTGGCAATGTCGTCCTGGAGGCGAAGGCGGCCGGACTTCCCGTGCATTGTGTCGAATCGCGGCGGCCCGTGCGAGCTGGTCGAAGACGGGGTCGATGGATTTGTCACCAAGGCCCTCGATGTCGGGGACTTTGCCCGGGTGCTGCGACTTCTTTGCGAGGACGCCGATCTTAGGATAAAAATGGGTCAGCAAGCCAAAAATCGGGTTGGGGATCGGACCTGGAGTAATGCATTTCGACAATTTTGGAATGAAACACTCTGAAAATTTAATTGAATTTTCTCGATGCTCCGCTAGTTTCCCCACTTCCTATGGCAAAGAAGTCTTGGATTGAGAGGAATGAGCGGAAGCAGAAAACGGTAGAAAAGTATGCCTCCATTCGCGCCGCATTGAAGGCGAAACGCGACTACGAAGGCCTGGCCCAGCTTCCCCGGGATGCCAGTCCGACCCGGCTCGTAAATCGCTGTCAGCAAAGTGGTCGCCGACGGGGGTTCATCCGTCGTTTTCGTTTATCCCGAATCGCATTTCGTGAGCTCGCCTCCCAAGGAATGATCCCTGGGGTGACGAAATCGAGTTGGTAGTCATTCCCCGATTTCCGGAGCGGTATTTGATCGCCTCATCTGCCGGGGCGAATATCCTCGGATTGCCCTTTACGGGGCCGACCGTCCGCAGGTTGATTGCGCTTTTGCCGGGCCCTGTGCATTGTCGGTAGGATGCGATTGAATCAATGGCCATAGAAATTCCCTTTTCGCTGGCTCTTTCGGCGGCTTCCGAGTTGAAACAGATCTGGTTTCGCCAGGATCGGTTCGTGTTCAATTTGCTGGTCATCCTGTTGCTGGTTTTTTTGAACGGATTCTTTGTGGCCTCCGAGTTCGCTCTCGTCAAAGTACGATCCAGCCAATTGGACGCTCTCGAAGAGACAGACAAAAAAGTCGCCTTGGCGCGTCATGTGGCGTCCCATCTGGATGCGTACCTTTCGGCTACCCAGCTCGGAATCACGCTCTCGAGTCTGGCGCTCGGATGGATCGGCGAACCGTACCTGGCCGGACTGATTCAGCCCATTCTCGTCCATGTTGGAATCGGCAGTGTCGCCATCATTCATGGAGTTTCGTTCGCCATTGGGTTCGGCCTTATCACCTACCTGCATATCGTTTTGGGCGAGATCACGCCGAAATGGCTGGCGATTCGGATGTCAGTGGCGACAAGTCTCTGGATTAGCCCGCCGCTACATCTCTTTTACATCGTTTTCCGGCCGGCGATCTGGTTTCTGCAAGCTTCTGCAACCTGGATCATGAAATCGGTCTTTGGGATGGCTCCTGTTTCCGAAAACGAGTTAGTCCATAGCGAAGCGGAACTGCGGGTCATTCTGAACGAAAACGAGAGTCCGGAGGATGGAACCGAACTTAGTAACGAGCTGTTGATCAATGCGCTGGATTTCCGTCGTCGGGTGGTGCGGGAGATCATGACTCCGCGCGGAGATGTCATCTACCTCGATATCCAAGACTCGTTTGATGCCAATATCCAAGTGGCAATTGAATCAGGTCACACCCGTTTCCCGCTGGTGCAGGGTCACCTTGATAACACGATCGGCCTTATCCACATCAAAGATCTGATGCGCGAAATGAAAAAGGAACAACCGGACCTTCTGGCCGTAAAGCGGGAGTTGGTTCCGGTGCCGGAATTTATGCCGCTGGAGAAACTACTGAGGCAGTTTCTGGCCAAGCGGAATCATTTTGCGGTGGTGGTGGACGAGTACGGAGGCGCGGTCGGCATTGTGACTCTCGACAATGTGCTCGAAGAGTTGGTCGGAGAGATTAAAGACGAATTCGACTTGGAACAGGCGAAAGAATTTGTGCGGCTGAATGAGGAAGAATTTTCGGTTCAAGGGCAGCTCAATCTTTACGAGCTGCAGGAACTGGCAGACCTCCACCTGGAGAATTCAGACGTCAGCACCATCGGTGGTTACGTAATTCAGTTGTTAGGTCATCTGCCAAAGCAGGGAGAACAGGTGCGAATTGAAGGTTATCTCGTCACGATAACGCAGACCGACGGGCGACGGATTCTGCAGCTTCACTTTACGAAGCACCATCCCGAGCCGGTGGAAGAGCAAGCGCACCACGCTGGGAAGCAAGAGGAATCACAATAATTTCCCAATAAATTCCTCTCTATCGAAATATTGGAGATCACTGAGCTTTTCGCCCGTCCCGACGAAGCGCGGGGGGATGCCGAGTTCGTCCTGAATCGCAATGATGATGCCGCCTTTGCCGGAACCATCGAGCTTTGTGACCACCAAGCCGGTCAGACCGACGGCTTGTTTGAACTCTTTCGCCTGGACCTGCGCGTTGCTTCCGGTGGTCGCATCGACAACCAGCAAGCATTCGTGCGGTGCGCTTTCATCCTGCTTTTGCAAAGTTCTCACGATTTTACCCAATTCCTGCATCAAATTGTGTTTCGTATGGAGGCGTCCGGCGGTGTCGCAGATTAGGAATTCGATATTTCGTTTGTTGGCAGCGGAGTAGGCGTCGTAGCAGAGCGCAGCGGGATCTGCGTTGTATTCCCCGGCAATCACATCGACTTGAAGACGTTCTCCCCAAATCTTCAATTGTTCGATGGCTGCGGCTCGGAAGGTATCGGCGGCAGCCAGCATCACGGTGTGTCGATCCTGCTTGAGAAGATAAGCCAGTTTAGCGGTGGAGGTAGTTTTCCCGGTACCGTTGACGCCGGCCATCAAGATCACCTTTGGCCTGCTGGGCAGCGGACGGAGTCTCGAATTGGTGATGGGAAGAATATGTTGAATGTGGGATCGAGTTACGTCGACGATGTCTCTGGCCGTAATTTTCGCTGGACGTTGCTGAAGATCCTCAATGATTCGGAGCGTCATGGGTACCCCAATATCGGACCGGATCAAGGCTTCCTCGAGTTCGTCCCAGTCGACGGGCTTGCCGCTGAACTGATCTACCAGGCTTTTGAAAAATCCGAAGGCCATTCGTTCAGGTTTGATTCGTTTGGCCCGAAGCTGTTCGCAGTGGGCGATTGAGGTCGAGTTTCACTCGATCAAGTACTCCGTTCACGAACTTGCCGGATTCCTCTGTTCCGAATTTTTTGGCAATATCTATCGCTTCGTTGATGGCAACGATCGGCGGTACGTCAGTGGCATAAAGCATCTCATAAATTGCCATCCGGAGGATGTTGCGATCTACCGCGGAAATGCGCTTCAGTTCATAGTTCGCGGTATATTTTGTGATCTTCTCATCGATCGTGGCCTGGTGAGAAATGACGCCAGTGAGTACGTTTGCCGCGAACGTGCGAACACCGCGCTCGGGTAGTTCCGGCTGGCTACGACGCACATTTTTGTTGCCGGAAGCGCCTTGGCCGTCCGGGTCCTTCGCGGCGACCGTCACGCGGATCTGCCAAAATAGATCGAGTTCGTTCGCGCTCAGCGGTTGCTGGGCGTTCAAGTCCCAGTGAAATAGAAGCTGGAGCGCGACCTCTCGTCCTTCGCGACGTTTTCCCACAGAACCTAGCCTCCTTTCAATATTTCGCGGAGAGTATGAACGATTCGGACCGCTGCGCGGGCGGCCTCTGTCCCACGGTTTAACTCCGGTGATAAGCAGCGGGCCTTTGCCTGCTCTTCATTTTTGACCACCAAAACCTCATGGAGCACTGGCAAAGACGCGTTCAAACTAATGTCCAACAGCGCTTGCGTGACCGCGGTAGCGATTAAGGAAGCGTGCAGCGTCTCCCCGTCGAAGATCACTCCAAATGCGAGGATCGCATCCGGTCTTCTTTTCCTGGCGATCGTCTGAACGGCGATCGGGATCTCAAACGATCCGGGCACGCGGACGAGCGATATCTTCCCGCGCGGAGCGATTGTTTTCAATTCATCTGTAGCGAACCGCACCAAACCATCCACGTAGCCACGATTGTATTCGCTGGCGACGATCGCGAACTGGACCGCTTCGTTCAGCGATTCTGGTGGCGTCGGAATTTCAGTCGACATGAGTGCCGGACGATACTCTTTAAGCCCGACCCTGGAAAGAGGGAACGTTTTGGGTTTTGAGTTTTGGGTTTTGGGTTTTGAGTAGTCGCTTGCCCGACGCAAAACTCAAAACGCAAAACCCAAAACCACGTACTCGTCAGAGCAAGTGCCCCATCTTCAGGCGTTTGGTTTGAAGGTATCTTGCATTGTGCGGGTTAGCCGTCGCTTTGATCGGGAGTTGCTCGACAATGTTGAGCCCGTATCCCTCGAGCCCGACCACTTTTTTCGGATTATTTGTCAGGAGCCGAATACGGCGCACTCCCAAGTCGAACAATATTTGCGCACCAATGCCGTACTCCCGGAGGTCCGTCGGATAGCCAAGCTTTTCGTTTGCTTCTACCGTGTCCAGGCCCTGCTCTTGAAGCTCATAGGCGCGAATCTTAGCCGCGAGCCCAATTCCTCGTCCCTCTTGCCGCATATACACCAGTGCGCCAGAACCCGCATCGTCGATGTGTTGTAGCGCGGCGTGCAATTGGTCGCCGCAATCACACCGTCGCGAGCCGAAAACGTCCCCGGTCAAGCACTCGCTATGGACGCGTACGAGTGTCGGTTCGTCGCTGGCAATAACTCCTTTGACCAGAGCCAGGTGATGGACGTCGTCAATGACCGAGCGGTAAAGATGCAGCCGGAAATCGCCGTAGTCCGTGGGGAGAGAGACAATTTCCAGTCGCTCGATCAAAATTTCTCTGGCCCGGCGGTAGGTGATTAAATTTTCGATCGAGCAAATCTTCAAGCCATACTTGCGCTTGAACTGAATGAGGTCTGGCAACCGGGCCATGGACCCGTCCTCATTGACCACCTCGGCCAGAACACCGGCTGGCCGCAATCCAGCCAATCTGGCGAGGTCGACCGCCGCTTCCGTATGCCCAGCCCGCCGGAGCACGCCGCCTTCCCGGTACCGGAGAGGAAAGACGTGGCCAGGTCGGACCATGTCATGGGCGTCTGTGCCAGGGTCCGCCAACAGCCGAATGGTCCGCGATCGATCCGCGGCTGAAATGCCGGTCGTGACGCCATTTTTAGCGTCAACCGAAATGGTGTAGGCCGTCCGCATCGATTCGGTATTTCGAACCGTCATCAATGGCAACTCCAACCGGTCCAGATCCTTGCCTTCCATCGGAACGCAAATGACGCCTGACGTGTAACGAATCATAAAATTGATCAATTCCGGCGTAGCCTTCTCAGCCGCTAAAATCAGATCTCCCTCGTTCTCTCGATTCGCGTCGTCGGTTACGATCACGAGGTGACCCTGCCGGAGTTCATCAAGAACCTCTTCGATTGGATCGAATTCAATGTTCATACAGTCACTTCATTTTCTTAGAATTTCGTCCCTCGTCAAACGGCGTATTGGCGTCCTGGTGAAAGGGCGTAAGCCCGTCCGAGCAGGGCGTTTATGCTTGTTTTGCGATGGAACCAGTCCCTGGTGCACAGTAGCATAGGTTTCCGGCCTGTCCGTGCGCCCGCGATCGCCGGGCCCGTCGGTGCGCCATCACGTTATTTGACGGGGGACGAAATTGTAAGTACCAAAGAGGTCCGATGAGGTTCCGATCCGTCTATGTTGCCGGCCACAAAGGGCTGGTTGGAAGTGCGCTGGTGCGCAATTTGCAGCAAAATAAGTATGGAAATATTCTGGTCAAGACCCGGCAAGAGTTGGATCTCCGACGGTCCGACGAAGTGCGGACTTTCGTTTCTCAGGCCAGGCCGGAAGCGGTAGTTATCGCTGCGGCAAAGGTCGGAGGGATAAAAGCGAACAGCGACTATCCGGTCGAATTTTTACTGGAGAACCTCCAGATCCAGAACAACCTGATCGCCGCGAGTTTCGAGTTTGGTGTGAAGAAGTTGCTGTTCCTGGGAAGCTCGTGTGTCTATCCGAAAATGGCGGCGCAACCGATTCGCGAGGACTCTCTTCTGGCTGGCTCGCTCGAACCGACGAATGAACCGTACGCAATCGCTAAAATCGCCGGGATCAAACTTTGCCAGGCGTATGCGAGGGAGTATGGGGCGAATTATATTTGTGCGATGCCCACCAATATTTACGGGCCGGGCGACAATTTCGATCTCGAGAAATCGCACGTTCTGGCCGCAGTGATCCGAAAGGTCCATGAGGCGAAGATCCAGCACCGGCGCGAGGTCACGATCTGGGGCACTGGAACGCCGCGGAGAGAATTTCTCCACGCGGACGATTTAGGCGACGCGCTTCGATTTCTTTTGGAGAATTATGATTCGCCCGAAATTATTAACGTTGGCTGCGGCGAGGATCTGACGATTCGTGAACTCGTGGAGATGGTGAGTCGGGTTGTTGGTTTTGAGATCGACCTGGTCTTCGATCCGAACAAACCCGATGGAACCCCGCGAAAACTCATGGATACCACCCGGTTGCGAAGCCTGGGTTGGAAACCTCGAATTTCTTTGAATGATGGCATCCAGCAAACTTATCAATGGTTTTTAGCAAACAGTGCCCAGCCGGGAGAACGCGAACCTTGAAGGACACCGTGGTTTCAGAGGGGGAATTGTGAGTTCCGATTCTAGAGTCCTAAGGATAGCGATTTCCAGTCACAGCGGGTGCGGCAATACCACGGCTACGAATAACGTGGGGAGAACCTTGGATTTGGACGTTGTCAATTATACGTTTCGGGACCTTGCCCAAGATCTCGCCATTCCGTTCGAGGAAATCCAGCGACAGGCAGCGGAAAGCCGAATCTACGATTTCTTGACCGATCTGAAATTGATGCGCAGTTCTCTGCGGCCCTGCGTCGTTGTTGGTTCCAGGCTTTCGGGTTGGCTTGTCGACGCTGATTTGCGGGTTTGGCTTCATGCACCGCTCGAGGCAAGAGCGAAAAGGATCTTTCAGCGAGAGGCAGACAAACACTCCAGTTACGAGTCTGTCCTTTACCGAACCTTGCAGAGGGATGAGGCGAATCGGAAGCGCTATCTTGAGGTTTACGGTATCGATATTAATGACCGCAGCGATTTCGATATCATCATCAATACCGAGAAACTTACCGCCGAACAGGTCTCCAGCCTGATCGTTGCCGCCGCTCGCTGGGCTAGCCAGAATCAGTTGGATAGGAAAAATCTGCATCTGCAGCGGATTCGAAAGATCATCTCTGATCAATTAAAAATCGATCCGAAGGTATTGGTAGACTACTCGATCTCGGTTGACCCGAAGGAGATCTATCACCGAAGCCTGCATCGCTGACAAATCCTGAGAGATTTGTCAGCGATGCAGGCTTACCTGATCTCCGCGGAATGGATGATGAATGCCCCAGCCTGGCGCATTTCCGCAAATGCGGTTGACGAGTCGTCTGGCTTCAAATTGACGCCCCGGCAGGCGTCGGCAATCACGGAGGTCCGAAGGCCTAAGCTGGTGCTATCGAGCGCGGAATACTTGACGCAATAGTCCGTTGCCAGACCACAGACAAAGAGTTCATTGATATTCTGCTCCTGCAAGTAATCGCTCAGCCCCGTAGAACGCTTCCGGGCATTGTCGAAAAAACTGCTGTAGCTATCTATGCCGGGATCTCTGCCTTTCCGAAAAACCTTCGCAAAGCGGTCGGTACGAAGCTGGGACGAGAATTGGGCACCGGGTGATCCTTGAACGCAATGGACAGGCCACAGAACCTGCATAATTCCGTTCAAATCGATAGTCTCGCCGGGGTGACGGTCAGGATGGTTTGCGGCGAAGCTCCCATGATTTGCCGGATGCCAATCCTGGGTGGCGAGGACGAGATCAAAACTATCTACCAATCGGTTTGCGATAGGGATCACCTTGTCCCCATCTGGGACAGCCAAGGCTCCGCCCGGCAGGAAGTCATTTTGGATGTCGACGATGAGAAGGGCGTTCATGGTGAGAGCAGTAGTCAAGTAGCCAAGTAGCCAAGTAGCCAAGTAGCCAAGTAGCCAAGTAGCCAAGTAGCCAAGTAGCCAGTAGTCAGTAGTCAGTAGTCAGTAGTCAGTAGTCAGTAGTCAGTAGTCAGTAGTCAGTAGTCAGTAGTCAGTAGTCAGTAGTCAGTAGTCGAGAATTATCTAGGATCTAGGAATTCTAGCTAACATTCGGTGCTGCTCTCGATTGCTGTCTACGGGTCTACCACGGTCTACGGCCCTTACGGTCTACGGTCTACGGTCTACGGGTCTACGGTCTACGGGTCTACGGTCTACGGTCTACGGTCTACGGTCTACAGTCTACGGTCTACGGTCTACGGTCTAACGGGCTACTGGCTACTGGCTACTTGGCTACTTGGCTACTTGGCTACTTGGCTACTGGTTACTGCTCGGCTCCTCTGCCGCGGGCCTCTTGCATCAGGCGGGCCTTCGATTCGTGAAGCTCGATTTCCAATCCAACCGGATAGATGTGGGGATTAAGAAGGCGCTTCACCCCGGCGTGAAAGCGACTCAACTCTGTCTGGACAAGGCTGCGGCTCTGAGAGATTGATGGACGGTCGTACACCAGCTCGCCTCGCCGAAAAATCGGCACCAACAGGTCGTGACATTTCATGGTCCCCGCGATCCTTCTTCGAATCGTAACATCCGCGATATCGACGATGTCGCGATCTTCGGTTATTCCCACTAATTCGTCGTAAATCATGTCTGCCACGTATTCGTTGTTATGCTCGAATCGTCGAACCTGGAGTGAACCGGGATTCGACACTTTGACGGCCTGCTCCGACAATTTGATCTTCTTTTGCCATGGGCCACCGCTGGCGCGTATCGCACCGAGTTTATAGACACCTCCAAGAGCCGGCTGATCGAATGCGGTGATAAGTTTCGTTCCCACACCCCACGAGTCAACCAGCGCACCTTGCTCTTTGAGGCTGCTGATGACATGCTCGTCGAGGTCATTGCTGGCAAGGATTTTTGCCGACCTAAACCCCGCCCTGTCTAAAATTCCTCGAGCCTCGATGCTCAGATAGGCTAGATCGCCTGAATCCAACCGAATTCCGACCAGGTCTTTGCCGATTGACTTCAGCCAACGACCAACCTCGACGGCGTGATGGACCCCTTCAATAGAGTCATAGGTGTCGACAAGGAAAACACAGTTCCCGGGCATGACCTCGGCGTACGCCCGAAATGCCTCTAATTCTGTTTGAAATGACATGACCCAGCTGTGGGCGTGCGTCCCTCGGACAGGGATCCCGAAGACCTTTCCGGCGAGCAAATTTGAAGTTGCGACGCAGCCGCCGATGTACGCGGCACGGCTGGCTGCCAGTGCGCCGTCAGGCCCGTGGGCGCGTCGTAACCCAAACTCAATCACTGGCTCTCCCCGTGCCGCCAGGCAGATCCGTGCTGATTTTGTGGCAATCAGCGTCTGAAAGTTGAGGGTATTCAAAAGAGCTGTCTCGAATAACTGTCCTTGGAGCAGAGAGCCTTGGATTCGCAGCAGAGGTTCATGCGGGAACACCACGTTTCCCTCAGGAATCGCATCGACGTTACAATTGAATCTCAGCGCCTGTAGTGCGTCTAAAAACTCGTTTTCGAAGAGCGGTTTCCCATCCGATCCTCGGAGTTCGGCAAGATAGGAGAGGTCGTCCGGTTGAAACTCAAAGTTCTGCAGGTAATCGATGGCATCCCCCAGGCCGCAAGTGATTGCGTAGCCGCCGTTGAATGGCTGCTGGCGAAAGAACAGATGGAATACTGCCTCATGCTCCAACATCTCCTTTTTCCAATAGCCATAGGCCATGGTCAGTTCATAAAGGTCGGTCAGCAGGGCGGGCGGGATGCGTTCTTTTTGCGCCATAGCAATAGGCAGCGTCGCTCACAAATCCCTAAAGATTTGTGAGGGACGGAGTTCTCCGGGTATCTGTATAGCGAAGTCTTCGACCTCAAACCGATCAGTGGTTTGCATCTGAAAAACTCGGCTCATTTGTCCAACTTTTTGAACCACGAACGGTTAGCGCCGGTTATACGGCCCGAAGAGCCCGCCCTGAAGGGGCAAGAAAGCCCAGGGTTGAATGGCGCTAAGTTAAGGGCTGTTTCGGGTGGTTTTCTCACCGAAGACGCCGACAGGGCTAGCGCAGAGTAGCATAGGCTTCCAGCCTGTCTCGAGCCGACCACTTGATATTCGCACGTTCTTCTTCCCGCGATACTTCTGACCGCCCGAACATGTCGCTTGGTGCCAACACAAATGACAGGCTGGAAGCCTATGCTACATTGCACAGCCTCTTCGGTCTTCCGGGGGTATGAAGCTCTCATTCCTCCTTATCTTCGCGCCATTCAGCCCAGGGTTTACCCTGGGTTAGCCGAAAGAAACGTTTTGCCCTGAAGGGGCTAGAAATACGCACACGATCTGGTTCAAAGGTTCGGAGCCGATGCTCGCCGTACCTGGTAGCCCCTTCAGGGCTAATTTGGGTGGGGGAATTTCCCAGGGTAAACCCCTGGGCTATGCTTTCTTGGCCACTTCGGGTCACAGATTGAAAACGTCCAAGTTAAAGGCCCTTCGGACCGTATAACCGGGCGCTAACTTACTACTCCCGAGCACTAATTCCCGGCCTGAGTCCACTTAATGAACTCTCGAGGGCCGCCATCCAGATAGCCAACCTGGCGCTTCACCTCTTTGCCCGCCGAATCCAAAAGCACGAATGTCGGGAATCCTTCGATTCCATATTGCTGTTGCAGCTTCTGATTCTGTTCGGCCTCGGCTGGCGGCAGTTGTTTCCTTCTGGGAAAGTCGAGCTTTACGAGAATCAGCTTATTCGCCGCGAAGCTTTTGAAGTCCGGTTGGTTAAGAACTTCCTTGTCCATCTGGACGCAATATGGACACCAATCGGACCCTGTGAAATTCAAGAGCACCTGCTTTCTCTCTTGCGTCGCTAGAGCCAAAGCCTGTTTGTAATCGGTTTGCCAGATCGCGGAGCTTTTGCCGGGACCGGCCGTGGAATCCGCCGCAAAGGATTCTGCTGCAATCAGCACCCCAAAAAATGCGGCTAAAAGTGATCTCAACATTGAAGAGGATGGATTGGTTCGTGAGCGCATGGGATCAAGTTAATCTCGAGCCGGGGTTCTGTCTCCGAAATAGCATCGCAAGCTAACGAAGGAAAAAATCGACCTCTTCGTCGTACACGTTAAACGGGTCCGGCATGGGCAAGTAGTCCTGGCTCTCGAGAGCGACGGAATCCCAATTGATAATATAAGGAAGATTCCGTTTCTGAAATTGCGCTACAGCTCGAGACCGGCCTTTGGCCCGAGTATTCTGTGGCGGAATCCTCATTGCCTCTTCCCGGCGAGCAGCGGAGTTAAATTCCCCGATAGCCTTCGCCGGCTTCAAAGCGAAGAACAATCCCTTGCTTGGATTGATATTATGGTACTCGAGATCGAGACTTTGCAACCAGGGATCCTGCCAACTCAGGCCTTCTTCCTCCATAAAGGCCTTGAGGAGCCACTTCTTAGAGATCCAGTCGACACCTCCGATCAGGATCTCAGGTTTGTTGCGGATGGCGTCCAGCGTGAAACTCCAACTTTCGAGAATCCAGTCTGTTTCTTCGTCTTGACCGGAGAGGTGATGGTGCGCGTATTCGAGAAATTGGTATTGGATGTCCAGGGCATCTCGCCGGGTGCCGTCATCCATTTCGACCAGCCATTTGCCGTCAGGGTCGCGCGAAATTTCTCGAGTGGCCAAGACTGCATCTCGTAGCGCGATGTGCGTTGGCAGCAAGTTTTCCTCAAGCAGAGTGAGCACGCAAACGGTAGTGCCGACTTTTAAGGCGGTCGCGAACGGGCTCATGTTTGAATCGCCAATCAACAGATGCAGTCGGCGGTATTTCCGGTAGTCGGCCAGCGGTTCGTCGCGCGCATTAATAATGGCGCGGTTGAACTGCACCCATTGGTAAATGTCATTGACGATGTGGTCAGCCCGCTGGCTGATCTGAAAATTGACATGCCCGGGGCGGTCGGGTAGTTCGAAATCAAAAGCGAGTGGATTGGCCTGGCCAACCCGTCCTGCGCCGGCAAAGATCTGTCGGGTTGCCAGGAAGGCAAGCAGCGAGGCCAGAACTTCCGGGGTAAACTGTGCTTCCCGGCGCATCAGATAGTTTTCGTGACAGCCAAACGTTGCGCCCGTGTGGTGGTCGACATTGTTCTTTAGAAACGCGACCTGATCTTCGACCCCCATTTCAGTGAGTGCCCGGTTCAACATCATATCGCCCGCGATGTCGAACGAGACCAGATCTCGAAGGCTGATACATTCGGGCGAAGAGTACTCTAGATGTCCCATGTCAAGGTAGAGACGGCCGCCATTTAAGAGAAAACCGCCGTTTCCCGGCGGTTCTTCGTAGTCCCGATAATGCAAGTCTATTGCGCCGACATGACACTTCCTGAACAGATAGTTTTTAACCTTGACCGGCCAGGCATCAGCTTGGCTCTGAGCCTGATCTTCCGAGATCAAACATCCGTACTCTGTCTCGAGACCGACGATTCGGTTCATCGGTTCGCAGTTTCGAATGAAAAGCGTGCCCAGGCAACCTGGAACTGGTTGACAAACCGCATTTATTGCGGGCAGTTGTCTTTCTTTTCTGACCGCTTGGCCTGGATCCTCTTAAAAAACAGTTGCACGATGGCTTCGCTTTTGAATTGATGCCACGATGAGTCTCTCGGTCCGGGTTCGTTTCGCACCTTCGCCTACCGGCTTCCTGCATGTTGGCGGTGCGAGAACCGCCTTATTTAATTGGCTGTTTGCTCGACACAACCAAGGAACATTTCTGTTGAGAATAGAGGATACGGACAAGAGTCGGGAGCGAGACCAGGCGGTCCAAGCGATCTACGATGGCTTGAACTGGCTCGGGCTCGATTGGGATGAAGGTGCCGGCGTCGGCGGCGACTACGGACCCTATTTCCAAAGCGAGCGGAACGCGACTTACGAGAAGTACTTGAACCTCCTGCAAGCAAAGGGTGTCGTTTACCTGGACGAGGGCGCCGTTCGTTTCCGGTCTCCTCGAAAATCTGTGATCGTCGACGACCTCGTTTGTGGCCGGATTCAATTTGATCGCAGCACGGATCCCGACATGACAATCCGGCGTCCGGACGGATCGTGGATCTTTCATTTTGTCAATGTTGTCGACGACATCGAAATGAAGATTTCTCATGTGATCAGGGGTGAAGACCACCTGACCAATAGTTCAAAACACGTTGAGCTTTACGAGGCGCTGGGTGTATCTTCACCCCGTTTCGCTCATATCCCGCTGATCTTGAATCGAGATGGCTCGAAGATGAGCAAGCGCGACGAGGGATCCAGCATCACGAGTTATATCGAACAAGGGTACGCTCCGGAAGCGGTCCGCAATTATCTCTGCCTCCTCGGCTGGTCTCCGAAAGATAACCGTGAAAAGATCGAGATCGAGGAAGCGATTCGGTTGTTTGACTTGGCAAATATCAATCGTCGAAACGCCGCGTTCGACCTTGACAAATGCTATTGGTTAAACGGTCAGTATGTACTCCAGATGCCTTTGAGCAGGTTCCGTGAGTTAAGCGAGCCTTTCGTCCAAAAGGCCGGCATCGACGTCTCCGACGAAGCGTATTTCCTTAAGGTCCTCGAGATTGTGAAGGAAAAGATAAAGCTCTTCCGCGATGTGCCGGACTGGATCGGATACTTTTTTACGGAGGATTATGCATTTGATCCCGAAGCGGTGGCAAAAACTCTGAAAAAGCCCGGAGCTCTAGATCGCCTTAAACACCTTCGGGAGAGATATGGAGCGCTGGGAGATTGGTCGGCGTCCGGTCTCGAAGCTGCGCTGAAGCAACTCGGAACGGAAATCGGATGTAAGACCGGCGAACTGGTTCATCCGGCGCGAGTCAGTGTGAGTGGTCGATCGGTTGGTCCGAGTCTCTATCACATGTTGGAAGTTATGGGCAAACCGCGAGTCCTCCAACGAATGGATCGAGCGATTCGTGAGATAGGTTAGCGGATGGGTTCGCTGACACTCCAGCAACTGCGCGATGGCGAGGATCCTGAGCTTCGCTTGCTGGTCATCGGGGATCCGATCGAACATTCTCTGTCCCCTCCCATGCATAACGCGGGTCTGGAGTTTCTCCGTCTGCCATGGCGCTATGGCCGCTTACGCGTCAGTTCGGAAGATCTCGGGGAGGCATTTCGAGTTCTGCGCAGCCGGGATTTCATCGGCTGGAATCTGACTTTGCCTCATAAATTAGTCGCGGTAGATCTGATGGACGGACTCGATCCGCTGGCGGAACGGCTCGGCGCGGTGAACACGGTGATGAACCAGTCCGGGAAACTGTTCGGCTTCAACACGGATGGCAAAGGGCTGGTGGCAGCGATGACAGAAGTGTTCGGGTGCAGCATGCGGTCCGTCCGGATTGCTCTTTTGGGCGCGGGTGGAGGTGCGGGACAGGCCGCGGCTCGTTATCTTGCGGAACTCAATGTCCCGTTGCTGATCTTGTTAAACAGAAGTGCAGCCAAGGCCGAGCGGCTGGCGCACGAACTTGCCGGTGCTTCGGAAACGGAGATACGGGTTGAACCCTGGGAGAGTTTTCCGCGCGTTTGCGGCGAAGTTGATCTGATCGTGAACGCGACTTCGGCCGGGCTGGAAGGGGGGCCAGTGCACGAGTCACAGAATTCGATTGAAGCAAGACACCTTGTTTTCGACATGGTCTATGGACCGCGGGAAACCTCTTTCGTGCGTTTCGCCAGAGAAAGAGGCGCGAGATCGGCAGATGGACTTCTGATGTTGTTTTATCAAGGAATATTCGCTTTTGAGATCTGGTTCGGAAAACCGGTCCCGGCAAAGGTGATGCGCGAAGCGTTGTTCAAGGCGGCAGGAAGGTAGGAAGGAACGTGTCGGCGTGTCGGCGTATGGGCGTGTCGGCGTTGGCTGTGCGCCATGGCATGGTAGGACGCGCTCCGGACGCGCTCCCGCGCGTCCGGCGTGGCACTTCCAGGGAACATTCGAGTCGGCGTATGGGCGTATGGGAGGAACGTGTCGGCGTATGGGCGTGTCGGCGTTGGCTGTGCGCTATGGAGTGGTAGGGACGCGCTCCCGCGCGTCCGGCGTGGCAGGTCCCAAAAACATCCGTGCTGGCGTGACGGCGTGTCGCGAGCGCCGCCCTATGACTCACACGTTTCCAATAGCTATCCCGCGACAAGATGCTGGCCGTTGTCAACACGCAGATACGAATGCTCTTTGGACGTGCCACGCCGGACGCGCGGGAGCGCGTCCCACGCCATAGCGCACAGCCAACGCCGACACGCCCATACGCCGACACGTTCCTCCCATACGCCCATACGCCGACTCGGCGACACGCCGACACGGCGACACGCCGACACGCCGATACGCCGATACGCCGATACGCCGATACGCCGATACGCCGACACGCCGACACGCCGACACGCCGACACGCCGATACGCCGATACGCCGATACGCCGATACGCCGATACGCCGATACGCCGATACGCCGATACGCCGATACGCCGATACGCCGATACGCCGATACGCCGATACGCCGACACGCCGATACGCCGATACGCCGATACGCCGATACGCTCCTCGTGTCGGGTTGGGAAACAGCTATGCTTGTTATTGAAATTATGGTAACCTTCTTCTCTTCCACTGCGGTGAGCGGGTTTCGTTTGTCGTAGCGGCGTGTCCTGAAGCGCGGGATTGTCCTCGGAAGGGCCTTGCGAAAAGGGGAAGCGCGTCCCTCACATATGTGTTGTGGTTCGTCGGAAGGTCTGTAACGTTTCGCCGTTAATCTTGTCATGGGGCTTGTTGAACAACTAATCGAGATCGCCAGAGCGAGTGGATGCTCAGATTCGGCTGCCTGCCGGACTATCGTTCACCAAGCTGTCGAAGAACAGCGTTCCCTCATTTACGCGATTTTGGAATCGAAGCTGGTCGATGAAGTCGGGTTTCTGAAGGGAGTGAGCCGGTGGCTGGATATTTCCTGGTGGAGCGAACCGATCACCAGTGTTTCGGCGCATTTGCGAGAGAAGGTCCCGGCCAGAACCGCTCTTCGCTACCATGTTGTTCCGTTGCAGGAAGATGAGCATGGGATCTGGATTGCCTTATATGATCCGTTCGACGTGCTGGCACGCCATATTTTGGCCTCGTCGCTACACCAGCGGATCCATTACGCGATGTCGACTCGCAGCCAGATCGATCAGGCGCTTCGTCAGGGGTATGGGGTAGGGGCCGAGACGTTCGAAGCGATCCTCGAAGGTCGCTCGGAAGAAGAGATGGGTCTCGACATGAAACAGGAAACGAATGTCCTCGACCTCGATGACTCCGAAGCTTCTGTCGTGAAATTCGTCAACCAGATTCTGCGCGAAGCACTCGAGCAACGGGCGACGGATATCCACATCGAGCCATTAGAAGATGACCTGCAGATTCGTTACCGGATTGACGGAGTTTTACACGATGTGCCGGTGCCGCCGAATATCAAAGTGCTTCAGGCTTCCGTGATTTCACGGTTAAAGATTATGGCCCATCTGGATATCGCGGAACGTCGGCTCCCTCAAGACGGCAGGATCAACCTGGAGCTTGACAATCAGCCGATCGACGTCCGTGTCGCGACGATTCCGTCGGTTGCCGGTGAGAGCGTCAGTCTGCGGCTCCTGGGTCAGGAAAAATTCACCTTCGATCGTCTTGGCCTGGACAAGCAGGCGCAGGAGCCGATCCGCCACCTCCTGGCAATGCCGAACGGCATCGTGCTCCTGACCGGGCCGACTGGCTGCGGCAAATCGACGAGCCTTTACACGTTTCTATCGAGTCTAAACACGAAGGAGCGCCGCATTGTCACTGTGGAGGACCCCGTCGAATATAAACTCTCCGGAGTGATCCAGATCGCGGTCAAGCCGGAGATCAATCTGACTTTTGCCAATGGCCTCCGAAGCATCCTGCGAGGCGATCCTAATGTCATCATGGTCGGAGAGATGCGAGACCGCGAAACGGCTGAAATTGCCATCCGTGGGGCTCTGACTGGTCACCTGGTGTTCAGCACTCTTCACACCAACGACGCCATCGGCGGAATTACGCGGCTGGTGGATATGGGAATCGAGCGGTTTTTAGTCGCCAACGCTGTCCGCGCATTCATTGCGCAGCGTCTTGTCCGCGTGCTGTGTTCACATTGCAAACGACCGGCGCGCCACAATGAATCCTACCTCAAACAAATCGGTTTTCCACTGGAACACTCTTCCAAATTGTTAACGGTGGCCGGTTGCGAGCATTGTCGCCAAACCGGTTTCGAAGGTCGCGCGGCGATCTTTGAAATCTGTCTGGTATCGCCTCGGCTCCAGGATATGATCACGCTGGGCCGTCCGGAATCCGCGCTCCGTGCGACAGCAATGGACGAAGGGATGATTCCTTTGCGCCAATACGGCTGGAGCAGGGTGGTTGCCGGAGACACCACGGTTGAAGAAGTGCTGCGGGTGACAACCGCGGACATCGAGACGGTCGATGCGTAAAATTTATGGCGCTGTTTTCTTACAACGCCGTCCGTCGAGACGGTGGGCGGGTCGCCGGCCAGATTGAGGCCCAGAGCCGCACGGAGGCTTTCCGTAAATTGGACCGCGAAGCCCTCCAGCCCATCTCTCTGGTGCAACAGGATGGCGTTAAAACCAACGGTGCCAAGACCCCCGAGATCGCCGGAGACCTCCCGACGCGAGACATCCGGTTGTCCGGGAGTCAGATTATTTTATTTACCGAGGAGATGAGCGATCTGCTCGACGCCGGTCTGCAGCTGGAGCCGGCTCTACGGGTCATGGAAGGGCGGAAGGAACTCTCGGGTATCAAAGCGGTAGCCTCCGCGCTTCGCCAGCAGGTTCGCGAAGGCAGCAGCCTCTCGAATGCGCTCAGGTTGGTTTCTCCTTCGTTCGGAGATCTCTTCTGCAATCTCGTCGCCGCCGGTGAGCTGAGCGGATCATTACCCCAACTTCTGCGACGCCAGGCAACCTTTCTGGTTACCATGGATGATTTGCGCAAAAAAGTAGTGAGCGCGCTGATTTATCCGTCGATGATCTTTTTTCTCGGGATTGGCTTAATTTTTCTGTTTATGACCTACCTTGTCCCGCAGCTCACGGCCCTGTTCCAGAAAACGGGAAAGGACTTGCCGATGCTGACGAAAATACTGGTGATGACCAGTGGCTTTTTCTCCAATTATTGGTGGGCGCTAATCGCAGGCTTCGCCGCCGTGGTGGTGGGTTTTCTGCAGATTATCCGCACGCCGTCCGGCCGAATTTGGTGGCATACCACGCAGCTCCGTCTTCCGCTCTTCGGGTCGGTCTTGCGCGGACGGTACTATACTCAGTTCTGCCAGACTATGGGGAATCTGATCGCGAACGGAATTCCTCTTTTAAATAGTCTTCGGCTGATGACCAGCGCGACGGGCAATGTGCACCTTCGCAGTTTGACGGAAAAGGTCGTCGAAATGGTCGGCGAAGGCGGGTCGCTTTCTCGCGCGCTGCAACGGGTGGGCGAGTTTCCTCCGTTGTTTATCGACATGATTGCGGTCGGAGAGCAGACGGGTGATTTAGCCCAGGCCCTGGAAAGGATGGGGCGCCGTTACGATAAGGAACTTAACGTCAGTATCCAGCGTCTGACTTCCCTGGTCCAGCCGGTGGTAATCCTGGTTATGGCCGGCATGGTCGGACTGATCGCGTATTCGATTATTAACGGGATATTTGATGCTATCTCCGGCCTGCGGCCCGGGTAGTGTTGCGGGATGTTCCATGAGCGCGATTCGTCTCTTAAGTATGGATTTCGATGGGACCCTGGTCCGAGACTGGGCACCACCTCCCTATCCGGAAACGCTGGTCCGAACTTTGAACCAGCTCAGGCGCAATGGGGTTTTATTTGCCGTCAATACCGGAAGAACGATTCATCACGTGGAGGAAGGTCTGGAATACACGGGATTTCCGGTCCGACCGGATTTTGCGTTAACCGTTGAACGAGAGGTTTTCCGTTGGACCGGAGCAAAGTGGGAAGATTATGGAGAATGGAACTCACTGTGCCATGAGGAGCACGACAATCTCTACGTGAAAGTCGAGGGCCTGCTCCAAGAAATCGAAGAGCATGTCGAGTCTAAGACCGCGGCACGGCTCTATTACGAAGAGGGCCGGCTTTGTGGGGTTATTGCTAACACCCCTAAGGAGATGGATGAAATCTGCCGGTTTATCGCCGCTCAGTGCATCGGTTTCCCGGATTTTGCTTACCAGCGGAACTCCGTTTACCTCCGGTTTTGCCATGCCGCCTACCATAAGGGTACTGCGTTGGCCGAGTTACAGCGACTGACGAATATCTCCAGCGACGAGACCTTCGCGGCCGGCGATAATTTCAACGATTTGCCAATGTTAAGCCTGACCTTCGCCCGCTTTTTAGGTTGCCCCTCGAATGCGATCGAAGACGTTAAGGAAACGGTGCGCAACCAGGGAGGCTTTGTGGCGGCTCAAGATAGCGGCCTTGGGGTGGACGAAGCGTTGCGATATTTCTTCTCCGGTCTTCTTTGAGGCAGGTTGAGATCAGCGAATCGCGAAAATCTCGCGAGCGCTTTGGCTTGTGAGATTTTCGGGCTCGTTGTACCATCACGGCTTGATTTGTCGTGATGCTTGAGAAAATCCTGATCGTCGAGGACGAAATAGATGTAGCGGACCTGGTGGCGCATCATTTGAAGGGCGCAGGGTTCTCTGTCGAAACCGTTCACAACGGACGAGCAGCGCTCAACCTGATCAAAAGCCAGCCGCCGACGCTGGTGGTGCTCGATCTGATGTTGCCCGAGCTCTCGGGCTTGGATCTGTGCCGAATAATCAAATCCGATGCCAGAACAAACAAGATACCGATTATCATGCTTTCGGCCAAGACCGAGGAGATCGATCGGGTGCTCGGTTTTGAGCTTGGCGCGGATGACTACGTGGTCAAACCGTTCAGTCCGCGGGAATTCGTGCTGCGGATTCGCGCGATCCTCCGGCGCGGCTCGCTGGATGATAAAGCGGAACTGCTGCGCGCGGGAGATCTCGTGCTCGATCGATCTCGTCACGAGGTCAAAGCCGCTGATCGGGTGATCGATTGCACCGCAACCGAATTCAGGCTGCTGACCATTCTCATGGAAAGGCAAGGCCGAGTACAGGACCGCGATCGTCTATTGAGCGACGTGTGGGGGTATGAATCGGTCATCGATACCCGTACAGTGGACACCCATATGCGCCGATTGCGTGACAAATTGGGTTCGCATGGGCGTTTTATCGAGACCATTCGTGGATTTGGCTACCGGTTCGCGTCGCCGGATAGCGTTTGATGGCGGCGGACGATTTGTTTCCAGATTGTCACGGTAGCGAGATCTGGTCGTAACATTGTGCTGGTCATCTTCCCTCCGTTAGTGTTCGCTCCGACGTGTTGCGAATGTTGATTCCCGCCTACTAGAGTCCTTAACCAAAAACCAGGGGAGTAGAAAATGATCAAACGTGCACTACCAATGTTGGCGCTCGCCCTTTCGCTGGCGTCAATGAGCTCGATCGGGCACGCGCAATCGAAAGGTGATCAAGCGTTGCTTGACGCTCTTGTCCGAAAAGGTGTCCTTTCCGAAAAGGAGGCCGAAGAAGTCAGCGCCGAGGCTGCCAAAGACACCGTCAACACTTCCGCCGCTAAGATCCAGATCGGCGACTGGGTCCAGGAATTAAAGATTGGTGGCGATCTCCGAACCCGCTTTCAGTGGGATCAACGAACGCCCATGATTCTGACCAATCCGTTATTGGGGCCCCAGGATCGCGTCATTCCTCGTGACCGGTGGCGTTTCCGGCTGCGACTGACCGCCGACTTCAAGCTCCAACAAAATTTCTTTGGCGGCGTGATGCTTTCCACGACGGATAACCGTTCAAGTGACACAAAAAACACCACCTATACAGGGGGATACGACCAATACAGCATTTACATCTCTCGGGCCTTTATGGGTTGGGCTCCGACGCCTGGCCTCACATTTATCGCCGGTAAACAGGCCAATCCGTTCTACACCACCGATTTGATCTATGACCCTGAGATCGATCCTCAAGGCCTCGTCGAACGCATTGACTTCGCCAAGTTCTTTGACATGACCTTCGGAGAGCCCGCCGTAGCGGAAGGCAAAGGGGAAGGCAAAGCTCCGCCACCGCCGCCGGAAAAGCCGAGCAATTCTCTGGAGGTGAGCTTGATCGCCGGTCAGTTCGTTTTTAACAACAACAACGCGAATTCGGGTAGCACCCAGCTCAAATGGGACGCTTATCAGTTCCAGGAGCAGCTCCTGACGCGACTGCACATTGGAGACAAGTTGACATTTACGATCGCTCCGGGCTTTTTAAGCTTCAACGACGCCTCCTCCGGCGGGACGCCCGGCGCACATGGAACCATCGTGCCGCCAGTCCTGGTGCAAGGGCAGACCTTCAGCCAATCGACCACCGGTGCCTCACTCACATTCGGTGATACGCTGGCCAATGCTCAAGCTTTTCCGGTCACCCAGCGTGATCTGAACATCATTCTCGCGCCCGGCGACATCACCTACAAGATTTTTGGGAAGCCCCTCAGCCTCTACTGGGATTTCGCTTACAACTTTACGGGAGACAATCGCTTCAACCGAGACTACGGTCCCTTGTATTCGAACTACTTTTACGTCGGGAGGTCCTCCACGCCGAGCTTCAGGCATCAGGTCCAGCCGAGCTTTTCGGATAACGCCTCCTGGTTGGTGGGTCTGAAATTCGGGGAAAACAAAAAAGCTGGCGATTTTTCCGCCTCCGTCGATTACCGACAGGTCGGAATCAGCTCGATCGATCCAAACCTCAACAGCTCGAACTTTGCCTTGAGTAACCTCAATGTTGAGGGCTGGGAGATCAATCTCGCCTACAACTTCACTGATTTCTTGACTGGGATTCTGACTTTCTACTACTCCGACGCCCTGACCAAGAATCTGTACGGCGGCTATGCGACAGGGAACGTGCCAGGGGTGGGCTCGAACCAGCAATACCCCATCGCGCGGGATCGCCAAGACATGGTTCTCCAGGCGAACCTCCTGATGAAGTTCTGAACCATCTCAGCGATAGAAAATTGGGAGCCCGATGGCCGGATGTCATCGGGCTTTTTGCTGGGTGCAGCGGCCCTGTGTCCAAGGACCACTTGCTCTCGGCGGGACAAGGTGGGATTCTATCGAGCCAAACCGATCCTCTCATATGGAACAAACCAGATCGATCGAGATAAGCACTGAGACGGTCGACCGGAGCGCGACCACCTCCTCGGAAATGGTTGCCTCAGAAATCATTAATCCTAGCCTGACGCGAACGATGATCGACGTCGATGGCGTTGATTTTCATTACGGCAAAGCCAAAGCGTTGTATGGAATCAATTTCAAGATTCCGGAGAAGAAGGTAACGGCGTTCATCGGTCCATCCGGGTGCGGCAAGTCGACCCTCCTGCGGTGCTTCAATCGAATGAATGATCTAATCGACAATGCCAAAGTCACCGCCGGGACGATTAAAATTGACGGCGTTAACATCAGCGGACCGGAGGTCGATGTGATCGAGTTGCGGAAGAGGGTGGGGATGGTATTCCAGAAATCCAATCCGTTCCCGAAATCGATCTACGAGAACATTGCCTATGGTCTGCGCATTGGCGGTATTCGCGATAAAAGCGTGATTGACGCGACGGTAGAATCGAGCCTGAAAGGGGCGGCTCTTTGGGATGAAGCTAAGAGCCGGTTGAATGAGAGTGCACTTGGACTTTCAGGTGGTCAGCAGCAGCGTCTCTGCATCGCCCGCGCGATCGCCGTTGCGCCAGAGATCATTCTGATGGACGAACCCTGTTCGGCACTCGATCCAATTGCCACGGCAAAGGTGGAAGAGCTGATTGATGCACTAAAAGAGCGATTTACGATCGTCATCGTAACCCACAACATGCAGCAGGCAACGCGGTGCTCCGACATGACCGCTTTCTTTTATCTCGGAAAATTGGTCGAGTTTGATCGGACGGAAAAAATCTTCAGTAACCCGTCCCAGCAACAGACTGAGGACTATATCTCCGGTCGATTCGGTTAATCTCAGAAGGCAAAGCCGAAGCTCATGGATAAAACTGCGGGGCTCTGGTTTTTCCGAGGTGCGGGATTGACACCATAGTCCACTCGCACCGGTCCGACCGGGAGATTGTAGCGTAAACCGCCGCCGATCCCAGTGGCAAAATTATCGAACGGGGTACTGCCGGTACCGCCTGCGTCGATAAAAGCTGCCCCGATTAGGTCGCCAAAGATCGGGACGTCATACTCCACGTTGAATATCGACCGGGCCAGCCCACCGATTGGGTGGTTGTCATTGTCTTTTGGGCTCAGCTCAGTTTCGTAGAAGCTTCGAACCGTGGTCGACCCACCGTTAAAAAACCTCTCGTCAATTGGAACTCCGGCGGTGCCTTGAACGGCGTCCATGTAACCCAGTCTAGCGCCGAGTGCGAGGAGTGATTTCCCGAAGCTAAAGTAAGTTGAATAGCGGCCGGTAAAACGGGCGAAGCTGGCGCTCCCATCGACGCTCTCGGAAAAGGATGCCGAGCCGTCGAGCACCCAACCCTTGCGAGGGTTCGTTGGGCTGTCCCGGAAATCGAACGTCTGGCTGACCCCCGCGGTGATCAGCTGGTAACTGGTCGGACCGGCCAGAGACTCTGGTGAAATAATGATAGAGGTTACATTCGCTTCCTTCGCTTCCAGAAAGGCGGCGGTTTGAATGCCTTTCGTGTAGGTCTTGGTCAAGGCAATCCGTCCGTAGTACTTCTGAATGGTGTACCCGACCCAGTCCTTAAACGAAAGACCGAGCGCAGTCCGAAAATCAATATTGCTTTCCAGAAACCAGGGGTTTTCGTAAGAAATTTCACCATCAGGACCGCGACCCGTGTAATCCGCATAGAATGAAAGGATGCGACCCAGCCCGTCAATATTGCGATTGGTGTAGTTAGCTCCGGCAAGAATCCCGTCGAAGGTGTCGTAGCCCCCGTAGAAGCCCAGTTCTTTGGTTTTGGCTTCCTCAGGATCGACAACCAGTTTGATCGTGTCGTCTGCCTGCGGAACTTCCTGGATGTCGAGAGAATCGTACAAACCCGTCAGGTATAGTTTCCTGTACAAATCCTTTAATTTGTCCGGATCGTAGGTAACCCCGCGAAGGTGCTCAAAACGTCTCGGCAAAAACTCCGGTCTGATCCGTGAATCTGGTCCCTGGCGGGCCACCAACGCACCGAAATGGTAGATCGGACCAGGCACGGCATCCACGGTGATCGGGACCCGGCCGGCAATCGTTGCTCGAAAATTGGGAGTTACGTTAACCGAAGCTGAGAAATACCCTTTCTTCTTGAAGCCGAACGTCAGATCTCTCTGTAAATTTTGGAGTTCTGCCTCGGAATACGGCTTTGGCGGCTCGGTCAAAGATTTGATTTTCGCGGAAAATTCGGTCGGAGCGATTCCAAAGTTTCCAGCAAACGAGATCGGTCCGAAGTAAAAGCGTGGTCCTTCATTGATGGTGACGATGGCGTCAACCACTCCGCGTTTATTATCCGGGACGGTGGCCAGCTTGACGATTTGCACCTGCGGGAACCCTTGCGAGATATAGAAGCTTTGCAGCAAAGTGGTTCCGGTGACCAGGTCAGCTTCGACAAATGGAAGCTGCTTTTGGAATTGTGAAAATCGGGCACGGGTAGTGCCGATCATGTAATCTCTCAAGGTTGCCGGTGGAAAAGTCTTGTTCCCCTCAAAGTAGATTTCGCCGAGTTGGTAGAAGGGTCCTTCAGAAATACGCAAATCCAGATAGGGCCCCTGAATCATGTATTTCACATCGACTGCGGCATAACCGTGGCGCCTATAAAAGACGCCAAGATAGTAAGCAGTGTCGTCTGCCAACGGTAAGCTAAGACCCCGCTGTTGAATTGCTGCCAGCGGATCGGCCAGGGCAACCCTCAGCTCTTTATCACTAAACTTTGTATTGCCGACAAATCGTACTCGTGACGCCGTTTGCGGAGGAGGTGCGGTGTTGTTGATCGGTTCTGGCTCGACGGACTTCGCGGGATAATCGCTCTGACCTAGAAGCGAGGTTTCGTGGGGGTTCATTAACAACACGATGATAGCAAACACTACGCGTCTCATCGGAATCGAACTAAGTATTTTAGACGAAACTGGTAACTGCCGCTGCCGAAAACACCAATAATCTGCCAATTCTTAGTCAGCTTGAAACTACTCAAGATACTCTGTTCGCCTGCTTTGCTTCCAGGGACGACATTCACGGAAAAGCGATCGACAAAGGGTTGATTTTGAGCATTGGGAAAAGCCTTTCTGAAAAGCTGTTCGAGAACGATGAAGCTCGCACGGCCGGCGAGCAAAGATGGATCCTGTGCATATTGCGAGGTCGTTGCGCCGGTGGCCAGAAGAACGAGAATGTCTCCCTGGGCCAGCGGCGGCGTGCTGTCGAGCAACACCGTGGGATTGGATACATTGCCGAAGACGCGCATGCGCACATCGTAATCGCCTACGGTTGAGCGACCTAAGATGCTGAGACTGGGATCGAGGATGTTGCCGCCCGGGACGAAGTCGATTCTGCCGTTGTCGATCTCCATCTTGCTAAAGGGCAGCGACGCCACCAGACGGTCAACTTGCACAAAACCCGTTAGACTGGGGTCTGCGCCCGTGCCGCCCGCTTGCAGGTTGATGGTGACCTTTCCCCGGGCAAGGTTGCTCTGGACCAGGAATGGGTCATGGGTACGAATCGAGATATTGAACTTCCAATTCTTGAAGGGAGGAATGTCCACGGCGATCTTTGGCATGGCATTCGTCGGAGGTTGGGGAGGAGGACGTCCGGGCAGGTTGAGCGGCAGAATGTCTATATCCTTAAAGAATCGGCTATCCGTAATTCCGACCGTTCCACTTATTTCGGCAGATGACAATGGCCCCCGGATGGCCAGACCAAAATTCGCTCGAACAATAATGCCGTCGCTGCGGGTCAGCAGAACCTGGTTGCCAGTGATGCCAAGATCAAACTTCGGGTTAGTACCGTCCGTCAGGTCTATCGCGCCATTAATCCCAAAAAGACCTCCGCCCGCCAGGCCCTTCAGTTGATCGAATTGCACGCGATCGCGCCGAAACGAAATTGTCGCGGAGAAGTCGGAAATTGGCGGAACCGTGTCGGTCCTGGCTTGGAATCGCGAAAGTCGAGCACGGATATTTCCAGATAAATCCGGCCGTTTAATTGTCCCGTTGATACCCACATCGACGCTAGTCGTTCCTTCCACCACCTTCACATCCGGGACGATCTTTTTGATAAAACCCAAATTGTTGTCCGGCCATTTCAGGGCAAACTGGAGTGGTGTGTCATCCGGCAGTTTGCCGGTTTCAATGATTTGGCCGACGTCTAACGGGATACGACCCGTTAAGAGCAGCGGATGAACATCTGGTTGTTGGATCTTTCCGTCGACGGTCAGTACTTTATCCGCGATGCGAACAGAGAGATCTCCCGTTGCTGCGGACAGGTTGGAAACAGCAGTCGTCCGGATGTCACGTGCGCTGGCGGTAAATTGGATCAGGGGATCGCGTAACGTTTGCGACGCCTGAAGCTGGAATGCGATCGTGCCGGTCACTTGCGGCTTATCTGGCTGAAATGAACTTAAGGAGATTTTGTCGGCCTGAATCTTAATGGCGACCGGTTGATCGAGATCAAGGGGGCTTTTTGCTCCGTGCTGTAGTTCAAGCGGGATCTTGATAGTCCCTGTGATCTTGTTTCCGTTCTTGCGGATAGTCAGGGTCGGGATTTCGAACAGTTGAGGATTGAACCGCATGGACGCATCCAGATCTGCATATGGTGACGAGACCTGCAACCGAGGAAACTCCGCGTTCGTTCCCTGGTAATTTCCAGCCATGTCGAACTTAATTCGCTCGGCCGTCCTGATCCGGATTTGGTTCCCATGTAGTTCTAAATATCCGTTTTGATCCTTCAAGGGCCCTTTGCCGGTCCATTTTGCGCTAAGCGTTCCGCCGAGACCTAAGTCCTGACCGAAGGATTTAATTAGTTCATTGAGAAGCCCAAGATCCTGAAACTGGATTGTCGCGTCCGCGTTATAATCGTAAGGGTCGTCCAGCAGCGCGTCCCCTTTGGCATCAATAAAGTTGTCTTGATTGAGGACGACTTTACAGCTTGGCAGGTCCAGCTTTCGCTTCAAGAGACTTCCCTTGACGTCAACGCTCCGGATCGCGAGGCCGCGATATTTGAGCTGATTTGCCACCACATTGAGTTGAGCATCAGGAATGACACTCCTGAGGTTCCCGGCGCCGGACCAGTCGAGATGAGCATTCCCGCTTAACGTGGCAGGTTGTCCCATGCTCTTGAGTAAACCGTTGAATAGAGCGAGATTTTTCAGTTCAATCGCGCCACTGGTTTTGTATGAGTAGGGATCGGTTATCTCTGCTTCTCCGGCGATGTCAATGTAGTTGTCGGCGTCGAAATTCAACCGGCCGGTCTCGATGCTCGCCAGCGAGTTTTCAACCTTTGACTCAATGTCGACATTCTGAACCAGCAAGCCGCGGTACTTGAGCCCGTTACCCAAAACCTGGAAGTGGGCGGTAGGATTCTTACTATCGCCCGTCCCGTAAAAGTTAAGGTTGAGGCTGCCGCTCAGATCCCCAGGCTGGCCAACATTCTTGAGCAGTTCGTTGAAGGCTCCGAGATCCTGGAGCGTGATCGTGCCGCGCGCGTCGTAGGGATAGGGCGCCACGATTCCAACGCCGCCGGACGCATCGATAAAGTCGTTCTCATTGATCGTTAGTCGGCAGGTCCTCAGGTCTGCTCTTCCTTCTGCTAGCGCCGCCTCGATGCTAACGTTCGGAACTAGAAGGCCCAGGTATTTCAATTGGTCTCCGGAAAGTTGAATATGGGCTCCAGGGTGCTTGAGGTCTCCACTGCTTGAGAAAGTGCCGTTGAGCATGCCACGCAATCCGCCTGGTTGACCAAGGTCCTTGAGGAATCCGTCGAACACGCTGAGATCGGTTAGTTCGATTGCGCCGTTCAAAAGGTAGGGATACGGATCGTCGAGTTTAGCCGTTCCTTTTATTCCGAAGCGATTTTTCGCGTCGAATGTCACTCGGCAGCCCCGGATCTCTGCCTGCAAATTAACGACGGTCGCATCTGCAATAACGTCCCGGACCAGGAGTCCACGGTACTTTAATTGTTCGCCTCGCACGTGGAGTTCGGCGGCAGGATTTTTGCTGGTACCGGTTCCGGAGAAGTTTACGTTGAGCGTGCCGCCCAACCCTTGCGGTTGCCCGAAACTTTTCAGCAACGCGTTAAACAGGCCGAGGTCTTGGAAGTTAATTCGTCCTCTTGCCTGGTACGCGTTGGGATCAGTGAGTTGGGCATTCCCACTGAGGTCGATATAGTTGTCCGGATCCAGGTTGATCCGAAATCTCTGGAGGTCAGCGGTTGCGTGCTCGATTGTTGCCTGCACGTCAATCCCCTGGACGAGAAACCCGCGGTACTGCAACTGATCACCCGACACTTGAAGTTGGGCGGTAGGATTATTGACGTCACCTTTGCCACTAAAATCGATATTCAGGCCGCCGCTTAGACCGGGTTCCAAACCCAGGTTCCTCAGGAACTCATTCCATACCGCCAGGTCCTTAAATTTTACCTGACCGTTTGCCTGAAAGGGGAACGAATCAGCTAGTTGAGCTGATCCCGTTAGGTCTACGTAGTTAGCCTGATCAAAGTTAATCCGGAAATCGCGAACTTGCGCCTGCTGTTCGCTAAAGGCCGCATCCAGGTCGAGCGATTGCAGCACTATCCCACGATATTTTAGCTGATTACCACTTGCTCGAACCTCTCCGTTGGTCCGGAGTTGATCGATTCGGACGTCGCCGTTGGCGGTTAGACTCCCGGCAATCGCCTTCTGGCTGATGAAGTCAGTGATGGAGGCAAGGTTGAACTTGAGATGACCGGCGATTTGTTTTGGGTCAAATGGGACTCCCGCCAACGGCAATGGAAGATTCGCTGATAGTTCGGCTTGGCTTTCTCCACTTAACAACGTCAAATTGGCGGTTGCTGTTTTGGTATCCATTGTCTCAGCCGCGACCTTAATCTGAGGGATTCGAGCGTCCTGATACGAAAGATTTGCGACCTTGCTGAATACGACCGCGGCAAGTGATTTCCAGGGATCTTCGGCCAATGGAAGCTGAGCGACAGCGAAAAGATCCGCGTTGACCGCGGAAATGGCCAACCCCGGGACCTTTTTCGGTAGGCTGATATCTGCGGCAGCAGTCTGGAGGACCAACTGGGCCCTTCCGTTTGCCAGGCCTGCACTTCCGGTAATCAAGGTCGTTGCGTTAAGATCTGGAATGTAACGTTCCGGACCGCGAACCTCGGCGGCAAGGCCGATATCCGCTGAGGATCTGCTGAGAAGCTCGTTCGACGTCTCTGAGAGCGTAAAGTTACCGCTCGCCCGCAGCTTGTTGGGACCAGCGTTAATGGAGAGGCTTTGAACTTTTCCGCTCCCTTTGTCAATAACTAACGCGAGGTCTGCGGTATCGATGACATAGCCTTGGTACTCTATACTGCTGCCGGCTAACCCGATTGAGCCTGATAGGCTTTTTGGGCGACTAAGATTACCATCCAGTCGGACAGCGATTTTTGAAATAGACCCGGCAATCGGGAGAGTTGACAGCTTCTGAATCCGGTTGAGCTCCAGATCGGCGAGTTCGAATGTCGCATTGATGAAAGGGGTGTCCCCAGGCTGTTCGTAGGTCACATTCGCGGCGACAGATGATTCCAGCGCTTTCCCATCCAGCAACAAGCGAAATCTCCCCTGTTCGGAACCGGACAAATCGAGTTGCAGCCGATTCAGGGTGACAATCGGTTCCAACGCCAGGCCGTTCAGCTCGAGCTGGCCTTGCTTATATCGCAGACCCGCGTGGACCTGGTTCCATGCGCCGACACCCGGGATACGAAGCGATTCGCAGGCCAGGCTGCCCTCTTGGTCTTGCTGAAAAGCCAAGGCGAACTTTCGCACCTCGAGATCGCCTTTATCTCCCCGCACGATGAGATTGACATCTTGAACGTCGATCTTCTTGGGTATTATCGAGGGTATCCGCAGGCTGGTTGGAGCATTCTGTTGAGGCATTGGACCCTGAGGGACCACCACGGTGATATCTTTTAGTTCTATGAGTTCGACGACGTTCAAAAAGTCTTTTTTCAGCAGGCTAAAGAGGTTGTAACGAACTCCGATTCGCTTGGCATCAAGGCGTTCCAGCGGCGGCTTGGTATTCTCCGGAAGCGGTTGGAGATGGAGGTCCTCGATGTAAAGATCCGAAAAGAGGGAACCGTGAACCCTGAACTGGAGCGACAAGTGTTGCGATTTCGCGAACTGCTGAGCCACCAGGTGCGCGACTCCGAAGAGGATCGGCTGGTAAAACGCTGCGATGAGGACGATGATCGCCAACAGCCCGGCAAACAAGTATTTTAGCCACCTGATCCGCTTTGCTTTTTCGGGCATGATCCTAAACCAACTCAAAAATAAAATGGTATCCCGAGTTCTTCGAAGGCTTTTTTGTTTTCACTGAAGTACTTGACCCCGATTTGCTCGAAGCCGCCGGTGTCCTTGAAGTGTTTGATGAATCCGTTTATTTGCTGCCGAAGGTTCTCGTTACCCTTCTGGATCCCCATCGCCCATTGCTCTTGTTGAAACGGTTGCAGAATCGCGCGGGTGGTGTCCGGGTATTTCTTCCATGTTTGGAAGACTGACAGCTGATCATAAATAAAACAGTCTGCCTTGCCTTGGGCCACTTCGATTGCACAGGCGCTCTCGTCGTTCAGGACAAGCAGCCTCACATTTTTGAAGTGCTGGATCGCATAGATATTGCCGGTAGTTCCTTTTTTCACCGCGACGTTGCGGCCAGGTTTGTCGACGTCGTTGATCGACCGGATGTCCTTATCTTGGTTTACAAGGATCGCCATCCCCATTGTCAAGTAGGGATCGCTGAAATCGATCGATTTCTTGCGATCTTCCGTCACGGTCAGCGATGAAATGATAACATCAATTTTACCTGTCTTTAAAGATGGGATCAGTCCGTCGAACGGGATGTTCTCAAAGCGAACCGGCCGGTTCAGGTATTGGCCCATTGCTCTGGCCATCTCCACACTGACTCCCGCCGGTTGGCCGCTCGAGTCCAGCATCTCAAATGGCGGGTACGACATTTCCATTCCGACAACCAATTCTTTCTCTTCGGCTCGGAGCAAAGGCGCCATCAGGCCAAAAAGAACGAGCAAGCAGGTGCACAATTTCACGAAGTGTTATTATCTTCCCCCAATACGTGTTTTTCAATCACGGAGATCTCCCTTCGAAATTGCCCGAGCTGGTTTCTCGCCTTTACAATCAAAGATCTCCGCCCTAATCAAGTCGGATGCTGGAGGTGAGGGATCTCACGATCGGTTTTCGGTCGGAGGAAAGTAACATTATTGCCGTAGAGTCAATCTCCTTTTCCTTGGAGGCAGGCGAGACCCTGGCCATTGTCGGTGAAAGTGGGAGCGGCAAGAGCGTTACGGCTCTGGCCCTTACCAGGTTGTTACCGGAGCCTCCGGCGCTCTACAAAAACGGTGATATCCTGCTCGATGGCCAGTCGATACTCGGCATGAGCGAACGCATGCTGCGTTCGGTCCGCGGAAATCAGGTTGCCTATATTTTTCAAGAGCCGGCAACGAGCTTGAATCCTGTTTATTCGATCTACGAGCAGATCGCGGAGACGATCCGTTTACATCGGCCGGAAGTCCGCGAAGTGCGCCAAGAGGTAGTCCACTGGCTTGACCAGGTAGGGATTGTGGATCCAGTTCGGAGACTGAAAGATTATCCTTTCCAGTTGAGCGGCGGGATGCAGCAACGCGTGATGATCGCGATGGCCCTCTGTTGTCAGCCCAAGATCCTGATTGCGGATGAGCCAACGACAGCCCTTGATGTGACTATCCAGCGACAAATCCTCGATCTTTTCCGGGAGCTTAAGATGAGGTACAGGATGGCGATCATTCTGATCACCCACAATTTCGGGATCATCCGGGGCCTGGCAGATAGCGTCGCGGTGATGTTTCGCGGGCGCCTGGTAGAGTTTGGGCGCACTGAAACTGTTTTGCACCATCCGAGCCATCCGTACACACGTGCATTGATCGATTGTGTTCCCAGGTTGGGGCTCAAGCATGGGCGCCTGAAGACGATCGATTATTCGAATTTGCCGTAACGCTTCGCCACCACCACATATTTCTCGGCGAGCGCTTCGATCCCCTGCTGCTCATCGGGTGTCAACCTTCGGACCACCTTGCCCGGAGACCCCAGGACTAATGATCCAGGCGGGATCCGGGTCCCTTTGGTGATTAACGCACCCGCGCCAACAATCGAGCCGGTCCCGACTTCGGCTCCATCCAGAACGATCGCGCCCATGCCAATCAGGACACTATCTCCGATCGTACAGGCATGAAGAATCGCCCGGTGCCCACAACAGACGCGGTCACCAATCGTCAGGCCATAGCGATCCGCGACGTGCAGAATTGAGCCGTCCTGAATATTCGTTCTTTCTCCAATCCGAATTTCATTAATGTCGGCCCGAATCACGCACTGAAACCAGACGCTGGATCCTGAGCGGATGGAGACTTTGCCGAGAACGGTGGCATTGGGTGCCATGTAGACGTCGTCGGAAATAATCGGTCTGGCTTCTAGAAACTGACCTAAGCGCTCCAGGACTGGGTGAAATTCCATAAAAAAAGATTAATGGTTTGACAAAAAGTAGCGAATGTTGTGAAAACGACCAAATCAGGAGCGTTCGTCCGCAAAACGGCTTGGATGCTGAGTTCCCAAGCCTAACATCCCAGGAAAGCGCCCCATTTATCATGAACAAAGTAGAGTTGGTCGCAGCGGTCCAGAAACAGCTCGGAAGCGAAACGAGTAAGGCGCACGCGGAAAGGGCGGTCACAGCGGTAATTAGTGCCATCAAGGTCGGCGTTAAAAAGGATAAGATGGTTCAGTTAGTTGGATTTGGAACTTTCAAGGTGGTCGAGAGAAAAGCCAGGAAAGGTGTTAATCCGAAGACTCTCCAGCAAATCCGGATTCCGAAATCGAAGACTGTCAAGTTTGTCCCGGGCAAAGACTTCAAGAGCAAAGTCTAAGTTTTCGAGGCATTCAGGGCGGCATGTTTTCCCCCCGCGACCGAGAAAACCCGTTTGGCCACGCCGCCTGACGGGTTTTCTCATTTGGCCCGGAATATGGTTATCCGGCGTTGACTCTGAAATACGATATTCTTTAATCTGGTGCATCTCTATGAAGAAAGTAATTGTTCCTCTCCTGCTATCAACCTTCCTGATGGCTCATTCCGCTTTCTCGGCTGATACCTTCGTTTTCGACAAGGCTCATTCGACGATCGGTTTTCAAATCCGCCACTTGTTCTCCAAAGTACCCGGTAAATTTGGCGACTTTTCCGGCCAGATTCAATTGGACGAAGCCAATCCTGAGCAGTCAACGGTGGAGGTCACCATCAAAACCGCTAGCATTGATACTGGCGTTAAGATGCGAGATGACGATCTGAGATCGCCCAACTTCTTCGATGCGAAAAAGTTCCCGGAGATCACTTTCAAAAGCACCGCGGTCAAGCGGAGCGGTGAGAATACCGCCGATGTAACTGGCAATCTGAGCATGCACGGAGTCACCAAGGAAGTCGTCTTGAAGGTGGAATTACTCGGTAAAGGCGCAGGCATGCAGGGGACCACGGTCAGCGGTTGGGATGCCTCGACCGCTCTCAAGCGCAGTGATTTCGGCCTCAGCTGGAGCAAAGTGATCGAGGGTACTCAAGTTGTCGGCGATGACGTCCAGATTGAGCTGCACATTGAAGCAGACAAAAAGTAGAGGCTTTTGCCGATGTGAGGGGGGACTCCGTCCGAACCGGAGGCTGTACCCGACGTTTTCCCGTTTAAGGGTGCCTCCAATCAGACGGTCGTGAGCGCATCCCTTGCCCCGCTCCATCACCTATCCCCCTCTTTAACCCCTCGCTATTTGTGTGCGGGCTTTATGGCTGACCTGATCCTCACTGCCAACGAGATGAAGCAGACCGAGCAGGCAGCTTTTGAAGAGGGGATCGACGCGGAAATGCTGATGGATAATGCTGGGCAAGGGATAGCCAAAGCCATCCTGGAACAACACCCTCAACCCGGCCTTTGCGTTGCCTATCTTGGCAAAGGAAACAATGCTGGCGACGCCATGGTCGTCGGATCGTTGCTCGCGAAGGCTGGTTGGGAGATTTGGACGCGGCCCCTGGTGCCGGAAAGCGATCTTCAGCCACTCCCGAAAAAGAAGCTGCAAGAGCTAGATTCGCACCGTGTCTCAGGCCGACTTTCCGATCTATCCAATCGCAAACCGGTCATTATTCTCGATGGTCTCCTTGGCCTTGGTTCACGCCCGCAACTCAGCACCGCGCTAAAGGCCCTGACCCGCGAAATCAATGCGCTGCGCCGGTGCTCCAATGCGAGTGTTTATGCGATCGATTTCCCCACCGGTCTCAGTGAGGACGGCATTGATCCTGACACTGTGGTGGCGGATTTCACGCTTACTGTCGGCTTTCCAAAAACACCGCTTTTTCGGGACGATGCCACGAACTGCGTCGGTCGCATTCTAGTGATTGAACTCGCGGAACTGACTTCGCGTGGACCGAGGGATCAAGGCCGCGCGATCCTTTCGGAACCGGCTAACCTTAAGAGTCTTGTTCCACGTCGGTCATTTGACTCTCACAAGGGAGACTATGGCCGTGTTGGCCTGATAGCCGGCTCGCGTGGTCTGGTTGGCGCATCAATTCTCTGTTCTGAGGCTGCCGCCAGAGCCGGTGCGGGTCTGATCTCATTGTACGTTCCAGAAGAGATTTACACACTGGTGGTGACCAAGGTGGCCCCGGAAATCATGGTGAAACCGACATCGGATTTTCGCTCCATCCTCGATGATCGATTTGACGCGCTCGGAATCGGGCCCGGCCTTGGGTCGGCGAGACGACCTGAAATCCTGGATGTGGTCGCTCACTTTGCCGGACCCATGGTCGTGGATGCAGACGCATTGAACGCCTTGTCGACTGACGTGGTTCAATTGAAAAACTGCGCGGGCCCGCGCCTTTTGACGCCGCACCCAGGTGAAATGGCACGACTATGGCCTACGTCGGGGAAGAGCCGCATCGAGATCGTCCGAGAGTTCACGGCCGCGTATCCTGTCGCGCTTTTGCTGAAAGGGTCACGAACTTTAGTTGGTCAGATCGGCAAACCCGCGGCCTACAACTCCACTGGCTCGCCCGGCCTTGCGACTGGTGGATCAGGCGATGTACTTACCGGGGTGTGCGCCGCCTTCCTGGCCAAAGGTATCCCTCCCTATGATGCTGGGCGTCTAGGTGCCTGGCTATGCGGGAAAGCCGCGGAACTTGCGGCAAATCAACTTTCGGAGGAATCAATGTTGCCTACTGACCTCTTTGCGTACCTCGGAGCGGCTTTTGGAGAACTGCGCAGCCGTTAGTCAGGAGTCAGGAGCCAGGAGTCAGGAGTCAGGAGCACCGCACGGGGAACGCCTGAAGATTTGAGAAGAAGGATCGAGCACGAGTTCGAGTTCGAGGACGATCGGAGGGGAAGAATGAGTGACCCGGCGGGTCGTGGCCAGCTGAAGTCGGGCGGCTCTCCTTCCTCGCGATCGTTCGATCGTTCCTATCATCGCCCTCGTCCTCGATTCCTCGATTTCTTAAAGGCCGATGAGGTCTCGTGAGTCAGGGGGTCGGAGAAATAGAGAAATGGCGGCGCGGGGTGAGGGCCGACGGTACCTCATACCGCCGATTGCGGACACGGAGATCACGGAGGTTTTTTCAGGTTGCTGATCAGCTGATCAATCGCTTGATGGCGTTTTCAAACCCGGGGGGCGTGGGTTGGTAATTTATCCCCCTTCCAAGCAAAGAAGAATTTCGAGTCGGATGGCAATCGATTCGGCGTCACCATCTGTTCCGGGCCATCGGCTCCTGGCTCCTGACTCCTCTTCAGTCCAGGTACTTCGCCAGACGCTCTTTAAGTTCCGCTCGTGCCCTGAACAGGATACTCTTCACGGCGGGGACGGTTGTTCCCAGGACTTTCGCGATTTCTTCGTAGGGCATTTCCTCGTATCGTCGCAGGATGATGGCCATTCGCTGAGATTCTGGCAACAGATTGATTGCATCTTGAATCGCGCCCTGAAGTTCTTCCCCCAGCAAAACCTGATCGGGTTCCTTGTCCGCTCGTTCAGTGGGTTCCGGGATTTCTTCTGTCTGATCTGCGAAGTGACGTTTTCGTCTCAGCTCGTTGAAGACAAGGTTCCTGGTGATACGAAACAGCCAAGTCGTAAATTTTGCCGTTGGCTTGTAGCGCGGTGCCGATTTCCAGATGCGAATAAAGACCTGCTGGGCCAAGTCCTCCGACTCAGAGTCGGCTCCCAGCATTTTACTGATCGTTCCAATGACTCGAGCCTGGTGTGTTTCAACGAGAAGCCGCAGTGCTTCCATGTCGCCCTCACCAATTCGAACCATCCACTCGATTTCAGGCTCGGGTGAATCCACTGACGATTTGGAAGGATTTAGCACTCGGAGGGCAAGGGTCATCGTATCCTCTAATAACCCGTCGCAACGGCAAAGGTTGCTAAGTAAAAGAGCGAAGTTGCGCGAGCTTGCTGCGAGAATCGTCCTGTGTCAGGTTAAATTTGTGAAAAATTGCACAAGCAGCAGACTCGTTCCTCAAGAACTCCGTGCAATCTACGATAAGGTGGTCGCGTCGGAACGAATAGACGACAGCGAAGCTGCCCGCCTTTACCGGAACACCGATATCAATGCCCTTGGCTTCGTAGCCAACATCGTTCGTGAACGAAAAAATGGGAACCGGGCCACTTATATCCTTAATCGGTACATTAATTACTCCAACATCTGCATTCTCTCTTGTCAGTTCTGCGCTTTTGGTGCTCGGAAACGGGATCCGCACGCATTCGAAATGGCCATCCCCGAAATCGTTGAGTCAACGCGTGCCTCCCTCCAGGCTGGCGTTACAGAGGTTCATATGGTCGGTGGTCTTCATCCCACGCTGCAGGGCAAATGGTATCTCGAACTCTTGAGAAATCTCCGCTCACTTGATCCTGGCCTGCACATTAAAGCATTTACCGCGATCGAGATCCGCCACCTGGCGGAGCGCGTCTTCAAGATTTCCATTGTCGATACCCTTCAATTGTTGCGCGAAGCTGGTCTGAACTCGCTCACCGGTGGTGGAGCGGAGATCTTCGATCCGGTGGTACGCGATAAGATCTGCCGCGGGAAGGAGACTGCGGAAGAATGGAAAGATGTCCATCGGCTCTGGCATCAGATGGGCGGTCGCAGTACCTGCACGATGTTATTCGGCCATATTGAGACGGTCGAGCAACGCGTCGATCATTTGCGGCAACTTCGGGAGCTCCAGGATGAAACCAGTGGATTTACCGGTTTTGTTCCGTTTGCTTTTGTACCGGAAACGACCGAGTTGAAGCACATCAAGCCTGCTTCCGGCCTGGATCAGCTCCGTAACCTGGCGGTCAGCAGGATCTACCTTGATAACTTCGACCACATCACCGGCTACTGGATTGCGATGACCCTGCCGTTGGCGCAAATCTCTCTGAACTACGGCGTTGACGACCTGCATGGGACGCTGATGGAAGAGAAAATCTTCCACATGGCCGGTTCGAAGACTCCTCAGGAGCAAACGAAAGCGACTCTCGAGCGGACAATCCGTGAAGCTGGGCGCGAACCGATGCAACGAGACAGTTATTACCGGCCGATTCGGGCGAGCCAGGCATCTCGACCAACCGCTCTTCAGCCCGGGTAAACGAAGCGTCCACGGAATCAAGGGATCTGAGACTGCGGCTTAGGCGAAGCACGCGATGACGGATTCCTTTGCCCTGTAATTTCGAGCTTTTAAAGGCCTTGCATTACCTTCACGCAGGTGGAGTTGCGTGGAGTGCAATCTTGAGTACGCAGAATCTGCCGAAGGACTCTATTGAGCCCGGCAAAAATTGCCCCATTAGCGGAACCGGGCGTCCCGGTTCTGGGAAACAACGAGTTCCAAGGAGCGAGAAATTGCGGACTCCTTAAAAATTGAAAATATAACATCCTTATTATAAGCGAGTTACGAATACAAAGAATCATCCTTAGAGGCTTTGGTACTAGAATTGCTTTGGTAGGCGTCAAACCCGTGCTCAAGCAAATGACAGCCCCTCTCGCCTCCAACGAATTGTCCGACTTACCGGCCGCTCCTGCCCGAGATACTACTGACGCCAGCAGCGAGGGTTTGTTTCAGCATCTTATCGAGAATCACCTCCCGCTTGTTCGATCGATCGTCGAACGGATGCGGCGAAAACTGCCAAGCAAGATCGAAACCGACGAGCTTTACAGCATCGGAGTAACAGGTCTGGTCGCGGCCGCCCGAAATTACCGGGCATCCCGGGAAAGCAGTTTCGCCAGCTATGCCACTACCCGCATTCGAGGAGCGATCCTGGACGAGTTGCGTCGAATGGATTGGATGAGCCGCGCGACCAGGTCAAAAGCCAAGCGCCTCGGTTCGGCGATCTCCAAATTGGAACAAGAACAGGGAGGAAGCTTCAGCCAGGATTCGCTCTGTGCCGAAATGCATATGACCGAAGACGAGCTGGCCGACCTGATGGAAGAAGTTCGTCCAGTCAAATTCGTTTCGCTCGATGGAGTCGACGAGCAATCTGATTTGGAAGATCAATCCCTGCACGAAATTATCCCAGACGATTCCTGTATCGCGCCGCTCGACGCCTTGGAGCGGAAAGAAGTGTTGTCGTTGCTCGCACAGCGGATGGAGCAACTGCCAGCCGTTCCGAAGAAGGTATTGGCGATGTACTACTACGAGAACATGCGCCTCTCTGAAATCGCGTCTTGCTTCGGACTAACCGAGTCCAGGATCTGTCAAATTCACACCCAGACAGTTGGGTTGCTCCGAAGCTACCTGGTCAATCTTTTGGCCTGAAATTTCAAAGCTAACAAATGATGAACAACAAAGTTGACTGGGACCAGCTGGTGGACGCTCTCAGGGATGAGTTGCAAGAGAAAGGGGGGCTCATTCGTTTGCTAAATCAGCAGACCGAAATTTTGTACCGGCGCGACACGACGGAAAACGAGCGGTTGGAAGAGCAGATTCGTGCCCAGCTTCGCCTTATCTCTCGTTGCACTCAGGGTCGGGAGCTCGCGCTCCGGCAGACGGCGTCGAAATTTCATCTGAACGATGATGTGCAGTCGCCGGAAGTCATCCGGAGTTTTCCCGACTATGTTCACCCGCTGCTCGAAGCCCTTTTTTCAGAAGTCGACCGACTCAGTAATCGAATGGAGGAACGTCTCAGACAAAACCAGGGACTCAAGGAAAGATTTCTCATTGAGACACCCTCGACAGTTTAGGCACGGGTCGCTCGGTGGGTTCTCCTCCGATGTAGACTGCGTATTAATTCCAAAGCAGGGAACTCACAAGCGTATATGAAGGAAGGTAGCCAGGAATGTTAATTCTATCCAGAAAGGTAAATGAGGGCATCATTATCGGGGATCTCATCCACATCAAAGTGACCAGGATCGACGGCGATGCGGTGAAGATCGGGATCGAGGCCCCCAAGGAAATCCCGATTTTTCGCACTGAAATTTATCAGAGCGGACATACCGACAGTTTGAAGTCGTGCGGGATCAAATCGGATCGCACGGAGCCAGGGTCGAAATCAGCGGCCAAGCCGATACAGGAAAAGTTGCCCGTACTGTAACTGATCGTTCGCTTAGTTTTTCGCTCCAGCCATTTTACGCTTGCAGAAAGGCCGAGTGGGGTACACTTGCCTCTGAGCGACGCCGATGTGGCGGAATGGCAGACGCAACGGACTTAAAATCCGTTGACCCGAAAGGGTCGTGCGGGTTCGAGTCCCGCCATCGGTACCAGGTATCTAAGCGGAAAAAGGCTTCTGGACTTGATCCAGAAGCCTTTTTCTCGTTTTGAGGATGAAGATGAACCGGCGGAAATCCTGGATTGCGGTCGCGTGGCGCTGCATCTAAAAGATTTGTTCGATGCTTTGAACTTGCAGTCCTTCGTCAAAGTCTCGGGCTCCAAGGGGCTGCATCTCTCATTGTGCCGCTGAATTGCGATGTCACCTACGAGATGACGCAGCCTTTGCCAAAGCGCTCGCTGAACTCGCGAGCCAGCAGATGCCTGATCGGGTCGTGTCTGAATGGCAAAAACGCGGCGAGGGGGGAAGGTGTTCATTGACTGGAGTCAGAACTCCGACTTCAAAACAACGGTGTGCGTGTATTCAAAGCGCGCGAAGCGCGAAGAGCCGTTCATTTCGATGCCGATCACCTGGAAGGAACTGGCGAGAGCTGTAGACCGCGGAGATAAAAAGTCTCTTTTTTTACGCCGGATGCCGCGTTGAAATGAATCAAGCGGGTCGGCGATTTATTCGAATCAGTGCTCACGCTTGAGCAAAAGTTACCCTCAGCGTTCACGCAAGCACTAGCTAGCTGCAGGACCGCCGCAGAAGCTCTCCTCGTGGCCTTCGGGTTGGGCGCTTTACTACGTCACGATGCGTTGGCACTGGCCGCCGCAACTTTCAATTGCCTTTTACATGCTGGTGCCGATCGGCCTGCTCATCGCGCTCAGTCTGAAACTTCGCAGGCTGATCCGACGCCATGAGGCGGCTCAGCGGGTGGCCGCATTTGAACGTGGGGCAGATTGAGCGTCGTTGCTCTCGCGATTAACCCAATCAAACGCAGCGTTGAGGAGTTTGCCTCCATTCACGACCTCCAAGAGCCGCCCCGTTAGCATGAAGGGATGCGCCCAGCTTCTGGAACGAAAATACGCCGGGAAATAGATAACGAAGCCGATAAGTTGATTGGCTTTATCGTGGATGGCTCTTCCCGCATGAAAGCTTGATTGAAGATCTTCTGACGTTTGCGCAAGCAGGTCGAGTCGCAAAGCTGGAAACCATCGATGCAAAGGAAGCGCTTGAAGAAGCGCTGGTTAGCCTGTCGTCCGTCATCCAGGAGTCGAAAGCCGAGGTCGTCTCAGAAAATCTCCCCTCATTGCGCTTTTGCAAAAGGACAGTTCGTCCGGATACTTCAAAACCTTGTTGGGAATCAGTCAAGTACCGGACGGCTTTCACTCCCCCCAGGGTTCAGGTGAGTGGCCAGTGTCAGGGTAACACCTGGATCCTTAGTATTGCTGATAACGGAATTGGCTTTGAACGCGATTACACCGAAGAAGTCTTCCATGTTTTCAAGCGGCTACATCACCGTGGAGCTCATCCCGGCACTCGTCTTGGCCTCGCCATTCTCAGGAAGATAGTCGAACAGCGTGGGGGCAAGATTTGGGCGGAATCCATCGTCGACAGCGGGACCAACTTTCGATTTTCGGTTCCGAATCAAGAGCCGGAGCTGCCCTCCTCGTGTGAGAATGGGCTGCGGGTTATCTGCGTGATGATGGAAGTCACCTAGAATGCGACGGTGACCAAGAAGATGTTGCTTGCCCACCCGATGTATGTTGAGTTGAGAGCACAGTATCCTAAGTGCGATGTACGAATTCTTGAAAGCCCTTGGATGCCTAAAGGAAGCGAATGGGACGGGTGACACGTCTGTTGCCGATACGCTTTGTTGCCGGTCCAACGGCCAGGTGAGCGAGAAATCCTCGACCTGGGCCGCCAGCGTCTCGTTGATCACCAACGAGCGATGGCTCGTTGTTCTCAAGCCGAAGAGTTTGAATCCGATTGCGGGCGCGAGTTCATGGGATGCGGCCAGGAAAAGAAGGGCAGATGGAAGAAGTAGGTAATTGATGGTCAGGAGACACAAAAAAGGAAACAGAACCGTCGAGAGCGCAAACCCATACTTCGGCTGCGCCGGCATCGAAGTACAAGGCGCGCTTTTCGTTGATTTCGGAGCGCGAATTGGAAGGAGAAACAATCTCAACACAGATCTCGGGAGCACGCTCGAACAGGGTCAGCTGGCCGATGTTCTCGGAGCGCTCAGGAGCCAGCCAGGCAACGTCGATGGCTTTGACGCCGCCGGCAGTGGAAAGAGGACACTCGGAGAATGCGATCCCGTCAGGCAGAAGCTGACGCAACAGACCGGCGATATGAGCTTGGCGCCGGCCATGAATCGGAGCAGGAGGCGGACTCATAAGGATGTGGCCATGCTGATCGGTCTCAATGCGATGTGGGAGTCTGGCGAGTGTGGGATCAGCCAGCACCTCGGCCCAACGCGCGAGATTAAACTCGGTCTGAGAATCCAGGTCAGGCAACTCGATGGTGATAGGCACGTAGAAAGGATACGCCAGAAAAAGGAAAAAATGAAGATCTGGATAGGGCGAGCGGCCGCCATCGGATGCGTGACGGGGCTGCTGATGTTGCGCGGCGCGATCGCGGAGCTCGGCTTGGCCGACCCGCTAAATTGAGCTCTCACCAGCAACAAGAAGTGATCAAAGCGGTCCGCGACGGATCCAAGACAGCCGCCGACGCCGCGCGGCTTTTCGGGCTGCATCGCTCAAATATCATACGTTTATTGGAACGTTCCGAAATGACCGTAGAGCGCAATCATTCCAACAGTTCATCGACGAGCTCCTGAGCCTCTAGACGCAACGTCAAATATATGGCACGAAATTCCGGTGATCGAAAACGTCCTCGTATTTCCTCGATCGAATATCGACATGGAACCTTCTGGAGACAGGCCACTTGATCGCCACACTTGAAACCGGATCAACAGAATGAATACAGTCGACCTTATTGGGGCGTCTCAAAATTTTCCTTCTCGTTTTCTTGCAACCACGCGATGGGGCGATCCACTACTGAAAGGCTCAGCAGATTTTACTATAATTTGCAATCGCGGGGTTAATTTTCGTGCGAGCGCCAGAATGCTGATGAGCACCACCGTCTTGACTTGTATGATGCGGTGAAGGCGCTCCATTGACTGCAGGATGCTGTGATTGAATTCCATGGCAATTAACAACGTCATGATCATCCCGAAAATGACCTCGAATTCCTGGTGGTTTAATGGGTTTAACGCACCGAAGACAAGCAGTTGAAGAATCGTCACGACAAGTCGGAAAAGAGCAATGGCAATAATAGCGGCGATGAACAACGTGAGTATCCATGTGACGATCTGTTCAAATCGGCCATAGAATGACATGGCGTTCCATTCGCCAAATGAGATGCCAAAGATTTTCGTAATTTTCATAAAGTAGTGAAGAGTTGAAGAAATTGCTCGGCCACAAATAATGCGTAAGGTTAACACGAAGGACGCGCTTCGGATCATTCAGTTCGTTATCCTCCTCCGAAACCTCATTCTCGGCTTAGGGCTGCAAGCGAAATGCTCCCGCTACGCCTAAGCGATACGAAGGCCGAGAACGCCCGTTACATCAACGCCGCCGCTGCGGTCCTAGCCGACCTGAAAACCCGCCGCACTGTCACCTATACCCGCTGCCCCCCTGCAGTTGGCCGGGACAAGCCATCAACCAATCCAGCCGGAAACAAAGTCGCATCTGAAACGCCGACAAATCCGCCGAATTTGGAACTACACGGTTGTCTTTTCTTCGAAGCTTCCCATTTCCCATCAGCGATGGGGGCATGTCGACCGCTCGCCGCGCAAACTTCCCTTCCATTTTCTGACATTTTCTTTCCCGTTTTCAACACTGACAAGGGTAACCCGCTGTTGACGTCAATGATTCCCACGCAAAAGGCATCTCCCAAACTATATGGAATTCAGCAAATACGTTCCGTTCAACCTTGCTTTGTTCGCCCCTCTTCCTGGCTATCATTAGAAAAAAGGCGGGTACGAATGAATAAAGTACAAACGTTCAATACAGCGGATGTGAACTTGTGTAATCCTGGGCGACAGATTCGATCCAGAAAGTCCATGTGGCTAGCACGATTGAGCTTTAACCTCCGTCTTTCAGCCCCCATTTTACATCTGTTATACCTATGAAAGTACCTGCCCTACTAAGCATCGCGGCACTTGCAGCCGCGCTGTTCAGCCCTTATCCGGCTCGCGCCCAGGGCCAAGCGACCTACCAAGAGGTTCCACTTCACGCCGGCAAAGAACTGGATGAATGATCCAAATGGGCTCGTCGACTATCAAGGCGAGCACCATCTGTTTTTCCAATATAATCCGTTCGGGACAACGTGGGCCAATACCATCTCCTGGGGGCATGCCGTAAGCACCGATTGGGTGCACTGGACAGAATTGCCTGTCGCCATACCCGCAACGAACACTATTTCCATCTTCTCCGGTAGTGCCGTGGTTGACGCGAAGAACAGCAGCGGCTTTGGAACGCGCCTCGTCGTCCGGGATATCCAAAATCCTCCTAAAAGGCCTTCATCGAACCAGCGCGACACCGCTGCGACATCAGCGCCGCCCGAAGTGGTTTCTTGCTCCGCCTTTGGACGGGCGGCTAACGAACTCAGCAGTGAGAGCCGACAGGGCATGGGTGTCGCCTCTCGCGTTCGCCAAGCGTGCTAAGAAGTCTGTGACCAGATCAGCCATGACATCGGCTCAACGGCTCAGATTCTTCGCACAGATTTCAAGGGCAGTGCTAATGGGTCCTGGCAGACCTTCTAGGCCAATAACCATGCCCTCGACAATTGCCCGGAATAAGCAGCTCGAGTATGCGCGTTGCGGATCGGGACCGTAAAAAACTCGAAGAACTTTTTCCGGGTTGAAACAGAAGGAAAGGTAGAGTGATTGGAGATTCCTTAGATCCTTGAGTTCAGCGACGCTAGTCAGATCGAAGCAGTAGGAAAGTTCGGAGTGTTTGGAGGTTCCCGAGATCCTTGAGCGCCTCGACGCTGGTCAGCTCGGTGCTGTAGAAAAGATCGAGTGATTGGAGATTCCTGAGATCTTTCGGGAAAAAGCAACCTAAGCTTGTTTCCTTTATCGCGATCCATAGCGATAATCTGGCCCCAGCGGATCGGCTATCGTATGAAAGTCTTTCTTTCCCACAGCACGAAAGACCAGCAATTCGTCCAGACATTTGCCGCCGAGCTGAAAGCAGAGAAGATCGAGCCCTGGATCTGCGAGGTCGATGTTGAATTCGGCGGCAATTTTGTTGCGAAAATCGAGCAAGGCCTGCGCGATGCAGACCTGACCATCCTATTTTGGTCGCCTGAAGCCGCGCGTTCGGGTTGGACTCAGCTTGAATGGACTTCAGTGACCGTTCGCGAGATTTCCGAATCGCGGACACGCCTGGGCGTCGTGCTGTTGCGGGACTACGCGATACCGGAACTGCTTCGCGTTAAACATCGCATTGACGCTCGAAGCGATCCGGAACAAGGGCGACACGAGGCTGTGGCGTGGGTCAAGCGCCTTCGCGACATGCGCCGCTTAACGGAGACAAAAGCGCCTGGTGCCTTTCTCCCGCCTCCGCCGCACGATTTCGTGGGCCGCGCGAAGGCCTTGAGATGCTGTATACCGCGCTTGCGGAGAATCCGGGCAGCGCGTTGCTCCACGGAGAGGCGGGGTGCGGGAAGTCTACGCTCGCGCTCAAGTTTGCTTGGCAGACGCAGGGCGCGTTCGACGCGGTCGTGTTTCAGATTTGCGGCCAGCGTCCCGTCGCCGAGATCGCGGCTGAGCTTGCGGTGAAGCTCAAGCTGGGAGTTGAGACCAGGCCGCCCGAGGAACAAATCGCCGCTGCCAAGGCATGGCTTGCCGATCGCCGGGCTTTGTTGGTGCTGGACGATATATGGGAAAGCGACGTGAAAGCGCTCGCGCCTGTTCCGGCGGTTTCGTTACTCTGACGTCGCGCCGGCGTGCGCTGCCGTGGATTTCGCGCGCTCATTCGCTGGAAGTAGCGAGCTTCTCACGCGCCGAGGCGGAGTCGATTTCCGAATCTACCAATCTACCTCGACGATGAAACTGTTGAAAAACATCGCGCGGTGCTGCTTGCGTTTGCGGAACGCGTCGAACGTCTGCCCATTGCGGTCGTAGTTGGCGCCGACCTGCTACGAAGCGAGCTTGATCCTGTGCCAGAGGCGGCGCGTGGGTTGCGGCTCGAAAGATTGCGCAACGAAGTACATGATGTCGGCGCTCTATTGCGGCGAGCCGTCAACACGCGGCCCGATGAGCAACGGCGGCTGCTCAATGCGATGGCCGCTTGTGCGCTGGAGGGATTCTGGTTTCCGCTGACAGTGGAGATTGCCGGTCTCGCGGAGGCGGAAGGGCGCGATGCGCGCAACAAGCTTGTCGATGCGTCGCTGTTGCGGATGCTGGATCGGGACCGACAACGCTTCCAGTTGCACGCCTTGCTGCGGGGGGAGGTGCAGAACCTTGTCTCACTTGAATAACTCCAAGCGGCTCATGCCGCGGCCTTGGAGAGGCTGTTTGCCGATTGGGAACAGCGCTGGCGAGAATGCCGCGAGTGTTTACCGGAACTGATCCCGGCTGTGCAACATCTGTGGGAGAGGAATGAGAGCAGCCGCGCTGCTTGGCTGACTTACCGGGGCTTCCGAACAGGAGAGAGAACCGGCGAATTGGAAATTGCACTTCGGATTCTTCAGCAAGACGAAGCGCTCTGCCTAGAGTCGAGTGATAAGGACAGTTTAAGCTACGGCAACCAGGCCGTCTGCAAGCCTGGGGCCGGCTGGAGGAGGCCATGGCGCCTTCTTGCGCGCGAACAGCGCGATCACAAAACGGAGCGAGAAGGCTAGCTGCCGCCCTTGATATATTCACCGACCTGAACATGCCGCGGAAACGCGACGCGGTGCAAGCGGAACTGGAAAAGACGACAGCAGCTGACAAAGCCACCTAAAAACTCCGCAAGAGCCAAATGGTGTCGCACAAACCTTCATTTTTAATACATCTCGTTTCATCAGCGAAACTCAGCGATTTTTAGGTTATAATTGTGCCAAAAGTCGTCCCAATTTCTATGATGCAGAAAGGCTACTCTTTTTCGGATTTGCGATTTGGTCTCGTCGGCACGAAGAGCCGCGAGAAACACACCTCGGAGTCGGTGCAGTTCGGCATACCACCAGCCAATTTCAAATCTTTCGGCCAGTGCTTCCGCTTCCTTTACTGCCTCAAGAGCTTTGGGGGTACGATTCGCCACGTACAAAGCTTCAGCTTTTAACGCTAGCCACATTGGCAGGCCAGCAATGGAGCCGGTTGCTCGATAATCCTCTATTCCTTGTTCAATCCACGAAATGCCTTCGACTGAGTCGCCGGAAGCGCTGCGAGCCCGGCATCCAGTTCTGGCCGCTCCAGAGATTGCCCTCGGCGTCGAAAACGAACTTGCCATTGGCGCACATTCCACCACCGGCAAAGCAGAGCGAGAGGGCGAAATCGTCCAATGAAATCTGTCTGCTGGTGACGGATGGGGCTAAGGAGTGTAAGGGGAAAAAGGCTGACCAAATGCAGTTCGATTACAATGTATTTATCTCCTATAGCCGCGAGGATAGACCATGGGCAGAGCGACTATCTCAGTCACTGCAAGCGCAAGGGCTAAAGGCTTTCTACGACCGGGAAAGTATCAGGATCGGCGACCAGTGGGAGCCTGCCTTAATAAAGGCCATCGATGCCTCGCGCCACCTAGTGGTGCTGTGGTCGTCCTATGCCCAAAGCATCTGATTGGGTCAACCGCGAACGAGGCGGTTCGACGCCCGGATCAATCAATTGGCCAAAGCCTGCCTCCGGGAAGAGCAAGAGACTTGAATTCGCGCATCGCA
>CAWBKA010000035.1:0-124820 GCA_963789065.1 uncultured Verrucomicrobiae bacterium | reverse complement strand
AGCCGCCACCAGGGCAAGGCAAAGCGAACCCGACCAGATGCCGCCCCAGATCCGGCGACGTTTGACCGAGTGTGATTTCATAGGGCTATGAGGAACGACAAACGTACCACGTTGGCTCTCTAGATCGAGCATCTCAAGCGTCTTTTTTTCTCCCTCTTGTATTTCCCAGAGCTGCCGGGCCTATTACTCCTCCGGCTAATTTACACAATTAAAACAGCGACGCACTCGATCGCTGTTTGCGGAGCAACTCAACGCGCTGACGGCTCATTGAGCACGCGGCCCCTTAACCTGAAAAGCTGGCCGGTCTAAGGGCTTCCGCCGCTGCCGCCCAAGCTTCTGAGGACATCCATCGTTCGGTGCAGACGGAACATCTCGTAACACACTTTTTTTGCGTTGGCCAGCATCGGCTCCGCGCAATGCCAACTCTTGCAACGAGTGCGGCGCCAAAAAAACGCCCTGCATCGAGTGAATTTCCAATTTTTTTCTGGACATCATCATACTTCTCATATATATGGCAATCCTTATTATTACCTTGGGGCAAACCTCCTCGACCGATTTTCTCTCTCTGCCGGCTCCGCCGTCATTCTGAGTGCCTAGTCGCCCAGACTAGGTTTCCGCTCGAGATCGCCAGAGCAGACACCTGCGCTATTAGCGAAGCTTTGTCCAGATTTTTAACTAACAAATTAATTTAATCCTCATGATCGGCTCCAAAACACCTTCCGAAACAAAAATAACCATCAAGGGAAGGTTTAGGACTCAGATTAAACCTAACATTGCCTTCAACCACTCTCTTCTTGACCAGTTCGGTCAGTCTGTAAACCTAATATGAAATCACGGATTTTGTCATTCTGGCTAATGTCCGCTCGTAAGACACTAGCACTCACCGTCGCGACCCCAATAGTTAGGCCACCGAGGCTCCAAAGCCTCCTTCCGCTGCTCGCCGCGTCCGCGATCATTCTGCTGACCAACTCTGCCCAGGCCACGGCGGCAACGCCCAAATATATTCAGAGCAACTTTTCCTGCCCGCAGACGACAACGGCGACCATCACCGTGCCCTACAAGACTGTGCAAGTGGCTGGGAACCTGAACGTGGTCATTGTCGGCTGGGACGATTCCACCGCTCTGGTTAGCTCGGTCACAGACACCAACGGAAATGTTTATCAGCTGGCGGCGGGACCGACGGTTCTCGCCGGCTCTGTCTCGACCTCGCAGTCTGTTTACTACGCGCCCAATGTACTGGTCGGCCAAAACTCTGTAACGGTGAAATTTAACGTCGGCGCTTCCTACCCGGATATCCGGATTCTTGAATATAATGGACTTGATCCTGTAAGTCCCTTGGACGTAGCCGCGGGAAATTCAGGAAACAGCGCAGCGACTAACAGCGGTTCTATCACCACCACCAATCCCAACGATCTTTTAGTTGGAGCGAACTACGTTTGGACCTCGAACACTGGACCCGGCAGCGGCTACGTTCAGCGGGTTCTCACTACCCCGAACCACGACCTGGTGCAAGATCGCGTTGTTACCGCGAAAGGCTCTTATAGTGCCACCACACCCCTAAGCAGCGCGGGCCCCTGGGTTCATGCAAGTGGTCGCCTTCCGCGCGAGCAACAGTTCCGTATCCACCCCAACGCAGTCTCCGGTCTCGACTCCGGTCCCCACTCCAACCCCGACCCCGGTTCCCACTCCAACCCCAACCCCGGTCCCCACTCCGACCCCAACCCCGGTCCCCACTCCAACCCCAACCCCAGCTCCCACTCCAACCCCAACTCCAACCCCAACTCCAACTCCCACCCCCAACCCCAACTCCAACTCCAACTCCAACACCAACTCCAACTCCAACTCCACCACTCCAACTCCAACTCCAACTCCAACTCCAACTCCAACTCCAACTCCAACTCCAACTCCAACTCCAACTCCAACTCCAACTCCCAGTCCTAGCCCAACCCCCGCAGCCGGCACCGGCATAATACCAGCCAATCGACTGACCACCTGGTACGGCAATGTGGGTGTGCCTGGCGGCATTCCCAATCGGACCACCATCTTCGCTGACGTAACTAAAGCGCCCTATAATGCCAATAATGCAGGAGCAACAGACGCTTCGGCGGCGATCAATGCCGCGATCAAAGCCTGTCCCGCGAATCAGGTCGTCTACATGCCCCCTGGTACTTACTTAATAAAGAGCCCGATAAGTTTTTGGCCGAACAATAACGTTACTCTCCGGGGCGCGGGCGACACCACCATTCTTAAAAATTCTGGTGCCGGCATGTTAATTCATCTAGGGATCGGCAGCTGCGGCAGCGGATCGACCTACACCAAACCAGCCACCTGGATCTCTGGACTCGCACAAGGTAACACCACGCTGACTTTGTCTTCTGTGGCGGGCTTGAGTGTAGGGCAGATGGTCATCCTTGAGCAGAACGACGACCAAAGCCTTATTTGGTCCGATTCCGGTCCTGGTAAATGTATCAAGGAAGTCAAACGCATCACCGCGATCAACGGTAATACGATCACCGTCGATCCGCCGGTGGTATGGACCAATTGGTCACCGACCTTCAGTCCAACGGTCAGCTCGTTCGGAGACCCTTCGTATCAAACGGTCGGCGTTGGCTTGGAAAGCTTCAAGATGGATTCCAGCGGGGGCACCGCTACCTTCGCATTGTTCATCGAGCAGACCTATGGATGCTGGGTCCTGAACGTGTGTTCATATATGTGCTACGGCTACCACACCGTGGTCTACAACTCCTCTCGGCTGGAATTTAGACGGGTTCGGTGGTGGGACTCTCAGCTTCATGCCCAGAACTGCGGGGGATTGGTGTTCTACCTGTCAGTCAGCAACGCGCTGATTGAGGATAATATATTTTATCGCCAGACGCCGGGCGTTGAATGCGATGCAGCCTCAAGCGGCAACGCCTTCCTTTACAACTTCAGCGATCAAGCGCTCTGGACCCAAGGCGCGACGGAACAAGAGTATAGTTTCGATGGCAATCATGCCCCCCATGGGAACATGAACTTGTACGAAGGAAATTACGCCAACAATTTCATTAACGATGGCTACCATGGCAGCGGCTCGCATTTTACGATTTTTCGGAATCGGTTTCACGGTTACGACGAAACTGGAGACTCCATCAATTCGCGCTGTATTGATCTGTGTCGGTGGAGCTTGTATAACACCGTGGTCGGAAACGTCCTAGGCACATCAGGTTTTTCGAATGTCTACGATGAAAAAACCAATGGTTTCAGCATGGATGCAGATCATTTCATCTACCGGTTCGGGTACCCAAATCTTGGAAACAGCGGCTTTAGCGGTTATCGGCCAACTTTAACGTTGGCTCAGGATAAAGCCCAATCGATGGAAGCTCTGGATGAAGCCGTGCGACCGACCGGCGAGTGGAGTAAAGGCGGCAGTACATACCCGGCGGGGACTGTCGGCACAGTTCAGGGCACGACCTTCGTCGAGGGCAATTGGGACGCGATTAATAATAAGGTTATGTGGAATACCATTCCGGCCCAGACCATTCCGAACAGTTTGTATTATCCATCCAAGCCCGCCTATTTTGGAACATTGGCCTGGCCTCCATTCGATCCGACGAATCCCGGAAGCAACAATTCCCCTTCATCCATACCTTCCAGCGGAGCAGCAATTCCTGCGGGATACCGATTCTTGAACAATACTCAATAATGGTCTCAGAACCTTGTAGATAACCAGGAGTCGCCGCTAGACCAACTCCAAGCGCGGAAGAGAGCGCAAATGCCGAATTGCATCGACATTTGCGCTTTTGCTTCTTCAAATGCCTTCTGCAAAGAATCCAGATAGCCACGTAGCCGGGTAGGCTTTTTCCGTCCGGCGCGTTTCGGAGGTGGTCCATCTGCGAAGGCGGTGATGTTCCCGCCCAGGAGGTCATTCCGGGCGATCGTCGCCCTGCCGAGGTTCTTAGCCAGGCTTGACTACCGGCCACTCGCTTTTCCCCGCATTGCCCAGCACCCCAATGTAATCGCAGGGTCAAAGACTTAGTCGCAAAACAGACAAGATTCTCTTAAAAGTGCAAAACGCAGACAACAACCAGGGCCTTAGTCGCCCCAAAGTAGAGTATTGTGACATTTTTTGTAAAGTAATCCTTGACCCGATCTGCATCTTGGTGTCAAAGAAAACCCAGAAAAAACGGATTGAAAGTGACCAAAGTTCATGATGACACCCTTCCCCATAATTCCGAGACCGCCGGACTCGGGTGGCCCGCCTGCGCTTTTCCGGACGCCTGTTCCCTTCTGCTTTCTGAAGTGAACCCGACTGCTTCGGGATTGAGGGAACTTGAGTCGTCGGGATTTTCGAGACCCGTAACGTCGCACGGACGCCGGCTCCGATTTCCAGCCCTCTTGTAAGGGACTGTTCAAAATAATATTATAACACTTTTTAATATAGTTTTATTATCTAGCGACCTTTGGCCGCGACTGGCTCACTCAACGAAAAACACATTTGGAACTAAAGGAAAAGTGAAAAAACTGCCATCCTTGACGTTGGTGGTATCGTTAGTATTAGCTTCTATTTCCATGGCCCTCGCCACGCCTAAATATATTCAGGGCAACTACGCGACGCCACAGTCGACGGTCCCGGCGGTCACGGTACCGTATTTGGCAGCGCAGACCGCTGGGAATCTCAACGTGGTCATCGTGGGCTGGAACGATGCCACGGCCCAGGTCAGTTCGGTAACGGATACCAGCGGAAATGTCTATCAGTTGGCGGCCGGACCAACCGTTCTGACGGGCTCGACCTCTGTTGTCACAGGCTATTTATTACTTCGAGCGCCTCGGCTGGCGCGAACTCGTGACGGTGACGTTCAATTCCGGAGCGGCCTATCCGGACATTCGGGTCATGGAATATAGTGGGATTGATCCGCGCAATCCGGTGGACGTCGTCGCGGGAGCCACCGGGAACAGCGCGATGAGTAGCAGTGGTACGGTGACGACTACCAATTCGAGCGATCTGTTGGTGGGAGCCGATACCGTGTACACCTCTGCCAGCGGATCCGGCACCGGGTACATTCCGCGGATTCTCACCAGCCCGGACCACGACCTCGTGGAAGACCAGTTTGTCACGGCGACCGGCTCCTACAGTGCCAGCTCACCACTGAACAGTGCGGGCCCGTGGGTGATGCAAATGGTCGCCTTCCGGGTCAGCGGAACAGCTATTCCAAGCCCCACTCCGACTCCCATCGTGACTGCCTATATCCAGGGCAACTATGCAGCGCCACAGGCGACGGTGACCCCGGTAACGGTGCCGTACCCGGCTCCCAGACCGCTGGGAATCTCAACGTGGTCGTGGTGGGCTGGAACGACTCCACGACGCAGGTCAGTTCCGTGACGGACACGCAACGGAAACGCCTATCAGTTGGCGGCGGGCCCAACGGTTCTGACAGGCTCGGTCCTTTCTCGCAGGCTATTTATTACGCGAACAACATTGCCGCCGGCGCGAATTCTGTGATGGTGAGGTTCAACGCCGGGGCAGCCTACCCGGACATTCGGATCATGGAATATAGTGGGATTGATTCCAGCAATCCGTTAGACGTGGCCGCAGGGACCACGGGGAACAGCGCGACAAGTAGCAGCGGTTCTGTTACGACCACCAATGCCACCGATCTGTTGGTGGGCGCCGAATTACGTGTGGACGTCCGCCACCGGATCCGGCGCCGGATTCACCCAGCGGATTATCACTAATCCGGATCACGATCTGGTCGAAGACCGGCTGGTCACGGCCACCGGCTCCTATAGCGCCACTGCCCCCCTCAACAGTGTGGGTTCGTGGGTGATGCAAATGGTGGCCTTTCGCGCCACCGGCTCTTCTTCACCGAGCCCCACTCCTACTCCCGATCCAACCCCCACCCCTTCCACGGCAACGCCAGTCCCGACTCCCACACCACTCCCACTCCAACGCCGGTTCCGACCCCGGCCCCTACTCCGGTCCAAACTGGCACGCTCGGCCCCCCTTCGTCAGGCGGCATAATACCATCCAGTCGCTTGGCAGCCTGGTCCGGCAATGTCGGTGTTCCGGCGGCATTCCTCAATACGCCGGCAGGACTATTTTTACCGATGTCACAAGGTCGCCCTATAACGCCGATAATACTGGGGCCAGGGATGCCACGGCAGCCATTCAGGCCGCCATCAATGCTTGTCCAGCCAACGAGGTGGTGTACATGCCAGCTGGGACTTATTTAATCAGCGGTAGCAATAGCCTGAACTTGCTGAAAAATAATATCACCCTGCGGGGGCAGGAGATACGACATCCTCAAGCACACCTCCATTGCTTCGTGTGTCAACTTCGGTCCTGGAACCTTAACCGAACCGAGCTCCTACCTCAACACTGTCAGTTGGACCGCCGGATATGCCCAAGGCACCACCGTGATCACCGTATCGTCCACGGCCAACTATTTCGTAGGCCAGATGATTGCTTTGCAGCAAAATGATGACCCTTCTCTCGTTTGGTGGGACCAAGGCAGCGACCCGGGAACGTACTCCACCTGGTTTACCTCTGGCGGACCAGACCGGCACTCCCAGCAAGACCATTTGCGAAATCAAAATGATCACCGCGATCAGTGGCAATAGTATTACCATTGATACGCCGCTTATGTGGACGCAATGGGCAGCCACGTGGAGTCCCACCGTGAGCAATTTTGGCGGCACATCGGGCTATCAAATGTCGGGCTCCGGCTTGGAGAGCTTCTACATCGATTCCTCAGCTACGACGGCGCCATACTCCATTTTTGTTCAGCAATGTTATGGATGCTGGTTCGAGAATGTCTGCTCCTACATGGCCTATGGGTACCATATTGCGATTCTCAACGCAGAGCGCTGCGAGTTTAGGCGTTTTCGCTGGTGGCAATCCCAGATCCACGCCGAAAATTGCGGCGGCCTGGTCATGGTCTTCGGTGCAGCAACTGCTTGATTGAGGATAATATTTTATACCAGCAATGTCCCGGGATTGAATGCGACGCCGGGTGTACCGGTAACGCCTTCCTATACAATTTTGCTTATGAATCGGAGTGGATGCCTGGCACCAGCTCTCAAGAACAGGAGTATGATTTCGACGCTAATCATGCTCCGCACGGCTGCATGAATTTATACGAAGGGAACTACGGAGCGAACTGGATGAACGATGGATACCACGGCAGTGGCAGCCACATGACGGTCTTTCGCAATCGGTTTCACGGCGCCAACCCGATCAGCAAAACTAATTCGGTATGCATTATGCTGAACCGATGGAGTCTCTACAATAATATTGTCGGAAACGTTCTCGGTGCCACCGGCGTTACCAACGTCTATGACGAGAAGGTAAACGGATACGACAACACCACGTGCCTTTTCCGGTGCTGAGCATGGGATACCCTAATCTCGGTAATTCCGGTCTTTGGAGGACAAGGCACGCCGACACATTACCGACCGAGTACCACCTATACCGGCAAGATTTCGGCTCGGGAGGGAACGCAGTCGATGGAATGCTTGGACTACGCGACTCGACCCACCAGCGAGTGGGGAAAGGACGGAACCACTGTTCTGACCGCCGCCGTCGGCTATCAGCAGGGAACCACTATCTGCGAGGGGAACTACGACGTGATTAATAACGCCATGGTCTGGAAGGATCCGACCATCGGCGCGCGGCCCATTCCACCGAGTTTGTATTACTCCGCAGCACCCTCTTATTTTAATTCCTTAGCCTGGCCTCCATTCGATCCGACTAATCCCGGCAATACCTCCGCCTCTAACGTGCCCGCAGGGCGGATCCGCAATCCCCGCAGGATATCGATTCAATAACGGCAATCAAGACCCGCCCTAGCGCAACCGCCTTGCCGACGGCCGGATTGCTCTGAGTCATACGCAGCAGCTTTCAACCAGCCAAAGGACACGCATAGACGCGCATAGACAACGCATTCGTACTCGATTCCTGCCAGTTCGAGTTGAGAACCATTCGCGTTTATAGGCTCTCTTTCGACGCTGTCGGCGGCGCGTGTTTCGCGGGCCCACCCCTGTTTCTCCGGCAATGCCGAGCACCTCGATGTAATCCCACGACCCAGAACTTAGTCGCAAATCAGACAAGATTCTCTTAAAAGTGCAAAACGCAGACATAAACCATGGGCTCCGCCCCCGGAAAAAAGGATTTTCTGACATTCTTCGTCAAGTAATGCTTGACCTGATCTGGATCTTGGTGTCAAAGAAAGCCCAGAAAAAACGGATTGAAAGTGACCGGAGTTCATGAATGACACCCTTCCCCACGATTCCCATACCGCCGGACTAAGCTCCCAAGTCTGCGCTGTTTTCCAGAAGGCTGTTCCTGCTGCTTTCTGAAGTGATCCGGCTTCGGCAATCAGTGAAGTGACGTAATCGGGATTCCAGACCTCCATCTGGCCTGCACTTTCCAAGCACGAACGGTTTCTTAAAATATTTAAATAACGCTTTTTATGAATGTTTTATTGTTTAATCACGCTGGCGTGCACGACAGACTCCTGCCTGTACCAGCCGCCGGGAGGGCAAAGCGGGACGCTTTGCCTACCTCAGGATCACGGGCGGGAGGCCCCTGTCACATGGCCTTCCACCCAAAACTGAAGAAACTGGCCCTCTTTACGTTGCTGGTATCGCTAGTATCAGCCTCTATTTCCATGGCGGCCCTCGCCACCCCTAAATATATTCAGGGCAACTATGCGACGCCACAGTCGACGGTCCCGGCGGTCACGGTACCGTATTTAGCAGCCCAGACCGCCGGGAATCTCAACGTGGTCGTGGTGGGCTGGAACGATTCCACGGCCCAGATCAAGTCCGTGACAGACACCAGCGGAAATGTCTATCAGTTGGCGGCCGGACCAACCGTTCTGACGGACTCGATCTCGTTCTCACAGGCCATTTATTATTCGAGTGCCTCGGCTGGCGCGAACCTCGTGACGGTGACCTTCAATTCCGGAGCGGCCTACCCGGACATTCGGGTCATGGAATATAGTGGGATTGATCCGCGCAATCCGGTGGACGCCGTCGCGGGAGCCACCGGGAACAGCGCGATGAGTAGCAGTGGTGCGGTGACGACTACCAATTCGAGTGATCTGCTGGTGGGAGCCAATACCGTGTACACCTCGGCCACCGGATCCGGCACCGGGTACCTTCAGCGGATCCTCACCAACCCGGACCACGACCTGGTGGAAGACCAGTTTGTCACCGCGACCGGCTCGTATAGTGCCGGTTCTCCCCTGAACAATGCGGGCCCGTGGGTGATGCAAATGGTCGCCTTCCGCGCGAGCGCATCAGCGAGTCCAACTCCAACCCCAAGCCCAACTCCAACTCCCACCGCCACCGCCTATATCCAGGGCAACTATGCAGTGCCGCAGGCGACGGTGACCCCGGTAACGGTGTTCTACCCGGCCTCCCAGACCGCTGGGAATCTCAACGTGGTCGTGGTGGGCTGGAACGATTCCACGGCCCAGGTCAGTTCGGTAACGGATACCAACGGAAACGCCTATCAATTGGCGGCCGGACCAACGGTTCTCACCGGTCCTCCCGCATTCTCGCAGTCTATCTACTACGCCAAGAGCATTTTGCCCGGCTCCAATTCCGTGACGGTGCGGTTTACCATCGGGGCAGCCTACCCGGACGTTCGGATCATGGAGTATAGCGGGATTGATACCAACAGCCCGCTCGACGTGGCCGGGGGGACCACCGGCAACAGCATGAGCGGCAGCAGCGGCGCGGTTACGACCACCAACCCCAGCGATCTGTTGGTGGGGGCCAATATCGTATGGACCTCTGCCACAGGGTCCGGTACCGGGTTCACCACGCGGATTCTCACTAACCCGGACCACGATCTGGTGGAAGATCAGCTGGTCACGACCACTGGCTCCTATAGCGCAACCGCGCCCCTAAGCAGTGCAGGCCCCTGGGTAATGCAAATGGTGGCCTTTCGCGCCAACGGATCTTCCGTCTCGGGTCCGACCCCTACTCCAACGCCAAGCCCAACACCGACTCCAACGCCAACCCTACCGGGAGGGAGCCCCACGCCGGTCCCGACACCGACCCCTACCCCTACCGCCACGCCGACTCCAACGCCAGGGCAATCGGGCACTCTCATTTCGTCCGATCGCCTGACAAGCTGGTCTGGTAACGTCGGCGTACCCGGAGGAATCCCCAATCGAACAACCATTTTTGCGGACGTCACCAAAGCTCCGTATAACGCCGATAATACCGGAGCAATGGATGCCTCCACGGCAATAAACAACGCTATTTCTGCCTGTCCCGCGAATCAAGTCGTCTACCTGCCGGCCGGGAATTACAAGATCAGCAACCCCATCTCATTTGACTTCAAGCAAGGCGTTACCCTCAGAGGAGCCGGAAACAGTACGGTCCTGGTCGCTGACCCGAATCTTTCGGCGTACCAATTGATCCACGTCGGATCAGGCACCTCCACCACCGCCGGCCCATTCGTCAATCAAGTCAATTGGACCGGAGGATATGCGCAAGGCTCCAATGTCATCACGCTTTCATCCGTTGCCAATTACAGTGCCGGCCAACTGATCTATTTAACACAAACGGATGATCCATCCCTGGTTTGGACAGACAGCTCGAGCACCCAAAACATTAAGCAGGTCACGAGCATCACTGCGATCAACGGCAATAACGTCACGATTTTCCCACCCTTGTTTTGGACGCAGTGGAATGCCTCCCGAAATCCAGTCTGCCAAAACTTTGGAGATCCCAGTTACCAGTGCTCGCTTTGTGGACTGGAAAGCTTTAAGATCGACATGTCGACGACGGTAATACCACGGTGGGTGTCTTTATCGAGCAGGCTTATGCCTGCTGGCTCGACAAATGTCTACATCAATAAAGTCCATAATTACGGAATCGTGGTTTATTCCTCCTGCTGCCTGCAGTTCAATCGAGACACTTGGTGGGACGCCCAGTTGCACGCACAAAATTGCGGGGGACTGGTCTTTTACACTGCGGTAGCAGTTCGCTGATCGAAGACAACATTATTTACAGAAATGCGCCGGGAATGGAGATCAACGGAGGAAGCTCTGGGAACGTTTTTCTCTACAATGCCATGATCGACAACTACAGTGACTTTGTCGGCGACCCTGGCCATGTCCAGGAATATGCCTTTGATGGCAATCACGCTCCCCACAATTGCATGAACCTCTGGGAAGGAAACTACGGGGCTGACTTCATCAATGACGGCTATCATGGTTCCGGCAGTCATTTTACGATTTTCCGCAATCGCTTTCACGGTACGAACGAAGAGGGCCTGACGGAAAATAGCCGCTGTCTGGACCTAGTAAGTGGAGTCTCTATAACAACGTCGTAGGCAATGTGCTGGGAACCACTGGATTCAGCAATGTCTACGACGAGAGGACCCTGAACTATTCTGGTTTGACCGATCGGGTCATCTTACGGTTTGGATATCCGAACATGGGCAACGGCGACTATACTTCTATTCGTCCCTACAGTACCGACAAGGTCAATGCGCTGGATCTCGCGGTTCGACCGAGTTCCGAAATCAATAATGGCCAGGTTGGCACCACGCTCCTGACCGGAAACTGGGACAGCATCCACAACATGATCGTCTGGGATCCTTCCACGACTAACCATACGCTACCCAATAGCTATTACTACTCGAGTAAACCCGCTTATTTCAATTCCTTAGCCTGGCCGCCATTTGATCCGGCCAACCCTGGCTCCGCCAGTGTCAATAGCATTCCCGCAGGATATCGATACACCTACGGTACCAATCCTTAATCGATCAGAGATTTCGAAGGATGGCCCCGTGAAGGGCGAATCCGCAAGGGGCGAACGCCCGCACAGAGACAGGCTGGAAGCCTGTGCTACCCTTGCTCTGCGGCGACAGGAAGCGAAAGCGCCCGTCGCGAATGAGCATCAGCATCCGCTTGTCTTCCTTGCTGAACGGGCGGATCCGCGGGAAGTGAACCCCCGCCGCTGAGACAAGCTGCCCTAGGCCGAAGGCCCGGAATGCGCGAGGGTTTCACGACGAAGGAACTCGGTTCCGTTCCGCACCACTTAGTCTGAAACCACGCAAGATTCTCCGAATAGTGCAAAACGCGGACAAGAAAAATGCTTTATCGCGGCACAAAATCGAATTTTATGACATTTTCTCTGAAGTAATGCTTGACCTCTTCTGCATCTTGATGTCAAAGAAAGCGCAGAAAAAAAGATGGAAAGTGACCCAAGTTCATGATGATACGCTTCCCCACAATTCGTATACCCCCGGGACTAGCTCCCAGCCGTACGCCTTTTTTCCAGCAGTTTGTTTTTTCTGCCTTCTGAATTGAATCCTCGGATTTCTTCGGAACGTCAGAGAAAATTCGTTAATCGGGATTCGAGATCCCGAGTGACCAGGGTTCTGGTCTGCGCTGACCGATCGTGGACCATTTCGCAATATAGCAGCAAGGCTCGGAGATTGATTCCAAGCCACTTGAGGAACGACAAGAAGCTCGGTCGATAAAAATACCAGATAGAATAACCAGCCAGGGACGGAATTTCCAGGACCGATTGAAACGAGGGGCTGCTCTCCGACGCTCTCCTGAGCCTGAACGGGCCTATGAACTAGATTACGAACACACGGTGCATTACAGACAAATCCGTTACTAACATTTTACAGAACAGTTATATTATTTATTTATATTATGTGCACAAGGAAAGACAAATTTCAGTTATTGCAATACAGAGCAGATCCGTCCGACCGCGTTTCTAAAGTGCTCTCTCTCTAGCCTGCCGATCCATTCTCTCTCGCGAATGACTGAGGGACGGTCGATGACCGTTAACCAGTTGATCAGATTCTTAACTCATTTACCAACAAGGGTTTCAGCCTTAAACTAGAAATGAAAAAGCTAACTCTCTTCACCTGGGCCTTATCTTCCATCGCAGCTTCAGCTTCGATGGCGGCGACCGTAACGCCAAAATATATGCAGGGAAACTACGCCGACCCGCAGTCAACGACGTCGACGGTGCCGGTACCGTACGCCGCGGCGCAGACGGCTGGCGACCTGAACGTGGTCGTCGTCGGTTGGAACGATTCTACGGCGCTGGTCAAGTCTGTGACGGACAAGGCAGGAAACCCCTATTCGTTGGCGGCCGGACCAACGGTGCTGAAGGGTTCGTTTCAGCCCAGGCTATTTATTACGCGAAGAACATTTTCGCCTCCGCAGCCGGCGCGAACACGGTGACGGTGACGTTCAATACCGGGGCATCCTACCCCGACGTTCGAATCATGGAATATAACGGAATTGCTACCAGCAATCCGTTCGATGTTGCCGTGGGGACGACAGGGAACAGCGCAGCGACCAGCAGCAATGCGGTGACCACCACCAATCCCAGCGACTCTGTTGGTTGGCGCCAATGTCGTGTGGACCTCTAACACCGGAGCCGGTGCCGGGTTCACGCAGCGAATTGATCACCAACCCGGATCATGACCTGGTGGAAGATCGGCTGGTGACGGCCACCGGCTCCTATAGTGCCACTTCGTCCCTGAACGCTTCGGGCCCATGGGTGATGCAAATGGTGGCCTTCCGCGCCGGCGGTTCCTCTTCGCCGGCCCCAACTCCGACCCCAACGCCCACGCCGAGCCCGACGCCGAACCAATCAGGCTCAATCGGTGGCAGTATCATTCCATCAAGCCGTTTGACAACCTGGTCTGGCAATGTGGGCGTACCCGGAGGAATCCCCAATCGAACGACCATTTTTGCGGACGTCACCAAAGCTCCGTATAGCGCCGATAATACCGGAGCAAAGGATGCATCCACGGCCATAAACAACGCTATTGCTGCCTGTCCCGCCAATCAAGTCGTCTACCTGCCGGCCGGGAATTACAAGATCAGCAACCCCATCTCGTTTAACTTCAAGCAAGGCGTTACCCTCAGAGGAGCCGGAAACAGTACGGTCCTGGTCGCAGACCCCAATCTTACAGCGTACCAATTGATCCACGTCGGAGCAGGCACCTCCACCACCACCGGCCCATTCGTCAATCAAGTCAATTGGACCGGAGGCTATGCGCAGGGCTCCAAGGTCATCACGCTTTCATCGGTGGCCAATTACAAAGTCGGCCAACTGATCTATTTAACGCAAACGGATGATCCATCCCTGGTTTGGACAGATAGCTCGAGCACCCAAAACATTAAGCAGGTCACCAGCATCACCGCGATCAACGGCAATAACGTCACGATTTTTCCACCCTTGTTTTGGACGCAATGGAGTGCGTCCCGAAAACCAGTTTGCCAAAACTTCGGGGCTCCCAGTTACCAGTGCTCGCTCTGTGGACTGGAAAGCTTCAAGGTCGACATGTCGACCACGGTAAATACCACGGTGGGTATATTTATCGAGCAGGCCTATGCCTGCTGGCTCACCAATGTCTACATCAATAAAGTCCATAATTACGGAACCGTGGTTTCTTCCTCCTGCTGCCTGCAGTTCAATCGAGACACTTGGTGGGACGCCCAGCTGCACGCCCAAAATTGCGGGGGATTGGTCTTTTACACCGCGGTCAGCAGTTCGCTCATCGAAGACAACATTATCTACAGAAATGCGCCGGGAATGGAGATCGACGGAGGAAGTTCCGGGAATGCTTTTCTCTACAATGCCATGATCGATAACTACAGTGACTTTGTCGGCGACCCTGGCCATGTCCAGGAATATGCCTTCGATGGAAATCACGCTCCCCACAATTGCATGAACCTCTGGGAAGGAAACTACGGGGCTGACTTCATCAATGACGGGTATCACGGATCCGGCAGTCATTTCACGATTTTCCGCAATCGCTTTCACGGGACGAACGAAGAGGGGCTGACGGAAAATAGCCGGTGTCTCGACTTGTGTAAGTGGAGTCTCTATAACAACGTCGTAGGTAATGTGCTGGGAACCACTGGATTCAGCAACGTCTACGACGAGCGGACCCTGAACTACTCCGGGGTGACCGATCGGGTCATCTTACGGTTCGGATACCCGAACATGGGCAACGGCGATTATACTTCGATTCGCCCCTACAGTACCGACAAGCTCAATGCACTGGATCTCGCGATTCGGCCGAGCTCAGAAACCAATAATGGTCAGGTTGGCACCACGCTCCTGACCGGAAACTGGGACAGCGTCCACAACACGATCGTCTGGGATCCTTCCAATACTAATCACACCCTTCCCAATAGCTACTACTACTCGAGTAAGCCCGCCTATTTCAGTTCCTTAGCCTGGCCGCCATTTAATCCGGCCAACCCTGGTTCTGCCAGTGTAAATAGCATTCCGGCTGGATATCGATACACGCACGGTACCAATCCTTAATCGATCCGCGATTTGGATGGCAATCACTGTCCGAAGCTGAAGGGAATAGGCCGGAGATCTTGGATGACTTACCAAGATCTCTCGAGCCCGAAAATCTCACGAGCCAAAATGCTCGTGAGATTTGTTGTGCGATTGAGCCCCGAGAAAATGTAGCATGAGCATCCTGCTTGTCTTCCTTCCTGAACGGGCGAATTCGCCGCGTGGGAACGCGCGCCCAGAGACAGGCTGGAAGCCTACGCTACCTTGCCGGCCAGCCATCACACGCCAAGATGCATCCCAAAAATGGAAGAAGCGCATCCGCAGGAAAATACGTGAAGGCGAATGACCAGGCAGCCCACCCAATTCCTGACCCCCTTTGTTCCCTTTGCTGCCTTCTGTTCAGAATTCTCTTCTGTGGCAGTCCAAAAGCCCCGGAATGCGCGGGGATTACGACGAAGGAACTCGGTTTTCAATCCGCACCACTTAGTCTGAAACCACGCAAGATTCTCCTAAAAGTGCAAAACGCGGACAATAAAAATGCTTTAGATCGGCCTAAAATCGAATTTTATGACATTTTCTCTGAAGTAATGCTTGACCTCCTCTGCATCTTGGTGTCAAAGAGAGCGCAGAAAATACGATGGAAAGTGACCTTAGTTCATGATGACACGCTTCCCCACGATTTGTATACTCCCCGGGACTAGCTCTCAGCCGTACGCCTTTTTCCAGGAACCTGTTCCTTTTTGTTTTCGGAATTGAATCCTCCGATTTTTTCGGAGGTTAGAGAAATTAAGTAGTCGGGATCCCCAAAATCCCGGGTCGCCAACCGACGCCTCGGCGGTGGAGTACTTGCCAAACGCCGCAGGAGATTTAGAAGAAAAAGTCCAAGATATTCAGAGGAACCAGAAAAGTTTGATAGATAAAAACACGTTATAGAAGAGCGATACAGTATTTAGCTAACAGTACTGATTTAAAAAGAGGCGGGGCGTCTCTCGGAGGCCCTCCAGAGCCTGGGGCGGCTCATAAACTAAGATCAGAAGCAGACCGCGCATTGCCAATAGTTTTGTTAATAACATATCATAAATACGTTGTCTTATTTGATTTATCCTATGCGCACAACCCAGACACACCCTGAGGCGTTGCAATACAGAGCACCTCAGTCGGACGGCGCCTCCAGGGCGTACTCCTTTCCGCTGGCAAATCAGTTCTGTCTCCCGAATGGCTCAGGCCAGTTCAATGACAGTTAAGCCAGCGGACACCCCTTAACTCATTCACCAGCAAGCGGTTCGAAATTTGAACGAAAAAATGAAAAAGCTAGTACTCTTCACGTGGGCTATATCCTTAATCTCGGCCTCGGCTTCGATGGCTGCGACAGCAACGCCCAAATATATCCAGGGCAACTACGCCGACCCGCAGTCGACGACGCTAACGGTGCCGGTGTCCTACACGGCGGCACAGACGGCTGGGAACTTGAACGTGGTCATCGTGGGCTGGAACGATGCCACGACCCTGGTCAAGTCAGTGAGCGACAAGAGAGGAAACGTCTATGTGTTGACAGCGGCACCAAAGATTCTCAAGAGTGCGATTTCGTTCTCCCAGGCCATCTATTACGCGAAGAACATTGCGGGCCTCCCCGGCCGGTGCGAACACGGTAACGGTGACGTTCAATAGCGCGGCAGCCTACCCGGATATTCGGATCATGGAATATAGCGGGATTGCCTTGAGCAATCCGGTCGACGTGGCCGTGGGGGCGACAGGGAGCAGTGCGGCGAGTAACAGCGGTGCTATTACCACCACGAACCCCACCGATCTCTTGGTGGGAGCCAATTATGTATGGACGTCTAACACTGGAGCCGGCCCCGGGTTCACACAGCGAATGATTACCAACCCAAACCACGACCTAGTCGAAGACCGGCTGGTCACGGCGAAAGGCTCCTATAGCGCCACTTCGCCCCTGAACAATTCTGGGCCATGGATCATGCAAATGGTAGCCTTCCGCGCCAGCGACTCGTCCTCGCCGACCCCGTCCCGACCCCTGTCCCGACTCCGAAGCCGACCCCTGTCCCAACGCCGAAGCCAACCCCTGTCCCGACTCCGAAGCCAACCCCTGTCCCAACTCCGAAGCCAACCCTCTGTCCCAACTCCGCCTCCAACGCCCACGGGCAGCGGCACCGTCTCTGGTCTCCCGACGAATCGAAGTATGGATTGGAGCCAGGCCGGAGTTCCAAGCGGGATCCCGAATCGCACAACCATCGGCGTGACGATCAATGCAGCGACCTACGGTAACGGCATCACAGACGCCACCAAAGCGATTCAGAGCGCGATTGATAGTTGCCCGGCCGGCCAAGTAGTCTACCTCCCTCCTGGAAATTATTTGATCAAAGGGGGGCTGGGATCGACTTCGAAGAGCAACATTACGATTCGCGGCGCCGGACCCGACAAGACGGTGATTACCGCGGGCTTGACTACCGGTGCCCAGGGAGTTTTTAGTTTTGGAAATTCCACCTGGTCTTCTGGCGCCTATCCCGCCAACCTAACTCTGAATATCACCTCCGGATCGAATAAAGGCTCCCAAAGCGTTGTCGTGAGCAGCGCAAGTGCCATTGCCAATTCCGGTCTCGACGTAGGAGATCTGATCCAGATAAGCGCTATCAATGATCCCAGCTTTGTCGACGGTGTCGGGAGCACTGGCGCCATCGGCACCTTTTCGGATCGTGACCACAATGGTAAGAGAGATGTGCAGCAAATCGTCAAAGTGACGGGAATTAGTGGGAGCACGATCACATTTTATCCCTCCTTACATTGGACCTTCAGCCCTGGTTTGAGCCCGCAGGCGGCGGTCATTCCCGGTACGGTAACTGGGATCGGCCTGGAAAGTTTCAAAATGAACGACATTGGGGGCAACAACAGTTTCCACTTCGTGTTTTGGAATTCGAGTCAGTGCTGGATAAAGAATGTCGAGTCGGCGGCAGCTCAGTGGCATGCATTCCTCTACCAGACTTTGAATATCGAAATTCGGGACAGTAAATTCCACGATGCTTTTGGTGGATACACTGTCGATTCGGGTTATGGGCTCGAGGCGCGCTTTTCCAGCGACTTCCGCTTTGAGAACAACATTCTCTACAATTTATATGCCCCGATGATTCTGGCCGCCGGCTCCAGTGGAGGAGTCGTAGGCTACAATTACATCGTCAACACGCATAATACCGATCCGACGGTTCTGATCGTCTCGCTGGATGGATGTCACGGCGCGCATCCCATGATGAACCTGTTCGAGGGAAATACCGCTCCAGAGTTCCAGCCCGACTATTTCTGGGGATCATCCAGTCACCAGACACTGTTCAGAAACCTATTCTCCGGAACCGATAACGGAGTGACCAACAATCAGAAGCCGATCTCCATCGACAGGTTCAATCGCTATTTTACCCTGATCGGGAATGTGCTTGGAACGCCGCAAATTTCGAGCAGTTGGCCCGGATACGCGCCGACGCCAACCAATTGGATATACGGGACCACGCTGAATAACTACACCTATCTGCAGCCAGTGATTTACCGACTAGGTTATCCCAACATAGGGAATAATGGCTACGGGACGATCAGCGCGGCCATCGGAGATTATGGCTCGCTAGACCCAGCAGTCGAGACGACGCTGATTCGAGGTGGAAATTTCGACTACGCGACGAAATCCGTAATCTGGCAAAGCAACGCGCCAGCTAACCCTTCGACCTATCTTGCTCAACAGGCCCTGCCGGCTTCGCTTTACCTGAAATCGAAGCCGAGTTGGTTTGGCAATGTGCCTTTCCCGCCCATTGGGCCTGATGTGACAGCGACAGGTCATGTCAACAAAATCCCGGCTCGGATCCGTTATGAGGGAGGCACTCCGTAAGCCGATCGAGTAGCCAGTAGCCAGTAGCCAGTAGCCAGGAAGCCGGTAGGCGAAGGCGAGCAACTCCGGCCAGGCCCGTGCTGCGGCGGTAGGGACGCGGGAGCGCGTCTCTACCACGTCACGCCTCCCGGCCGCGCACCATAACGCGGGTTCCTCGCACCCGGGCCTCCTGGGCGTGGCGGCGCGGCCTGCCCCTGCTGCTGGCCGCTGGAGTGTTCTGCAGCGCAACCACGACTTATGCCCAGGACGCGACCTGGAGCCTTACGGCGGCGACAGGTGACTGGAACACGGCCGCCAATTGGGTCCCGACGACTGTACCGACCGGCACGGCCTCATTCGGCTCGTCAGCCACCACCACCATCACGTTCTCATCCAATACATCGGTCGCGATCCTCCAGTTAACCGCCTTGGCGCCCGCCTATACCCTTGATGTTTCGACCTTTGCTCTGACGATTACCGGTACCGGGGTCATCAACAATTCCTCGAACGATCTTCTTATTGTTACCAACGACGGCCTGGCGAAGTTTGGCAACGGCAGCACCGCCGGCACTGCCATCATCACCAATAACAATCTAGTCTAGTGTCTCTTAAATAATAGTGACATTCGAACGAATTATGTTGGCATATTCGAATGCCTAAGCAGGGTGGAAAATTCGTGCTGAGTTCGGCTGAAGAATCGCAGTTACAGCAGTTAATTCGCGCCCAGAGCACCCCGCAGGGTTGGCGCAGAGAGCGCGGGTCGTACAGTTAGCGGCTCAAGGTATGGGAGTCCGGGCGATCGGAGGGCGCGTCGGCATGCACTATAACCAGGTCGCGAAGTGGAGACGGCGCTATCTCCGAGGAGGGATTGGGGCGCTGCAGGACGCGCCCCGCTCGGGCCGCAAAGGCAATATCAGCACGGAAGTGTTGCGCCAGATCGTCGATCAAGCCACCCGGCCACCGCAAGGCCGGGTACGATGGACTTGCCGCGCGATGGCTCGCGAGTTGGGTGTCTCCAAGGCGACCGTGCAGCGAGTCTGGAGTGAAAACGAAATCAAGCCACACCTGACGCGTGTCTTTAAGCTTTCCAGCGATCCGGATTTTGAGGCGAAATTTTGGGATGTCATCGGTCTTTACCTCAATCCTCCAGAGCAAGCCGTGGTGCTCTGTTGTGACGAGAAGAGCCAGATCCAGGCGCTGCAGCGCAGTCAACCGGGTCTGCCTCTGGGCAAAGGGCATATCCGCACTCAAACCCATGATTACTATCGCAACGGCACCGTCACCCTCTTTGCCGCGCTGGATTACTTGGAGGGCAAAGTCATCGCTCACACCGCCGAGAAACACACCCACCGCCAGTGGCTGGAATTTCTCAAGCAAATCGACCGCGAAATTCCTTTGAGCCAGCGCATCCACATCATTCTGGATAATTACTCCACCCATAAGCATCCGGTCGTCAAGCGCTGGCTGGCGCGTCATCCGCGCTTCGAACTGCATTTTACGCCCACGGGCTCATCCTGGATGAACCTAGTCGAACGCTTCTTCCGAGACTTGAGCCAGCAGGCGATCCTACCCGGCAGTTTCGGCAGCGTGCACCAACTGGTTGACGCTATTATGCAATACCTAGCTCAGCACAACCTCAATCCCAAGCGTTACGTCTGGAAAGCCAAAGGAGAGGAGATTCTGGCGAAGATCGAACGAGCCTGGAAAGTAGCCCTTGGAGAAAACGACAGTGTCACTGTAAGACAACGTTCGGAACCTCCTTTGTGGCGACCAGCACTGCTGGCAACGCCGATATCATCAATAACAGCGGCGGCTCGACGTTATTTAATTTCGTGAGCACGGCCGGCAACGCCTCGATCTTCAACGCGGGCGGAGCCGCGGCATTTACTGACAGCAGCACGGCCGGCAACGCGACGATCACTAACAACACTGCTGGCGCGTTCACGAACTTCTTCCTGACCAGCACGGCCGGCAACGCGACGATTATTAACAACAGTGGCGGTCTGACGAGCTTCGACGATTCGAGCACGGCCGGGAATTCAAACATCGTCAACCATAGCGGCACCACGGAATTCTTAGCCGCCAGCACGGCCGGCAACGCGACTATCACGAACAATGCCCCTGGCTCATTCACGAACTTCTTTCTGACCAGCACTGCTGGTAATGCGCAGATCGTCAACAACAGCGGCACCGTCACCAGCTTCAGCGACGCGAGTTCGGCCGGCAACTCAACGATCACGACGAACGCCGGCGGCGCGACGACCTTCCTCAACAGCAGCACAGGCGGCCAAGCCCGTTTCATCACCAACGCTGGAGGTACCGTCGACATCTCGGGCCTATCCTCAGCCGGGATGACGGCCGGCTCAATCGAGGGAGCGGGTACCTACTTTCTTGGCTCGAAAGCGTTAACCGTCGGCGGCAACAATCTGAGCACCGAAGTCAGCGGAGTAATCGTGGACGGCGGTAGTCCAGGTGGCGTTGGCGGCGCACTGATCAAGGTCGGTACGGGAAACCTGATGCTGACGGGCGCCAACACCTATAGTGGCGGGACAACGATTGCCGCGGGGACCCTTCAAGTAGGCAACGGTGGCGCCACGGGAAGTATTGTCGGAAACGTTATCGACAGTGGCTCGCTCATCTTCAACCGCTCTGATAGCCTAAACTTTAATGGAATAATCAGCGGCGCTGGCACCCTGACTAAGCTGGGCGCCGGGACCTTAATCCTAACTGGCAGCAACAATTATTCTGGAGGGACAATCATCAGCGCCGGTACTTTGCAAATCGCCGACGGTGGAACGGCGGGAAGCATTCTCGGCAACGTGATCAACAATGGCTCATTGGTCTTCAATCGCTCTGATAACCAGACCTTCAGCGGAACAATTTTTGGCACGGGCAGCCTCGTGCAGTCGGGGGCCGGGACTTTAATCCTGACGGGCAACAACGCCTATCTTGGAGGAACGACGGTCAACCGGGGGGCTTTGCAAATCGGCAACGGAGGCACGACAGGAAGCATTTCTGGGAACGTTGCTAATAACGGTTCACTTAGCTTCGATCGCTCCGATAACCTGACCGTCAACGGAATCATCAGCGGTACAGGCACTGTTAGCCAGAACGGGATTGGAGAGACCATCCTAAGCGGGAACAACACTTACCTTGGCGGGACGGCCATCAATGCCGGTACCCTGGTCATTAATAGCGCACAGGCACTGGGCTTGGGAAACGTAGTGGTGAATCGAGGAATTCTGTCAGCCGATCCGCAACCGATCAACGTAAACGGCAATTACGCTCAGAATCCCGGTGGCACCTTGCAGCTGCGCATTGGTGGAAGCGCACCGGGCCAATACGACCTGCTGAATGTGACCGGACGTGCAGCACTCGGTGGGACATTGCAACTTATTTCCTCCAACGGTTTCCAGCCGACGCCAGGTGATACTTTGACCCTGATCATCGCGCGGGGTGGCAACAGGTCAATTTGCCAACGTCATTGACCCACTTAACGCGGAATCGCGATTTGGCGCTGAACTTGTCTATAATCCGAACACCGTGGTGTTGGATTTTCTCAAATTGCCGTTTGGCGCGTTCGCTCAAACTCCCAACGAGGTGGCTGTGGCGAACCAACTCGATAAAGTGGATGCGGATCCCCGGGAAGCAAACCTCATCTCATTTTTGAACGGCCAGCCTCTGGCCAATTACCGGGAGACTTTGAAAAGATCTCTCCGGACAGCCTGACAGCGATCTACGAGATCAGCTTTTCCGCAGCGAATATCCAGGCTGCCAATCTGACCAATCGTCTGCAGGAGATCCGTCAGGGTTCGACTGGCTTCAGCTCATCGTTGAGTGTTACCAACGCACCAGGGACAATGACCGAAGGCAAAGACGGCAAAGCAGCGATCGAACCGAGCAAAAATGTGTTCGCACCTTCACCTGAGAACAAATGGGGCGTCTGGATCAGTGGCACAGGCGACTTTATTAGCGTGAGCGGCGATGGCAACGGTCGCGGCTACGACTTTACCACCGGCGGGGTTACCTGGGCATCGACTACCGTCTGACCAGAAATTTTGCCGTTGGGATTGCCGCAGGATACGCGCACAGCTGGACGAATTTGAGCGGAGACGGCAGCATCGATGTCAATAGCGGACAGGGAGGAATCTATGCCACCTTCTATAACGGCGGTTTTTATTTAAACGGTTATCTTGGGGGAGGTTTCAATAGTTACGACACCCGACGTGACGCCCTGGTTGGGAAGGCGATCGGGAGCACGGCCGGCGGGGAATTTAGCGCGTTTGTTGGCGGCGGCTATGAGTTCCACCACGGTGGGTGGACGTTTGGCCCCATCGCCTCGTTGCAGTATACCTACGCGGATTTCGGCGGATTCACCGAAAGCGGGTCACTTGCACCATTGAGGATAGAGTCCAAGAGTGAGAACTCCTTACGGACGAATCTCGGTCTGAGTGTCTCTTATGCCTGGAAAGCAGGCAACGTGCGCTTGACGCCGACTCTGCGGGCGGCTTGGCAACACGAATACCTATATAGCGCGTTACCGATCGACGCGCAGTTCGCGTCGGGGGCCGGAAGTACCTTCACGGTAAACGGCCCGGCGGAGGGTCATGACAGCGCGTTAATTAATGCCGGACTGGACGTCCAGTGGACGCCAACCGTTGGAACCTATTTTGGATACGACGCGCAGGTGGGCCGGAGCCGTTACGATTCGCAAGGAGCGGTCTGCAGCGTGCACATCGATTTCTGACTTTTCGAACGAGTCGACGGCCTCACCCTAATTTCGCAGTCCTAACCCAAAACGAGGAAGTGAATGGTTTCCGCTCTGGATAAGAGGCACTTACGAGGACAGAAGCTCCGCCGAGCGTGTGAATATCAATCTACTCAGTTTTCGGCACTGTTAAACCTTGGAGAACTCAATACCACCCAGTCACCGGGCAGTGGCAGTGATCAATAGAGTTCATTGAGGCGGAGGGCCAAAGCCGGCAACGCCGGCTTTTACCGATCGCGAATTTCAGGCTCCGATGGATGCCGCCGATGCGTACGAAGTCACTTATCAGTGTCGATCCGACGGCTCGAGAATTTGGTGCTTGCTGGTTAAGCAGTCGGCCTGACAAGAATGGGACTGGCCGAGTTAATTCTAGAGCCCTCTTGCGCGATCGTCGCGGCAGCCATTCGAATGGGCGAAGGTCGATCGAATCGTCTTCAGCTTTCCGGTCAACCGCATGATCGCATCAACTCGACCCGTTTACATCATCTTTCGCGTCTCTTCCACTTCGCTTCCGCGTTAACAGCACGACCAAAATATCGATCGAGGGATCACAGGCGTTGAAAAATTCGCCTCTGAACAAAAGTGATCAACGATAGACCTTGACAGTTGGTCTCGCTTAACGAGGCCAGACAACCGCGGATTTCCCGATTTGTCACAAAGATTCGGAAGCATACTTTTCGACTGACGCGTCTCCTGGTGATTCCGCCGGCAAATGGATTTTATGCTATATTCCAGCTATCGGCTATATTGTTCGCGAGATCATAACCGGAGTTTGTGAATCATCGCGCGCGGCAAGTCGGCTTGTTTCATCGGAACGGACTCTTCTTAGGAGAACGGTCGCGAGAGGCTATTTGCGATCGATCCTCACAGACGGACCGACTGGAACGACTCCGATTCGATCGACACGCTCGAAGATCATGAAGAGAAACCTGAGTGCGATGCACCTCACACGGCAGGTGAGATCGTCCAAAAGATCTCTGAGGAGGCTGCTCTTGGTTGGAAGCACGAGATTGACATGATATTCATCGACGGCGATCACTCCTATGAAGGCGTGAATACGCGTACTTGGGCTGCATTTCGTGCTCGCTAATTTCGCCTGATCACGTCCGGATCGAATCTTCAGATCAACCTAGGCTTTTAAGATCCTGGTCGCCGGTCTGATATGGGGGTTCCGCGATTCGTCGATGAACTTAGCAACAGGGTTATCCGGTTCTCACCATTTACAAGAACTATGGAGTGAATCTGGTCCAAGCCGCCAAAGAGATGAATACCGCTCTTAGGTTAGATCTGGATGTCCGATCGTTCCTGGGGCATCTCCCTCGAGCTTCTGGAAAAGCCGGTCAATCGAAACTAACGCTCATCGGGCCTACAAGATCTTTATGCAGACGCGGGTATAGCCGTACACTGCTCCCATGAATTCGTATTTTATGCGAAAAGCCCTGACAAACTCATAAAAGGCCCGGAATTCATCGAGAGGGCAAGAAAATTCGTCGAAGAAGAGGAGGTCGCCTGATTTAAGATACGGGGCGAGTCTCGTCAAAACGAAAAGGGTAGAAGTGTATAAATCAGCGTCCAGCTGAATGATCAATCGCCCGGAGAGATCGTGAGTTCCAATAAAGGCAGGCAGGGTGTCCTGAAAAAGGCCGACCTCGAAACTGCACCGAGGATCGCTGATATCGGGGAGCTTCCCATTGACGTTAAACGCACCTAACGGTTCGCTCCTCCGCCACCTCTCTGGGAGACCAGTAAAGGTATCAAATCCCGCGAAACGAGCGTTCGGATGCGGAAGTCTCTGCAACCACCAGGAGAGAGATTCGCCGCGATAAACGCCAAACTCCAGATATTGGATTGGCAGGCGGTCCAAGCCCTCTTTCGCCACCACAGATTCCCAAAGCCAAGCCCGCCCCTTGCCATACCTCCCGTTGGGAAGTCGCGGGATCGGGTGCAACCGACACCATCGAGAGAAGTGGAACCAGTAGGCGACCGAAGCGAGGCCGGCCGAGGGGAGTTCCAGATTCACCCGTCCGATTGTCTCGGCAAGGAGAGAGGAAACCGTTGGGCGAAACCTTTGAGGAAGCATAGGGAAGACTTCGATCTGGGAGAATGTCGAAGGCTTCTAGCGTCTCCGCTCAGCCCATACGGCGTCCGAGGCCACCTGCTCAAAGGTATATCCCAGAGAACTCAGAGATTCGCGGCATCGCCGCCCTTCGTCCTCGGAATAAATGAAAAGCAAGATCCGCGGTGTAAATTCGGTAAGAGTTCGCCGGCCGCCGCCCAGAATTTCCATTTCCGCACCTCGTGCATCGATCTTTATGACGTTTGGCGGCCGTCTGTCTGGTCCACCGGAAAGAAAGTCGTCAAGCGACAGTGTAGGGACTGTCGAGGAACCTGTTTTTGAAAGACGGGCCTCAGAATGGCAGCCGCTGGCATCAAACGGTCGCCAGCCGGTCGAATCGCAAACAGCGACTTCGACCACCGTGCAATTGGACAGCCGGTTCAGTTCGACGTGCCGGCGCAGAAATTGCACGTTCCTCTTCAGTGGTTCGAAGGCATAGACGTGACCTTCGAGCCCCACCTTGCAAGTTGAACCCAGCGTGTAGAGCCCCACGTGGGCGCCAATATCGTAGACCACGTCCCCTGGTCGGAGGCGGGCCGCGAAACGTCGTTGAGTTCCGAGCTCCCAGTATCCCAGCCAGTAGCCGTGCGCGGCCGAATTAGAAACCCATCGCCTGCCACGCGCGGGTCCTTGCACGATGGGCATTACGGCGCCCTTGGGAACGAGCCTGAGCGGAAGGCGGATGGCCTTGCCGAGCACCGTTTCGTGCGAAATCCGAGAGGGATTCATGGCCGCCCAACGTCCTTCACTCGCCGGAAATTGTCAATGCAGGGGAAACGCTTAAACTCGGAGCATTGCCCCGGCGTCCTGAGTTGAATAGGGCTTCGAACAGATAGCCGGCGGTTTCGGTAAGAAGTTCTCTGGAGCGCTCGCTAGAGCGCCACCACGGCCCGGATTCGTATCCCGGTGGTGTCCAAGGGATGACCCCGACTTCGGTTCCCGGACCAAAGACTTTGGCGAAAACCATCCGGCTGCGCCTGGCGTGAGCACCCAATGTGAACACATTGAGTTTGCCAGGCTTGATGCCTCTCGCCTGGAGCGCCCGCCAAACAGCCACGGCAGACTCATAGGTGCGCTGGCTTTCGGTGGCCAGGGAAGAAGCGACGATAATTCTATCCTCGGAAACGCCAAATCGGCTCAACTCGTTCCCGGCTCCCTCGGCGTAACTCCATCGAGGCTGGTTCCAGCGCTCGCCGCTCAGCCCACCGCTTCCAACGACGTATTGGTAACCTCCTTTCTCGAACTCCGCTCCGGCGGCGCGTATCCCGACGGGACCAATCCAGCCTTCCACCACCAGAACTTCGGCGGTCAAGCGCCGTTTCAGTGAAAGAAAAGATTCTCCATAGCTAAACCACCAGGCTGCCGGCATCACCAGGAGCATGACGATGCAGAACCAGCCTGGTAACGTCGGCCACCACATGGTACGCCGATGCACCAACCGCAAACCTGAAAATCTCACGAGGCCACACGCTCATAGGATGCCTGCGCGATCGGCGTTCGCTGTTCGCCGGCGATGCGGCGAACCAATGCCTGACAGGCATAGCGGGTGCCGGAAACGAATTGCATTGTCGGACCGTAGCTCCAAGCGGCTGGCGCACCGAGGAAATGCAAACCCGGTACCGATGTTTCAAGCCCCGCCGTAAGGCAAGGGTAACCGTTGAAGCTCCGAATCGACTTCGCAAGCGCGGGAGCGAGGAATTCATACTTGGAAATATCCACGCGATAACCGGTTCCCAGCAGGACATGATCGACAGTTCGCTCGCTTCCGTCGTCCAAGCGGACCTTCACTCGATCGCCTGCTGTCGACACCGAAACGACCGAACGTCCAAGCCGGATCGGAATGTCCTGAACCCGCGGCACCAACCAGCGTGCGCCAGCGGGGCGAACGGAGCGCTTTCTGATTTTGTCTTGGAGTCCGCGCGGCAGGCGTCTGAGCAAATCGGGCCGGGCGACAAGCTGACTGATTCCGGCGGGCCCAACGTCCGTGGGTGCATAGAGCAGCCGCGAAGTAAATTTGCCCAATCGCTTGTGAAGCGTTTTGGAGAGCAAGCCCTGAAGCCAGTGAATGCGGCGCGCCCGTCCGACGATTTCGACCGCGGCCCCGCTTTCGTGGAGCAGAGCACCTGATTCGAGAGCGCTCTGTCCACTTCCCATAATCAGGACCTGCTTTCCGACGAACGTCCGGAGGTCACGATTCTCAGAGGTGTGAGAAACCAGCAAAGAGGGAAGAGTTTGAAATTCTGGCGGCCGCCAGGCGAACGAGGTAATTCCGGCAGCGACCACCACGTGCCGTGAATAGATCAGTTCGCCATCTTCAAGGGTGAGCCTGAATCCTCTTGGATCGGACTCAATTAAGGTAATCTTGCGCCGGTCGAGGTCCGGCACCGCCTGTTGCTGAAACCAGACGCCATATTGGACGAAGCGATCGAGTGGCACCGGTAAAGTCAGGCGGACGCCGCTAGAGGCTTGGAACGCTTCTAAGGTCAGCGCATTGTCGGGATCCGCAATTTGGGTCGCGGTCCAATTGGACCGGAGAAACATGCCGGCTGGCATATGGCGCTCCCAAAATGACATCGGCTCGCCAAATAAACGAACCTCCAAACCTTTGATCGCACGTAAATGTGCCGCCGCAGAGATGCCGTACGGCCCGGCGCCGATTATCACCACATCGCAAATTGTCATTTCCACCTCATTCGCAAAATTTGATCAAACAACCAAACAGCACGTAGTAGCACACCGCTGGTCCACGGGTCCTTCTTCTTCCGGCCAGCGACCAAAGGTGTCAGCAATCGCCTGACGACTTCCCTAGGCGATCCAAACTCGTCTACTTCCCCTTTTCTTCGACTCGTCAAGGGCCAGGTTTAAAATAAAATTCAACTCTTTCGGAAATCGACCTCCCAACGTGATCCGGGCGTCCAGATTTACGCTTTCCAAACCTTTCCTGGTGCGACTCGCACAGCCTTCATGGCGTTCCGAGTGTCCACGACGCACTGCGCCCAGTCGGCCAGTTCCTGATAGTTCACGCATGGCGTGCGCCGTCGCGATGACCACGGCATCGAATCCTGCGATCGTCGCCTGATCCCAAGGCACGGATTCTGTCCCCGCCCAATGAGGCGTGCTCGCGGGTCGGCCGGATGACCGGCACATGCGGATCGTGATAGGCAACCTCCGCTCCTCGCTGCTTCAGCAACTCCATAATCCGGTAGCTGGGAGACTCGCGCTCGTCGTCCACGTTGGGCTTGTAAGCCAGGCCGAGGATCGAGCACCCGCGATCCGTTCAACGGGCTTGCGCGCGGAGTTCAGGGCTTCTCCCAAACGCTCCACGACGTGGCCAGGCATGGAGGTGTTGATTTCGCCCGGCCAATTCGATGAAACGGGTGCTGTGGTCGAACTCTCTGGCCTTCCAGGTCAGGTAGAAAGGATCGATCGGGATGCAGTGTCCACCCAAACCAGGTCCGGGATAGAAGGCCATAAAACCAAACGGTTTTGTCTTTGCCGCTTCAATAACCTCCCAGATGTCGATCCCCATGGAGGCGTAAACGAGCTTCAACTCATTCACCAAGGCGATGTTCACGCTGCGAAAGATGTTCTCCAGAAGCTTGGCAGCTTCTGCGACGCGACAGGACGAAACGGGCACCACCGTCTTTATCGCTCGGCATAAATCTGAACCGCCTTCTCCAGACACGCTGGCGTCAGACCGCCGACGAGTTTGGGCACCTCACCCACTTTGCTGGCAGGATTTGCCGGGTCTTCGCGTTCCGGCGAGAAGGCCAGGTGAAAATCTTCGCCAGCTTTCAGGCCCGACCGGCTTCGAGGACGGCTCGCAAGTCCTCGTCGGTTGTTCCCGGATAAGTGGTCGACTCCAGGACGACCAGTGTGCCGCGCTGGAGGTGCGGAGCAATCGCCCGCCCCGTCTGCAAGAATGAAGGAAATGTCGGGCTCTCGGTTCTTATTCAGGGGCGTCGGGACACAGATGATTACCGCGTCGACCTCCTTGACGCGAGCAAAATCCGTTGAGGCCGCGAGACGGCCGCGCCTTCACCTGTTGCGCCACCGTTTCCGCAGGAACGTGCTTGATGTAACTGCGGCCCTTGTTGAGCGCGTCCACCTTGTCCGGATCGATGTCCAGACCAAGGACGTTCACCCCTGAACGCGCGAATTGGAGCGACAAGGGCAGTCCAACGTAACCAAGACCTATAATAGCGATTTTTAGCTGTAAAGGTTTATCCATTTGATTGTAGGGCGACTGTCTCAGTTGCCAGATTTTGATATTTGCGCTTGATGCATTGTGGTGAGGTGATGACGCTGTTCTCCGCGCGAGCAGGCATAAAGGCGCACTCGGTCATCCGGATTCGAAAAATTTGCCGCTGGAGGCTATCCCTGGCGCGTAGTATGCTCTTCAGATTGACCTGATAAATCCTGAATTCCGGCGCCTGATGGACCAAACGAAAGGCATCGGGGTAAGCCGCAATTAACGGAGCAAAGCAATCCTTCTCAGACGGATGGTAGTAATTGAACTCTCGCAGGACCACGATTAAGAAATCGACCTTAAGCCTGAGCATTCCCTGCATCAGCAATTGCGGATTCGAGCTCGGTGGAAACCAGACCACTTTCCGATTTGAATAGTGAAAGACGGTAGGAACGGAGCCCGCCATGACAACGGCATTCGCATCGGTATGGGAGCGGATCCATAGTCCGGCCTCGGCATCCGGCGGGAAGCGATTTGTGGCGGAGTTAAGGTCCAGATTTGCCCGCCCGATCGCGAGCTGCTTATTCAGTCCTTTGCCGATCAGGGCCGCCACTACGAGCAAGCTCAAAATCTGCAAAATGCGTAGCGGGCTGGTTCGTAGAATACCGGTCAGCCTGGAGTACCAGCCGAGGAGGGCGGACCTTGCGTCAGCCAGGCAGTATCCGCCCAGATGAACCATCCGGCTAAAATTGCTGTCAACAGCCAGACTGCGAAGGACGTCTCGTCTTGTAACCCAGCGTTAGGCAAGCGGCGAGCAACACCGATTCCATGCATCCAAAACCAGGCGTTGACCGTGAGAAGTATGGCGATCGGAAACCAGACGAAACCGAGCATTCGCGGCTTATTCTTCGCCAGAAAGCCGAGCGCCTTACCCGCACGCCACGCGTACAAGCACGCCAGCGGCGCGACGGGCAAGAAAAACCTCGCATCCAGCTGCCAGGGCCAGAGAAAGAAGATGAATTCGTATCCGGCAAAATACCACTCCTGCAGGCCGCCTCGCGATAGCCAGACAGAATAGCACCAGCCTAAGGCAACCAGGAGGAGCATTCCAACTGTAGCGATTGACATCCAAGCGATATAAATCCATCGCTGCAGGAGCATCTGACACAAGAAATTGGCGTGCTCGTAGGCATTCCTTAAGATTCGTACGGGAATGTCACTTGGCGTGGCCATTCCCAACTCGGGATAGCGGCCGTCCTTAACCTTCAGCTGAGACAGATAGGAGTGGGGAAAGCCTGGCAAAGGCCACTCCTCGGCTGAAATGCCAGCACTGGCCTCCACGGGCTGGTGCATCCAGAGCCCCTGCACTGCGATTCCTACGAGAAGAACCGCGAGGTATTTCCTTAGACGGGCGATGCCGAGAACACTGTCCCGGAAGAAAATTACAATGATACTCGCGACGATTGCGCCCAAAAACGCAATCCCGGCCGAAGCGAACATCAGGGAAGCCGAGATGAGCGCCGTCAACAAAGCTCCCCACCCGATGCAGCGAAGTGAGTTTCGCCGCTTTCTCGAATTTTCTGGCAACCAGTAAAGCGCATATCGCCGTGAAGAAATAGGGAGAACTGGAGAATAGCCATTGGGTTACTGAGGAAGTGGTCTTGCGATGCAATCAAAGTAAGCAAATCGCTGCAGCAACTGCCCGTGGCACTTGGCGTCGGAGCAGTTCATAGCTACCGAGGAACCCCAGAGTCGCTAAGACGACCATCGTGCGCAGGAAGACGACGTGAGTGCAGCTCCCGGCCATGCATAACAGCGCGACAATCCAGGACACACCCGGGGGCATATTGGTTTCGGGATAACCATTGATCCCATAGAATCCGTGCTGAATGATTGACTGGGCAGCATCGGGATAGAATACATCGTCGTCCAGAAAATCACGGGCTCGGTCAACGCTATAAAATTGCCACCGCGCCGAAACCGAGGATAAGCGCGAAGACGAGGATGTCAGCCCAGCGGATCGACGAAGAAATCTCCCCAACTTGTCCCCAGAAACCGATTCGGGCGGAGGGTGAACCCTGCACAATATCACCGTCGCTAGTCATAGTTGCCGAAACAGCATAAAAAAAATAAAAAAAATAAAAAAAAATCTGCAGTGAGTTGGCCTTGGAGGGAGGTTGGTGGCAACGCCTCCAAAGGAGCCGCGAGCGGCTCCCATTCAGTTGTAAATCATAGCGGATCGAGGACTAGCTTGCGGCAATAGAAGGCTTCAGCGCGACCGGTGGCTGAGGCGCATTCGATTCCTCGAATTCGATGCATGGCTTCGAAGGTGTCCCGGGTAAACCAATGCTTGGTCGCCTGAGTCTTGAAATGCTTCAAGAGCAAGTCGATCTTCTGATTGCAGTGCCGCTCGGAGAGCGGGATGTACAAGTTGGGACTGCCCAGATCGCCATCATATTTGAGAATTTCGTATTCAATAATCAGGTGATTCCTGAACGTATTCCAGGCCAGGTCTGATAGGACCCGGTGATCCTGATGCCGGTCATGGCGGTGATGGGTGAAGACAACGTCCGGATCGAACGTCGCCTTGATCCCCTCGAACCAGTCCTTCATTAAAGACCACTCGCTTGGGAAATAGCTCTCGCGAAACGATCCGATCTTCACCTGTTTGCCTTTAACGCCGACCAGGAAATCGTCCGCACTCTGGCGCGCCTCGTCGGCTCGCGGTCCCGGGGCGCTAAAGACCACCCAGCAAATCTCCAGATCGGGAACCTGTGCGATCAGCTTGAGTAAGGAACCGCCGACGCCGATCTCGATATCGTCCGAGTGCGCGCCCAGGCACAATACTCGCCGCACTGATCCTAGAGGAAGTTGCCACATAAACTCTGATTTTTCTGTCAATGCCTCCGTGACCACCGTGCGAGATTTTCCCGTAGTGGCCGCTTGAGACCGTCCTTGCATTACCCACCAGGGAGAGAGGAGGTAAAGTGGGGCACTTTACTTATCGCAGCGACCGACTGAGACCTTCGATCCGCCAAGGCAGGAAACCGTTTGCGGTAATCCCGCACGGTCTTCCAATCTAGTTCCGCGCTGATCAAGCCTTCGCTCTCGCCGGCATCTGCGATCACCTCACCACCGGGCGCGACAATAACACTCCGGCCGGAATAATCGCTTTGAGGATCGCGACCGCATCGATTCACGCCAGCGACAAACGCCTGATTCTCAATGGCTCTGGCTTGCAGCAGTGCCAGCCAATGACTCTGACGGACTCGCGGCCAGTTGGCAATGACGAGGTAAAGCTCGGCACCCAAATCTATCGCCGCACGGAAGGGCTCCGGGAACCGAAGATCATAGCAGATAAAAGGAGCCACCAGCCCACCCTGCCAGGCGAAAGTAACCACTCGGTCCCCCGGTTCAAAAAACGCATGCTCACCTGCCGGCGAGAAGAGATGCAGTTTCTGATAACGGCCCTCCACGATCCCGTCCGAGGTGACAAAGATCGCTTCGTTCCGACCCAGGATTTCCGGCGTCCGGGTGACCAGGCCGGACACAAGATAGACTTGGTACTTCTGCGCCGTCGCCGCCAGAAACCCTTCGGTCAACTCGGGTTCATGCTCGGAAATGCGCGAAACATCCATGCTGAAACCGGTAAAACACATCTCTGGCAGCGCGACGAGAGAACCGGCGGGAGGCCGCGCGACCGCGAGAAGGTTTTCCACCTTTTCGAAGTTGGCCTGTTTGTCCTCCCAAACGATATCAAGCTGGCAACAGAAGAGCTTCATGCTACACCTCTCGTCCCATGATCCTGCTCGTCCTGGTCCCGTTTTTGATGGTTGCAGCCGTTGGCTTCACAGTCAAAACCAATTCTTATTACGTTGTTGCGTAATGGTCTAACCTTTAGAGGACACACCCGAATGCCCGTTCTTCCAGACTTCCCAGGGCGCCTCTCCGCGAGTGCAGAGATCTGTTAGCTCCTGCTGCTCTTTGAAGGTGTCCATACACCAGAATCGGTCATACCGATACCCCATCAACTTGTCCTCGCCGATCAGGCGGTCGAACGGCGGGCCGACTAGATCATCCCCGTCGTGGATATAATCGAAAATCTCTTGTCGAAAAAGGAAGAAACCGCAGTTGACCAGCAGGCCCGATTCCCGAATGGATTCGATCCGCTCGACACGATCTCCGGGGCTAACACTGACGACATGGAAAGTCTGGGAAGGTGGCGCACAGACAAACGCGCCGACCTTGCCACTACGCTTGAACACGTCAATCATCTCGGGCAGCGGCATATTCGTTAACCCGTCCGAGTAGTTGGCCAGAAAGATTTCTTCGTCGCGCACCAGGTGGCGAACACTCCGCAATCGCTGACCAATCTTGGTGTTCAATCCAGTATCGACGAAGGTGATCCGCCAATCTTCGATATCGCTGCGGAGCAGATCGATCTTACGCCCGCCCTCCGACATGACGAAATCATTGGACATGGCCTCGTCATAATGGAGAAAATAATCCTTGATCCGGTCGGCTTTGTATCCCAGGCAGAGGATGAAGTCCTGATGTCCGAAGTGCGCATAATACTTCATGACGTGCCAAAGAACCGGACGGTAACCGAGGGGCACCAACGGCTTAGGGATGTTGTCGCCGAACTCGCGGAGGCGCGTTCCCAAACCACCGCAGAAAAGCACAACTTTCATAATTGTTTTCTAGATTCTTGATTTTTCATCTATCCGTCTCCTAAAACTGACCTCACTTCAATCCAAAATGTGCGCCATTGGAATCGGCACAATAAATTTGCACCCCATTTTCGGGCGTAGGCCAGTTGCTCGACGATCTCGTCCTTGAGGTTCCACGGAAGGATCAGGATGTAATCCGGTCTTCGTTTCCTTAATTTGTTCGGCCGGGTAGATCGGAATGTGCGTGCCAGGCAGGAACCGCCCATGTTTGTATGGGTTTCGATCCACGGTGAACTCAATAAAATCGGTGCGGATACCGCAGTAGTTCAAGAGCGTGTTGCCCTTTCCAGGCGCTCCGTATCCGGCCATCTGCTTGCCTTCGCCTGCGCAGCTGGATAAGCAATTCAAGCAAGGCGCGCTTCGACTCCATCACCTGCTCGGCGAAAGTTGCATAAGTCTCCATCTGGTCCAGGTCCGCGGCGAACTCGCTGTCCCTCAGCTTCGAGACCGCCTCGGCTACCGGCTTGGAGTCATCCTCGACGTGCCGCAGGTAAATCCGCATCGATCCGCCATGGGTAGGAATCTCATCGACGTCAAAGAGAACCAAACCGTGAGCGGCGCAGATCTTCTCCACTGCGATCAACGAAAAATAAGAAAAGTGCTCGTGATAGATCGTGTCGTACTGGTTTTCCTTCATCAGCCGCACGAGATGCGGAAACTCAAGGGTAGCAACTCCCTTGGCCTTAAGAACGATCCGGATACCGCCCACGAAGTCGTTTAGATCTGGCACCTGGGCCAAGACGTTATTGCCGACCACGAGATCCGCGGACTGGCCGTCCGCGACCATTTCCCGGGCGGTTTGACATCCGAAGAACTTTACCAGGGTCGTTACCCCTTTTCGTTCGGCGACTTTAGCGACATTCACTGCCGGTTCCACACCCAGAACCGGAATCCCCTTCTTCACGAAATACTGGAGCAAGTAGCCATCGTTGCTGGCCAGTTCTACGGCCAGACTCCCGGCGCCGAGGGCCAAGACGCTCGGATATCATCTCCACGTAATTCGATGAGTGCCTAAGCCAACTGTCAGAATAGGAAGAGAAGTAGGCGTACTCGGTAAAAATGTGCTCCCGGCTGACGTATTCCTCCAACTGAACAAGGAAACACTCCCCGCAAACCTTGACATGCAGCGGGTAGAAGGGCTCCATCTCGTTAAGTTGATCGGCTTTGAGATAGCTCTCGCACAAAGGCGACATTCCCAAATCGACAAACGTTTGCTGGAGCGGGGCCCCGCAGAAACGACAGCGTGCCGATTTTGCGGTGCTTTGGGTTTGACCCGGGATTGATTCCGCCTGTTCCAAGATTGCTGCAGTCATATTATCTAATTGTATCTCCGCCATACGGGCTTCACTGGGCGCCCGACAAGATGCTTCTCAATCCCCTCCTCGAGGGCTCGAGCGTAAACCGCCAGGGCGCCATCTACCACTTCCACGGTCCGGTCGATATCGGCATCGCTGTGTGCATAGCTGACAATGAAACTCGGAGCCAGTATCCCGCGTCGGATCGTCTCCTGCAGGAACAGCGTCCGGAACTCCTGAGACGGCGCATGGTTGGCGTCTAAAGTCGCGTACGTGAGGCAGGGTGGCTTTCCTGCGATCGCGAAATAGCCCTCCATCTTTCGAGCAGCGAGCACCCGTTGAATCCCCTCTCTCAAGCGGCACCCCTGCCGCCACAATACTTCGATCACCGGTTCCTCCTGATAGGTTCGCATGACCTCCAATGCCGCCGCCAGGCAATGGCCTTCCGCGCCGTGGGTCAGAGAGAGAAGAAAAACCCGCTCTCGATCATGATCCAGCCCTCCAAGCCTCATAATTTCTTTGCGGCCCACCAGCGCGGAGATCGCGAACCCGTTGCCCAGGGCCTTGCCAAAAGTCGACAGGTCAGGGGTAATCTTGTGATACGCCTGCCCTCCACCGAGATGCCACCGGAACCCGGTGATCATTTCGTCCAGGATGAACACCGCGCCGTTCGCCCGGCAGAGGTCCTGCACGCGGTGCAGGAACCCATCACGGGGCTCCTGATCTTTCTCGGCCTCCATGATCAGGCAGGCGATCTTGCCCGGATGGCTGGCGAAGAGCGCCTCGACGCTGGCAACGTCATTGTAGTGGAACTGCACGGTCAAGTCGCGCACCGCCTGCGGGATCCCCGCGTTCATGGGAGTGGTGCCGATGAACCAGTCGTCCACAGAGAAGAACGGATGTTCCGCGCAGATCGCCACCAGGTCTCGACCGGTATAGGCTCTCGCCAACTTTACCGCCGCGTTTGTCACATCGGAGCCATTCTTGCCGAATTTGACCATTTCCGCGCCCGGGATCAGCCGCAGCAATTCTTCGGCACATTCCAGTTCGATCGTAGCCGGGCGCGTGAAATTGCTTCCCAGCTTCATTTGCCGAAAGACCGCCTCATTGACCCGGTCAAAAGCGTGCCCGAGCGCAACGGCACGCAATCCCATGCCGTACTCGATGAAGTCATTGCCATCCAGGTCCCAGACATGGCAGCCCGAGCCGCGAACCAGGTACGGCGCACAGGTCACCGGGAACTGATCGTCGCCCTTGGCGTAGGTGTGCGAACCCCCGGGGATGGCCGAAGAAAACCTCGCTCTCAGGCCTTGCGACTTCTCGAATTTCATAAGCGACCGGGTCTTCCAACCAGCAGCTATCTGGTCTCCTTCGGCTGGTAAACAAGCACGGCATCCTCCGGCGGAGCTTCGGTGTCATAAGGCGCGACCAGATCGTCCGGCAACCGGGAGAAATCTGTTCCGCGGAGGTAATCGCGCAACGTCGTGCCGGTGCACTCGGAGTCAATATTGGGAGCTCCTGATTTGGTCGTCACGTCGTCAAAATGTACGGTACGGAAATCGATGCTAAACCGCGTTGCGCCGGAACTGTTAGGAACGGTCGAGTGCATATGTGCGCCGGAGAAAAGGAGGACTCCGCCCACTTTAGAGATCACGCGGATCTGCGGATCGAGTTCCATCGGCTCCTCCGCGTGAGGTTGCTTGCGAGTATCCGTCTTGATTTGCTGCGCTGCGGTGGCCCGACTTTCTTTATTCCATCGGTAATAGTTGTACTCTCGGGAGCTGTTCTTCACGGGCTGAGTCCAGTAGACAGGATGAAAAGCCATGCAGTTTTCAGGTACGATATCGTAAACTGGAATCCACCAGTTGATCTGGCACGATGGCGCTGAGTACCAGGTATCGCGATGGGGATGGAAAGCATAAGCCAACCCTGAAGTCATATAGTTATCGCTGGTCGCCGTCCGAAGCCGAGGAACATCGAAGTAGGTCTTCTCCAGGTTACAACCGAGTTCCTTCAACAGACCCTGAATCAGTTGTTTAGAGGTCGGGTTATGAATAAACTTCGGTTTAAGCACCTCGAGTACGGCGGCGTACTTTTCGGGCGGCATCTCGAACTGCGCTTTCGTTGGCTTATAGGGTGCGAAAGCCTCTTCGGAGAGTTGCTGAGCAAACTCACAAAGGGCACGGGAACTGGCGGTCGGCGAGTAGACGAAGAACTCCCCTTTGTACAAAAGTCGGCGGCGTTCATCATCCGGAACCGCTGAATCAAAAAACATCGAATTCATATTTTTGGGTCTTTCTTGGCTTATCATAGTTGCTGTGGGCTCGGAATGACCACGTTAGCCATTCCCTCTCTGCTCTTCCTCCAATGATCGAGTAGAGAATTGATCTTGGCGGGGATCGTTCTGCTCTCGACACCCGAGAGCTACCGCATCCTTTTTAATTCCAAAAGGCCGGAAGAATGGAGTGCATCGACGGCCTGGCTAATTTGCTCAAAAGGAAGACCAGAGCGCACCGCGATATCAAGGAGATCGTACCGACCGTCCGAAAGATTGAGGACCCAGAGCATGGCCATTTCTCTTTGCGGAGGCATCTTTAAGACCGCCCATTTGCCGGTACAGTCCACGCCGGCCAAGCTGCGGTTCGCCTTTGGGGTTGAGGTTCAGGTAATGGCCATTTTTTTCCAGGACCTGGACGACTCGCAACAACTGCCCGAGCGATTCTCCAAGCGCGGAAGGGGTGACGAAGTCGAGGTCGTCCGCCGAGGTGTGGTATTGGGGGTAGCGTCCGTTCGGGGTGCGCATAAAGCATCCAACCGGGAGATTGATGCCCGGGGAGCAATACTGCCGCTCGTCATAGCCATACGGAGTGAAATCCAAAACTTCGAACTGGTGCCCGCTGTGCCGGAGCACCTGCTCGACCGCCCGATCGACCTCCGCATCCCCACGCCGGCTTCGCTTATAGGTGAACGCTCCCGCGTCGCCGACACACGAAAGCACGAGTCCATGCTTGATGCGCGGAAGGATAGGCTCGTTTCGGGCCAACCAGGTGATCGAGCCGATCGTGCCCGGGATCCAGAGGAAGCGGTAGGAGTAACGCAAGTCAACCCTTTCAAGAAGGCGCGCCAGACCGGCCGCCGTCGCCATACCTGAAAGGTTGTCATTGCAAAGCGAAGGATGGCACGAATGACACGAGATCAGCACCTCGTCGTCGGTCGCACCCTGGATCCGATACTCACCGTAGGTGAGATGCCCCGGCTCAAGGCTGGAATCCACGCAAACCTCATATTCCCCCTCCGTCATGCGCTCAAGCTGACGTTGACTCAGACAAAAACCCCAGGTTTGCTTGTAGTAAGAGGTGCGGTACGGAATCCAGTCCGGTGTCTCTGGTAAACTGAACAGATGCTGCTTGAGTTCGGCCAGCGACATCGATCGGTGCACCGGGACGCTATAATTCAGCGACATGGAGATTGTTCCGTTGATAGTCGACGACGCGTTCACCCGCGGCGTTCTTTATGTAGGCATCCCGGATGTTCCATTCCAGCGGGACAATCCAGTCAAACACCTGACTGCCGCTTGGAACCTCATGGATTTCCAAGGGGATTGTTCTCTGGAGCAAGCGCAGGCTCTGCCGCACTCCTTCGCCGGTAATGCTCCGACAGATTGGATAAAGGGCGGAAACAATCTTATAGAGCTCCGCGCATTGCTTCAACTCTTCCCAATTGCCAAGGAGATCGCTAAGTTCTTCCTCTTTCATGTCAAAAACCATCCATCCAAGCCTCTTCGGCATCGGACTGTTTGATACGAAACAGTCATTCGATGATCCTCAGCTTCTGATTAGATTATCGCCGAAGACTTGGCATCGCGGTTGAACCAGGATTGCGATGTCACGCCAAGATCATAAAGGTAGACGGAAGCACCCGCACTTCGCTCGCTATCCAACCTCCTGCCCATACCGTCGAGGTAGTCCAGAAAGAGACGCTCTTCATCGAATCTATCGCCATCCCCTGGCGTAGGTAGTTTTCAAATGGGAATGGATAGACGTGCGAGAAAAGAATCCAAACTCTCTGCTTACCGCGCAGCTTGTCCAAATCCTCTTTAAAAAGCTTCCAATTCTCTCGCGAATCTCTCCCAACAAGTTTATTTATCGGTTCGATTAGATGTCGTTCGCTATAGTACTCAAATGGCAATTCGGACGAATGATAGAGATACAGGATGTCGCCTTCCAAGCGATGGTTCCTGACATACTCTATAACAGGCTTAATTTCTTCCCTCTTTCGAGGATCGATAAAGTACTTACCCGCGTTCGCCACGGGATGAAAAAACAAAAGCCCTGTCAATAAAACACTCAAAAGCGGCAGAGACTGGCGGGTTTTCGTTCCTATAGTTCCCAAGCCAGCGGCAATCAGGAGAATTACCGAGGGAACGAGAAACAGGAGCAATCGTCCGCGAAATGGATACCGATGCAAAGCAGAGGCCACCAATGTAAGTGCCGCCGGCGCCAGTAAAAGAAGAAACCTCCCTCGATGCTGGGAAAAGATCGCCCAGGCCCCGATCACTAGCGCGACGACCGCTATTCCCGTCATCTTCAGCCCGACCGGGTCGGAGAATAATCCAAAAAAGGAATCAACAACCCAGCGGCTGTCTGCCATCAGCGACGGTGGAAAGGGCGGGAACGCATCTTGCCAATAATCGAGCAGCGTGCGGTTGGCACTTAGCCTGCGAACCGAGAAAAGATAAAAGACCGAGAAACTGCCCAACCAGAGAACCCCGGGAACAAATGATAGAACCAGCGACCGTCGATCACTATTGCGGAGTGAAAACAAAGGAAAGCTCATCCCCGCACACGCCAGGATAAAGACTGCTGGGTGTGAAAACCATATTGCGATTGCCGCAATCATCGAGAAAACGAGAGTACGCTTGATCCGCAAGGGCGTCTCGAAGAGAGAGTCAATTAAAAGATACAATAAGAGCGCGATAGCAACGTCGCTGGAGTACTGCTTCACCTCGGCCGAATAATAAATCAGAGGATCCAGGACTGCGAAAAGTCCAACGGCGATTAAAACCGCAGTGGGCTTAAGAAAGCGGCTCGCAACTGCCCTGAAGAGGAAAATCGAAATGATGCCACAAACCAAAGGGAGCAAGCGAAGCGCCATTTCGCTGGAGCCGAAAGACAATGTCGACAAGTTTTTCGAGCAAGAGAAACCCAAGCGGAGCGCCCTGATCGTAATCGAGCGGGTTGAGAAGTTCGGTCGGGGATCGGTGAATGATATTGAGGGCAAGGAAGCTCTCGTCCAACCACAGAGAGCGGTCAGAAAGAAATTGCCTCAAACGTAAAAGGATTCCGATCGCCACCAATCCCCAAGCGATTATCTCGGCAATGGGAGGCGCGGAAATCCGCCTCATCGTACCCGCTCCACGCATCGAACTCACGTTTTGCACTTGCATCTCCCGCATGACGATTCAAACCACCGATTTGGCTCCCGTCTTGTTTGTATCGCCTTGATCACTACCCGAAACTCTCTCGAGCCAGATTTCCCGCCAATACGCATAGATGCTCCGTGGACAGAAGAGTCGACATTCGCTGTACCTTGATTGACAAACCACACCGTCCAGAATGAAGCACGGGTTCTTCATCACCATCATTCTGCCGGTCTTCTCGTTGAGGATTCTGGTGACCCGTTTCAGCACCCGAAACGTGCGTCCGCAGTAAGGGACCGCCTCCGCGTCGAAGTACAAGCCCCGATTCTTATTGTCGGCATCCAATGTAGCCAGGATCTCGTCAAAACTCTTGACGCGGACCCATTCCCCAGGCTGGAGATTGAGTATCAAAGTCGGCGTTTTCGACCCGACGGGTATCTTGCCCACTTTTTTCGGATAGGGTATCCCTCCCCATAAACGCTGGAATCTGTCATACAGCCACCGAAGCGGAGGGCCCAAGCCGATACCGGCGTTGATCAGACCTCGATAAGCCATGTAGATAAATCCCAGCGCCATCTTGCCAAGCCCGATATTACCCGAGGTCAAATCTTCCACGTACTGTCGAAGATCCCACCATGGCAGCGGTTCTGTTGCCGCAGGTACTCGGGTCGCTTGACATACATAGACTGGGTCGTCGATCGTTCCGCCTTCGGCCGCTTTCGTTCCAGCCCAGACATCCTCTTCCCGACATTCGGAAACTGGCCCATTTCCATTGCGCGCCGCCTGATCACCCGAAAGTGCCGTTGTCGAACTGCGTTCGCCAACCCTTTTAAGCCAGGCTTCTTTCCAAAAAATCAAACAACCGGCTTCACATCCGCCATAGGCCCGGCCATCGCATCGAATTCCATCCAGATGAACCGCGCTGTTCATTCTCCTGCCCTTCGCCTTAGCGACCGTGTCGCAAGTTTTGTGCGCTCGCTTGAAGACCCGAAATCGTTGCCCGCAGTACTGAAACATCTGCGGCATGAAGGGCAATCCTTCCAGCTGTCCGTTCCCGTCGAGAGTCCTCAGAATCTCATCTTTACTTCGGACTTCTACCCACTCGCCGGCGCGGCATTGCAGATTGTTCAATGCTTCCTGGTCTGGAGCTACCCGGTTTTGAGCTAGTGTGCCTGTTTCCATTATTTTCGTATTGAATTTTGCCTGTCCGCGGACCTACAAATCCTCAGGCTTCTCGGAAGCTGCGCTATCCCCCCGCCTCGCGAAGGTCCCTTTGAACAGGCTGAGATAAACTGCTTTTCGTCCCATCCCAAACCAAAGAACGAGGGTATAAACACCCAATAGGATGGCGCAGGCGGCAGTGAGCCGGAGGAGCCCTGGAGTTAGTAAGTTAATAAAACGCCAGGCTGCAAACGTGGCGCCGGCGCCCAGGAGGATTGAAAGCGACGGACGCAATATCTCTTTGAGGGTGTCGACAGCAGTGATTGATGTACCGCGCGTGGCCCAAATAATCGTCGGCACCACCATGAGCGTAGTCGTAATTGACAGTCCGCCGGCAACTCCCAGTGCGCCAAAGCGAAGACCGATAAGGTGACCCAGAACCACAATTGGCCCGATCAGCAGGCTGATCCAGAGCATCCGAGCTGCCCGACCAGTGGCCACCAGCAGCCAGAAAAACGGTTTAATTAGAGACAGGGCCAATACCGAAGGTGCCAAAAGCCGGAACATCGGCACTGCTTCGCCCCATTTTGCCCCGAGAAAAACTCGAACCATGTCTTCAGCAAACAATCCGCAGGCCATGGTGATGGGTATGACAATCGACAGAAAAAAACCGTATCCTTTCAGAAAATAGCTTCGTAAACGATCGGGATTATCCTGGACGCGCGACAACGCGGGAAACGAAACAAGTCCAATGCTTGAGTTAAGATTTTCGGTCGGCAGATTAATGAGTTGGTAGGCCCGTCCGTAAATGCCCAATGCCTCCGCACCACAGAATCGTCCGATCAAAACTTTATCGGTATTGCTGGCAAGATACATGATGAAATTGGTCAAAGTCAGCGTGCCACCATATTTGACCATCGAAAGCACCCCAACACCCCGCTGCGGCCGACCAGGAACCCATCCACTGGCTACCCAAACGCCGAGCGAGCTAACGGCATACTGGCAGAGACCCATATACACCAGCGACCAGTATCCCAGTCCCGCGAAAGCCATCCCGATGCCCAGCGGGACGCTCACGAAGAGCGAAATAATGTCCATCACGGACAAAACCGTGAAACGCATCTGCCTTTCCAGCAACGCTCGGTGCTGGGCGGCGGCTCCGAAGAAAATGAAACCCGCCCCGGTCAGCACCGTCACCCAAAACAGACGTGGTTCGCGATAGAATACCGTCAGCAGCGGTGCCATCACTACACAGAGTGCAGCCAGGAACACACCCACCCCAAGATTGAGCCAAAAAAGCGTCGAAGTCTGCGCGCGCGTAATCGACTCACGTTGAACAGTGGCCACAGACAGGCCGGCATCCCTGAAGAGGCTGAGAAAGCCAGTACACGCGGTGGACATCCCTACCAGCCCAAAATCGGCTGGAGACAGAAGTCGGGCCAGTATGATCATGGAGCCGGTACGCAAAATAAAGTTTGCGGCTTGTCCAATCGTGGAAACAAAAGCCCCGTGAGCTGTTTTTCTCTTTAAGTCGTGCGGCGAGGGGTCACCAGAAGAGTCGCCAGCACCGCTGTGTTTCGCGGACAACATCGGTGGGCGAACCAGAATTCGCAGACGGAATCGACCCCTGTTGTTTCGGTCAAAATTGATTTACGCGAAAACATTAAATCCTGCGAGGCCGTTGAGTTGATAGGTCGCTATACGGTCAAACAGGCTGCTCCTTTTTCCTCCTGCCCAGCAGCCCCGTGGGGACCAAAATGGAGGTGAGGTCAGTCGCCAATTGCCTCAGCTCGGATGCGCCTCCCGGGAAAAGTAACCACAAGCCCAAATAGGCCGGGACTGCTACCGCTGCGGAAAGGCCAAGGAAGCCCAGACTACCGTGGACAAATGGTCGCTTGTTTAAGAGCGTACAACAGAGCCCCCATCAGCAAACTGGCCGTAACCGGCTTGGCAATGGAGGAGAAAAACAGGCGTACAGAGACGGGGGTGTCCTTGAAGTTCCAGTAGAGGACCGGAAGCAAATAGAGGTAGACGGACCAAATGTGGGCAGACGCGATGCCAACCGGTCCCCAGGGTATTCCGGCCACGAAAAATATCACCAGCGCAAGCGAACTAAACAAGCCCAGCCAAAAGAATCGCCGCGAGTGGCCACAGGTGATTGTCACCACGGCTGTCGTCGCAGCTGCAGGTCGGATGAAGGCGGCGATAGCCATAATTCGAAACATCGGCGTTGCCGCAATCCACCGGGGTCCGAGCGTAACCAGCACCACCTCCTCGGCATTGACCGCGAGGAATGTGACAACCGGCATGGTGACCAGGCTCAGCAAGCTCAGGAACTTTTGATAATATCGGCGGTACCTCTCCGCATCGTTCTGCAACCGGCTCAACGCTGCTTCACCAACGACTTGAATGGGGTACCTGAACTGATTGATGGGAGCCAGGACGAGCTGAAAGCCCTGCCGATAGAGTCCCAGCGGGGCCGCCCCAAAGATCTTGCCAATCAGGATCTGGTCTAGGCCGGCACTCAGGAACCACACCAAATTGAAAGCCGTCATGTGTCCGCCGAAGCGGAGCATCGATCCGACGCCTGCTTGCCGCGATGGGGCGCTTGGCACCCAAGGGAAGCACGCCCAGGTGCCGAGCGCCAGGAAGACATTGCGGGAGACCTCGCGACCCACCAAGGCCCAGTAACCGAGTCCCCTCAGTGCCATCAAGATGGCCACCATAATGCTCAGAGCGTTAGAACCCACCTGAATCACTCCTATCTGAGCAAACTTCATTTGCCGACGTAGTAAGGCCTGATGCTGGATGGCTCATGCCGCTCCACAAAAAGCTAGTGGCAATGGCCAACGTAATGGGGACAAGCCGCGAATCGTTATAAAAAAGGGCTATGGGATATGCGAGGGCCGCCACAATCAGCATCGTCGCGGCACCCACGCCCGAATTCACCCAAAACAAGGTGCTCACCTGCTCGTGGGTGATCTCCTTTCGCTGGACCGTTGCGGTCGTCAGGCCAAGATCCTTGAAACGCTCGGCAATCGAGGTGACCACGGTGACCATGCTTATGAGTCCGAAATACTCCGGCATAAGCAGACGAGCCAGGACAACGATCGATCCCACGCGAAGCACGAAATCGCACCCTTCCGCCCCCATCGCGAAGGCACCACCGCGAATCGACCGCTTTTTAAGACTCTCTTCAACGGCCTGACTGCCCGTCAGCGCTTGAAATCGTTCGGCTCTGGTCATTTGGAGCCCTTACAGCCAGGGAGATGGCGAGCCGCTGACCTGCTCCGCAGGATCGGATTGCTCGTCGATTCCTGGATCGGGAGCGGTCCCTGTCCCAGAGCAACGGATTTGAATTTGCGCACTGCCGTTACCGGGCTCCGAAGCTCGCTGGCGAACTCGCGAATCGCCTCAATGAAAACCCGTCTCCAGTCCAAAGCGTAACCGAGACGGGCCAACTCGGATTTGTGGAACGCCCAGAAACTGCCCTCCCTCATCTTCAAAACAGAGCCCCCCAAGGACCGATAGTAAACGGTCATCAGCTTGTCCAATTGGGCCGCGCATTCGGCATCGCTCAGATATTCGGGCCCATACTGGAGCAGGATATCGAGATCGGCTAAGAAGGCAGCATTAAGCAGTGCCAACGGGCGTCGAGAGTTGCCCCTTATGCACGCGCCTGAGGGACAGGACCTCGTGAATGAAGCCGAAATCGCAATTACGCAAGTGCGCATAACACGCGCTCGTATCAGCGTGCGGTTCAGAGTGCGGAAAGAAGGATTCGGTGCCGCAGATTAGATCCGATCGATAGAGCACGCTCATTGGATTGCCAAACACATTGAGTCCTTCAAGCAATCCCATCCGACAGGCTTCCCGTCCCGACAAGACGCTCACGTTTTCAGGTAAACCCTTCCATTTGATGGTGTCGTTGCTTTGCTGATAGGACCCGACAATTCCAACCGTCGGATGTCCCACGGCAAACCGTACCATCTTTCCCAGGGCGCCAGGGAGCAGAGCATCGTCGGCGGATACCACCTTCGTATAGTCGCTGCGCGCCGAAATTTGGCGGAAGGCGTTGTTATGGTTCTCCTCGCAATTTACAAAATCCCGGTTGGTCACGACCCGGATCCGACCATCACGACGGGCATACGACATGGCAATCTCGAGCGTCCGGTCGGTGCTACAGTTGTTGACAATGATGTATTCCCAGTTGGCGTAATCCTGGGCGAGCACGCTTTCTATGCTTTCGGCCAGAAAGGGCTCACCGTTGAACACTGGGGTAACGACGCTGACGAAAGGCGAGGCGCCTTCCGGAAATGCATTTTCATTCGTAAGATCCATCTTCATTGGTTTCTGAAGCAAACTAGGAGAACTCGCATCGACGACATCCGTAGAGCTCCGCTTACTTTCAAACTCGATCATTCCAGCAGGGTCCAAGCCTGGTCTTTAGCGGAAATCGAGGTGAGTGCGAGCGGCCACCTGATCCCCAACCTGGGGTCGTCGTACCGCAATCCCTGCGCCGCCTCGGGCGTGTGAATACTCGCTCATCTGGTAGAAGACCTCCGTTCCATCTTCCAGAGACTGGAACCCGTGAGCAAACATTTCGGGTATGTAGAGCGCCCGGCGATTTCTTGCCGTCAGTTCGATGCCGAGGTGCTGAAGATAGGTTGGAGAGTCAGGCCGCAAATCGACAATCACATCCCATAACGAGCCGGCGACGCAACGAACCAGCTTCACTTCGGACGACGGCGGCTGCTGATAATGCAATCCTCGGATAGTCCCTCTGCGGGCATTCCAGGAGGCGTTGCATTGTACGATAACGTCTATCAGCCCGTGGTTTCGAAACTCACGCGCACAAAATGTCCGCGCGAATGGGCCCCGGTCATCCTCTGTGGGTTCCGGCTCAACAATCCACGCGCCTTCGAGTTTTGTCGCCGCGAACCGCATTATTTGGTCCAGTAGAAGTTTTCGTCGATTTGTCGCGTCCGAATCAAATATTCGAGCTGCTTTAGCCGGGTAAAAGCTCTGTCTTCAAACATTTCCTGGGTCATATCCACCCGACGCAGGAGGTTTAGGAGCTGTTCGGCGCCTCGCCTGGCATCCCAGCGACACTTGAAGTTCGGTAGATGTTTGCGGAGTTTTTCGAAGGAGACACGGTAGCTCCGGTTGTCGGGACTCGGAGAGCCGAATGAAACTGCGCATCCAGGAAAAACCTCTCCGACGATCTCGGCGATCTCCCTGACCCGGTAGTTATGTTCGGTATCCCCGACATTGAATACCTCATTTGCAACTGCCTCCCGGGGTGCCTCCAAGACGGCGCTAATGGCTTGGCAAATATCGAGTCCGTGGACAATCGGACGCCAGGGCGTGCCGTCACTGGTCATTCGGATCTCCTTTTTTGTCCAAGCCAGTCCGGCGAGATTGTTCAGTACAATGTCGAATCGCATCCGTGGCGAGGCGCCGTAGGCGGTGGCGTTGCGCAGAAAGGTTGGCGCAAACTGGGTGTCTGCCAGTGCCCGGATGTCCCGCTCAACCAATACCTTACAGATTGCGTAGACCGTTTGTGGACTCACTGAAGATTCCTCGGTGACGAAATCATCGCCGGAAGCCCCATAGACGCTGCATGAGGACATATAAATAAACCGCTCCACGCCGGCCTTCCGCGCCAATTCCGCCAAGTGCACTGACCCTTTGTGGTTAATTTCGTAAGTGATGTGAGGGGCTAGCTGGCCGGCTGGATCATTCGACAGCTCAGCCATATGAACGATCGCATTGAAATCCTGCAGATCTGAAACCTCGACGGCGCGAATGTCCTTGATCAGTGTGTGAGGCGACGGATCGGCGCTGCGAAACAGCGAGCGCTCCTTGTAGTACCCCGTATCCAGACCAATGACCTCGTGGCCAAGCCTTAACAATGCAGGTGACAAAATGGAGCCCAGGTAACCATCAGATCCCGTTATAAGTATTCGCATGAGATCGAGTCGTTATTCAGAACAGGCCCGGTGCCCGACCGGTATGTGTATCGTCCACGATCGCAAGGCCATGGCAGATCTATCGGCCATTCGAGCAATTTCCTGAATCAAAAGTGCCGCAACAAGAAGGAAACTCTCGGCAACGACAATTCTGTCAGGCTGCTCTCGGTTTCATTCACGGGCGCCGATTGCGGGCAAGCCGCAAGCAGTCTTCGGCGGCTGCCCAAACCCGCGGACGTATGGCATCCCATGTCCAGGTCTTGATGAACCGTTCCCAAGCCATTTCGGCCATTGCCGCTGCCTGAACCGGTTTCTGGATCGCGCGGACGCAGGCACTGGCAAGGTCCTCCGGGGACTCTGCCAGCAACAACTCACGCCCGTCGACCACGTCATATCCATAGGAGCCCAGGGTCGTCGAGACGATCGGACATTTCAGGCTAAAGGCGTGGGCAATCTTGCCACGGGTTCCAGATCCCAATCGGACCGGCACAATCATCACGGCCCAGGTAGCGATCTCCGCGGCGGCGTCCTCAACCCAGCCAAGCGCGTCAATGTCCGGCCCGTCAGGGCAAAGAGGTCCATCCGATTCGCGCCCGACGAGACGGAGCCGAGCATCCGGTATCTCGCGCTTCACTAGCGGCCAGCAGCGATCTGCGAACCAGCGTATTCCGTCCACATTGGGATGCCAATCCATCACCCCGATAAATCCAACTCGCGGAGGGTTCGCAACTTTCCGCATCGGTACGTTTATCGGGCTGTCGAATCCATTGGGGATCACGTGTAACGGCGCCTTCAGCCGGAGCGCCTTGAGATAGCGCTGATCCCCTCACTGCAGACGCCAAGTACCGTAAACCGCTCATCAAGCAGTTTCTCACGACGCCTCCAAACTAAAACCTGTGACGCAGCTATCACTCGTTTCGGAAATTGGCGCTCGCTCTTGCATACGGATCGCGCGTAGGTGCTCGGGAGGTCGTCGATGTCCGCTACAGATCGGGGCCAAGCCCATTGAGGAAACATGTTTGCCGTGCGCAACTTGCAAAACCAGATAATTTCGAATTTTTCGGTCAATCCGCGCAAATCCTCCATCGCGGGCCGATCCACACCCTGCCCGTGCGGGTAGACCGCGCGCGGATTGAGAATCCATTTCAACTTTTGACGAGCCCCGGCAGGGGCTCGATTCTCAACAGGCAGACGGCGGATCACATTAAACGCTGGGTCCTTCTTTTCCAGCCTGGCTCCATCGTGACCTTCCGCATAGACCACCGCAACCTGCACACCCCCAATTTCGCCGAGCGCACGCGCAATTTGCAACACCCGCCACTCCCCTGCCGAAGTAGCTTTGTCTGGCCAGTATGGGGCCACGTAAAGGATTGAAAGTCGGCTCATTAAGTTGGTGTGAGCGGCATTTTCCAGCAGCCACCTCCAGAAAATGCCATCCAACAGAAATTGTTGAACGTCAACAGACCATTTTATGCGCATGAGACTTCTTTTTTCCTCTAATAAAAGACGACCGGACCGATCGCCAAGCCCGTTGACCACACCATTCATCCCGGTCATCTATTACGATAGTCGGTCGGATTTGCCGAGCAAATCAGAGAGCAGGTCCACCTCCGTTTTCCAGACGAAAGAGCGCCCTGTCCCAAGATCGCTTGAGCGTCCATTTGGCCATCGGAAAGAGGAGTTGCGCACGCTTGGCCACTCCCCCTCCGAAAAGTGCGCTAACCCACTTGTACTTCCAAGATAGCGATGGCGGTTCGATCGTTCCGCCCAATTCGATCGCGATCTGCTTGAGTTCATCCAGGAGATCCAAGCGATTCGGATAGAAATGAATTAGCGCCGTCCTGAAGATATCGAAGGCAAGCCTCTCGAATCCGTGGACTGTCCTCGATGGACCGCAGGTAACGAACCTGGAGCTGCATGGCGAGCACCTTCGAGTCAAGTTTCAGCTTTTGAAGTACCGATATAACTGACAGACCTGGGGCCGGTCATCCGGTAGTAGGTGCGGGCTTCGGGAACAAACCGGATACCATGGCTGGCTATGACCACGCGAGCAAAGTACTCCCCGTCGTTGTCCACGTAAAGTTGAGCGTTCCAGGGGCCCGCGGTGTTGCTGGCCTCCCTGACTGACCAGCCAAGTCGCCGTCTGCATGAAAAGATTCTCGCTCATCTTCCTGATCATCCATTCAGCCGGACTGAGATCACACCAAAGCCGAGTCGGGATGAATTGAGCGCGACGTACCCGGGAGAGGAATCGCCCCCAGGCGGAAGAAAGGACGATTCGGCTGTCTTGGCAAGTTTCGGCCACCGCCATTTGCCGGGCGATTTTCTCGGAGCTCAGCAGGTCATCGGCGTCCAACCACTGAATGTACTCTCCCTGGCTGATCGAAAAGGCCTTGTTTCTCGCCGCAGATGCTCCCTGATTCTCCTGGGTGACGACGACGACCTCTCGCGAGGCAAACTGTCGCGCAACCTCCAAGGTCCGGTCGGTCGATCCGTCATCAACAATGATAATTTCTTTCCGCTGCCAGGTCTGGCCGATGGCTGACTTGATCGTGTCGGCAATCCACTCCTCGGCATTGAAAGCGGGCATAAGAATGGAGACTAACGGCTTCATTGGCTTCGCTTATCGTGACGGCAGCGACATTGGGTCCAGGCGGCGTTCTGACAACATTGCTTTTCGCTTATCAACGGAAGTTTGGCCCTTAGATTTAGCTTTATTAAATTCCAAATCCTGAGCCCCGATCAGAGTTCTTTGATCTTTTCGGTGGATCGGTTCCAAAGGCGCGGACCCTTCCAGCATCGAGTCTCTCATTTCACTTCGTAGCTGGACCCTTTTGAGCAGCTTCCAGAGAGCGGTGCTACCCGCCATACGGGAAATGAATCCCTTTGTATCGCGCTTGCGCTGGGATTTGCCCGACCATCGGACTTAAATCGGAACCAATCGGAGGCCAGGCCAGATTGCCAAACCACGCCGGCTTGCTGCTCAAATAGAGCGATATGGGCAGTCCCCGGTCTTTTATGCCTGCCTCCCACGCGGTTGATTTTGTCACGAAGTCGTAATTCCCGTGCCGAATCAGTGTGGCCTCGGACTCGCGTGTCCAAAGCATCGTTGGCCGTGCTTGGCGGTCTTGTTCCCTCGAAGCCGTTGTTTCCCATATTTGGAAATCCCAACCGATAGATGACCGGCTTGGCATACGGGAAAGTCTCGGTCGGATCCAACAAAACGCTAAAGCCGGCAGTCCCAAGCACATTTCCGACCACGTTAAAGTATTGCGACCAGCGACCAAGATCGACGCACTTGCTGTTGTCCGTAAGCGTCGGGTTCGTCCCGTGAAAGCGGTTCCGGAACAGGGTAATATGGGAGGCGCTGCCGAAGTATCCATCACTTTGGAACATGCTGCCCACGTTCCCTTCATAGAGGTCCATGCAGGTATGCGCACCATGGTTGCAATCAAAGCTCGCCCCCATCAGGCGGCTCTGATCAGTATAATTATCCTCCATGAAATTATAGGCAATCACATTGCCCCCACTCCCGCTGCTAATTTCCACCCCGGGAAAACATCGGTAAATGATGTTGTCCTCGACCAAAGAACTGCAAACTCTCCGATAGAATAATACGCCCGCCCCATTTGTCACATGGGCTATCGAATCCCAGGCGACGCTTTCCCGAATCTCCAGACAGGCTGATTCGACTGCCATAAAATGGTAATTAGGTGCCTTCTCACTTCGAACTCCCTTGATCCAGCAGGCATAGCCTTGATCAATAAAAATAGTCGTGATCGCCTTTCCATTGGACCGATCTACGCGGAAATCTTCGCACCCGTCCCATTCCGCCTGGAAGCCACCGAAATTGTAATAGCCGTGGATCCAGCGCCCGATTCCAGGTCCAGTAAGTCGGAGGAAATATCGTGATAGTGTTGCCGTTGATGGCCTTTACCGAGGTAACCTGCTGAAGCAGCCGGTCCTGGCCGTTCGGACTCCAGACGAGAGCAGGATCGTTTCGCTGACTAAGGACCACCAGCATTCCCACGCTGAATCCAGTTGCGGACTCGACCGTCACCTCGGCGGAACCCTTGCTCAGTCCTGCCGTAATCGCGGTTCCTGAAGCGAGCATCTGTGCCGAATCGACCGCCGATGCTGATCATCGCGTTTCCGCCGCTGGTGTGATCAACCAGGAGAGTGCTCGTCCCGGCACCCCTCAGCGTGATTTTCTTCTTCTGGCGAAAATCGATCGGTTTGTCGATTCGGTAGGTTCCCGCAGGCAGGTAAACCACTTGATTTTCGGGGCAGGCTTCAATCGCCGCCTGGATTTTTGCGGAAGCGTCCGACGTTCCTGTTTTATCGGCTCTGTAAGGGCTCTGCGTAACGTCGGCGAAGATTTTCGTGCGATTCGGAATCCCTCCCGGCACCCCAACGATACTGCGGGACCAGGCAATTCGCCGATTAGCCGGGATAATATCGCCGAAACTTGATGCTTGCATCAGAGCGCCGGCCAGGATGAAGAAAATTGTGATCTTGCGACCCATCATGAAGATTCTCTGACGAGACGTTACGCATTTTCGCAATACCTCAGCGATCTGTCACCGTCGTGGACAACGCGGCGGTATCTCGTTGTTCTTTTCCATTAGGCGAGGCCTGCTCCCCTTTTGACAACACGGTCGGAGGGGCACCGATGAAAGCAGCGATTCGATCTCCCAAATCACGAGAGAATTCGGTGGCTCCATCGACGTTCATATGCTGGGAGTTATTAAAGTATTTCCGGTTTTGGCTGAGCGGAGATTTGCTGTAATCCCAAAAAGGCACCTGGTATCGCTTCGCTATATCCTCGAACTTGGCAAAGATTTCGGCCCGGTTTATGGTCAGGTCTTGCATTTCATGATATTCCGGTGAGTACACTAATATCAGCTTAATTCCCTGCTCGCGGCATAATTCGATTAAATTCCGCATCGCCTCTTCTCCTTTGGCATTTATCCCGACTCGGACGCCGTTCGGATGGCTCTCTTTCAAGTGCTCAAATTCGTCTGTCCAAATCGGTTTTCTCGGATTGTAACCGAGGAAAAAATCTTCCGGAGGGTTTATCCCAAAGAAGCCTTTCAACCCGTCCACCCAGGTAAAATTCATATCTTCGACCGCGTAGCCATAAAGTGGAATCCACTTCCACTTCCAGGCGTCCGGCCGAACGTCTTTCAGGGCCTTATACAAGTCCTGCTCTGCCAGGTAAGGCATGTACAACCCAGGATGATAAAGATCATCCTCTGTGGACAAGAGACTGTGCGTGTCCAGATTATGCACCACGATCTCCGGTTTGGCATTGTGCTTCAAGTAAGCTTTCAAAAGAGCCAACTGCATGTCGGTGTGCGAGCCATTGAGCCCAAGGTTATACGTCGTCTTCCCGGTGATAGATTGGATAATCGAGGGGTCGTAGTGCGCCAGGGCGCGCGATGACCCGGTGATCAAGATCTCTGCGTTGACTGCTCCGGACATGGAGCGATTCAACGCACCAAACTCCGAAGTTCTCACCCGCCGGAGCCCAGTATCGATCAAGGCGTCGAGACCAAATGCCGTCAGGGCGACAAGGGCTAAGAACAATCCGATCCGCGTCATTCCAGAGATAAACGTCATTGTTTGGGCACGTGGTCGTTAGCTTTCGCTGCGCTCCGCAGCAGGTTCAAAACTGAAAATAGATAAACTGAGAACTGCGATAAATCCCGAACAGCGTGATGATGAAAACGGCGGCAATGTACAACGCCCAGCGGACGGGAAAAGGCATTCCGCCGATGACCTGCGAGATAGGCTTTTTGCGGTTAATTAATTGGATGGCCTCCAGCAAGATAATCGAGGCGATCGCGACAGGCATTTGCCTGAGGAGAAACTGCTCGGTGCGAACCGCACTGAAATCCCATCCCTGCCAGAAGTGGGTCAGGATGTACCACGCGGCGTCGATGGTCTGGGCTCGAAATACCACCCAGGCGACACAAACACAAAAAAACGTCGTAACAATTCTAATCCCCACGCGGACAAAATTGGTTTCGGGCAATCTCACGGCGTTGAAGAACCGATTGCGCAATGGCTTCGTCAATGCCCCGAACACGAGATACGTACCATTGAGCAGGCCCCAGATCACGAACGTCCAACTTGCTCCGTGCCAGAGACCACTGATGGCAAAAACCGTCACCAGATTCAGAAACCAACGGGGGCGACTGACATGGCTACCACCCATCGGAATATAGACGTAGTCTCGAAACCACGAAGAAAGCGAGATATGCCACCTTTGCCAAAATTCCGCGATTGATTGGGAGAGGTAGGGGTTATCGAAATTCTCCATCAGCCGAAATCCGAGGACTCGTGCTGAACCGATGGCAATGTCGGAATAACCGGAGAAATCACAGTATATTTGAAATGCGAAAAACAGGGTCGCGATCGTCAGTTGGAGGCCGTTGAAGTGCTGCGGATCCGCGTAGACATCCTTGACGTAAAGCGCCAGTCGGTCAGCTATCACTACCTTTTTGAAAAAGCCCCAGGCCATTCGTTTGAGACCACTTGTCACCCGCAGATAGTCGAATGAATGGGTCTCGTAGAATTGATGAAGGAGGTTGTAAGGCCGCTCGATCGGACCGGCCACCAATTGCGGAAAAAACATCACATAAGTAGCGTAGATAATGAAATTCTTCTCCGCGTCCTGCCGGCGTCGGTAGACCTCGATGACGTAGCTGAGACTCTGAAAGGTATGAAACGACAAGCCAATGGGCAGGATGAAATTTAGTGAGGGGCTGGTCAGTCGCCAACCAAGCAAACCAGCGAATCCGACGAAGTTGGTGGTAAAGAAGGCGTAATACTTGAAAACAAACAGCACGGCGCAGGTCGCCACAATGCTTATCCCGAGAATAACCGTTCGGATTCGCCCAGTCTTCCGCTCCAAGTAGATACCGGCGGTGTAGTCAATCAGGATGGTGACGATCAGAATCAGGATATAGGCCGGAATGAAGGCCATGTAAAAGATGCAGCTCGCCACCAGCAACATCGGAGTGCGCAGCCGTGGCTGCAGCACGAAATACAGGATGCTGACAATCGGAAAAAAGACCGCAAATTCCAGCGAGTTGAAAAGCATTGTTTCAGCCGTTTCGAATGGTCGTCTTCAACAGTATTTCTTAATCCAGGAACGATCGGCAATCCGCCCACTACAGGGAGAGAGCACTAGATGAGATCCTAGGTGAACACCAACTTATAGGCCCGGTCAGCTAATGGCCGCTTCTGACGGATCCAACCTACCGCATGGATGATCACTAAGGTAATCAGCAAGGTAAGGACCAGGAGGGCACCCAGACCAACCCACTCGGTCCCCCGGTGAATCACGAACCTGGTCAGGACCTGCAGGACCGCTATCTGCGCGATGTAGGCCAGGAGAGAATACTTGCCTAACAGAATAATCTCGCGCTGCCAAAATCCTGACGCTCCGGCATACCGGCCCGCAGCATAGATCAGCAACAGACTGACGCAGACAGCCAACATTTGCATCGCATAGGTATAGGCGAAAAATTGAATCGAGACCCGATAGATGGCGTAAACCAAAATGAGCAACACCCACCGGCGTGCCAGGGCGTTAACCCTATCCAGAGAGAAGAGTCCCGCACCCATTCCGATGACTCCGGCGCTAAGGAGTTCGAGATTGCTTGAGCCGACGCCGTTTGCCTCCATGAGCACGCACAACAGGAACAGACCCCCGGCGATTCCAGGCACCGACCAGCGATTGATGGACTGCAGCCAGAGCAAGCACCGGGGAGAGCATCAGAAGATATCCAATCGGCAGCAAGACTTCGAAGGCCACCAACCGTCCGTTTCCCTCAACAAAAATCTGATACCAGGCTCGAGCATAACTGGTCATGCTTCCTTCACCGCTCATCGGATGTTCGCCCGACACTAATTTCGTCCCGATGTTAAGCAGCACGAAGATGAGAACCAGCTTCGCGCCCCTGGGCAATCAATTTACCGCGTCCCTTCCATCCGAGAGACTTATATCTCGGCAGATAAAGGTGCGTCAGCAGGAAGCCGGTGATGCATATGAAAGAGGGCGGCAGAAAAGCGAAGTACTGGAATGCCAAGGCGTTGTAGGCAGAGTAATTCAAGCTGTGATAGACGACCATAAAGCACACCAGCGCACCCTTCGTGAAATCAAGGGCATCGATGCGGCGCGATTCACCCTGGATGGCAAAAGGGACCACGCACGCCCGCGAGGGTTGTCGACTTGAGAGCATAAAGCCTATTTACCGACATCCCTTTCTTATCTCCGTCCAAGCTTGATAAACGGGCAGGATTTTCGTCCCGGATCATACCGCGTAGCGGACGATCCGTTCAAAGAGCGCGGTCGAGCAGCCGAAGGGAGTCGGATTTTCGCAGACGTCATGCGTCGCGAAAATGAGCCATCCACCCGCTTCGGCATTCCGGCACACCATCTGTTCAATCATCTCAGGATTGTCGCGGCTTTGTTCAAGAAAGAAGCCTTTGAGGTTGTTGAGATCGATATGGACGGAATTGAAGGTCTGACCGCCACCCCGACAACAATCAAAGTGCCGGCCAGCCCTTAGCTTATTCCCGGGACGAGGAGAACTGATCGGGTAGGCCAGCGTTCGGCAAAGAGCGCCAGGAACGACACGAGCCAGGGCATCGTGATTTCGCACGATCGATTTTTCGAAGTCGCTCGGTCTGGTATCCCAGGCGTTACAATGATCGAAAGTGTGACATCCCAATTCATGCCCGCGTTCCACGACTTGCTCGACATCCTCCAGGTGGCAGATTTCTCCCGTGGGCGACATCTTTCCCATCATCCCAAGTGAGACGTAGTATGTTCCTGTCACGCCGTACGACTCAAGCACGGCACCACCGATGCTCAGCGCGGAGCGAGGAAAATCATCAAAAGTAAACGAGACGAGCGGATACGGAAGAGAGACTTCAACTGGTCGCCGACCGAACCATTCTCCCATACCGTAGCGCCATCGCCCGCCTAGCTTCGCCAATAGTGTCGCAGCATCCATACAGAATTCATCCTCCGCCAAACAAAGCAGTTTTTCTCGAATCAGGACAAACAAATCTAACGGCAAACGTGGAAATCCTCGCGGCTTTGGGATCGGAAACACCGACGCGACGGTTTAATCAGACGACGCCCTCAGGACGGCGAATCGTCCGGACATCTCTTTTCCCGCCAAGTTTCGAGCTCTCCCGTTGCGACCTGCGCAAGATCCGAGGATTCCCATAGCAATGTAACGCGGCGATGAACGAAATGCGCATTGGTGCGCCAGGAACCGTCCATCACGTGAATACCGAACTCGCCAAATTGGTTCCAATGACTGCCTATCGCAGACGTCCTCTGGAAAAAGGACTGTGACGTTCGCGCGCGAGATCCGCGTTCTCGGCCAGCGTTCTTGAGACCAGACCGGGGCCCGTGGTGTTAAGTACGTAAGACTCTGAGCGCAAAAGCAATGGCAGACCACTAAGCATCGGTTTGACCCACGCAGGATCTCTCTGCGCCCGGACACAATTCTGGATGATCGGCGTCTAGAAAGGGATCTCTTCGAGCAGCGCCAAAAGCGTAGTTACCAATCTCCCAATCCATATTGCACCGGTCTCGCAAGAACCGGTTTAAAGTCAGGCTCTCGAAAGGGAAGACGCAACCTTGGTCCAGCAGCGAATCTAAGCTCGAAACCAGAAAGACATCCAGATCGAAGTAGAATCCTCCTAACTCCCAGACCGCGAGATATCGGAAGAAATCAAATTTCTGGATGCGGTGAGGGAATGCTTGATAAACATCACGATACTGGGGAAATCTCTCGTCGATGAATGCGTCCACAGCGACATCGTCGAAGATAAGATACTCGAAGCCTGGATTTAATTCGGTCAGTGTGACCTTGGCGGCCTGGGCCAGCATCGGCAAGTCCTTGGTCTTCGCGGTCTGAATGATCCGAGGTGGAATCGACTGGTGCACGTTCAATGCTTAGCTCCGGGACTCCGTGGCGGCCGCCCCGCGTACTCTATCTGCCATTTCCGAGGCACAGAACCGGGAGGGTAATATTTCCCCGTCAGACCGGCTGTTTGCCGCCGGGGCACTTCGACGGCCACCAAAAGAAAAAGGAAACCAACCGGCGCCATCCTGACAAGGTAAGATTCGGAAAAACTGGCGACGACAGCAGCGATAAGAGCCGAATAGCGCATCACGGCGTAAGTTGCGCCCGAACGCATTTGCTTGGTGATCCGGACCCCCGTGACGCAAATGAGGAGCGCCAATAGCGAAACCGCGACAATTCCCCCATCGATATAGACTTCTATGTATCCATTGTGGGCAGAGAATGCGACCCATTCCGGCAACTTGGAAGATAATACCGATCGGACCAAAAGCTGCAAAATCCCGTCCCGATCAATGGATCTGTATGCAATCCCAAAAGGGCATGCCAGACATCTGTGCGCCCTGTAAATGTCATATCGCGTCCGAGCCCGTGTAAGACGGATTCTTTTACACCGAAAAGCGAATCAATTACATAAAGCAGCAGAATAATAACCGGCATCCCAAGACCAAGGTGCCGAGTTATCGCTCTGAGGGCGGGGATTTTGGTTGCCACCAATATGGCTCCGCCGAGCGCAAGACAAACCAGGGAGGTTTTGCTGTCGCACAGTCGGACCAGATATACTCCCAGCAGCAGGACCCCAATTTGGACAAACAGCCCGAGCCGATCGCGCTCCTTTTTATTCCTTGGCTTCTTCCTCTCCACCAAATCCCAGACAATCGCCAAACCGCAGACCAGGATCAACGCTCCCAACGTATTTTTCTGAAATGTGACGCCAATTGCCTCCACCTCACCGGTGTGGACATTGTAAACCCTGCCCAAGTCTGGAAAGTAACGAATAAAAAGATAAGACAGGGGAATGAGTAAGTAGCCGCAGCGGACAAACACCGCTCTGAAAGCCTGCTGCGGATTTTTCTCTGTCAAGATCACCATCACCACCATTATGTTTCCCACTTCCTTGAACCAGCGTTTGAAAGAAACCAGGGGGTCGGCTGCCCAAAGCACGCTAACCAGCAGATAGGAATAAAAGAGGATAACCGGCCAGTTTCTCGAGAAAAAAGCCGACCAGTCCGGATTCCGCTTGGAGACAATTACCGTGGCCGCGACAATCATCACCAGGAAGAAAAGCGCGTCGATCGGACTTCCTTCCAAAGAGTAATCTGGATTTTGCGGCTGAGCACCTCCCACCCAGTTCGACAACGGCCTCGAAGCGATGATCGCTACCCATAGAGTTGGAACCCATACCGCCGCCGATATGCCGTCACGCCTGGCAGTGTCACGCCTAATAAGCCAAATCGTCAACAGCGCCCAACCCCACAATATAATTCTACCCATTGCAGATCAGTTCTCGATAAAAAGCTTCTGGATGAGTTCTGCCGTGAGGACACGGTGAAGTTCGAGGGTGTAATTCCCCTTCCCCTCGAGATGACTGGTAACCATTCGTTCCAGCGTACGACCACAGAGGTATGGCCTTGAAAGCGCCCGGGAATCCAGAAGCACTTGCTTCAAGTACGTGGACAGCTCATCTCGGTACCAGACGCGAAAATGATAGAATTTGTGCCGGCCAAGAAACATGCGCTCCAAACCTAGCGGGGCGAACCGGTGATTCAGCCGAGCCAGTACTTGTGGCATGCCATAGTCAAACGCATACTCCGCCTTCGCTGTCAGTTCCTGATAAAGGTGGTGTACCTTGCCGAAAACAGGTTTTGGATGCCAGGATACCGCCCGATCAGTCCCGAACCGTGTCAACGCTGGATTGCCGTCGGCCACCAGTCGCATGCTAATGTTGCCGCCGGCGGCGCTGTCCGGCGGCGCCTGGTAGACAAGGCGGGCGAGATTATTGTCCAGGTAAGGGGTCCTGACGGACAGTTGGGACACTTCCACGGAGAAACGCGCATAGTGATGCCATGGCACCTGCTTGAAGAGAATGAAGGAATGACGACTCTCTTTCTCCAGGCTGGCATAGGTGCCTGCCGCCTCATGAATGCGAGCGCTGAAGGCTGGCTGGAAGAGAGGTTCATAAAGCGAGATCGGCTTGAACGCCACATGTCCCCGCAGCACTTCAGACCCGTAACTACCGGTCAGACGAATCGGTGCTATTTGTCGCGCCAACCGGTTGACATAAAGCTCTACCGAGCCCGAAACATCCATCGTTCCATCTGAGACATACACTGTCTTTTCAGCCAACGCTGGAAACTCTGCAAGGAACTCACCGGCCACCCGGATCGTTTGGCACGGTTGCTGGCAGGTTTCAGCGACCAATCGGGCGAGTTTGACATCCGTGCAGTCGCGATAGAGGCCGCCGAATGTGTAACAAGTCAGCTTCTTCCCATCGCCTGGCGCCCAGGCCATGATGATCCGGCTGTCCAGCCCGCCGGTAAGTGACATACCAACCTTCCCGTCTCCGCGCAAATACCGGGGAAGGATCTGGGCGAAAGTCGACTTCAATTTTTCGTAGTACTCCTCGACAGGAAGAGGTGGCTGGCTTTCCCATTCCTCCTTCGAAAAATAGACTTCCTTCTTCACTCGGCCACCGTGCGCAAACTCCCACTTCGAGCCTCCAGGAAGTATTGAAACACCGGAAAAAAGACTTCTGTTGCCCAGGGTGCAACCGCACGAGAAGAACTCGGCCATTGCGGACGGATCCAATTGCCGCAGATCCGGAAGAACCTTCAGGAGCGACTTGGCTTCCGAGGAAAAGTAGACTGCGTCTTCGCGTTCATGGTAATAAATACGACGGAGGCCGTAGCGATCATTGAACAAGACCACCTTCGATCGGCGTAGATCTATCAGCACGCCGCCAAAATAGCCGTTGATATCGCGTAAAAAATCAAGGCCCTTTTCTTCGTAGAGGTGAACCAGATAGCTTGCATCCTCAGACCCAAACTCGTGACCGTTCGACTTGAGGCGAGCGAGATCAGCCTGTTCGGGAAAGGTCTCGCCGATGAGGGCAATGCATATGTCTTTGGTCTCATTCCAAGCAGGCAGGCAATCAGACCCTTCCCTCCACACCCACCCAATCCAGACACCTAGCTCCTCATTCGATAGCGAGCCCAAAGAGCTGGAAGGATCATGCCTCATACATTGTGCCATCTGCGCCAGCACCTGAGGCCTCTCTCTGAGAGACTTAATTCCGATTATTCCTGTGATTCCAGGCATAAGTTCAGGCTGAGCTCCCGCACGCCACCTCCGGTCCTGAGATTGCCCTCGCAACGACGTGGACATCGTCTGTGCTACGCCGTTTCAGCCATTGCAAGGGGTCTTGGCTCACATTTCTCTTTCGCTCACCGGATTCATTCCGACAATTGCGAGGACTCGACCAAGATGGTCACAAAGTTTAATCGCGTACTTCATGAATGAATGTTGCCCAAGGAGCAATGTCACCGGTAAGACCAGAACGTAAATCGGAATGGCAACCATCGACATCAGCAAAAGTTGCACCCGGCCGCTAGGAATCTTGAGGATATTTTTACCACGCAGCAGGGCTCGCTTTAGCATAAAGCTACGTGTCCACCGAGTCCGCTGGACCGTTTCGTAAACGACCCCCTCATTGCACCAGACGAACACATTTCCGCGATTGGTCATTCGCAAAAAGAAATCTTTGTCCTCCCCGCCGGTACCAAACTCCGAGTTAAAGGCGCTAGGAACGCCATTGAGGATGTCTCTTCGAAAGAGTAAATTGCCGGTCCGTCCTTCGCTCCACTCCATCACCCGCCCTGTCGGGTGCTCCGGTCTCTCGCAGAAGCGCCCATTGAGGATCCATTGGGGAGGAGTCTTCGTCAAAATGGGGCTTTACCGGTCCCAGGACGCCGGAGGCACCAAAATTCTCGCAAACATTCAGCAAATTGAGCAGCCAATCTTCGACCGGAAACTCATCATCATCAATAAATGCGATAAAGTCTCCGATCGCCTTCTCCAACGCTTTGTTTCGGGCCAGCGCGATGTTTTTTCGCGGCTCCACACAGTAGACTGTGCGCACCGTCGACCTTGCAGCGAAATCTTCCACGATTCGCTTAGCGGACTGCTCGGAGTCGTTATCGGCGACCACAACGGAGTACTCGAATCGTCCGTCCGTGCGTTGACATTCCAACTTGCCCAGCAACCGATTCAACAGTGCCGGGCGCTTAAACGTACATATACAAACCGTGACGTGCTGGCGCTGAGAATTCATCTTGTTACAGGTTTTTCAGAACCTCGACTGGGCAGTTGGGAGAAATCTAGAGACCCTGAAAAAACCACTGTCGTGGAAACCAACAAACTGGAGCCGGCGGGAGGGTTCGAACACTCCATCTACTGATTACGATTCAGCCGCTCTACCATTGAGCTACACCGGCGTGGGAAAGAAATGGTCTAATTACTGATAATCTTCAAGTAATTTCGTCGCCCAACCTGTTCAGACGCAGAATGCACACGCCGATCGCCCGCTACGCATTCTCTCGGGCTTCCTGGGCCGAATCTCCGCTGTTCTGCTTCGACCGATACAAACCTCGATATAATTGTGATCGCAGATTTAGCAACAGGTTAATCAGCGGCATGGGAATAAGATTTCTAACGCCCTAAGTGCAAACCGGATCTGATCGGCCAACTCCCCTCGATCGTGAGTGGCAGAAAGTAACGAGGAAACTTCACCTCTTCGAACCCGTTGCGCCGCTTAAATTCAGTCATCAGGCTGGCCTCTTTTTTGCCATACACGTATTTACCGTAAAGGAGAAATGACATTCCCCGGCTCACACACAGCTCAACGGCGCTCGCCAGCAGAGCATTCATCGGCCTTTTGTCCTGATGCGCATTTTTCGTGATGATTTGCATGATTGTAGCATTGCGATCGACAAAAACTATTTTGATAAATCCTATCAGTTCCTCACCCAGGTAAGCGCCGATAAACGCGCTCCGGTCCAGATAGGTCATGTTCTCTCGTTTCACCGTTTCGAAATCTTTCCCGAAATGCCAAAAGCGTCTTCCCTGGCGCACCGGGGTTTCATTATAGATTCCCTGGATGCCTTTCACGAATTCATCATCGAATGCTACGGCTTTCACGACGACACCACGCTTCCCGGCGCGCCGAACATTTTTTCTTGATTCTTGAGGCAATCGCTTTTCCCACCAATCGTTATAGGTGGTGACCGGGACCACAGCCAGGTTATCCCATTCGAAACTGTAATTATATAATGGAGTGATCTCGGGCAACTTCTGGGCAAACGAAAAAATGTCCGCCCGCACCGCGCTTTTTCTCATCTGTTCAATGAACACGGCGGGATCCTCCACGATTTTCCCCTCCACCAGCGGTTCATCCATTACTGCAGCCAGTCCGCAACCATTTGCCCGTCACCACCACGAGCTTACCTGCTACCTCGACGCAAGGGACCTTGGTCAGTTTCCCTTTGATACTAACAAATTGTTCTGCTCCCGCCATAGCTCTGTCCTACCGTGTTACCTCGAAATATTATCTTGAAAATTCTAGTCTTCGCGATTTTCCCAACCATTTTGGACATTCCTGGCGGGGCCCACTCCTCACTCCATCCACGTCGCCTGCCGCCTCTCCCTTTCGCCTTCGCACGCTCTAAGGGCAGGCCAACGGACGCGCGGGAGCGCGTCCCTACCGTGGCCTCGCCGCCATTCCATCACTCGTCACCGCCTTGCCTCTGGAGAAATGGAACTTGCGAAAAAATCCCTGCATTCGTGCCATCTGCTCTCCGCGGTGGAACGCTCTCAGGTCCGCGGGTACCGGACACTTCACTCGCCTGACCCAGGCCCAGCAGTAGCCGGCAATCAGCCACAACCCTCCAATGGCATACGGCTTTTCGCGCATTTGAAAGATCCCTCGGAGCAACTCCCAAAGCGGATGACCGCCAACGTAGTAGTCCTTTATTCCATGGCGAAAGCGAGCCATCAACTGGCTCCCGCTTCCGGTGCCCATCGGGCGATGGTGCAGGCTGGTTTTCTCGATAAAGGTTCGCGTCTTCCACCCTTTCATCCGAGCGGTGGTCACGGCAATCCAATCGATCGCTCCACCCTTGATCGGAACATATCCGCCGATCGTCTCGAAGCAGGCCCGGCGAAAAACCTGGCACGCACCGGATACGTGTTGCAAGTTCGCGAAACGGTGAGCGTAAGAGTGATGGTCGAGGGAGGAGAAGTCTTCTACGAAAGGTGTTCCAGCGACTCCTAGATCCGGCATTTCGACAAACTTCTTAATCAGGAATTCAAGGTAATCAGGCTCGAAGGTAATGTCGGCGTCCAGATTTCCGATCAGATCAAATTCCAAGGGTTTGACCCGCTCGTATCCAGCATTGAAGCAGTTGGCCTTCGCGCCAAAGTGCCGATCCCGGTGCTCGGCCATGCGAACCAGCTCGATCCAATGATGTCGACTGGCGTAAGTACGAACAATCTCGTCTGTGCCATCGGTTGATCCGTCGCTCACTATCACCCATCGCAGGGGCAGCACGGTTTGAGAAACCATGACTTGATCGTTCCTTCAATAAAGGCTGCCTCGTTCCGGGCAGGCGTGACCAGGACATATTTGAATTCACCGGCATTCATACAATAAATCGAGAGTATTCAGTTAGGCAGATAGCCGCTCCGAGAGATTCGCCAAGGCCTTAAACATCGTCCCCTGCCCCCAATGAAGCATAGGAATTTTTGACTTCGTCCACCCCAGGTCACGATAATAAAAATGCCCATCGGCATCCTGCAGGTGATCGATAGTCCAATCGGCAACCTTTTGCGCCAGAGGAAGTGCGTCCGGGTCGAGATCCGAGAAGAATGCGAGCGTGTCGATGGCCTGAGCGGCGCATTGAATATCAATCGGATATTTTCGCTCATGATAATACTTGGGACAGCCGTCGGCTTCGAAGAAGGTGTCCTTAAAATACTTGAATCCACGCAGCATCTGGAGTTCAAAGCTCCGGTCGCCAGTGACGTCCGCATAGCGCCTCAGACTGTCCAGATTGTAACCGGTGTGGAAGTTGTCGATCCAATGATATTTCGACTCCTCCCCGTAATACCAGGAACCGTCCGGGCGTTGGGAACTGCAAGTGTAAAGCATCGCCTGCCGCGCCGTTTCCAGCGCCAGCGAATTTTGGGTCTGTGCACCTACCCGCGCCAGTAAGGCTCCTCCCAGCATGTTCGAGTTGTGAATCGAACTCTGCTTAAATGCGACATAGCTGAGGCAGGCTCCAACGGAAGTTTGTTCGCGCGGAAGCTTTAGAATCCACTCGCAGACACTCTGGGCAACATCCAGGAAACGTGCCTCATTCAGTGTTTCCCAACCATCCATAAAGGCCTGCCCAATCAGGCTGCTCCACACGATAGTGGGCTCTCCCTTTGGAATCTTCCCCGCTCGAGTCGAAAAATCGAAGGCGTTTCCCCAGCAGAAATTCTTGTATTCTGACGAGCGATTCTTGATCAGCCAATTCAAGCAGTGGAGGGCGCGTTCCCGGTAGGCTGGTTCGCCGGTAATCCGCAACATCTTCAAATAACCCCACGCCATGTAGCCCATCCCTTTGGTCGAGGTATGAGGCCGAATGCCCAACAGCGGTCGGAGGTTGAAAGATGTCCGGTAGACGGCTTGCTGAAGAAGTCGTTCGAGCAGGAGACTATTAAACGTCAAAGGTCGCAGAAAAGAATTGCTCCCATCTCCGGGATCGTAGGCCCGATATCCATGCGCCTCCACCCAGCGCATTACGCCTTGGATGCTCTTTTCCAACTTCGCCCGGCTCCAAGGATCGTCTACCAAAACATTCGATGACGTCAGAGTGTTCATGATGATTTCTGAAGCGTAGCCTCGGTTTTGCAAGCGAGATCCCGTCCGCAGATCAGGTCATCGACGAGACGAAGATAATCCTTCTTACGGTTACCCCAACAATTCTGCTCCACGTAACGAAGACCGTTTTCCACTAAACTCTGCCGAATCACGTCATCTTCAAGAACTTCCTTCATCGCCACCGCCATCTCGCCCGCGTCAGAGGAAGGGAAAAAACGCACCAGCGAATCATTAAAATAATACATGTCGACTCGGGTGCGCGATGCGACGACCGGCAACCCCATGGACATGAACTCCATGATCTTTGTGCTGTAGGCTTCATTGCCGAAAGAATCAGCGCGCTTCGGCACCACCCCAAGGTCCGCTCCAGCGAGAATGTCAGGTACCTCGGTAATCGAAATAGGGTCCCAAAATATGACCTTTCCTTGCAGACCAAGATCCGAACATTGCTTCTCCAGTTGCGCCCGCTGATCGCCGTCGCCATAGATGTGGAACTGAACGTCAGGCAACTTTTGCACAAGCTCGGAAAAGGCTTCCACAGCGATGTCTACCCCTTGATGCCACTGCAAGCCTCCGGGAAAGACGATGACACGCACACCATTTTTCGAATGCCCGGGCCTTGGAAAGAAAACCCCCTCGTCCACATGGTTGAGAAACACCGAACTCCGATCCACTGAAACAGATCTCGACAGCATCTTTTCGTGCCATAAGTGGTTCGAGACGATGACATGGTCTGCGAAAGCTGCCGATATCTTTTCGATCGCACGCAGCAACCGAACGAGGAACGCATCTTCGGTCTTGCCGAATTTGTTCATGAAGAACTCAGGCACGATGTCATGAATGTCCAGGATGACCTTGGCGCCGGCCAATTTCGGGAGCCAGGCAGCAAAGACCAGGAAATCCGGAACGTTATGCACGTGCACCAGGTCGTACCGGGCTCTGGGAAACCGCCAGGCCAGAATCAGCGAACAAACCACCAAAAAGCGAAGCAACCGCAGAGCATAATGGAGTGGTCCTCGCTCATCACGCTTTCTCAGCTGCACCCGATGCACCACGACTCCGTTGACCACGGTAGTATTCACCGACTCCCTGTTTGCCGCGAGCGAGTAGACCTCAACCCGGTCTCCTCTTTCAACCAGAGTTTCCGCATAGCGACGGACGCGGTTGTCGTTCTCATAGAAGCTGTGAGAAACCATGGCGATGTTTCTACCGCCGGGGCGGGCACGGCTGGCAGAACTCACCGGATCAGCTTGGTTGGTCAGATTATCCATTTTCTTTGGAGCAAAATCGGGCTGTTTCCCGTCAGGACCGAGATAGTCCGGACCAACCTGCAGAGGGTGTCTCGGCTTGAAACGGGCACAGTAAGCAGCCACCTCGCATGGAAGTGCGCGCCACACTCGGTCGCCATATTTTGCGGAGACGTACTCCAAAAGGTCGCTGTAGAACACTGAAGGGAATTCACTCCGCGACCCGGTCGACCCATTGAAATCTATGTAGTCAGGATGCACGTTCACCAGCGCCATCCCGCCATGTTCGGCGAGCCAGTCCACTTTGCGCTTCCAGATCTCGATGGACTTTTCCTCCAGCACAAGAAACAGCGTCGAGTCTTGGGCCATCGTGTAAGGCAATTCCATGTAGCCCCTTCGATTTCCGCTGCCGTTGATCCAAAACGGAAAGATCGTGCCGACGCCATCCGGTTGAGGCTCAAACGGGTCCACATCGAACGTCGAAGCGTCGTAGCCGGCATTCAGATCTCTTATCCAATCCAAATTCCGGAACATGAACCCGGACCGAAAGCCAACCGCTTTCCATGCTTTCAAACAGCCGCTGATCCGAATGGCTTTTCGTTGAAAGCCTTTCCGCGAAGAGTAGAGCTGGCCGTCGTGATGCAGATCGTGAACGCCTACTTCGAAATCGCGGTCGGTTAGCCAGGTCCGGAGCGCTGATGGTACCAGGTACTCGCCTTCGGGAATCAGGTTAAACGACGATCGAAAGTTCAGTTTCATTTCGAGTTCGGCGAGTTGTTTGACAAGGCTAAGTCCGCGAGGGCCTTCCACGTCGTGAGTCAAGACCAGGGCGAATTGCTTTCCATCAGGCCATCCGGGCCAATCCGGTGGAGTGCGCCCGACAGATTCCTGGATGGGCCAGAAATCCCCGCTATTCTTCAATATTTTTCTGGTATGGGCCTGCTTCAGGATCAACCGAACATGCCAGGGAAGGAAGCGTTTAATGCCGTAGTAAAGACGATTGAAGAACAAGGTAGAAGGACTCACAGGTTAAGGGTTCAAGCGAAGGTAAATCGGCAAATTTTCGGCGGCTGGAAGCAGTGCGAGTTGTCCCACCGGTGAGGGCGGCTTACTAACACCGCGCGATCAACATTCATTCCGAATCGGGTCAAGCTTGCTGATAAATTCCTGATACTCAGTCGTGCCGGTCAGAGCCACGCCACAACGCGCTCGCGGAGTAGCAGGATTGCCATGGACCAAGGTGTATGGCGGCACTGAATGATTGACGACACTGCCAGCCGCCACCACGGCACCCTCACCAATGATCACGTTCGGCAGAATAATCACCCCTGGCCCAATGAACGCACCGGCTCGAATATCGACTGTGCAGTGCCCCTTCGAAATTGAGGCCATGCCTCTGAAGTGCGCGATAACGGTGGTCCGCATGCCGATGTTGACCCGGTCTCCAATCCTGACCAGCCAGGGAAACGCAGTCTCGATCACCGCGTCGTAACCGATCGACACCTCCTTGCCGATCGTGACCCCTCGCATGCGGTGCAGGCGCGTCCGCCAGACGTCCGGCGCCACGCGCGCAGCCAGTTGCAGCAACCTGTTCTTCACTCCAACCAGAAAATTTTCGTCTTTCGGAATGAGTCTGGGCGGCCCGAGTCGTTCTGCTCCATTTCCGGTGGAAGCCGATCCGCCCTCGAAGTTCGACGGCTTCGCCAGATGAGCGGGCACGGCAGGCTCTGCTTCCAATCGCCCTCCCTTCGCGGACGAGCGCTCGGCGATGGCCCGGACAAGCGAACGAACGCTGTGATTGGCCAAAATTTCCGCGATCGAAAAGCTCACCTTGAACGCGTTCTCGATCTCGCAACTCACACCCACCGCCTGCAGCGAGTTCATCCCCAAATCCTTGATCCGGTCGTCAGGACCGATCTGCTGGTCGGAAAGCGAATCGCGGAAAATCCTGACCAGGGTCCCTTCAGTATCAGTCGTGATCTTGGGTTTGCTATCCAAGACGCCCTCCCATGTTTTTCGGCGAATTGCCCGTAAAGCCTCCAGATCAATCTTTCCATTCAAGGTCAGAGGCAGACGAGGAACTTCGACAATTCTGCCGGGCACCATGAATCCCGGCAGACTAGCGGTCAGTCGATCCCGCAAGTGGTCTTTTGAACCTACGGGTCCGCCTCTTCGCGCGGCATAGAGGACGATTCGCTTTTCTTCGTCGCGTTCGCCTTCGACGTCGACATAATGCTCCAAGACCGAATCATCTTGAGCCAGAATGGCATCGATTTCGTCTAGTTCTATCCTGTAACCACGCAGCTTGATTTGCCGGTCGCTTCTGCCCCTGAACGTCACCGTCCCGTCGTTCAGATAACATCCGAGATCTCCCGTTTTATAAATACCCACCCCAATCGCGGGCCCATGACTGTCAGACGCCAATACCCTCCGAGAGATATCATTCTCATCCATGATTCGCTTCGCCAGATACGGAGATCGGACGCAGATCTCCCCAATCTCACCCGGTTGACAAACCTGCCCTTTTCCGTCCAAAATGAGCAATTGGGTATTGTCGATCCCTCTGCCCAGCGGAACGATGGACTCGGATGCTTCGCGCGGAGGCCGGCTCCAATGCCTCTTGCGGCTCCACCACGTGGAATGCGGCTACCTGAGGAGTCTCCGTGGTGCCGTAGAAATTGACAATCGTAACTTTGGGAGCGCGAGCGGCAAGCCGTCGAACGGTTTTATATCTTAATACGTCGCCGCCAAAGAACGCATACCTCAAATCAGGAAGGGTTTCCTCTTCCCACCGCCCGACCCCAGCCAAGAGCAGATGTCCGAGCCCAGGCGTCAGATGTGCGACGGTGATTCGGGCACGGCGCATCCATTCAAAACACGCATTCGGGGTCTCAAAGAAATCCTGCTTCGGCACACAAACGGTTGCCCCTACCCATAGCGGCATCAACGCGTCGCGGAGCAATGGATCGTGGCTTAAGCCACTCAACATACTGACGCGATCTTCAGGCCCGAGCCCAAAAGTTCGTTGCTGCCACTCAAAAAAATGAGATACCGGGCAATGAGATCCAACGACTGCCCGCGGTATTCCCGTCGTGCCGGAAGTGAATGCCACGTAGAGCGAGTCGTCCGGATTGATTTCCCGGTTCCCGGCATCATGATCCAGCCCACTTTGGTTCCACGAATGGAACTCCTCCTTCGACTCCGGCAAATCCACCGCAAACGCGATATCTACGGCATCCAGAGCCCGCTGGGTCTCTCCAGCCAAAGCCTGGCATCCAATATTCAGCAAGCCAATGGGCTGGGCAAGCTGGATGCATTTAGCCAGCCGACCTCCGGGATAGCTGGGATCGAGGATAACGAAAGCGCAGCCGGCACGAACGATTCCCAAAAGAGCGACCAGGAGCGCCGCACCGCGCTTGGCATAGATCGCGACGGCCGCCGTCTCCGCCCTGGCCGTGATTGGTCGGTTTCTGACTCAGAAATAAAATGCGCGAGGTTGGCGCTTGCACGGTCGAGATCCTGATAGCTCCAGCGTTCGTCAGCGATTTCGATCGCCACGCGGTCGGATCATGCCGCGGAATCGGCTATGATACTTCCATGCCACACCTTCTCGAGAGGCAAAGAAATGTCAGGCAGACAGCCATCCCTTTTCTGGTGGCAGATTCACGAGCACAGCTCTCACCCATGGCGAGCCCTGTCTCGCCCCATGACCGGGTACCCGGCACCTGACAGATGTTTCCATCCATCGATTTTGCTCGAATTCTTGCGCTGCGTTGACAGTTTGCCCGCCGAACAGAGCCGCTTCGATCACGGCTCACCTTCGAGCCACTTCGGGCCGTAAGATCGGCTCTTGTTAAAGACGACCGATACCTTGGTTTTGGCGGCAAGCTGCGTATAGGCACGTTTCACGGCATCTCGGTTACTCTTTCCAGCCTCGACGACCAGCAGCACTGTATCCATAAAGCCGGCCAGGGGAAGGGTTGAGCTGGTGTCTCCGAGTGACGGCATGTCAAAAACAACGTAATCCAGGTCGCTCGCCTTGAATTCCGCCAGCATGCTGTAAAATCGCTTCGGGCTGACTGGTTTGTCCACCAGCAGCACCTTGCTGTCGCCCCTTCCGAAAGAGTGCTGGCCAGACCCGCCGCGAGTGTGGAAGCCCCCGCATTTTTTGCCAGGCCGGTCACAGCCACCAGCTTCGGTTTGTGAGACATGTTATTGAGCTCGAAAAAGAGCCCTAGCCGATCCCGGATCGCTTCGCAAAACGGCCGCAGCAATTCGCCGCTGTCGAGCGATTCCAAATCCTCGCGCGAACTTTCGTCGCCAACCAATCTGTGAATCCTGCCCGGCATCGTGCAAACGCAGGCGCTGACTGCTGGAACCGAAATCGGGAATCGAGAGTAGCAGGGGTATCCGCAATCGCCGCTCAAGTTCGAACGATCGTTTGACAGTCCGGTCCAAGACCAGTTCGATCAGCAACGCGATCGCGATTCCAAGCGCCAGCCCACCGCCCGCCAAGCCCATTACGAACTTTTTAACATCTCTCGTAACCTTCGCCGCAGGTGACGGCGCCTGGACAATACTGATATTCGGCATCCTGGACGGGTCCAGAGTTTCATCGATCCGGGCCTTCTCAAGACTCGCCTCAGAATGCTTATAATTCGTTTCTTCCACTTCCTTCTTCCGCTCGAGTTCCTCGATTCGCGGTCCTAATTCCGAAAGCAGTATTCGCCCGTTCCTTGAGACCGCTTACCCGAGTCCTGAGCGCCTCCACTCTGGACTCCAGCCCGACCAGCCGGGCTCTCTCGGACAAGAGATCCGGTCGCGGTGCTTGCAGCCTTGGGAGGACGAAGTCGCCGCAGTGGCGACAACCGTATCGATCAGAGCCGGGATATTTTTTCTCCATTTCTCGACGCTGCTTTTCCAGATCGGCGATCTGCGCCTTGCTTGACTTTCACCAGCCGGTTCTGCGAAGTGTACTTCGAAAGCAGCTCAGTCTCGGCTTGCTGAAGTTGTGTCAAACGGTTAACCAGGGATTGGTATTTCTGAACGATTTCCCCGCTCACTGGCGCGTCTGAGCGTCGGCGGGTTGGTTGTCGCTCTGGTGTTTGTCGGTCGGGTACTCGTCATGGCCAGCGATGTTTCGAGTTCCTTCACCCGAGCCTGTTGCGCGGCCAGTTCACCCTCCGCGGCATCCAAGTCCTCCTGGGCTTTCGCCAATTCGGTAGCGAGTGTCGCCTGTGTTTCCGCGAGCGAAATGACTCCGGCTCTATCCTTCAGCTGTTTCAACTCCTCTTCAGTCTGATTCAACTGCCTTTGCAGCTCCTCGGCTTCTTTCGTCACGAATTCGAATGCGCCCGCCGAGCGGTGGACTTCCAGATGCTTGTCGAAATACCGCTTTACGAGTTCCTGCAGGACTGGCAGTTGGGAGCTTCGGATCCCTGTTCTTGTAAGTAACGGAAATGATGCTGGTTCCCTTAACGATCGGTATGCCTAAGCCATGAGAAACGCTCGGGCCGCGTTCTCCAGCGTAGGCTTTGGCTCCGGCTCCGGGCATCAGCCGCGTCGACGCCTACCGTCTGCGCGACCTCGCATAGCCAGATCCGAACTGGTCAGAATCTCCACTTCGGAATTGATCAGGGTATCCGTTTGCGAATCGGGAGTCTTGATCGCGGCATCGAGCCCGTCCACCGCGCTCTTGTCCACGACATATCGCACAAACAGCTTAGCCTGGGATTCGTAGACGGGAGGAAGAAGAAAATAAACGGCCGCCGCGGCTAGCATTCCCGCCAGCGGCGCAGAAAAGAATCTTCCATTTGTGCCGGAAGAGAATGAAGAGGACATCGTTCAGATTCAGGCCGGAACTGATTCGCTTCTGGTTCGGATTCTGGCATAGCGAAATCCTTCGCCCGTCATGCCGCAACATGGCCGTTCTTTCCCGACAAGCGCTGGCAAAGTTTCGACCTTTCATTTAGGCCCCCACGCCCGCAACCATGACTGCCTCTTTTACGCGCTTGAACGACCAGTTTCCACTTGCGCGGGAGTCAATTCAGGAAACATCGGCAACGAGACGAATTCCGCGGCACACCGCTCCGCGATCGGGAACGCTCCTCGCTCGTACCCAAGACTGCGGTAGGCCTCTTGCAAATGGATCGGGACAGGGTAGTGAACTCCAGACCCAATCCCTTTTCAGCCAAGAACCGCATGACCTCATCCCTGTCCTGAACGCGGATCGCGTAGATGTGATAAACGTGCCGGACGCCGGCTGCTTGGCAGGGCGTAACGACTTCTTCGATGCCGTCGAACGCCCGATCATAATGCGCCGCGTGAGAGCGGCGGAGCTGATTTCCTCTCTCAAGATGTCGCAGTTTGATGCGCAGAACGGCTGCCTGGATTCCGTCCATCCGGCAGTTCCATCCGACCATGGTGTGGTGATATTTGCGGATCTGGCCGTGGTCCCGAAGGATTCGGATTTTCTCCTGCAACTCGGCGTTGTTAGTCACGACCGCGCCGGCCTCACCGAATGCGCCAAGATTCTTCCCGGGATAGAAGCTGAAACAGGCCGCGTCGCCAAGCGTGCCGACCTTTCGTCCCTTGTATTCGGCTCCGTGAGCCTGGCAGGCGTCCTCGATCACAAACAGACCGTGCTCACGCGCGAATTCCAAGATCGGATCCATGTCTGCCGGCTGACCAAAAAGGTGAACCGGGATGATCGCCTTTGTCCTGGCCGTAATGCCTTCTCCAGCGCGGCCGGATCCATCGTGTAAGTGCGCTCGTCCACATCGACGAACACCGGCCTCGCTCCGCAATAGGTGATCGCTTCAGCGGTGGCCATGAATGTGTTCGGCACCGTGATCACTTCGTCTCCCGGCCCGACGCCCAACGCCAGAAGAGCTAAGCCAGAGCGCCTCTGTGCCGCTGCCGACGCCGATGGCATGCGGACAATCGCAGTAGGCCGCGAAATCCGCTTCGAATCGAGCGACGAACGGCCCGCCGGCGAAGGCAGCGCTCGTCAATGACCTCCTGGATGGCGCCGTTGATCTCGTCCACGCAGCGGCGCGTGGTGGGATTTAAGGTCGAGAAACGGCACTTTCATCTGCATCTTTTGTTGCGAATTTTTTGCAAGATCCTGGCGGGATTGCCTGCCACGGTGGTATTTGGCGGCACATCTTTGGTTACGACGCTTCCAGCGCCGACGATGGCGTTTTCTCCAACGGTGATTCCCCCCAGCAGGGTGGCGCCGGAGCCGATGGACGCTCCCCGCTTAACCACGGTGCTCTGGCAATTCCAGTCCGCTTCCGTTTGAATCTGCCCGGCGGCATTGGTCGCCCGCGGATAGCGGTCGTTGATGAAAGTAACACCGTGGCCGACAAATACTCCGGACTCGATCGTCACGCCCTCGCAGATAAAGGTGTGGCTGGTAATCTTGCAACGGTCGCCGATTTTCGCTCCCTTCTGAATTTCAACGAAAGTGCCAATCTTTGTTTCGTCGCCGATCTCGCAGCCGTAAAGGTTCACGAATCCGTGAATTCGCACGTCTCGACCCAGCTTCACATCCGGCGCAATGCGCTGGTAATCGGCAGCTGGTTACTCATATGGGCATCGGTTCTGCACGCACAACCTCCCTGACCTGCGCTCGTTCCGAGGACGAAAGGTACCTCGTGCGATCGCGAGAACGTCACCGGAGCGCCGTGATCCTTAAGCGATCTCGAAGCAGCCTCGAGGATTCTTACCAGTTCCAGCCCTTCGTGGCCGCTGGTCAGCGGCTTGGTCCCCTTTTCGATGCAATCGAGGAAATGCTGGCATTCCGCTTTCAGTGGCTCCTCTTGTTTGATGTGCGGAATGTAGCTGTCCCCGTAGTGATACGAGTAGTGGAAGTCGGCGAAGGTGTCGTAATGCGGCGGGCGCTCCACCCGAACATCGTAGATCCGGATTTTTTCGTGCGTCTGCAAATCGTCGTAAACGATCATTCGGCGCGTGCCCACGATGGTCATTTCACGAATTTTCCTGGGCTCGAGCCAACTGCTCTGGATCGTGGCAAATCGTTTGTGCCGGAAGGAGAGCGAGATGTTGGTCACGTCCTCGATGCCCGGGGTGACATGAGCGTTACCCTGGCAGTTAACCGACGAGCGGCAATTCTCCAAGAACATGCAGGATGATTGAGATGTCATGCGGGGCGAGGTCCCAGGCTACGTTGATGTCCTTTTGAAACAGTCCCAGGTTGAGCCGCCGCGAATTGATGTAGCGGATCTCGCCGATGTCTCCAGCCTGAACGATCTCGACGATCTTACGCACCGGAGCTGAATAAAGGAAGGTGTGGCCGACCATCAAGACCAGGCCCTTGCGTTCAGCGATTTCTATCAATTCCTCACATTCCGCGGAGGAGGAAGCCATCGGTTTCTCGATCAGCGTATGTTTACCGGCAAGCAGGCTGGCCTTGGCCAGTGAATAGTGATGCTTGACCGGCGCGGCAACGACCACCGCATCCAGGCCCACGCCGTTGAGCAAGATGCTCGAAGTCGGTCATGCCCTCGACGTCCGAATACAAGCTTCTCATGTGCTTCAGGCGCGCTTCGCTGACGTCGCACATCGCTTTGAGATTGCAATTGGGCAGCCCTTTGAAATTGCGAACCAGATTGGGTCCCCAATATCCGCATCCGACCACACCCACAACGATTGGTTTTTTCATACACACCACCGATCGATCCGAGTTTTTAAGTTTATTGTTCGCGCCGACCATGTTGATCATTGCGGAAAACGCCGCGCTCATTGCCTCTGCCCAGACAAGCTGCCGCCCTTGGCCGATCTCCCGTTTTCTCCGGGAAAACCGCTCTGCTCCACTAGTCTGCTGCCCTTATTGCTCGAAATCGCTCTAAAGCCAAATAAACCATCGAACAATTCCGACCGGCCAAGGCAAAATATCGACCGCGATTCAGGCCGGTTAAGGAATATCTTCGGATAATTGTCACTCCCAGCACAGTTCGGAATAATCTTGCGGCAAGCTGCCGCCCTTGGCCGTTTTCCGCGTTTCCCGGAAAAGCCGTTGTACTCCGCCGCTTGAATTGGAGCTCTCATTCCTGTAAACCCGCATTTCGAAATTCCGGAGGGCTATAAACCCGCGCATAGCTAAGCAAAGCGTGCGCGGCTGGCGTCCTGCATCTTAACTTCGTAATTCGGGTTGAATCCACGCCTCATGATCCCGATCCAATACCGTGATCGGAACCAGACGAAGGACTCAGAAGTCAAATGCCGGTATCCCCGGCTGCTGACTTCTGATTCCATCGAGAGGCTCACGCCGCCAGTGGGTGCGATCACCTGCCGCAGAACACTGGAGCACTGGACTTCGGCTTCCATCTTTCGACCAAGGAAATCCATCAAAACTCTTCACTCGCTCTTTGGCCGACAACACCTGCGTGACCACGGCTTCCAGTCCGACGAAAGCGCCTCCAACGATTTGCACCTGATCGCCTTCGCGAGAGAGCATAGCTCATCTCTTTGACATCCGCGGTATCCGTATGGCCCCGCAATTGCGCCAATGCCTCTTCTTCGATCGTGGGATACTGATCGGCGAATCGCACTATTCCGCTCACGCCATGAGCATACCGAACTTGGCGATGCATTTCCGCGAGCTCGAAACGGGCGAACAAATAGCCCGGGAACATTGCCTCCGTGACCCAGACGAGTCCCTGCCGCGTCGGCCTCTTGAATCTGATCCGGGGACAGAAAACTGTCACGCCCTCCAGCAGACGAAGATGCGCTGCCGCGATGTGCTCGTGCTTGGGCTGTGACCGGAGGCAATACCAGGCCGGTTCCGCGCTGTCCGTCTGGTTCCCGCTTGGGGTAGCTGTCCTTTCCATGGCAATCCTTGTATGCATGTTCCTTTGGCTACGGTCTGAATTCAACGGCGGCAAACAATGCCAACCGCCTAAAGCAAACTATCGACCGTGATTCAGGCTGGTTAAGAGATTTTTCGGAAAAATAGCGCGAAATCCGCACGAGCGCTTTGGCTCGCGGGATTTTCTATTTAGGCAAACTATCTCGGTTCGTACGGCCTGGATAAAGGGCGAAGCCGGAGGCTTCTGCATTACGTTCTATCCGCTCTCAGCACCGTCCGGCGACCGTTTCGTTCGCGCCGTCGGCGGCATTTGACTCGCTTGCGAACACGCGGCGCAATACGGGTTTCGATGACCTGCGCCATGACTGCAGGAAACGTTTTCACCATGATCGCGAGATCCAGCCAGAGGGACATGTTCTTGGTATAAAAGATGTCCATGTTGATCATTTCAGTGAAGGTCGTCTTGTTCTTGCCGTTGACTTGCCAGTATCCGGTCAGACCGGGCGGCGCATTGACTCGTTCCTGCTGCCACACCTGATAACGGGCAAATTCGTGAGGCGTGCAAGGACGCGGCCCGACGAGGCTCATTTCGCCCCGGAGCACGTTGAAGAGCTGTGGCAATTCATCCAATCCCATCGCTCGGAGGATACGTCCACCGGGAATAATGCGAGGATCACCGGAGGCGTCCAGCTTCGTCATCGGGCGATTGGCGTGAATCAGTTGTTCCAAGTAGCGTTCGTGACTCTGGGTTTCGACGTTCACCTTCATGGTTCTGAACTTCAGGATCATGAAACGTCTTCCCCGATAGCCAACGCGCTCCTGGCGAAAGAAAATCGGCCCCGGAGAAGCGAGCTTAATCCAGAGTGCGAGAACGATCACGACCGGCAGCCATAAGGGCATGCTGAGCAAAATACAGGTGACGTCGAGAATGCGTTTCCAGGAAGGGACCCGAAAAGAGCCTTGCCATCGAAATTCCGGCTCCAGAAAGAGCCTTGGGATTGTTCTCGGACGGGTTCGGGGTTTGATCAAAAGCCATCGCTCTGTTGCCAAATTGCGGCAGACGGTGTCTGTGCCTCGCCTTCAACAGCGGAATCGCGGCAGACGCGAAGGTTTGGAAGTGGAAAGGTCCACTAAAGAAACTGAGGGATCGGGAACTCGCATCAACTGTGTGCATTTTGGTTTGGCTAGGGTCTTGAGTAATGGCGGCAAATTGAGCCGGTTAAGGAGATTAGCGACCGCGTATTTCAGGCTGTTAAGGAGATAAGAGGAGGCGAGAATCCGAGCGGCCAGATCTGCTGATAATTACTGGACTATGCTAGAACGTACGGTAAAAAAATTAGGGGCGGAATCCCTCGCAGAAACCGCACATGCCCTTAAAAAAATCACGAAACAGGCTTTTGTCTGCGAATCGAGCCCCTCACGACTGCAAAATGCTAAGATTGCTTGGCAACCTTGCAAGATATGCGTTGAATCGTCGGCGGAATGTGCGATAAACCGCTACGAGAGATGCTCAGGGAAAGTTACGCAACGTCCAGAGTAACCTTCTTTCGTCGTTTTTTCACACTGACCCGGCAACGACGACGTGGTCGGATCATTCTGTGTCTGATCCTTACCACGTCGTTGCGAGCTCAAGAGCCCGTTCGGAGCTCCGCCCGGCAGCTCGCGAATTGAGTCTTTCCGACAGACCCCGGAGGCTTTTTTCTACCTTGGACCCTTCCAGGAGGAATTAGTCGGATCGGCTCGGCGTTGCAGTACACGGACAACGTCAACCTCACGCCTACGGACAAAATTTCTAACCTCAGTTTCTCATCTGGCGCTGACCCTGAATACCACGTGGGTGATCAGCCATCTGAATCAGCTTAAGTTCAATTTCGGCGGAGCGATTGTCGAAAATTTCTACTCGAAACGGGCGGAGCCAGTTGAATTTTTCGATTGCTCCAAACTCCATGCTTGAATTCAAGTTTGACGTCTCGGATTTCCAGGTTCGCCTTTTTGATCAGTTTTCGTACGTCCAAAATCCGACCACCAACCCCACAGCGACAAATACGGCAAACCTTAACAACCTGACCAATACGATCGGCGCGGTGATCGACAAGGATTTGAATTTTGCTGTCCTCTCATTGCTGGCCGACTACACTTACAACACCCAGAGCGGCACGAACGTCCGAAGGTCAGAACAATCCGACCACGACCGGAACCCGGGAATCTTTCCGAGTCGGTCCCGCTTTTACGTTCCGGTTGTCACCGACTATCCTCTACGGCGTTAACGCCGTCGCCACCCGCAGCAGCAGCGCTGGCGACGGCAAATGTGAACAGTCTAAACTTCGGACCCTTTATCAACGGAAAGTTGAGCCGAAATTTCGAGTTCGAACTGGCGGGCGGCGGTACAATTGATTCGACACTGAACCACCTATCCAGCCGAGCTATTACTTCTCCGCAGAGATTCGCGGTATCTGATCAATCGCCACTGGCAGCTATTATTCGTCTGGTTCGCACGACCTGGTGTTCACCACTGGAACCGATCTGACAGAAGAAAACTTGATTCAAGCTCGGAACCCAGCTGGACCTTACACGTTTGATTTCCTTTACCGCTTCTCCTTTCGTCAATTTCGGAGACGTCGAGACGAACACCCAGAGCCAGGGAACCTTCATCGTGCCCAACAACCAATTGGGACCCTACACCCTATTCGGAATTGAGGCAGGTTTGGCTTGGAGACCCCGTAAACGCTGGTCCACCGAGCTGGTCTATAATTTCATTCGCCGCGAATCGAGTTCACGGCTTCAGCTCGAACAACTACATCCAGAATACGCTTCACCTTTCAAATCAACTACACGTTTTAAGAACGCGGCGCCGCGCGTCCCGCCCGCGTTCCCTCGAAACGGATGCCCAGGCATCCTTGCTCGTTCAACTTCGCCTCTCATCTGAGACTTTTCGGGTAAGCCTTTGCTTCCAGAAATTCCGGGCGGAAACTCCGTTTCAATCCGGTTAAAATGTTAAATTTTATCAAGTACCAGAGCGCGTCCAGGCCATCCTTTAAGCCAATCTTTTTACCCTCTTCATAGGTTCGGCCATAGTAGGAGATTGGAACTTCGTAAATCCGTGCTCCGATTTTCTTGCACTTTGCCACGAACTCGATTTCAAATCCGAACCCGCTTGACTCGATGATCATGTTCTTGGCGATCTCCGCGCGCGAAGCCTTGTACCCGGTCTCGACGTCCGTGAGATTGAGGTCGGTACAAAGATTATTGATAAAGGTAAGAAACTTGTTCGCCAGAAAGTGTCGAAAATACAAGACGCGCCCTGCTCGCCGCACCAGAAAACGCGAACCGAGACAAACGTCTGCGGCTCCCTCTTTGATTGGCGCGATAAGGTCGGATATCTCGCGCGGGTCGTATTCCAGATCGGCATCCTGGACAACGACAATAGAACCGGTGCAGGCCGCAAACCCCGTCTGGAGAGCGGCCGTCTTGCCCAGATTCTTCTTATGCCGAAACAGCTTTACCCGCTGTTCTCGAATGACTGTACTCGTGACTTATTTCCGGCGTGCGATCGACCGAAGCGTCGTCGATCACCAAGACCTCGTGCACGTCCGGAACAAATTCAAAGACTCGATTAAGGACACTTTCGATCGTTCGTTCTTCGTTAAAAGCCGGTACAATCAGGCTGAGTAGATGGTCGTCCATAGCAATCTTCGAAAAGGCAAACGTTGTGTGTTGGAGTCAAAGCTCAGGAAAGTCAAAAGGATTCGTCTCCCGAATCTCGGGAATGGGGGAAGCGGATTGGCGTTTGGCGGGCGCAGTGGCGTTTGAGTTCGGCGGTCTCGGGGAGGGTGCGCTCCCGCGCGGAACGTCATAAAACGTGCGAAGGTGAAGATAGGCAAACTCACGGAAAAGAGCCGCAGCTCCGAGAACGCCCGAATCTACCTACACGGACACGCCGATACGCCGACACGTTCCCTTCGCGCTCGAGTTCAGTGACCTAATAACCAACTAGTCGAGGTGCGGATAGATGATGGCTCCCGCCAGACGATTTAGCGCCGACGGCAATCTGCCAAAGATGGCCTCATGAAACCCAGAGACGCCGTCTCGACCGGTCACCCACTTCCCGGCCACTGTATCAAACTTGAGATACTCGATCGTCTGTTCCTTCGTCCCCCAGGTCAGCTTGAACCGCCTCAGGCCATCGTTATTGAGCGATGTTCTGCCGAAATTCAATGTTTCGGCACCGTTCCCCGCCAGAAATCGGATCCCTTCCCAGATAACCATATTGTTGGCCCGGAGCTCGTGGAACCGCTCATCAGAAGCACCGAATTTATAAACCGCCTTTTTCGCAAATTGGAAAAAGACTGCGGCGGCGATGGGACGTGATTCGTTGCTTGCCGTGACAATGCAACCCAGGCCCGGTTTGATCACCTCATCGTGGATATTCAGAAAGAATGACACAGGCTGAGGAGGAAGACCGTGGCGTCTCCGTGTCCGAACGTGAAGCCGATAGAACTCCGCCATCGTCTCCCGGCTTCGGTCTACGCGAACACTCAATCGGCTCCGCTCCGCCTTCCGGAGCGCGCGACGGGCAGAACTCTTGAGGCGGGTGAGGAGCTCTTCGGGCCCACTGCGTAAATCCAGCGTATGCCCATAGAAGGCCAAGGCGGGTGCGGCCGAACCCTCAAACGCTTTGACCCCGCGGATTTCAAAGTATTTCCACTTCCGCTCCCGGGCCACCCGGACAGCGTTTCCATGGCGCCCGCCGAACCACCTTCACCAAAGATGAGTGGACCGCAAAATCGGTAAACGGGAGACAAACACCCCTAGGCCCGTCAAAAGGCTGCGCACCTCCATCATTGGAATCAGGGCGATTAGTTCGCGGCCCTGGAAGCAGCGGAGATAGACCGGTTCGTGGCCATACGTCCTGACTAAGCACCTTGGCCCAGGCGGCGCTGTGAAAGAAGCTGTAGTCGGGATGCGAAACGATCACACGATCCCAGTCAGGATCGCTTAGGGGGTTAAGGAATTTTATGTCCATTGCTGATCCGCCCTTCGCGCCTTTTCCTCTGCCGTCGGAAAAAAGCCCCTCCTCTTCGCCGCTCGTTATTCGCCACGCCCTTCGGAGCGCTCAAATCAGAGGCCAGTCCGTCAAATCCGATCCCTTTTCCCAGGTGGCCGAAGCTCACACGCCCAAAACAATCCGACTCTGGAGACGGGACCTTTTTTCGAACCGTAATAGAAATAACAGTTTTGGCGGGTAAAAGCATTCTATTAAAATAAAAATAATTTCCACAAAACGTTTCCATCATCGGTAGCCTGTGTGTCGTTCTATTGCCGGCCAGATCCTTTGCTCGGACGCCTGTCCAATCTTGATTAGTTCTGCAGGCGAACAACGTCTTGTTGCGAACTATGGCAAGCCTTCGGCTCGAACGGAGCCTCGCCCTCCCTGAGGAACGTATCGGCGTTCACCTCTCACCGGTGTATCGGCGTATCGGCGTCGGGCTTGCCCAATTTGCCCAACCATCTATCTAGAACAAGACGCCGCCTCGCTAAGACGCCGATACGTCCATACGCCGACACGCCGATACATTTCACCCTAAGTCGCCACAGGCGGCTTTGGCGACGGACTGGAAGTTTGTTCCGGTTTTTTCTTCGCGGACATTCGCTCGACCACGAAAAACAAGACGGGAATCAGAAAAATCGCGATAAATGTCGCCGCCAGCATTCCGCCAATGACTGTCGTGCCCAGAATTCGTCTCGACACGGCGCCCGATCCCGCAGCCGTCCAGAGCGGCACGCAGCCGAGGATGAAGGCAAAGGCGGTCATCAGAATCGGCCGCAGCCGCAAACGAGCGCCAGCCAGCGCCGCGTCGATGATGGTCTCCCCTTTTTCGTATTCGGCCCTGGCAAATTCAACAATCAAGATCGCGTTCTTGGCCGCCAGGCCGATCAGCATGACCAAACCAATCTGAAAATAAACGTCGTTTTCGAACTCCCGGAGATAAAGCGCCAGGAAGGCGCCAAAAACGGCAATCGGTGTGCTCAGAAGGACGCTGAAGGGCAAGGTCCAGCTTTCGTACAAGGCCGCTAGAATCAGGAACACGAACAGCAGCGAGACCCCGAAGATCACGGCGGGCGGCACTCCCTTCTGGGCTTGCTGTTCCTGGAACGACATATCCTTGTAGCCCAGCCCCATCTCTTTCGGCATGGTCTTGTTAAACACATCCTGGAGCACCGCCATAATCTGGTAGGTGCTAACACCCTCCTTCCCGCTGATGTTCAATTGAGCGGATCGGTGAAGATTGAAACGCATCGTAAACTCTGGACCAGTGTGCGGCACCACCCGCACCATCGAGGAGAGAGGGACCGGATTTCCGATATTGTTACGGACGTAGAACTGGCCGATATCAATCTTATTGGTTCGATATGGCCCGTCTGCCTGGACGTAAACCTGCCAGGTTCGTCCGAAGAGATTCAGATAGTTAACAAACGTACCTCCCATAAAGACTTGGGCCGTCTTGTATACGTCGGACAGATCGACTCCTTGCTTCAGGACTTTGTCCTGATCGACAAAGAGATAGAGCTGAGGGACGCTGGGCAACCAGGTCGTTAACATCCGGCCAATTTCCGGGCGCTGCCGGACAGCCTCCATGAATTTTTGCGTCTGTTGGGCAAGGTACTCTACAGGCATTCCGGCGAGATCTTCCAGGACCGCAACCACTCCTCCCGATGTTCCAATCCCCGGGATCGCCGGCGGCGGAAAAGAGAAGGCAATCCCCTCGGGGAGCTTCGAGAGCGCTTCATTGGCCCGCATCATAATGGCGTCGACTTGTTCCTGAGGCGAGGTGCGCTCGTCCCACGATTTCAGGCTGACAAAGAAAAAGCCGTTATAGGTCGTGTTCACCTGGCTTAGCAGGCTGAAGCCGGCGATGGTGGTCACGTATTCCACTCCAGGCGTGTTCCGGAGAATATCCTCGACCTTCTTGCAAGCCGCCGAGGTTCTTTGCAGCGACGCCGCCTCAGGCAACTGCAAATTGGCATAAAAGTAGCCTTGGTCCTCGGATGGGACAAAGGATGAGGGCAGTCTTTTACCGAGCCAGCCGGTGGCATAGAGGACGGGAATAAGGAGCAACATCCAGAAAAGACCGCGCCGCATCAAAAGTCGGCATACCCCGACATAGCCGTTGGTCGCTGACCCGAACACTTTGTTAAATCCATTGAAGAAAAAGGCCAGTGGCCCTCGACCCGATTTTTTCTTCGGCCGCAACAGAAGCGCCGCCAGGGCCGGGCTCAAGGTCAGAGCGTTGAAGGCGGAGAAGATGACCGAAACGGCGATGGTCACCGCGAATTGCTGGTAGAGCCGCCCGGTAATGCCGGGAATAAAGGCTGTCGGGAGAAAGACCGCCGCGAGAATGATCGCGATGGCGGCCACGGGCGAAGAAACCTCTTCCATCGCCTTGAGCGTCGCCTCTTTCGGCGCCAGCCCTTGTTCAATGTGATGTTCGACTGCTTCAACCACCACGATGGCATCATCGACCACCAGACCAATGGCTAACACTAGTCCCAGCAATGATAGCGTGTTGACCGAGAAGCCGAGCAGAGGAAAAATCGCGAAGGTACTGACCAGGGCCACCGGCACGGCACACAATGGAATTAAAGTGGCTCGCCAACCTTGCAGAAAGACGAAGACGACAATGATGACCAAAATCAGCGCCTCCGCCAAGGTCTTGTAAATTTCCTTCATCCCCGCGGTCACGGCCAGAGTGGTGTCCAGAGCAACGGTATAGTTAAGCCCGGACGGGAATTTTTCCTTAAGCTGCTCCATCAGCTGCCTGACGCCTTTCGCGGCGTCCACCGCGTTGGAGCCTGGCAGCTGATAAAGGGCCAGAGCCGCCGCCGGCCTGCCATTGAAACTGCAGGTCTGGGTATAACTTTGAGCACCTAATTCAACGCGCCCAATATCTTTGACTCGGACAAATGAGCCATCGGAATTCGCCCGGATCACGATATTAGCAAACTCATCTTCGGTGACCAAACGTCCCTGGGCCAGAACCGTATAGGTGAACATTTGTCCCTGCGGTATCGGCTCGCCGCCGAGTTGCCCCGCTGGATTGACGGTATTCTGAGCCCGAATGGCCTGTTCGACTTCCAGAGTCGTGATGTTGAGCCCAGCCAGCTTATTGGGATCCACCCAGATGCGGAGCGCGTATTCGCCCGCTCCGAAGACGCTCACGCTGGCGATGCCAGGCACCCGGAGAATCGGGTCGTTCAAGTTTATAATGCCGTAGTTGGCCAGGAACTTGGAATCGAACTGACCGGTGGGCGAATAGAGTGAAATGACCATCAAGGGCGCCGAAGTCGATTTCGCGACGGTAATGCCGTAATCGCGAACACTGGAAGGCAACTGTGATTGGGCCTGAGTTTCCCGCATCTGGGTCAGCACCAGGTCGATGTTTGGATCGGTGGTCACATTGAAATCCACCGTTAAGGCCATCGTCCCCCCGCTGCTGGCGTTCAGTGAATACATGTAGTTCATGTGATCCACCCCGCTCATCTGCTGCTCGATCGGCGTGGCGACCGCCTGCTCCACGGTCAAGGCATCGGCGCCAATGTAAGTCGCGTTTACCGAGACCTGAGGATCAACAAGATTTGGATATTGCGCCACTGGCAAACCCAGGAAAGAGGCAATCCCGACGATCACCATGATGATGGAGATCACCATGGCCACGATCGGACGATTTATGAAGAATTTGGACATTTGAGATCTCCGCGGTACTAGGACTGGCCAGGGGAGGACTTCTTCTCCGGAACGTCCTTAGCACCCTCGCTCTTCGGTGCCGCGGTATAAGGTTTTGCCGAAACCGGGATTCCTTGCCGAACTCTCTGAAACCCTTCGACGATCACCTTTTCCCCCGCCTTGAGGCCGTCTGTCACCACGATCATCTCTTGATAGGTATCGCCCACTTTGACCGCGCGGATCTCCGCTTTACCATCAGGATTGACCACCGCCACCTGGTTGTTGCCTTGCAGTTGTGAGACCGCCTGCTGAGGAATTAATAGCGCGTTGGGAATCTTCTCGACCTCGGCACGTGCCATCCCATATTGCCCGGGTCGCAGCGTCAGCTCGGGATTCGGGAAGCTCACCGCAACCTGAATCGTCCCGGTCTTCGGATCGACTTGCCGATTCAGGAAGGCGAACTTTCCTTTACGCGAATAAACGCTGCCATTAGCCAGGATGAGTTCCACGTTCGCTTCACGTTTGTCTTCTGGCACCGCCATCATTTCTTTAAAACGATCGGCAAACTCCCAGTAGGCCTGTTCACTGATCGGCAAATAAAACCAAATCGGATTGATCTGGGATACGGTTGTCAGAACCGAATTCGCCCCGGTGCCGACCAGATCGCCAATCTGCGCCTGTTGCTGTCCAGCAATGCCGTCGAGCGGGGAAACGATCTTTGTATAGTCAAGGTTCAGTTGGGCTTGCTCCATCGCCGCCTGAGCTGCGGCCACGGCAGCTAATTTGGTTTGGTAAAGCTGAGTTTTGTTCGTGTACTCCTGCTCGGAAATAACCTTGGTGTCGAACAACTCCTTGGCCCTCTGGGCATCCAACTGGACTCCCAGCAAGGTGGCTTGAGCCTCGGTCAGCTGGCCCTTGGCTTGCTCTAAGGCCGCTATGAAAGGCCTCGGATCGATCAAAAACAGCACGTCGCCCTGCTTTACGAAGCCGCCCTGTTGATAAGAAATAGTGGTCAGGTATCCCTCCGTGCGCGCCCTGACTTCCGCATTCTGAACTCCATTCACTGTGCCCACCCACTGGCGAATAACCGGGACCTCCTTCTGCACGACTTCGGTAACGAGAACCTCCGGAGGGCTGGCGGACATCGCTTCCGGCGCCCGTTTCTCACATGCAGTGAAAGCAACCAAGACAGATAATGCTGCCCAATAAATCGAAGAAACTTTTTTCATGAGTTCGTTGGCTCAGATCCGTTCACCAAGCAGTATCACATACCAACTCTAAATGTGTTTTCCCATTGGACCTTGGTTCAATAGGGCCGTAGCCAGCCACTCAGAGTCACCATGATTTTACCGCTTGATGAGGCGAATGGTGAAGACCGGCAGCTATGGAAGTCAAGCCATCTCATCGATACCAACCCACAAATCGGGATGCTGTATCATGATTGCGAAATGCGTTGCCGCTGCTGTAGACAAACCTATCTCGCTTCTCTATGCTGCGACCGACTATGTTACGGTTCGTCTCCCTTGCCTTCGCCGCTGTTCTATTTTGCTCGTGCGCGCAGTTGGCAACGGTAAAGAATGTTGAACCGCACCCGCCCACCGGAGGAACAATTTCCACCGGGGGGTTCCCAACGGAAAAGGAAGCAAGGCTGGATCCTGAGGCTGCGCTTTCCCGAGATCTCGATATTGCTTCCAAGGCCTGGTTCAATCTGAAGCGAGATCCGACTGATTCGGGCGCCCGCCAAACCTATAACTATTCAGTCGCCCGGATTGTCTCCCTTCTTCAGGCAACGGGAAAGTTGGAGCGGGCCGGATTCGTCACCGTTGGGACCGGTGCGAAGGCGTACCATCTCACCTTCGCCAGCGACCTCAAGGCACTCTCCGATCCGCGGGTTAGCCATTTTGTCCCGGCCGATGAGCTGGCGATTTCCGGAACAGACTATCGGCAACGGACTCGCCGAGATGGAATCGGTGCGCCCGTTCTGGCCGAACTGGATAGTCTTCCAAACGCTCGTGCGCAGTTTTTGATCTCCGGCAAGATCTATTACAGTATGACCGCCTTTTTGGAGTTTCAGGGCAATAACGCCCGGTTGCTCATGAAGGATCCGCTTGCCGCGGACACCGTGTCGATCGACGGTCGCAGTTATCCCCTGGCGGCTGATTTTACAATCGGGACCGCGACCCTCCTCGCCAAGGATCGGCCTCAGCGTCTCGGATTCATTCGAATGATAAGGCCGGGCGAGTATGCTGATACCGCGCGCCTGGTTCGTCTCCAGCCATACGACCCTAAAAAGATTCCTGTTCTAATGACCCATGGGCTCCAGGATACCCCGGCAACCTGGGCTCCTCTGCTCAATGAACTGCGAAGTGATCCGGAAATTAACAAACATTATCAGTTTTGGGTATATAGTTATCCAAGCGGTTACGCTTTCCCGTATTCAGCAGAACTCTTACGGCGAGAATTGGACCAAATAGACAGGACTTATCCCGACCACAAAAAGATAGTCCTGATCGGGCACAGCATGGGCGGGATGGTCTCTCGTCTGATGGTCACCGAGAGCGGAATGACCTTCTGGGATAGTTACTTTGGCAAACCCCCGGACCAGGTGCCGATGAATTCCACCGATAAGCAGTTTCTCGAGAATGTCCTTATCTTCAAACATCGAAATAACATCAGCCGGGTGATTTTTTGCTCGACCCCTCATCGCGGCGCTGGTCTGGCCACGAACTGGGTCGGCAGGATCGGAATTGCTCTCACCAGACTTCCGGCCAACATGCTCACACTGGGAGTTTCAGCGGCGAAGTATGTCGTAACACCCGGAGATTCCGCACGGAAGCCGCACTTCCCGACCAGCATCGACACCCTTTCACCAAAAAATCCCTTTGTCCGCGCGATGAACACCCTGCCGATCGCGGATCAAATCCCTTACCATTCCATCATCGGCGACCGGGGCCGAGGAGATACTCCAGATAGCAGCGACGGTGTCGTCCCTTACTGGAGTTCCCATCTGGACGGTGCTCAATCCGAAAAGATCGTTCCGTCCCATCACGGATCTCACCAAAACAAGCAGGGCATGGAGGAGATAGACCGGATTCTGCGGTTAAATCTCCAACATGAAACGTGACTTCGCCGGGAAACCGTTCATGGCCAGGTCTCCTTTCTTGAGATTCGTAGTCAAAGAACTCCGGGAAGTCTTGCCGCCAACGGCGTTCTTCGCGGTCAGCTTTAATCTCATCGTTATGACGACCGACCTCATTCTCGCTGACTACCGCGCTAGTTTTGGGAACTTCATGGTCGCTACGATGGCGGCGGTGGTGGTGGGAAAGGCGGTGCTGGTGGCGAATGCCACCCCATTTTTGCGCCGGTTTGACTCAGCCCCCTTAATCCGACCCGTCCTCTTCAAGACATTCGTTTATTGGTCGGTCGTTTTCCTGGTCCGTTTCCTGGAGAAGCTCGTCGAATACTTTTTCACCGGGGGAACCCTCCGGGAAATTCCGGAATATCTGTCGAATCACTTCACCTGGCACCGCTTTGCCGCCATCCAGATCTGGATCTTCGTTCTGTTCCTCATTTACACCTCGGTCGGCGAACTGAATGCCCGATTAGGTGAGGGCGAGCTAAGGAAAATGTTTTTCACCAGGCGTTTAGCGGGAATGAAGCAGCCTACTCCGAAAGCGGATTTGCGCGCTCCTCCCGCTCAACAGGCTAACCGGAATACACACTAGGGGAACGCGTCGGCGTTCGGCGTTCACCGTTCGGCGTTCGGCGTTCACCGTTCGGCGTTCACCGTTCACTCTCGCCTCTCGCCTCGCAAGCGCTAGGATGCACCGATGGCAGGGAGGAAACCGATTTCGCTGGCGACGAGAAAACGATGGATTCTGGGAGGTTTATTCTTCGCGCTTATCAGCATCATCATTGCCGCAAGGTATGGAGAACAGCTGTCGGGCGCATTCCAGAAAAATCGCGGACCAGCCCAAACGCACATTACAGGCCCTGCGACACGACAACCCTTTGACCAACGGTTGTCTCTCAATATGCCTGTTCCTTTTGGGCCCTTGATGGATTTTCCCGTCGAAAAGCTCCCGATTGAGGTGAGAGACAAAGTGCGAAAAATGACGCAAAGAACGGCTTATTTTAACGGCGTTTACATCGTCGTCATGAAAATGTCGAATAGCGCGGGAAACAAAGCCAAGGTAGAAGAAAGGCTATTTCACGCCTTCTCCAGGAATGCCAACCCGCCTTCACCGAACATGCCAAAAATCTACTCGACCCATGTCGATGGAGTGTATGAATCGGGAGCTATCCGTTTTCCTGCCGTCTTCGGCAACAACCAGGGTCAAATGACCGTGGTGGTGATTCAATCTGGAACCGAAGATGCGTTCTGGAATATCAGCGCTTGGGGGCGGGAAGAAGCCGCCCATTTAGCCGAGAAAACGGCAACGGAATTTACCTTCAAGTAAAACCGCGAGCGCGAAATCTCGCGGTCGCTAAGATAGGTTCAGCGCATCACCCCTCGAATAGCAGAAGCCTTTAGCCGCGAATGGACACGAATTGACGGGAATAGAAACCGTTTTTTGACTCATCCCCTTCGCGTCCATTGGTGTTCATTCGCGGCTTTTCCAGTGTAGGCGCAGAATTCCGCTGCTGCTAAAGAAGCCTCGAAAGCGACTTGCGAACGGCCACTTTATGGATCGGTTCGCTGCCCTTTCTCCGTGGAGTGCTGCGCGTTAAGAGGTCAATTTCAGAGCGGGAGAACTCGATCGCCAAACCACTCCTGAGCACGATCCCGATCAGAATGCAGAGCGCATCTGCGGCTTGCCGATCCGTGAGGTCGTTCCGGAGTGCTAAGTCGATTTGGCTGCAAATTCTATCCTCGACCGCCAGATAGACCATCCTTTTGCGCAATCCGATCGTCTCGCTTGAAACTCCGGAGTCCCTCTGTCTCTTTGTTGATTGTGCGATCTTGCCCAGGAGTCGCAACTTCAGATCGGCCATTCCCGATGTCAGAAATATCATAGGTTCTGGAACTAAATGATCGGCATCCCACTCCGACCCTTTAATGAAATTTCCATCGAATCGAGCGAGCGCGGGGGACGCGCGTCGCCGTGTCCGCAGCGGCGCATATTTCCTCGCCACTGATTTCAGCGTCTGTCGCTCCTCGCTGGAAAGATTCACGTTAAACGAGCTTTTTCTGGCATCAGAGACACTATTCTTCCGATCTCCTTCCAATACTGATTGAGTGTGAGTTGTTGATCGTAACTCAGCTCGTTGGTCATCACTCGGTATTTTCGCCATGGTGAATGAGCTTGCCGCCGAGATACTCGAAGATGGCCGAATCGCCCGTGGCGTCCGAAATCGAAAGGTGCATCGTTGGTGCAAAGCCGCCTGGGATGGGCGGTGCGACGATTTGGAACGGCTCCTTCTGAAGGGCTTCTACCGCTTCGGAAACGGTGGCGAAGTTGTCGAGGACATATTGAGGTCCATCCAACGAGGGACCGTTCACCGTTCACCGTTCGGCGATTCGACGTTCGGGGGGCGCAGTGTAACGGGGTGTACACCTCTCACCCCTCACCGAAACGCCGACACACTCCCCCGGCGCCTTCAAAATTCAATATTTCGATACTGGCTATAACTATCGTAAATGACTAGAACGAGTCCAGTAAAAATCACTGGCTAATTGTTTTCGGACAGATATTTAAAGCCACTGCCCAAATGACGCACCGCCGAAGTTTGAGTCGAATCGTTACGATCCTCGCACTGTACTTCTGCCTGCCAACGATGGCGCAGGAGCAGCACGGGTGGCAATTCGATTCCCTCGGCCCGAATGAAGGCGCTATCAAGCCCGATGCTCAACAGATCTACGAACTCTTGCTCAAAATGCTCGATCGCTGGAATGCCCACGATCTTGAGGGACATCTGGAGCCGTACTGGAGGTCGCCCGAATTGCTGGTGGTTATTGATTCTGAACAGTTTAACGGCTGGCAACAACTTCATGATTCCTACCTTAACGGCTATCCCGATCGCAACGCCATGGGCTTCATCAATCCCGGACGCATCCAGGTCAAGCTGCTCAAGCCGGATCTCGCGCTTGCTCTGACTTGGTGGTCAGTCACCTTTCCGAATTCCAAGAAGAAAGTGGTTGGGAACACCACGATGAATCTGCAAAAGTTTCCCGATGGTTGGAAGATCGTCGCTTCTCACACCAGTACCGCCGACCTTTGATCGCTGAAAATCATAATCTACATAATAAAGATAATTTCGAATAAATTCGACCGCCCCACGCAACCTTGTCTGCTCGCAGCCCTTGGGTAAACTGCCATATAGCACAATGGAATGCGTTGCCCTGCGTTAGTCTCCTGCTCTTCGTTTCTCGCTCTCGGCTGTCTGCTTAACGCGGGCGCCCAGGATTTTCCTGTTTCCCTGTCTCACTCCGCACCCGCAACGCTGGCGACTGGCACTCAAACCAATACTCGATTCATTAGCGAGATCCTGCTCGAGATGGTGGATCGGTGGAACGCGCACGACATCGAGGGTCTGATGTCTCTCTATTGGAACTCGCCAAGCCTTCTGGCAGTCATCGAGAGCGAGCAGTACGAAGGGTGGGACAGCCTGTACCGCTCCTACAAGATGCACTATCGAAATCCGGCCGAAATGGGCATTCTCAGCCCAACCAGAATTCAGGTCGAACTCTTAAAGCCCGATTTGGCGTTCGGAATACTTTCGTGGACACTGAAGTATCCAAACAACCCTCTCGCCGCCCAAGTCGTGGGAACCAGTACGCTGGATCTGCAAAAGTTCGATGACGGTTGGAAGATCGTCGTTCTTCACACGTCATTCTCAGAGATGTGACTGGGGATAGTAGCCAGGAGCCAGGAGCCAGGAGCCAGGAGAGAGAGGAGACGGGAGACAGGAGACAGGAGACGGCGTCACGTTCGGGTGAAACGCGTTTCAGATGCTCCACGCCGATACGCCCATACGCCGACACGTTTCTCCCGAAGGCATCGCACAGAGGTCGCGGAGGACACAGATTGCCTCCCGAAACCGAGGCCCGGTGGCTACTGGCTACTGGCTACTGGCTACTGGCTACTGGCTACTCGGCTACTGGCTACTGGATGAGACTTTCGTGTCAATTCGTGTCCATTGGCGGAGCACTTGAATTCTGTCCCCGCTGTCTGCGAAGGCTCCTGATTCATCGCACTGGAGAATCGATTTGTCGCCTGCGCGAATTGACCTCGCGCAAGATTCGACAGAATGAGGACCGATGGAACTAAATGAACAGCAATCACTGCCTGTACTTTTGCGCGAGGATCGGGGCGCCGTCTCGATCCTTACCCTAAACCGACCCGAGAAATTGAACGCGCTTAGCAACGAGTTGATTTCTGCTATGATGATCGCTTTGGGCGGCATCGAACTCGACCATGCCATCCGCGCTATCGTCGTCACGGGGACGGGCCGCGCCTTCAGCTCTGGGGCCGACATTGCCGCGTTCCAACGCCACCTCGAGGCCGGTCCAGCCGATGCAGTGGCGCACTTCGTGCGTCCTGGTCACCAGATGACCCGACGCGTCGAATCGTTCCCCAAACCGATTATCGCTGCGGTAAACGGGTTGGCATACGGTGGCGGCTGTGAATTGGTCGAGGCCACCCACATTGCCCTTGCGGCGGAGAACGCTTCCTTCTCGAAGGCCGAGATCAATATTGGGATTATCCCGACGTTTGGCGGCACCCAGCGATTGCCTCGAAACGTCGGCCGGAAGGCCGCCATCGAGCTCATCCTGACTGGCAGGACGTTCGACGCAACCGAAGCGGCACGCCTTGGTTTGATCAATCGCGTGGTGCCTGATTTAGACCTGCTCGAGGAGGCGGTCAAGCTGGCGGAGGCGCTTGCTACGAAGCCACCGCTGACACTGGCTGCCGCGCTGGCGGCCATTCACCGCGGCATGGATGCGTCGATCGACGACGGCCTGGCCATCGAGGAGGCTGCATTTGCGAGCATCGTCCCGACCCATGATGCGCGAGAGGGTGTGGCGGCATTCTTGGAAAAGCGTCGCCCGACATTCTTCGGCCGATAACGCGGTCTGAGCGACGGGAAATGTCCGCCATGAGCAAGCGACCGCGCGTCGAATGGTCGGTGGCATTACTGATCATCTAATCCCTTTCCATTGAGAATTTGCGGCAGACATCTTTCTACCCTTGATTCCCGAGTTTTGGATTGTTTAGGTGCAGAAAAATAAAGAATGTATGCTCTTTGCCGCCCCGGCGTTAATGCTGCAAAACCAGTCTTCAAGGCAGGGATTTCCTCTAGTTTCTTTTGCAATTCTTCAGGAATTGAGAATTCTGTTATCTTCTTGAAATTCACTTTCAAACCCGCTTTTTCCACTTCCATGGCTTCATAAATATAGGCTTTCAAGATGCTTTCCATCTCCCCTATCTCTCGAACACTGGTCAACCGAATCTGGCGCGCTGCCTGGGTGTTCTCTCCAGGTTTGATTAGAATACCTTTGGCATCACTTAACAAAGCCCCTTTGCAAAACAGCAGCGCACAGCATTTTTTTAAGGGAAGTATTATCACTATGTTACTTTTCTGAAACGTGTAACAAGGTTTACCCCACTTCAATTCTTCGGTCAGCCCACAGTCGAGAATGATCCTCCTCAATTTCTCCAATTCTTCCTGCCATTTTATGGATTTCTTTAAATACCGATCCACCTTAGGATCCGTTCTATTCTCTGTCATCAAAATGTTATTTCAGCTTGTTTACGACGTTTTGTAATCGGTTATGTGCCGAATTCATGCCTTGAGCCATCCCTATCTGCAGCATTTGATCCCGGTCTGCGACTGATCTATACACTATATGTATATTGAGTTTGCTGGTGTCGTTAGTGAGTTTTTCAAATTCTAAGAACTCAAGCTGAATGCCAAAAGGCCTATTCTCCATTTCAAATGTCCGGGTGATTTTCTGATTCGGGCGAAACTCATGGATTACCCCATTGAATCCGTATTTGTTTCCTTGAGCATCAGCTGTTTCAAATTGGTAACTGCCGTGCTTTTTATTTTCGAGTTTCAGCACTTTCGTTCCCATCCATTGCTCAACAATGTCGGGCTCTACATACGCTTTAAAAAGTAATTCCAATGGCAAATCAAAATCCCTGGTAATCACTAGTTCTTGTTTGCCGTCTTCGGCATTGATTTTGGTCTTTGCTTCCATATTATTCTCTTTTTTTTGCTTTGTATTTTTTCATGATCGTTTCCAATTTATTAAACCGATCACCCCACAGTTTGCGGAATGGTTCAATAAAGTCGGCTACTGCTGTCATTTTTTGTGCGTTGATGTGATAGTAGATTTCCCTGCCGTTTTGCTCTGCTTTGAGCAATTCGCACTCGGTAAGTATTTGAATGTGCTTTGAAATTGTTTGCCGTGACGATTTGAAATTTTCCGCAATGGCTCCTGGCGTTAAGGCCTGCAGCGCAAGCAATGTGAGAATTGCCCTTCTGGTGGGGTCGGCAATTGCTTGAAAGACATCTCTTCTGGATTCCATTATGCAGCTATTTGACTGCGAATATATTTGCAGCTAAATGACTGCGCAACTTGTTTTTGGGAAATTTTGTGGGGAAGCGGGCGGAAGATCTAAACAATAAAAGGGGAAAGTTGGGCAGTCCCTGATCGCCGATGTTATGAAAACCTCAGAACGAATGGCAGTAAGATAAGGATATTTCGGGCAAAGTGCCGTCGTCCTCGTGCTTTGGTTGCCGGTGCAAAGCGGTTCGCGCTCAAGAGAGACTTGGCGCTAAAGACAAAGGAGCCCCGGGCTGAATTCTACAGCCGCTTCAAGGCGGCCTGCATCTCCTCGATCAGCGTGCCGATCAGTTCGGCCGCCGGGAGCGCTCGCGCCAGCGGTGCACCCTGGCCCGCCCAATGCGCGCCATAGCCGGGCTCCCCCTCGGCCTTCGCCGCGGCGTTGAGAGCCTTGCCCGCGTCATAGGTCACCGGATAAGCGGGTATCTCACGAGGGGACACGTCTGCCACCAAGGCGGTGAAAAGGTTGGCCAGGCAGCGCGCGGGCCGCCCGGAGATTCCAGCGGTTATGACCGTGTGGTGCGCAGCGCCGCTGGCAAGGGCCGCTCGATATCCCTCATCCGCCGCGGATTCCGGGCTTGCGACGAAGGCCGTGCCGAGTTGCGCGGCGGCAGCGCCGAGATGGAGAACGGCGGCGATGCCGGCACCGTCCATGATGCCGCCGGCGGCGATCACCGGAATGTCGAGTTGCCGCACGAGAAGCCGGGTGAGGGCGATCGTCCCGAGACTACTATCGGGCGCCTCTATATCGAAGACGCCCCTGTGGCCACCAGCTTCATAGCCTTGGGCCACTACCGCGTGGATGCCAGCATCGGCGACGGCTTGCGCCTCGTTGGGTTTCGTAGCCGAGGCAAGCAGGATGATCCCTGCATCGCGCAACGCCCGAACCCGCTCGGGCGCCGGGACGCCGAAGTGGAAGCTGACGACCTTGGGCTTCTCCAGAAGTAGGGCGGCGAGCATATCGTCATCCTCGACGAAGCTGCGATAAATCTCCGTCAGGCGGGTCGGCGGGGTCGCGCCAAATCGCGCGAACTCGGGCCGCAGCCGCTCGATCCATGCGCACTCCACTCTTGCGTCAAACTTTGCCGGTTGATGGCAGAAGACGTTGACGTTTAAAGACCGCGCGGAGAGCGCCCGGAACGCAGCGATCATCTTTCTTGCTCCCTCGGCGTTGGTGGCGCCGACGCCTAGCGAACCCAGGCCGCCGGCGTTGGAAACGGCGGCCGCCAGAGCGGGCGTTGCAGTGCCCGCCATCGGTGCCTGGATAATGGGCCATTGGATATCGAGAAGTTCGAGAAGAGGGGCAGAACTGTAGATGGTCATTATGTGCTCCTTTCCTGGCGATCGACCAGGTGAAATCACGATCACCAGAATGATACCGACTAGAACCACCGAGAGTAAAGGGCAGCTTACTCTTGACTTTGCCAAAAATCGCCGTTCACTCCGCGTGTCGTGGAAATCATCGGCATCAATGGCCTCCTCCTCCATTGCCGCCATTACCCCCGCCATGGCCGCCATCGGCCCCAGAGTCCCCATCGATAAAGTCTCCCAGGCTAAATGATGTTTTTTTCGGTCGGATTAGCCACTTCTTGAGATCCTCCAGTTCGCGCTTTTCGTAAGCGCAACGCAATGCGTGTTCCTGCGCGAAAGTTTCTGGCCTTTGCGCACGCGCCACGAGGCTCTGCAGGCGTTCGACAAAGCGCGCGGCTTCTCGCTCGAGGGTTTCCACTTGCTCAACCGCGCGCCCCGTCCCAGCATGATTCTTAACGGCACAAACCTTGTCCGCGATACCATCGGAGAGCATTCCTTCCAGCTTTGAAATGGTATCCCAAAAGAATTGGGGACTGCCGTTTGGCAACTGGCGTTCGGCCAGCCCAAGAAAATAGTCCACCCGGCTAAGCACCGAGGGCAGGCCAGCCACAAACTGCGCGAAAGCTTTCTGGGATAGGTTCAAGATTTGGACCCGCTCCTCTTCCAGCGCCATCTGATCTTCTTGGCGCTGGCTGAGCCAGCGCTGATAGGCTTCTTCGAGAAAGCCTGGGACCTGCGGTTCGTCTTTCGCGGGGTCTCGCTCCTGCTCCCGGATTCGCCTGGCAAAAATCCGGCCGATCCAGCGAACAATCCAAGAAATCGCGATAACAATCGCTGCGGAGAGGTACAGATTCCACATGGCGGTCTTCTCCGATCCATATTTGAGAACTGGGGCCAATCCAGTCATTGGCCAACGCCAGGCGTCCACTAGTGATAGCTCGATCTCGTGTCAGATTCCAGCAGGAAAGGGAGGTCCACCCAGGAACAAACAGGGATTCGAAACCCACGTCCTTCTGACGCGCTCGCTTTTTGCCTACGATATTCTGCGTAGCTTGCTTCCGCGCGTTTCGCCAGTGAAATCGACTTTTGCTCTTTTGCGATTCTGATGGCTTCGCAGAACGAAGCCTCAATTTGGGTCTCGTCTGTACCAACAGCCGCGAGAAACACACCGCGGAGCCGGTGCAGTTCGGCACACCACCAGCGCTCTCTAGATGTTTCGGCCAGTCTTTCTGCCTCCTTTATCGCCTCCAGTGCTTCGGAGGTACGATCCGCCAGGTACAAAGCTTCAGCCTTTAGCGCCAGGAAAAACGGCATACACAGCATCGCGCCCGTTGCCCGCCAGACTTCTATACCGTCCTCGATCCACGAAATGCCTTGCACCGTGTCACCCGAAGCGCTGCGCGCCCAACCCCGTAGAATGATTCCTCGAGCCAGCCAAGGCGCAAAATTTTGACGGGTTGATAGTTCAATTAAGTCCGACGCCAAGCGTTCTACTTCACCAGAATTACGCCCGTAGTGGCTGAGGCACGCTGCAAAATATAGTGCTTCCACTATTCCGTGCACATTGAGCTCCTTCGCCAGTGCGATCGCTTCCACCATGGTCGCGTGGGAACAGGCAATCTCTCCTAAGTGCCATTCAGATTGGGCTTTGTCGCAAAGACAAGCGACCGCGGACGGGTCGACTTCTTGCACATTAGACTTTACGTCCCCTGAGTGCCAGATTTGAAGACCATGTATTGCGGATTGTCGTGCGATGTCGAAATCACCAAGAAAGTAGTGCGTGCATGCGAAAGCGCGAGAGGCTCCCAACATTAGCGCAGCGTCTCTCTGGTCCTGCGCCAGCGAGTCAATTCGTTTAGCAATCTGCATCGTTGCAGTCAGCTTGTCGGTGAGGATGGAGTAGCGCCACTGACCCATCAGCGCGGCATGCAAGAGCAGGGGGCGATTCAGCGAATGACAAATGGCCTCCGCCCGCTCGTAACAAATTTGGGCCTCCGGTGTGGAGAACCCGCGCGTGACCGATAGAAATAGCCCAGCCTGCGTGAGGATGAAGAGCTGATCTTCTGCCGTTAGACTTTGCCCATTTACTCCGATTTCCACAGGTGCACCCCAGCGTCCATGTTCGAAGAAATGAGCTAAGACGGAGAGCAATGTCCCTTTGGCTCCGAGGACGTTAGCCGCGAAGGAAGCATTCCCTCGCTGAATTCGCGGAATGTAAACTTCATGCAGCGCTTCGCGAAATAGGCCGGCGTTGCAGGCGCAGATTACCGCTAAGAAAAGCGGCTCCATCTCCCTGAAACTATCTGGCAGCTGAGGCGCAAGCACTCGATAATAATGATAGAGTCGTCTATGGCACTCCTTCCAGGCCTCGGTTCGTTGACTCCGAAGCTGTTCGCCAAAGTATTCGCGAACGAGGGGATGCGTATCCAGATGCCTGGGATTGTGGGGATCTTCGGCAGCGAGGAGTCTTGCCCTTCTTAGCCTGGCAAGAAGCATTCGCCACTCGGTTGGATGCAAATCCGTTAACGGCTCTGTAAGGCCAGGAATCGCAGGCGATCTGAGCAGAGCGTCCAAGCACCTTTTCGTCAACGGGCCGATCGAATAGACCTAACATACGGAGGACCGCCAGCGCTGGACCCTCCCCAAACCAAACTTGGTACGATTCCATGACCTTTCGGGCATGGGCTCCTTGGCGGACGTCGTGAGCAAGACGTTCTGACACTTCTTTGCGGTAACGAATATCTCCTTTATAAGCATCGGTCAGATAGCTGCCCAGCAGGGCTAGCGTAAGGCAATGACCACTGAACTCGTCGCTGGCACTTCGCAACTCCGCCTCATAACCCTTGACGCCCAGCGCTCGCAGCAGCTTAGCGCCCGAGTCGCTTGATAATTGTTCGAGGTCCAGACGCAAAGTTGAGGTACGCTCGTGATCTGCAAGATCAGCGACCGGCAATCGCGTGGTAACGACGCAAAGCCCCGTATTGAAGGCAGCGAGCTCGCGCATAAGCGCCTGGAGCGCAGGTTCACGTATCCTTCCTTCTTGGGAACCAGGCGGATTTTGGAGCGGCTCCAAGCCGTCGAGAAGCAGTAAGGTACGACGGTTTGCGATAAGTTTGGCCAATCTTTCGCCCTTTTCCCAGGCCGTTCCGATCTCAGGATCTGGATCTCCAAACCAAGCTAAAGCAGCATCAAGAAATTCGTCTGCGGACGAAGAGTTCCCGCTAGTACCCTGCCGATAGAAGGACCAGCCGAAAACGAGCTCCGCGCAACGATAATGCTCAGCAGCCAAACGTCGGAGCCAATGGTTAATGAGCGCAGACTTCCCGACACCAGCCCAGGCAACAATTGTCACGACATTTACATGCTGGTTTGTCCATGCATTATCCAGGAGAGCAAGATCCTCCTCCCGGCCAAAAACATCGCTTCCCGTAACTGGCAATCTGGCTACTGAAATTTTCTCCGGTTGGAATCTTGGTAGAGACTTGCGAGCCCCGGTGCCTAAAATGGCAGGAGGTGCCTTCCGCAGGCTCTGACGAGTGATTCTTCGCCCAAGGTCGATAGCATCGATTATTGTCGGCATCCCTTTCAACAGTTCGGTCGGAGTCTGGAATCGCTGCGACGGGTCTTTTTCGAGGAGCACCTCAAGTAGAATGGCGACCGGCTGCGGGACATCTTTGAAATGTTCGATCGGTGACAGTGCGTGCTGATGCTGATACATCACTTCAGCAGGCGAGCCCCTGAACAACGCATGGCCAGTCACCATCTTCCAGAGTACTACGCCCAGGGAGTAAAGATCCGATCTGATGTCTACGCCCAATCCCGCGAATTGCTCGGGACTGGCAAACTCTGGTGTACCGGCAAAGCCTCCAGGCGTTGAAATCGCTGTCTGAGAACCGGGCTCCGTGACGGCCTTGGCAAGCCCCAGGTCAATAATTTTCGCAATCACCGCGCCTTCATCCTCAAAGCTCACCATGATGTTGCTTGGCTTGATGTCGCGGTGAACGAGCTTCCGCTTGTGCACCGCAGCCAATCCGGCAGCGACCTGTGTCGCAATTTCCAACGCTAGCTTTATCTCAAGCCGCCCGGAGCGTTTGATGAGGTTCTCGAGCGTTTCGCCCTCTACGAACTCCATCGCGTAAAAGTAATTCTGACTGGTTCTGCCCAAGTGGAAAACCGAGGCAACATTCGGGTGACGAACGCTCGCTGCCGCGCGGGCTTCTCGCAAAAAGCGAAGTCGCGCCGATTGATCACCGAGAAATCGGTCACTGATGACTTTCAGCGTTACGGAGCAGTGCAGATCGACATCGAACGCTTTGTAAGTGACCCCCATCGCACCCCGACCCAATTCGAGTGGTTTCCCATCTTCGCCCTGCTCCAGCTCATAATGCTCAAATCGTTGCGCTGACTGTCCAGCTGTCGGCTTGATGGCATCCTCGGAAGCAGAGGACTCGCCGGACTCAATCCCACCGGCCAGACCCTTGCGAAGCATGCAGACCGGACAAAATTCCATCGCTCCAGAAATCTCGTTACCGCAGCTCGGGCAGGTGCGTTGAGGCTCCCTGCTCATGGCCCTAACCGCCCCTTGCCCCGCAATCTGAGCCCAAGCAACACCACGCTCCACCGAGTGGTGCGAAATCGTTTAGCGACATCCGCTGGCGAAGGATGGTCCAGTTTCAATGGCGACCCCTGTATTCAGAAGACTATCAGATCGAACGCGTATTAAAATTAGAGATTTCGAGTGTGGAATTCGCTTCGCTCGCACAAGTCCGTCCGGCTCGATCCGTGCCGGTTGGCCGCCCGATAGAATTTTTCGCACTATTTTGAGCTGCGCGTCGCTCTCAGCGTCTTCCGCCAAATCAAACATCATGCCACATAAAAAAACTCCGGAAAAAGCTCGTGCTTTCGTCGTTCTCTAAAAGCAAAAAACGTAGCCCCCGGCAATCGTGCAATACGCGGAGTATTGCGGTTGGGTGTTGGCGCGGGCACACGGTGTGCTGGTCCGCGTCATGCTCTCGCTCTATCTCTATCACGGTGACAACTTCAAAATCGAGTGTCCCAGCGGCTCGGGCAAATCCATAGGTCGAATAGGAGCCGCCTTTGTGCACGAACTGACACGATTAAAAAAAGGCGAAGATAGGAAATTCTCGCACGGAGGACACGGAGATCACGGAGGTTTCCCTTCCGGCTCTTAAGCGCTTTTGAAATCCAAACCCCTTCGAGTCCATTCGTATCCCTTCAAGGTTTTTCCAGCCTTCGAGAACGACGCTAAACAGACACCAGGGTTTACCCTGGGTTATTTTTCCCACCCTGAAGCTGAAGGCCATCAGGAACGGCGAGAATCGATAGTTTGACTGGCCTTGCCGTCTGAAAGAATCACCAGCCGATCTTTGCGACCGCTTCCTTTTCGTAATTTCCCGGCCATCGCGTTGTGATCGCTCACAAAAACGTCGAATTTAACGCCTTGGAGGATGGCCGCTCGATATAAGCACGGGCACTTGAAGGCGGAACTCCGGATTTCCTTCAAGACATCCAGACCCGCACTAGGAGCCGCAGCGTTCCCGAATCTTTCCGAATCCTCAGCACATCGAAATTCCACATCTGTTCTTTGAGTGTACTCCCAAACGCGCAGACCAATCTTTCGGAAAACCACCGAGTGATAATCACAGGTTTGACTCGCTAATGCCGCCAACCGGATGACTCCACTTGACGGGGCCTCGGGAACAAGACGAAAGGGCGGCGCGGTTTCTAGCCATCCCTTTGGCCTCTCTCGTGCCGTTGTTCCGAAACGCGGTCGGAGCTTCACCGGTAATTTGGTGGAATGTCCGGTTGAAATGTGTCAACGATTGAAAACCAACGTCATACGCGATTTCACTGATCCGCAGGTGAGGATTGAGCAGCAAGGCTTTGGCTTTCTCGATCCGCACACGGCCGAGATATTCTGTAAAGGTCAGGCCGGTCGCCTTCTTGAACGTTTTGCAAAAGTAGAACGTCGTAACGTGCATGGCCTTTGCCACATTATCCAGATCGATAGGATCGGCCTGGTGCCCAACGATATACGCGCGCGCCCGTCGAACCAGCGGCGGTTCGGCTTCCATCTCCTGCACCATCGTTCGATTTGCCGTGGCGGAAAGTTGTCGGCCAAAGATTTCCAAAAGACGGATGAGACCAGCGTATTGGCCGGACGAAAGCACCCGCGATCGGTAGTAGGCTTCCTCCAGCCGGTTCCGGTCCATGCTACCCCCCCACTCGGTGAGTTGGCGCACGATGGCTTCAAAGCGGGCCGGTGACGGCAAGTCCAGCGCGATTTGGCCCGTCACCAAAAAGCCGATAGTACGCTCGCCGAGTTTGACCGGAACCGCCGTGTGGCGCAGGTCCGCAAAGCAACGGACCGTAGCCGATCGGTCCTGCGCAGCATCGACGGCGCGTTGTTCGGCTTCTAAGCAGGCTGCACAGCCGCGGTTGGTCTGTGCAATCATGGCGCAGAAGGGGTTCTCGTAAGGCTGGCTACGGTGGGCCAGCAGCCAAAACTCCGCGGGTCGCAGCGTCAGGGGTAAACCCACGCTGGCCCCGAAGGCTTGCATGAATTCGGTGTAAAGGTTTGAGCGGCTGAGCCGTTGGATCATGTCCACATCTGCATTTTTCATAGGGAGGAGCTCTTTTTCTAACGCGTTGTCGGACCGGCTCGCGCCTCCAACAGCGCTCGCGCTGCCTGGGCTAACCCTTATGGACGGTTGCAGGCTAAATGCCAGCAGCTGGGGCCGCGGCGGTCTTGGAGGCAAAAATCAACTAACCAGTGACGCAAAGCACTGTTACCAAAAATAAACCTGAGTTAGTTAGCCTGCATATCTTTGCATGGGGCTCGCTCTCGGCGCGGTTCTTCTAGTTCCGCGACGCCGCAACGGTCATTCCTGAGCAAAACGCTTGATGTCTTCGGGCACGGCTTTGGTCGCCACCTTCGCCTCGCCCTGGACCATGATGCGGATTTGCTCGACTATCTCGGGGTTGGCAAGCGTAGTGACGTCGCCAATGTCCATGGTATTCGAGATGGAGCTTAGCACCCGGCGCATGATTTTGCCCGAGCGCGTCTTGGGCATGTCTTGAACGATACGAACGGCCTTGGGCCGCGCGATTTTGCCGATCAAAGTCTCGATTGCGCGAACGACCTTGTCTTCAATAGACTTGCTTGGTTTGAAGCCGGGCTTGAGTTCGATGTAAATCTCGGGTAACCGCCCGCGCACCTCATCCACCACAGGTACCACCGCGGCTTCCGCGACCTCATCGACGGAGAAACAGGCGTTTTCAAGTTCCTTGGTTCCGAGACGATGACCGGCCACGTTGATCACGTCATCGACGCGGCCCAGAATGCGGTAGTAGCCGTCGGCGGCCTGCATCGCGCCGTCGTTACAGAAGTATGGCCAGTCACGCCAGTCCTTACTTTTCGGGTCCTTGCAGTATTTGTGGAAGTAAGTATCTATGTACCGCTCGGGATCTCCCCAAATGGTTTGGAAGATTCCTGGCCACGGGTTCCGGATGCAGATGTTTCCGGCCCGTCCGGAGCCCGCTGGGACCTCGTTCCCGTCCTCGTCCCAAATCACGGGATAAATCCCTGGCACCGCGGGTCCGGTACTGCCGGGCTTCATGGGATTCACCGCCGGCTTAGTACTGCACAAGAACCCCCCGTTTTCCGTTTGCCACCAGGTATCTACGATCACCGCCTCCCGCTTGCCGACCACGTCGTAGTACCAGCGCCACACGTCCGGCTCGATCGGCTCGCCCACGGTGGTCATGTGCTTAAAGTGGTAGTTATACTTGCTCGGCTCGTCGTGGCCGGTTCTGCGCAGCATCCGGATAGCCGTGGGTGAGGTATGGAAGATGTTGACGTTGAGCCGCTCGGCGATCCGCCATGGGCGCCCGGCGTCGGGATAGGTGGGGACCCCCTCGTAGATCACGCTGGTAGCGGCGATCGCCAGAGGCCCGTACACGATATAGGAATGCCCAGTGATCCAGCCGATGTCCGCCATGCACCAGTAAACGTCCTCCGGATGGATATCCTGGATGTACTTCGAAGTTCCCGCCACATAGGCCAAGTATCCCCCCGTGCTATGCTGGCATCCTTTCGGCCGCCCGGTCGTCCCGCTGGTGTACATCAGGAACAGCGGTGCTTCCGCAGGGATTGACACCGGGTCCACCTTGCGGCCGGCGAACCCCTTCATGACCTCGCGAAGGTCGTAGTCGCGACCCGAGACCAGGGGGGTTGCGGTGGCACTTTTATCGCGAAGTCGCGGCCACACCAAAATCTTGTCGATTTTGTGCCCGTTCCGCTCCGCGACAACGGCCGCGATGTCTGCATTCGCCTTATGGTCGATCAGCTTCCCGCTCCGATAATAACCGTCCATCGTGATCAGCACCCGGCTTTGGGAGTCCGCTACCCTGATCCCGCAAGCCTCGCCACTGAATCCCCCGAACACCTCCGAATGAACGACGCCGAGCCGGGCACATGCCAGCATGGTAATCGGCAGTTCCGGGACCATCGGAAGATGCAGAGTCACGCGATCACCGGTCTTGAGACCGGCGAAATCCCGCAGCATCGCCGCGACTTCGTTGACCCGCGCCCAAAGTTCCTGATACGTGATCGCCTGGTGCCCTTCCTCCTCGGGTTCCGGCACGAAAATCAACGCCGCCTTGTTCCCGTATTTGGGCAGATGCCGGTCTACACAGTTGTAAGAGGCGTTGAGCTTTCCGCCGACGAACCATTTCCAGAACGGCGCGTTGCTGGTGTCCAGGGTGGTATGCCAGTACTGGTCCCAGCTCAGCATATCGGCATATTCTTTGAAGCACTCGGGGAATTTATCGATGCTGAATCGCTCGGTGACCGACGGATCGGTCAGGTTCGCCTGGCCGACGAATTTGGCGGTGGGATGGTAATATCCTTCCTCCTTCCAATGGACCGCAATTTGCGCCTCGTTGACATCGGCGTTGGTCTCCTCCATTCCTGTTTCTGGTGTTTCGTCCGGCATAGGATCCTCCGTTACAGGCTCATCTTACCACTTTTCGGGTCGATGCGATGTGGTGGGCGAGGCGAAGCGCTTCGTCGGGAAGAGGCTTGTAGGGGAGAATGCGCTTGCCTTCGATGCCGCAGGAGGCGGAAACGATCACCTTGGGCCTGGCGTCGTCGATGCGCACCGCAAGCTCGCGTGAAGCAAAGCCGCCGAACACCACGGAATGCACCGCCCCGAGGCGCGCACAGCCAAGCATTGCCACCGCTACTTCGGAAACCATCGGCATATAAATGACGACACGGTCGCCTTTGCCGACGCCAAGCTGCGCGAGCGGGCCCGCAAATTGCGGTTGTCATGGTTTGCGCAGCGGAGGGCGGTGGAGTGTAGTAGGCATAGGAGGTCTCGGGGGTAGAGCTTTGTTATTGCTTTGGCTTCTAAAACCCTTCGCACGTTTGGTCAGCTAGTTCCTATACTCTTTTTGCAATTTCGCGACTCATTCGAGTATGGCAAACGGTAACCCCGATCGATCTCCAGGATGTTTTCCCTTGGTTTGTTGTGGTTGTTATATGGTTTGATGAAACTTGCCTACCAGTTAGGTGGCCGGGCGCCACCCGGCATCGGCCCAGAGTTCGCCACTCACGGCGGCGTTGGTTAGCATAAAACAAATGGCATCGGCGATTTCCTCGGGCTTGATCAACCGTTTCAACTGCGTTTGCGGAAGCACTTTGGTCCGGATGTACTCTTCCCCGAGCGCCCGAACCATCGGGGTATCGGTAAATCCCGGATGGATCACGCTGCAGCGGACCCCGTAATACATCGACTCGGCCATCAGAGTGGAAGCAGCTCCTTCCAAGCCTGCTTTGGTCGAGGAGTAGGAGATTTGTCCGACATTGCCCACTGAGGCAATCGATCCGAGAAATACGACTGCTCCCTGCATTCCTTCCTCCGGCTGCCAGCGTTTGAGACCGCGGGAGGCACGATCCTTGGCCACCGCCGCCACCAGCTCGATCGCCCAGTAGATCGGGGCAATCATATTGACTTCCACCACTTTCCGAAAATCCTCCATCGGGTAGATCAGCACCTGGCCTGTCTGCTTATCGATTCGCACCGCCAGCGCGTCCTTGGTGATCGCCGCCGCCGGCACACAGATACGCGGCACCCCTGCCTTAGCGGTGACGTCGGCGTAAACTTCCTGCCGGAAAGCCGGGTCAGTCGTGTCCCCGCGGTAGGCGATCGCGACCTGACGCCCGGCCTCGGTGTTTATTTCCCGGCCCACCTGCACCACCCGCTCGCTGAAATCGACCAACGCGAGGCCGGCTGCCCCGCGGCGCGTCATGTCGAGAGCCAGGGCGTGTCCGATGCCGCCGGCGGCTCCGGTGATCACCGCGACCTGTCCTTTAATCGTGTGCATATTGACCGCGCCGCCTGACGACGTGGCTTCAAGGGTGCTAACTTTGTGTGTGTCGAGGCCCGGTTCCTCGATGGTTCCAAGGATAATGGAGTTCATGAATCCTACTAACAAGTTCTCCTACCAATCGTCTCGCTATTTTTTGCATTTGCGTTACATTCTTTTTGCTAACGCATTAAAAGCGTTGACAAAAAAGGCGGGCGGGCCGAACACTGAGCATTTCCAACATCGACGGCCGAGTCGTTCTTTGGAGAGCAACACCCCCCATGGCGCAGGTTCTCACGCAGATTCTCCTCGACTATGATCCAGTCAAGCTGGACATGTTCTCTAATGAATTGCTCACCCGTGCAATTCGCGTGAACGACCGATTGCTCAAGAATTTCGTGGACGTTTAACTTCCGGCAGGCGTTCGAGGCGTTCTGCGGATCGCAAAAGAAGGTCGATCAGATGCTCCGTCAAGCCCATCCTCCGGTGTGTTCGCAAGCGAAGCCGTCGCGCGCACCTGGAGCATTCCATTCCCGTGGCTCGACCGGCCCGATTTCTGTCATTCCGGGCTGCCCACCCGAACGCTCGCGGCTCATTTCACGGGCACAACCTGGAAAGTTTTTGCATACGCACAAACTTGTTGACGCGTTTCCGTAAATCTGTGCGATGTTCTATGCAGAAGCTCAGGAATCACCCGGAGCCTCTGACAAAGAAAAAACATGAGTGCTATAGATACCAAAAAGGCAACCGCGCCAATCGCGGCAACCACTGACGAGGTCTTTCACGAGGCCATGCGCAGTTATGAGAAGGCCCTGAAGTCGGGCATTCAACTGCAGGAGGAATCAGTGAACCTCTGGAAAGACCTGCTCACCAAGCTCGGCTCCCCCGAGGAGTTCCAGGCGAAGCTCGAGTCGATGACGGCGGACGTTTTCCCGAAGGCTCGCAAGCGTATGGAGGAGTTTGTCGAGACGTTCAACCGCACGAGCAATCAGACGATTGATCTGTTTGAGAAAACGCTGGGCCTTTACCAGGCCACCTCGGTGACCGATGCGCAGCGCCGCATGCAGGATCTGATCGAAAGCTCGCTGAACACCCTGCGGGTCAACGTTCACAGCGCTCTGAACACGAACGCTAAAATCATAACTTCGTGGAAGGAACTGGTGGATCGTTTCGGCCCGCCCGCGAAGTAATTACTTAAGCCAATAAGAACACACCTGGCGATAAAGCAATGCTTTAAGAAAATCGGGGCTTCGGCGACGGCGGAATGGGAATCGCAATGGCCCTTGAACTAACAAAATCTGTGGCGCGTTCGAGCAGCCAAATCGCGCCGCACCGATCGACACGCGGCAGTTCCCTTGAGACCTGCCCCCGTGCGAGGCGATGGGAAGGCATTGGAGGGGAATCGCGGAGTGTGCCGGGGCTCACGATGCAAAAGAAGCCGGAGAACTGAACATTGGCAAAATTTAATATGAAGAACAAACTGAAATTACCTGACGGTGTTACCATTTCTGCAACAATTTCTCCGTCTACAGAGGAGATATTAGCCCCAGAAGCTGTCGAACTCATAGTGGCGCTTCATCGGAACTTTAATCAACGGCGCAAAGAGCTTCTGCAAAGAAGGGAGCAAAGACAGGCTGACTTGGACGCCGGCAAAACGCCGGATTTCCTGCCGGAAACCCAAAACGTGCGGACCAGCGATTGGACCGTGGCCCCCATCCCTGCAGATCTGCAGGATCGCCGTGTCGAAATCACCGGACCGACGGATCGCAAGATGGTCATCAACGCATTGAACTCGGGCGCGAAAGTATTCATGGCTGATTTCGAAGACGCCAATACGCCCGCCTGGGAAAACTTAATGGAAGGCCAGTGCAACCTACGGGATGCAATTCGTCGAACAATCGAATTCAAAAGCCCGGAAGGGAAGGAATATCGGCTGAAGGAGCAAGTTGCAGTGCTGTTGGTTCGACCGCGTGGCTGGCATCTACCGGAAAAGCACTTCTTAGTCGATGGGGAGCAAGTGTCAGGCAGCCTGTTCGACTTTGCGCTGTATATGTTTCATAACGCGAAGGAACTTCTGGCGCGCCGATCTGGACCCTATTTCTATCTACCAAAGCTCGAAAGCCATCTTGAAGCGCGACTCTGGAACGATGTTTTCAATTTCACTCAGGATTCGTTAGGCATTCCCCGCAGTTCGATTCGAGCGACCGTGTTGATCGAGACGATTCTGGCGGCGTTTGAGATGGATGAAATTCTCTACGAGCTGAAAGATCATTCTGCCGGGCTCAACTGCGGCAGATGGGATTACATTTTCAGTTGTATTAAACGGTTCAGAAATAAGCCGGAGTTCATTCTCGCCGATCGCGCGCTGGTGACGATGACTACGCATTTTATGCGCTCCTATTCATTGCTGTGTATCAAGACCTGTCATCGCAGAGCGATTCACGCCATGGGAGGCATGGCCGCTCAGATCCCGGTCAAAAATGACGAGAAAGCGAATGATGAGGCCTTCGCAAAGGTTCGTGCGGACAAGGAGCGAGAAGCGAAGGATGGGCATGATGGCACATGGGTGGCACACCCTGGTATGGTTTCAACCGCTTTGACGGCATTTGACGCCGTAATGAAGACGCCGAATCAAATCGATCGAAAGCGTGAAGATGTTCAAATCGCCGCGGCGGATATTCTGAAATTCGGCCCCGAAGGTCCGATTACAGAGCAGGGCTTACGGACCAATGTCAGTGTCGGCGTCCAATACCTGGAATCCTGGCTGCGTGGCTCCGGCTGCGTTCCGATCTTCAACCTGATGGAAGATGCCGCGACGGCGGAAATCTCTCGCGCTCAAGTCTGGCAGTGGATCCGGCATCCGCGCGGCGTTCTGTCGGACGGACGCAAAGTGACGAGGGAGCTGTTTCGCAGTGTGCTGGAAGAAGAACTTGGCAAAATCCAGTCGTGGATGGGTCAAGAGCGGTACAAGAAAGGGAAGTACAGTGAGGCAGCGGAGCTTTTTGATCGAATCACCACTAGCGACCAGTTTGCCGAGTTCCTGACTTTACCCGGCTACGAACAGATTGCCTAGCAATCCGTCCGGAGGGGGATTCACCATGCTGGGAAAATAACAAAAAGGACAAAATTAGAAGCTAACAATTGTAGAGGAAACAAATGAGCTCCACTGCTACAGAAACGATGACAGGGGTTGCACCTCCTGCACCCCAGAACCGATGGACCAGGCCAGAGGCGCGTTGGAAAGATGTGATCCGGCCATATACCAAGGAGGAAGTTGAACGGCTCCGAGGCACGGTCAAGATCGAATATACCTTGGCACGCCTGGGCGCCGAACGGCTCTGGAAATTGCTCCAGGAAGAGGATTATGTGCCGACGCTTGGCGCCATGACCGGGAACCAGGCGGTCCAGCAAGTGCACGCCGGCCTCAAAGCGATCTACCTCAGCGGATGGCAAGTGGCAGCCGATGCCAATCTGGCGGGGCAGATGTATCCCGACCAGAGTTTGTACCCGGCGAACAGCGTTCCTGCGGTGGTTAAACGCATCAACAACGCATTGCTGCGGGCTGACCAGATCCGTCATCTGGAGGGTAGACACCACATCCATTGGTTAGCGCCGATCGTCGCTGACGCGGAAGCCGGGTTTGGGGGACCGCTCAATGTCTTCGAATTGGTCAAGTCCATGATCGAGGCGGGCGCTGCGGGAGTTCATTTGGAGGATCAGCTTGCCTCTGAAAAGAAATGCGGCCATATGGGCGGCAAGGTCCTGATTCCAACCCAACACGCGATCAAGCACCTGATCGCAGGGAGGTTGGCAGCTGATGTTTGCGATGTGCCGACCATTCTCTTGGCCAGAACCGATGCCAACGCGGCTAACCTTTTGACCAGTGACGTCGACGAGCGCGACAAGCCGTTCATCACCGGCGAACGAACCGCGGAGGGATTCTATCGGGTGCGTGCCGGAATCGATCAGGCCATCGCCCGCGCAGTCTCCTATGCCCCTTTTGTGGATCTGCTCTGGTGTGAAACCAGCGAGCCAAACCTCTCTGAAGCTAAGCGGTTTGCCGAAGGTGTCCACCAAGACCATCCGGACAAACTCCTTGCTTACAATTGCTCCCCTTCGTTCAACTGGAAAAAGAAACTTGATGACACCACCATCGGGCGGTTCCAACGCGAGCTCGGCGCGATGGGATACAAGTTCCAGTTCATCACCCTGGCCGGCTTTCATGCCTTGAACTACAGCATGTTTCACCTGGCCCGGGGCTATAAGGAGCGCGGGATGTCTGCCTATTCCGAGCTACAGGAAGCCGAGTTTGCCGCTGAGGCGGATGGATACACCGCGATCCGGCATCAACGCGAGGTCGGTACCGCGTATTTCGATGAGGTGAGCCAGGTGATCTCTGAAGGTGAGTCGTCGACGACCGCCTTACACGGTTCTACTGAATCGGAGCAATTTCATCCGCGGTGAGACAGGAATCACGCTCGACGCTGCAGCCAAAGAACGCTAAAGTAATCTACCCCCTATGGCTCACTTGGCAGAAGCGCTGCATATCCTGAAAGATTTCCCTCCTGTCCCAACGAATGCATGGGAGGCCGCGATTCACGTTGATCTGAAGGGGGAAGATTACAACAAGAAGCTGGTTTGGAACTCGGATGAAGGAATCGTGGTGCGTCCCTACTACCGCAGTGAGGACATCAAGGATCTCGAATCGCAAATTGGAAATGTCCCGGCTACATTCCCGTTTGTTCGCGGACGCGGCTCGCAAAGCTGGAAGCAGGTGGAGTCTCAGGGCGAGGTTGCGGCCGATGCCATCCGAGTCGACGCAATTCACGAGCAGGGCGGAACGATAGTTCAGGAGCTTGGTTACGGAATCGCGCTCGGTGTCGAGAGGCTGGTGGAACGGTCGCACGCAGGCAGCAACGTCGATGAGGTGGCTACAGGTATCCGGTTTGTGTTTGCGATCGGATCAAACTATTTCTTCGAGATCGCCAAACTGCGCGCCGCGCGGATGCTTTGGGCGCGCGCAGTCTCAGCCTTCCAGCCGCGGGACGAATCGTCCTGCTTGATGAAGGTTCATGTCTGTACGGCTTTGAGCAATAAGAGCATCTATGACCCGTTCGCGAACGTGCTGCGCGCCACCACCGAGGCCATGGCGGCAGTGATAGGCGGCTGCGATTCTCTGGAGGTCCGGCCGTTCCGCTTCTCCGACCGGCTGGCGATGAATATCCAGAGGTTGGTGCAAGAGGAGTCGCACTTTGATCGCGTCGCGGACCCGGCGGGCGGATCTTATTATGTGGAATGGCTCACCGATGCCCTCGCCAATCAAGGCTGGAGGCTCTTCCTGCAGGTCGAGGCGGAAGGCGGGTACGCAAAGGCCAAGGGCTCTATTGATAGCGCCCTCGCGGAGTCGCAAGCCGCAAGAGACAAAGCGGTCTCGTCCCGACGCCGTACGCTGGTGGGCGTTAATAATTACCCCGACCTGAATGAGACGATCAATGGGCCTGTGGAAGTGCCGCAAGGCAGCTGGCGCGCCGCGAGCCCATTCGAACGCCTGCGGCTCAAAACCGAAGCGTTTACCCGTGAGCGCGGAAAACGTCCCAAGGTACTCCTGCTTGAACGCGGGGACCTGACGATGAGGCAGTCTCGCTCACAGTTTAGCCAAAACTTCTTTGGATGCGCCGGCTTCGAGATCGAGACCTCGCACGAATACGAACGTTCTGACGCAGACCTTATCGTTCTCTGCAGCTCAGATCCCGAGTACCTGGCACTGGCTCAGGAAGTCTGCCCGAAGGTTAAGCAGCCGGTAGTCGTTGCCGGCAATCCGAAAGCTCAAGTCGAGCAAATAAAAGCGGCAGGAGTCCAGGGGTTCATTCACATCCGCACGGATGCAATAGCGGCTCTCACCGAGTGGGAGACGCGACTCGGGATTGGGGGAGGAAAGAAGTAGCCATGGCAAGCATAACAAGACCGGATTTCACCAAGATCCCCTTGGATCAAGGTACGCATCCACGGCAGCGGGAGAAGGCCGCTTTGTGCTGGATGACCCACGAACAGATTCCCGTCAAGTCATATTACGCGGCCGAGGACCTTGCAGGGTTGGAGCATCTCGACTACGCCGCCGGGATTCCACCTTTTCTGCGCGGACCTTATTCGACGATGTACGTGTTGAGGCCTTGGACAATCCGTCAGTACGCGGGATTCTCAACAGCGGAGGAGTCAAATGCGTTCTACCGCCGCAATATGGCGGCCGGTCAGAAAGGTCTCTCGGTGGCCTTCGACCTGCCCACGCACCGGGGATACGACTCGGATCATGAGCGGGTCACGGGCGACGTCGGCAAGGCCGGAGTGGCAATTGATACGGTCGAGGACATGAAGATTCTCTTCAACGAGATCCCTCTTGACCAGATCTCAGTTTCGATGACGATGAACGGCGCCGTTCTGCCGGTGATGGCCTTCTATATTATTGCGGCCGAAGAGCAGGGGGTCGGGCCGCAGCAACTGGCCGGGACGATCCAGAATGACGTTCTGAAGGAGTTCATGGTCCGCAATACCTATATCTACCCACCCTCACCGTCGATGAGGATTGTCGGGGATATCTTCCGGTACGCCTCGGCGAATATGCCGAAATTCAACTCCATTTCAATCAGCGGCTACCATATGCAAGAGGCGGGCGCGACCGCCGACCTCGAATTGGCCTATACCCTGGCCGACGGTCTGGAGTACCTGCGGACCGGCATCGCGGCGGGGCTCGATATCGATGATTTTGCCCCGCGCCTTAGCTTTTTCTGGGCCGTGGGAATGAATCATTTCATGGAGATCGCCAAGCTTCGGGCAGCGCGAGCGCTCTGGGCGAAGATCGTGAAGGGTTTCAATCCGAAGAGGGCAAAGTCGATGGCACTGCGCACGCATGCCCAAACTTCGGGCTGGAGCCTGACGGCACAAGACACGTCTAACAACGTTGCCCGTACTTGCATCGAGGCGATGGCCGCGGTGCTCGGGCAGACTCAGTCGCTGCACACGAACGCTTTGGATGAAGCGATTGCGCTTCCGAGCGAACATTCGGCGCGAATCGCGCGGAACACTCAACTCTACCTTCAGCAAGAAACCGGCATTACCCACGTGGTGGATCCCTGGGCCGGCAGTTACTACGTGGAGTCGCTCACCGACGCCCTTATGAATAAGGCTTGGCACCTCATCAGCGAGGTGGAAGCGCACGGTGGAATGACCAAAGCGATCGAAATCGGGCTGCCGAAGTTGCGCATTGAGGAAGCGGCCGCGCGTCGCCAGGCGCAGATCGACTCAGGCGAGGAAGTCATTGTCGGAGTGAACAAGTATCGGCCGGAAGTTGAAGACACGCTGAACACCCGGGAAGTCGATAATCGCGCCGTGCGGGAGAGTCAGATCCGCCGCCTGAATGAGGTAAAGAACTCGCGCAACCAAACGGCCGTGAACGAGGCCCTCCAAGCGCTTACCGAGACGGCAGAAACGGGAAAGGGCAACCTGCTGGAGTGCTCCGTGAAAGCTGCGCGGGTCCGTGCGACACTTGGGGAGATCTCTATGGCGATGGAAAAGGTGTTCGGGCGCTATCAAGCCGTGAGCCAAACCATTAGCGGCGTTTATGCGCAAGTAAGCCAGGGCGATCCCGACTTCAAGAAGGCGCAGGATATGGCAAAAGAGTTTGCCAAGCGCGAAGGGCGCCCACCTCGCATTCTCGTCGCAAAGGCGGGCCAGGACGGCCATGACCGGGGAGCAAAGGTGATCGCCACCGCATTTGCCGATATCGGGTTCGACGTTGACGTGGGGCCGCTGTTCGCGACACCGGCGGAAGTCGCGCGTAACGCGGTTGAGAATGATGTCCACGTTGTCGGTATATCGACACTGGCTGGCGGTCACAAGACGCTGATCCCGGAAGTGGTGGTCGAACTCAAGAAACAGGGCCGCAGTGACATCAGGGTGATCGTCGGGGGCGTCATTCCGCAACAGGATTACGAATTTCTGTTCCGGTCTGGGGCGGCCGCTGTGTTCGGACCGGGCACCAACATTCCTCGGTGCGGGCAGAAGGTTTTGGCCATCTTGATGGGCGAGGAGTCTGTAGACGGCATCCACCGCGATCGTGACGATAACGATAAAGAAGAGGGTGCGCCGTAGCGCTCTGCTCAGGACGCTGCCAACCGACGATCTGCGAAATAGATGATCACGACCGATATTTGCGAGGCCAAGGCCAGCCCGAGGCAGCCGACCGTGACCGGACGTCTCCCGGTAGTGCATTATGTCAGTGGCATTCTGAACGGAGATCGTGCCGTGATGGGCAGGGCGATCTCGGTGATCGAGAGCGACTTGCCCTCCGATAAAGTGTTAGCCGAACAGATCCTTGACGGCGTGCTCCCTCGCACTGGGAAGTCCCGACGGATCGGCATTAGCGGGGTTCCGGGCAGCGGGAAGAGCACTTTCATAGACGCCCTGGGGATGCATCTCCTGCACGAGCTGGGCGAAAAGGTCGCGGTGCTGAGCGTCGATCCTTCCAGTCCTATCTCCGGAGGCAGCATCCTCGGCGACAAGACCCGCATGGAGCGGCTGAGTGGACAACCTAACGCCTTCATCCGACCCTCGCCGGCGCGCGGCTATCTTGGCGGCGTGGCCCGCTGCACACGCCAGTGCATCCTGGTTTGCGAAGCCGCGGGATACCAGAACGTTCTGGTCGAAACCGTCGGCGTCGGGCAATCGGAAATTGAGGTCAGCTCAATGACCGACTTTTTTCTGCTCCTGATGATCCCCGGAGCCGGCGACGAGCTCCAGGGCATCAAGCGCGGTATCATCGAAATGGTTGACGGCATGGTGATCAACAAGGCCGACGGAGAGAATGTTTCTGCAGCAAGGCGTGCGCGAAGGCAGTATGAAAGCGCCTTGCGGATGTTTGCGCCGAACCGGCAGGGATGGACAGCGCGGGTGCTCACTTGTTCGGCACTCGAGAACAGAGGTATCCGTGAAGTCTGGCGGATGATCATGGATCATCGGGCTCAGCAGGAAGCTGCGGGCCACTTGGAGCGCCGCCGCCAAGCGCAAGCGTTGAGCTGGATGCGTGAATTGATTTCATCCGGCCTTCAGGAAATCTTTCAGAATGCTTCCGCCGCGCAAGAGCGCATTGCTCGGTTCGAACACTCGGTCCGCGAGGGCACGATAAGCCCATCCAGCGCAGCGCGCGAATTGCTCGGATTTTACCACGATTTGATCCCGAGACCATCAAGGGGCTCAGGCTCGCCGCCGGTGCGAGACCAGCAAAGCGCTGAGCCACTTTGAAACCGACCGTTGCTCAAAACAGCCGGAACCGATTGAGAGCGAAATTTAATGCACTTACCCTTCCCCATTTTAACAGCGCAAGACGCCGCAGCGATGATTAAGCACGGGCAAACGGTTGGCTTCAGCGCCTTCACTCCTGCCGGCTCGGCGAAGGCCATTCCACGGGCGATCGCCGAGCGGGCGAAGACCGAACACGCAGCGGGACGGTCGTACCAGATTCGTGTACTTACCGGAGCCTCCACGGGCGAATCGCTGGATGGCGCGCTCGCGTTGGCCAACGCGATTAGCTTCCGTGCGCCTTGGCAAAATGACAAGACGCTGCGTGCGCTGATCAACTCGCGCCAAGTGCCCTATCTGGATATGCATCTCTCTAGCGTGCAGCAAGCGGTTCGGTACGGATCCTTGGGTCCGGTCCACTGGGCCGTTATCGAGGCTTGCGATGTGACGGCTGGCGGCGGCATTGTTCTCACAGCCTCCGTCGGCGCCTCAAACACCTTTGCGAACCGAGCCGAAAAGGTGCTGATCGAGCTCAACGGACGTCATCCGCCGACGATGCTCGGCCTTCACGACCTCTTCGAGCCCCAGGATCCGCCTAACCGAAGGGAAATCCATGTTTGCAAAGTGTCGGACCGCGTCGGAAGTCCCATCCTGGTCGTGCCGCCAGAGAAGATCGCCGGCATCGTTGAGACCAATCTGGCCGATGAATTCTGCCCGCTGGAGTCAGGCGATTCGACAACCACAGCGATTGGGCGCCATGTCGCCGAGTTTCTTATCGCCGACATGCGCGCCGGCTGCATACCCAAACGCTTTCTGCCGCTTCAGTCCGGCATCGGCACCATCGCCAATGCGGTTTTTAAAGCCCTCGGAGAAATGCCGGAGATTCCCCCTTTCGAGATGTACAGCGAGGTTCTGCAAGACGCAGTCATAGACTTGATTCAAGCGGAGCGATGTACGTTCGCCTCCGGAACCGCGCTCACCGTCACCCCCGAGAAACTGGATCAGATCACCGGCAATATAGCTTTCTTCCGGCGGCATCTCATTTTGCGTCCGCAGGAGATCTCGAACAACCCGGAGATCATCCGCCGCCTGGGAATCATCTCCATCAACACCGCACTCGAGGTAGACCTCTTTGGCAACGTCAACTCGACGCACCTCATGGGGACCCAGTTGATGAATGGAATAGGAGGCTCGGGCGACTTCACGAGAAACGCCTACATTTCGATCTTCACGTGCCCGTCGGTACAGAAGAACGGGAAGATTTCAACCATCGTACCGCTGGTAACGCACATGGATCATTCCGAGCATTCCGTCCAGGTCGTTGTTACCGAATGGGGCGTGGCTGACCTCCGCGGCAAGGATGAAAGGGAACGCGCGCAACTGATCATCAACCATTGCGCACACCCCGATTATCGCGACGAGCTTCAAAGTTTCGTTAATACAGCCAGGGAGGGCTACTCACCAGAATCGCTGGCCAACACCGTCGCGATGCATGTCCAGTTCCTCAAAACCGGCGACATGCGCGGGACCCGATGGAATTAGGCACTCTTTCAAGCAAAAAGGAGAAACCAATATGAGCGAGGCAACTGCAATGCTTATTGAAACAAGCGTGAAAAACCGTATCGGCACCATCACACTGAACGATCGCAAGACGCTGAATTCCCTGAGTAGCAGTCTGATCAAGGAGCTGCTTGATGCTTTGGAAGACTTCCGCGACAAAGCCATCCGCGTAGTGATCTTGCGCGCGCCGCCCGGTGCAAAGGCGTGGTCGGCCGGACATAACGTCGGGGAATTGCCGAAGGGTGCGCGGGATCCCCTGACCTACAACGATCCGCTTCGAGTGGTCGTTCGCAAGATCCAGGAGTATCCCGCTCCGGTACTAGCGATGATTGAGGGAGGCGTTTGGGGGGGCGCGTGCGAATTGGCAATGGCGTGCGACATGGTCATCGCGGCAGAGAACGCCACGTTCGCTATCACCCCGGCCAGGTTAGGTGTGCCTTACAACCTTAGCGGTATCCAGAACATGATGGGTTCGGTGCCGTTGGTGGTTGTCAAAGAAATGCTTTTCCGAGCCACACCGATCAGCGCGCAAAGGGCGTATGAAGTTGGAATTGCAAATTATGTCCTGCCAGTCGAGCAACTGGAAGCCAGGACATTCGAGTTAGCGCAGGATATGCTGGCCAACTCGTCACTGGTCATTGCCTTGCTGAAAGAAGAGATGCACGTTTTGGCCGCCCAGGCACTCACCGTCGAGGTCTTCGAGCGCATCCAGGCGGTGCGGCGCATAATCTACGACAGCTACGACTACCAGGAAGGAATCCGCTCGTTCTTCGAAAAACGGAAACCGGTCTTTAAGGGAAAGTGATCACTCGGGCGCTAGAGAGTAGTGGCTGGTGGCTAGTGGCTAGTCTAGCCGCCAGCCACTAGCCACTTCCCCCAGCCTCGCCGAGAAACCCTTACATGAATGCACCGCCGTTGACGTTGATCTGTTGGCCGGTGATGTAATCGCCGTCCGCCACCAGGAAGAGCACCGCTTTGGCGATTTCCTCGGGGTGAGCGAAGCGACCCATTGGGATCTTGCCCTTGATTATGGTCTGCAAGGCCGGCGACACGGCGTCGAACATGTCGGTTTCAGTATAGCCGGGCGATACGGCGTTGACCGTAATGCCGGAATTGACCAGCTCGGCGGCGGCCGTCCGGGTAAAGGCGATGATCCCTCCTTTGCTGGCGCTGTAGTTGGCCTGCCCCATCGCCGGGACCTGGCCGTTCATCGAGCTGACGTTGACGATCCGACCGTAACTTTGCGCGGTCATGATCGGGATGACCGCCGAGATGCAGTAAAAGCACCCGCAGAGATTCGTCTGGATCACCTGGACCCACTGCTCGTCGGTCATTCGGGGAAGCAAAGAGTCGCGGGTGATGCCTGCGTTGTTCACAAGGATGTCCAGGTGAGTGAACTCCTCGGCGACCTTCTGGACCATCGCCCGGACTTCCTTGGAATTGCCGATGTCCGCCTTGCAGAGGATCGCCGTTCCACCCAGTTTTTTGATTTCTTCAGCCACTTCCTTTGCCTTGGCATCGCTGCTCGAATAATTGATCGCGACCTTGGCGCCCTCGCGGGCCAGTTCGATTGCGATCGCCCGCCCGATTCCGCGCGAAGCGCCGGTGACCAGCGCAGTTTTTCCTTCAACTCTTCCCACCGGAGATTTCTCTTGCTTTGTCATAGTGTCCTGTTCGGTTGTGATTTTGTTGCTCATTGGGCAGTCTCTTAAGGGCGCTCGAAAATCGCCGCGATCCCTTGACCGCCGCCGATGCACATCGTGACCAGCGCACGCTTGCCTCCGGTCCGGGCCAGCTCATAGAGCGCTTTGACCGTCAGGATCGCGCCGGTGGCTCCAAGGGGGTGGCCCAGCGAGATCCCGCTGCCGTTGGGATTGGTGCGCTCCGGCGGCAATTTGAGTTCCCGGCAGACGGCCAGGGCCTGGGCGGCAAAAGCTTCGTTGACCTCGAACACGTCGATATCGTCAATACCGAAGCCGGTCTTCTTGAGCAGCTTCTGCACCGCCGGCACCGGTCCGATACCCATATACTTGGGATCGACACCGGCATAGGCATAGCCAATAAGGCGGCCAATCGGCTTCAGACCCCGCTTGTTGGCATACTCGCCATCCGCCAGTACAAGGGCCGCCGCCGCATCGTTGATGCCGGATGCGTTGCCCGCTGTCACCGAGCCTTCGGGATCGAATACGGTCGGCAGCTTGGCGAGTTTCTCGACGGTGGTGCCGTGCCGCACGGTCTCGTCGGTCACGAAGGGCACTTTGTCCCGCTTGACCTTGATCTCGATCGGAACGATCTGCGCTTTGAAGAAGCCTTGATCGATCGCCGAACCGGCGCGCCGTTGGCTCTCCACCGCCAGCGCGTCCTGATCATGCCGTGAGATCTTGTACCTCTTGGCGACATTTTCCGCCGTCACACCCATGTGACAGTCATCAAAAGGATCGCTGAGGGCTGCCACCATCATATCGACCATCTTGGTGTCATTCATCCGCGCGCCGAAACGCATCGCCGGCGAGCTGTAAGGACTCCGACTCATATTCTCGGCCCCGCCGGCGACGGTCACCTCGGCATCGCCGAGCATGATCGTCTGAGCGCACGTGATGATCGCTTGCAGGCCGCTGCCGCAGAGCCGGTTCAAAGTCAGGGCGGGCGTCTCGTGGGGCAGACCGCCATTGACCCCTGCTACCCGCGCCAGGTAATGGTCGTGGGCATCGGTGTGAATGATGTTGCCGAAAACGATGTGACCGACATCTTTGACATCGATTCCGGAGCGGGTGACCGCTTCCCGCACACACGTTGCCGCCATCTCACTGGGCGGGGAATCCTTCAGGCTGCCGCCGTACGCGCCGATTGCCGTTCGAACTCCGCTAAGAATTACAATTTCTCGATTCATATCAAATTAGGTAGAAACGTTGTTTTAGTTTTGAATAATTGGTTTTCGCTCTCCACTCCCGTCGCACCGGCCGGCATCTTCGCCAGCAGTTTGGTGAGCGCTTTCACGTGAAGTGATTCAATCATGTCGGCAAATATCGGCTCTACCGCGCTTGCCCGACCCTCACCATCCTTTGCTCTCATATGCACCAGCCAGCAACGCCCTCGACGCATCGTGGATGCGAAAGGAGCGGTTCGGTACATATCACCAATACGGCCTTTGACGCCGATTACTTGTCCGGTGGTGAGCTTGCGTCAGACTCGCACGGATGACCTCTGCGCCCCCTTTGCTTTTGCGTTACATTTTTGTGCGATTGCATTAAAACTTTTTGACAGAAAAGGCGGATCGGCCATTTAAGTCAAATGAGGATCCCGGATCCGCTGGCGTACAAAAAGAGATGGCAACCCGGGCTGCCCACGTCGAGCACTCGCGGCTCATTTCGCGGACACGATCCACTTCGCCAACAAAAAGGGGAAGAATTGCTAAATTACAGCTAGTATGGTAAATATACTGCGAGCCTCTTCGGGATTGCTTCTTGCACTCTTTAAAAATATTTGTGCAGATGCAAAAACGTTGTTGGCGCGTTTCGGAAATCTGTGCGATGTTCCATCGAGAAGCTCAGGAATCACCCGGAGCCCTCACAAAGAAAACAAAGAAGAAGCAAGGAAAAAATGAGTGCTACAGAAACCAAAAAGGCAACCGCGGCAGCGTCGGAAACCATTGACGAGGTCTTTCACGAGGCCATGCGCAGTTATGAGAAGGCCCTGAAGTCCGGCATTCAATTGCAGGAGGAATCAGTGAACCTCTGGAAAGACCTGCTCACCAAGCTCGGCTCCGCCGAGGAGCTCCAGGCGAAGCTCGAGTCGATGACGGCGGACGCTTTCCCGAAGGCTCGCAAGCGGATGGAGGAGTTTGTCGAGACGTTCAACCGTACGAGCAATCAGACGATTGATCTGTTCGAGAAAACGCTGGGCGTTTACCAGGCCACCTCGGTGACCGATGCGCAGCGCCGCGTGCAGGATCTGGTCGAAAGCTCGCTGAGCGCCCTGCGGGTCAACGTTCACAGCGCCCTGAACACCAACGCTAAAATCATCGCTTCGTGGAAGGAACTCGTGGATCGTTTCGGCCCGGCCGTGAAGTAATTACTTGAGCCAATAAGAACACCCTTGGCGATAAAGCAATGCTCAAGGAAATCCACCTCGCCGGCGGCGTCAGGACGCCGTTCGGCAGCTTTTGCGGCGCTTTCGCCGAGGTCTCGGCAGCCGAGCTCGGCAAAGCGGCGGTGGAGCGGTCCGGCGTGAAGCCGGAGGACGTCAAAGAATTCCTCAGCATTTTGTTAGCACTAACACAAGCAACTTTAGAAAAATCCCCCTATGAGCGATAACATGAACAAAGGCTTCGACCAGGTCGCCGCTTTCCAGAAGCTCTGGACGGACTCCTTCGCGAACATGGCCAGCGTCTGGTCTCAGTTTTCCCCCGGCTCCCCGCCCTCCGACGAGATGCGCAAGATGCGGGGCGGAATGCTGAAAGTGCTGGCCGAAACCTGGGATGAATACATGCGCACGCCCCAATTCATGGAAATGATGAAGGCATCGCTCAACGGCGCGCTCGACCTCAAACGCATGGCTCGCGACGGAATGAACCGAGTGCATGAACAATTCGAAACCCCCAGCAAGGAGGATATCGATGGCGTCTTGCTGGCCATCCGCCATGTGGAGCGGCGGCTTCTCGACCGGCTCGAAGGACTCGATGACCGGGTAGCGAACCTGGACGAAAAAATCGACAAAGTCGATCAGCAGATCGCCAAGCAGGAGAATGCCATCGATGATCGGGTGGCGAACCTGGACGAAAAAATCGACAAGGTCGATCAGCGGATCGCCAAGCAGGAGAATGCTATCGATGACCGGGTGGCGAACCTGGACGAAAAAATCGACAAGGTCGATCAGCGGATCGCCAAGCAGGAGAATGCCATCGATGATCGGGTGGCGAACCTGGACGAAAAAATCGACAAGGTCGATCAGCGAATCGCCAAGCAGGAGAATGTCATCGATGACCGGTGGCGAACCTGGACGAAAAAATCGGCAAGGTCGATCAGCGGATCGCAAACACAGGAGAATGCCATCAAACGGCGGGGACAGACTTCAAAGACCAAGGCACAGAAACCGGCGGCCACAACTGGCGCCAAACATTCACCCAGTATATGAGCACTACTACTTCTCCTGACTGGGAGGCATGGCAGACCTCCTTCATGAACGAAGCGTTCACGAACTTGCGGCGTTTTACCAGCATTCCGTTCCTGCCCGAGAAAATGGAGCGAGTCCGCAAAGGCGTGACTCCCCGGGAGATTGTTTACGAGGAGGACCGGCTCAAAGTTTACCACTACATCGGAGAGGGCGAACCCAGGTTCAAAACGCCCCTTTGTTTCGTGTTCGCTCTGGTGAACCGGCCTTACATCATGGATCTCAAGGAAGGCCGGAGTATCGTCGCAAACTACGTTAAAGCCGGCTTCGACACCTACCTGATCGACTGGGGCACGCCCACGCGGGCGGAGCGCTTCCTGACCACGGACGACTATGTCAACGGCTACCTGCTTAACGTCGTCGAACATCTGCGGGAAAGGCATGGCTCAGATAAGGTGAACCTTCTCGGTTACTGCATGGGTGGCACATTGAGCACCATGTTTACCGCAATCCACCAGGACCTGGTGAAGAACCTTGTCCTGCTCGCCACCGGCATTGACTTCTCCACGCGCGAGGGCCTGATCAATCTGTGGACCGATCCACGTTACTTCGATGTCGATAAGTTCGTCGATACCATGGGCAACATCCCCGCGACGTTTCTCCAGTCGGCCTTTCTCATGTTGAAGCCGATCGCCAACCTGGTCGAAAAGCCCATCAACCTGATGGAAAACATCCACCGGGACGAATTTCTCGATGACTATCTCCATATGGAAACGTGGCTCAACGACAACATCCCGGTGCCCGGCGAGGTCTATCGCGAGTTTGCGAAATACCTCTTCCAGCAAAACCTGCTGACGAAAAACCGGATGCCTTTGGGCCGGCACATCGTCGATTTGCGCAAGATAACCTGCCCGCTGCTGAACCTGATGGCCCGCAACGACGACCTTGTTCCGTGCGCCCAGAGCGAACCGCTCAACGACCTGGTCAGTTCCACCGACAAGGAAAAGATCATCTGGCCAGCCGGCCACATTGGACTCGCCGTCAGCGGCCGGGCTCAAAAAGAGCTCTGGCCGCGAGCCGTTGACTGGCTCGTCCAGCGCACCGATTGAGACGCGGCAGTTCCTAATACGTGAACTCAAGAAATCAAGAATGCTGCGATGCGAACCTC
>CAWBKA010000034.1:0-24497 GCA_963789065.1 uncultured Verrucomicrobiae bacterium | reverse complement strand
TCGAGACTGTAACCGTCGGGATCGAAAACGTTCGCCGCGTAATAACGGGGATCGTAATACACGCGCGCTGCGGGCTTGCCGTTGTCGGTCGCGCCCGCCGCCAGGGCCGCCTCGTAGAACGCGTTCACCTCGGCCTCGCTTTTGGCGACAAAGCCGACATGGGCAGCCTTGGGGTCGGCATCGCCCTGCCTGAGCCAGAAGAAAACGCGACCGTCCCGTCCAAAACCCTTGAGGTCGGGATGTCCTTCGGGGCCATCTTTACCGTCGAAATCGATGGCATGCACGATGCCGAGCGGCTGGAGAGCCTTCTCGTAAAAGACGATCGATCGATCGAGATCCCGGACGGTTATGAAGACGTGGTCGAGCAAGAATTCACCTCATTGGTTAGAGTCACTATTCTCTTCAACGCGGCCGAATGGCAAGCTTACCGAGGAAGTGAGTGCCCAGCACCCGGTGCGCCTCGGCGGCTTGCTCGAGCGGGAACGTCCGGGCGACATGGATCTCGAATGGGCCGGAGTCGATCAGGCGGTTGAGCTTGTCGGTCGCTTCCCGGCCGGGGATGACATCGTAACTGCTGAGGCGCACGCCGGGCCGGGCGTGCGGCTCGGGCATCACGCCGTTGGGGTAGGCGACCCGGCCGCCATCGCGTACTGTCGCCAGCGCCCGATCGGTCGTCTCGCCGCCGGCGGTGACGAGCGCGGCGTCGAGGCCGTCGGCCGCGAACTTGCGGGCAGCGGCCGCCACGTCGTCCTTGCGCCCATTTACGACGGCATCAGCGCCCAACCGAGTCGCGAGCGCCCCACCGTCGTCGCCCGAAGCTACCGCCAACACACGGGTACCCATCCGCTTGGCGAGCTGCACAGCCAGGTGTCCGATTCCACCGCTAGCGCCGAAGATCATCAGCGCCTCGCCCTGTTTCAAGTCCAGCGTATCGTCCAGGCCGCGGAGAGCGGTCATCGCGTCGCTCGGCATGGCGCCCGCCTGCTCGGTCGTCAGCTGACCAGGAACGTGCGAGACATTGTCGGCCTTCACTGCAGTGAACTCGGCGTAGAACCCGCCCTTTGGGTTTGTCAGGGCGGCGGCGTACACCCGGTCGCCTTCCTTGAACCGGCTGACTTGCTCGCCAACCGCGGCGACCGTGCCCGCTCCGTCGGAGCCAAGCACGTAGGGGAACTTCGGCTCGATGCCGAACATCTGGGCGAACCCTCCCTCACGTTCGAAAACGTCCCAAACGCCCACGCCTGCCGACTCGACCCGGATCAGGACTTCGTCAGGCCCGACCTCGGGTACGGGCAATATTCGCAGCGCGATCGTTTCGATGCCACCGAACCGGTCGATGGCGGCGGCCCGCACGGTGTTTCTCTTTCGACTTCGTCATGATTTTTCTCCTGAGGATGTTCTTGATTCTACTTGGCTTACGATTTTTTTTCAAAATACTAATGGACAAATAGCTTCGGGTAGCTGGCAACTGGTATCCGAGCGCAACTGACAATCAGTTTCTTCACCCGAAAGAGGTATTGCGGCCCGGATTACTCCGTGATTCGGTTAAAGTGAAGAAAACCGACAAAATGCGAGCCAGATGCTCCACCGCAAACGAAGTTAAACTTCGGGTAAAGAATGGGTTGCTTCTTCAGCAGTTCCTCCAGCTTCGCCTCCCGTTCTTCGCTGGGTGAATTCTGAAGGTTTGTTGCCCTGATTCAAATAAGATAATCATGAGACAAATACCACCCCCAGATTTCATTTTCGGGAAACAAGGCATCACACAGGAAGATAAGAATTACCAAGGTTCTCGTTTCAGCGGCATTAAAGCGGCAATATTCGCTAATCCTTATCAGAAAGTCTGGGGTGATTCTAACGAACCTCCACTTCCCTACTACAGAACCACCAATAGGAGCGTTTACGCTGGCTCATTGCCCGGCGGTCAACCGCCTCAATTCAGGCTTGCTTCTATCAGAGCTCTAGATTCCGCTGTGGATCTACGTTGGGGAGAAGATGGAAAAGGCTTTCGAAGATTAGTGCGACCTAACGGCGTATGCGTCACAGGCGTATGGGAAATCACTGAGGACAATCCCTATTCCGGCTATTTCAAGAAAGGAAAGCGGGGCTTAGTAATTGCCCGTATCAGTGCAGGGAAGACCATGACGTTACGAGGAATAAGGCGCTCGTTTGGGATCGCCCTTAAGCTTTATCCCACCGTGGACGAAAACCACGAAAATCTGCTGCAGACGGCCAACGTCTTTCTTGTGGATGATTTAGGAGGTACAACAGCCTCGCATATCATCGAGGTAGAGCTCACCAATGCTCCCCAAGTGACCGGTTTTAATCGGGGCAATGAAATTCCTATCTTATTCAAAGAAGGGCTTGTATTCGAACTCGTTGATCGCATGGCTACTATCCGTCAGGTCTACCCCATTGCTGAATTGGGGAAAGCTTTGGATGAACAGACCAATGCACCAGAATTTATGCGCTTAAAAGCCTCTTCTGGACATTCGGCGATCGACGAAGAAGATGTTCGAAATGAAATCCTGGCCCACATCTTCGACAAGGGTAACCCCGAGCCCAAACGTACAATCGGCTTTGATATATCCGTATCTGATAGAGGTAAAAGATCAGGGTTTGTTTTTTTTCCCAAAGGTCAAAGACAAGCCATTACTAACTGGCAGACCATTGGCAACGTCAGTTTCAACAATGGTGTGGCCTCGTACAACGGTGATTTCGTCATCCATTTTCGTCACCCGACCTGGCGAAATGATAGGAACGATCCCAGCACCGCCGTACGCAAAAATGGGAAGAAGATTCGGTGGTTTTAAATCGCAAGCCAGCCTGGTCGTATACAGGCCAACGGTTCTTTGCGCATTCGTAATCGAGTCGAATCACGCCGGGGTCCGGCGACACGAATGTCGCTGGCCCCGGAATCGATGGATCTCGCTCAGGAGTTGGATTGATTCAGGGTGTTGATCCGATTCTGGATCCGAGCGGCCCGCTTACTCCTGAAAATTCTGCCAAGTGGTAACCTGGTCTCCGGTCAAAAGGCTGCGATATATTGCTCCCGTTTAACGCGCAGAGCCAGAAGGTTTGCCTCGGCGGTAGCCAGCGTAGCAGCGGCCGACTGGGTGGACTCATTGTTCTTGATCGCTCCTAGCAGAGCTTGTTTGGCTGAAAGATAACTGGCCCGCGCCGATCGGAATGCTGCCTTGTTATTGGCCCTGTACTGTTTAATGTCCTGCTTTTGGGTGTCAGTTAAATTCAACTTCCTCCAAATCCATGCCTGATGATGTCGCCAGTGACCATGCTGGTTGTAGCCGGAGCTTGGCACGGGGGTCGTCTGCGAATTCTGGGCCTGGAGCGAACTGCAGGCCACCAGCCCAATTATTGAGAATGATTAGATATTTTAGTCTCATACTCAAGAAGACGTTTCGACCATCTGATTAGTTACGTTGGCGAAGGCGGATTTAGGTTGGAAGAACCGCGAAGGGACGCGAAGGGGATCGGATTCAAGAGCGGCTTAAGCGCCGGAAGGGGAATGGCTCGCACGGAGGTCGCGGTGGGCACGGAGGGTTTCAAAGAACATTAGAGTTTATTTTGGGTTGTTAGATGGATTATGGCGAGTCACCGCTAAAGAACGGCATCAACGATTGATCAACGATGACAGTAAACCTCCGTGATCTCCGCGTCCTCCGTGCGAGAATTTCCTGTCTTCCTTTCTATTCGCGTCAATTCGCGGTCAGAGGCTGCTCCTATTCGACCTATACTGGCGCTATTCACATACCAACCCTGGGCTGGGCTAAGCTTTCTTGGCCATTCGGGCCGTAAGACGGGCGCTCAACAGATACCGCCCAACCTGCCGTTCGCAGGGCTCCAGTCGGCGCTCGGGTCGCTTCCCAGCGTTGCCCTATCCTCCGCTGGAGCATGGGTTGCTTGAACCTTGGTCTCACCTCCCTCGGAAAACCGAGGCTCGGCCCAGAATATCCTTATCTTCGTGCCATTCAGGTAACCGTGAGCGCTGGACCTCGACGACCTGCTCCTCGAGTTCGCGGGCTCCGTCCCCCGATTCCGCTTCCTGATCGGTAATCAGCGCGGTTTTGCATTTGCGTTTCATCTCGGGTCTATTCATAACGCAATAAGGCGAATTAATAGGCAGCAGCCTCCACAACGTGGAAATTGGATCAAAATATATGTTACCCCTGATTGAACCTGTGTCCGGAGCCGCACCAGTCTCCGATACGTCGTGTGTAGAGCACGGAGTATGGAGTCCGATCCCGGTTGAGCCGCCAGGCGGTGCGCATCACCTGAAACTTAAGAATGTCGATGCCAATGAGGCGCAGGCCATCAGGGAGCGCGGCGTCATCAGCTTCCATGCGGTCGGGTGTTCCGGTAATTTCAAGGACCATCTCCCAGGTACGACGGTCGCGAAAGCGATGGCCGCCCAGATTAATAACCCACGGGTGTATGCCGGGAGCCCGGCCGCCGTTGGAGCCTCGTTTCTTTTCCATTTGGGCGACCTCGTATACAAGAACGAGGATCAGGCTGATCCGGACGGCAAAGACCAAGCGACGATGTACAACTCGCAGTTTTACGTCCAGTTTGCGAACTATAGTCGCGAGATTTTCGCGATACCGGGAAATCACGACGGCAAGACATCGGTTAAAAAGAAGAAATGGGGGATTCTTCATTTCTTGCAGAATTTCTGCGCCCCGAAAAGACAGAAAAGTCCCGATGATCAGACCAATGCCAGCATCCGGCTGACGATGATTCAGCCCTACCCCTATTGGTTGTTCGAGACGGCGGTCTGTTATGTGGTTGCCCTCTATTCGAACGATATCAATGGAGGGCAGTTGGACGATCCGATGGGGACGGAGAAGCCGCAATATCAGTGGCTGGTCGAGACTTTGAAGGGCATTAAAGAGGCTGCGAACGGAAAAGCGGTTTTCCTCGCGTTGCATTATCCCCCGTATTCCGGCGCCGCGAATTTCGCGGAACGAGGCAACCCGAACCTGGGTCCGACGCCACGGCGCCCATCGCCGGCCGGAGAATTGCTTCCGCTGGGAAATATTTTGCAGCAGGCTTTTCACGAAAGCGGTCAGTACCCGGATGTTGTTTTGTCGGCTCACGCGCACTTTTATCAGCGGATCACCTACACCTACGCGAGCGGATGGCAAATCCCATACCTGATTTGCGGGAGCGGTGGTCATGGTCCGATCGAGAAGATCTCCACGACATGTTCGGGGGCCAGTATCGCGCCCCGAAGCGTCCCCTTCGAGGCGATTCTCCCACTTGGCCTGGCTCTCCCGAAAGGAGACTCGGTGAAGGTCGCCTCTTACAACGACGAGGATTTCGGGTTCCTCCGATTGACGGTGGACAAAAATCAAAAAATCGTGATAGGAGAGTTTTTTGCGGCTTTTAACGAATCGAAGCCGAGCGCCGCTCTCCCGGTGTTATCGGACTCGTTCGTCCTTCGATTGGAGAAGCACACGATTGATTGACCCGGACATCAAGCAGGGTGAGCGTGGAACAGGTTTCTTGCTGTGGATGGATGGCAACGTTGCTTAAAGTACCATCACACCGGGGCCGGAGGCGAACTACGTGGCATGACCAATTGCCCTACTGATCGGTCGCGACTCGACTTACGTGCTCGATTGATCCATTCTCGTTTTCCTATTAAGCCTTTATCTTCGGCCCTGGCATCGGTATCGTTTGGCGTATGTGCCAAAACTTAGAAAGGCGATGCGCGGCTCTCGTACCGCAGTCGACCCCGCACTTTTCATTGTAAATCCGAAAGGCTACGACCGAAGTCACCCACACCCGTACTCAGCTAATCTCAAAGCCTTATTCCTCAGTCCGAAACATAAACCGCATCTATAACCCCAATGCAAATCCAATCTATCTTACTCACGGTGATTGCTATAGCCGCATTATACCTATCCGGTTGTCATACCATTGATACTCCTTTTCCTACTGCCGAACAGATTGCCACTGCTGAATATGGCGCACCACTAACAATCGATTGGCAAGAGGCCGTCAAAGCTTGGGTCTTCAAAAACCTGGAAGACCCATCGTCAGCTCAGTACATATTCAAAAGACCACCGCAGAAAGGGTACATCCATACATTCTTAAACACGACGACGTTTAATTATGTCACGGTAGTAGAAATTAATTCCAAGGATAGTTCTGGTCGCTATTTAGGATTTATGCCATACCTATTTGTCTTCAAAAACAATCACGTTATAAATGTAAGAAGACCAGGCGAATTTACCTATGATCCAGAAACAGGGAGAGCGGAGATCTATCTACAGTAAGCCGCGGACGCACGGCAAGGGATCCGCGGGCGGGTCCGCCGTGGCTCGTCTGGAGAGCATCGTATCGGCCGGTCGGCGTATCGGGCGTTTGGCCACCTGACGCGGCCGCGCGGCATGGTCGGGGCGCGCGCCCGCCGTGGCTCGTCCACAAAGCGTGGTCAGCCCAATCGGGTCGCGGGGCCATTGCACAATATGCCGCGGTCGCAACACCCAACGCGATGGCCAATCCGCAAACGGAGATTTCCAGACATACCACGCCGGACGCGCGGGAGCGCATCCCAGCCCCGCGCGCGGCCCGCGTCAGGCCCGCGCCGTCGCTTCTGATTGCACTCGACGAGCCAACCGCGGCGCTCGGCTCTCACGGGCCGTAAAACCGGCGCTAGACAGGTACCGTCACAACTGGTTCGTCCCTGAATGAGGATCGAAGTAGACATGAAACTACAACCGCTTCAGCAACACTTCCCGTTCTGCTCGACATGCCTCCGTAAATTCATGCCACGGGTCCGCAGGTCTCTCGTCGGTAAGCCTTTTTAATTCCTGAATGGTTATCGGAGGAACGATTATAAGTGCTTCGCCCCCACCGCCGCGGCGGCGATCCCCTCCAACTCCGCCAAGGTTTGCGGCGACAGCGTCAACTGACCGGCGGCCAGGTTCTCGCGAAGGTGGGCGACCGACGAGGTGCCGGGAATTAAGAGGATGTTGGGCGACCGGTGCAGCAGCCAGGCCAGCGCGATCTGCATCGGCGTGACCCCGAGCCGGCCCGCGACGGACGACAGGGTGGATGACTGCAGCGGCGTGAACCCGCCAAGCGGGAAGAACGGTACGTACGCGATGCGCTGTCGGGCCAAGTCGTCGATCAGGGCGTCGTCGTGCCGGTGGGCCAGGTTGTAGTTGTTCTGCACGCACACGACGTCAGTGATTGCCTGAGCCTCGGTCACCTGAGCCGCCGTGACGTTGCTCAGGCCAATGTGGCGGATCAGTCCCTTGCGCCGGAGGTCGGCCAGCACCGTCACCTGCTCGGCGATCGACCCCTCCTTGGGGCCGTGGATCGACCCCATCGCGCGGTAGTTGACGATGTCGAGCGCGTCAAGGCCCAGGTTGCGGAGGTTGTCTTGGACGCCGGCGGTTAGTTCTTCGGGCGAAATGGCCGGCTGCCACGATTTGTCGGGAGGACGGCGGGCCCCGAGCTTAGTGACGATCACCAGCCCCGTCGGGTATGGGTGCAGGGCCTGCCGGATGATCTGGTTAGTGAGGTGCGGGCCGTAGAAGTCGGAGGTGTCAAGATGGTTCACCCCGGCCGCGACGGCCTCGCGAAGGACAGCGACGGCACCGTCCGGGTCCTTGGGTGGCCCCCACACACCGGGGCCGGCTAACTGCATCGCGCCGTAGCCTATCCGTTGGACTGTCAATGACGTGCCGGGGAACGTGAACCGGCCGCCGAGCGTGGCTTCATGGTCTTCATTCATTTGTTTTTTTGGTTAGCTTGATGCCCGAAATGTAGTCAGCGTCATCATTGTAGTCAATGACAACACTTGTCAAATTTTAGATCACATTGTAAGTTCCTTTACGTGAAATCTTCGCCCCGTCCCTACCACCACGGCAATCTGCGCCAAGCACTGCTGAGCGCGGCAGAAGTCGCGCTTGAGACACGGGGCGTCCAGCATTTGTCATTGCGCGAACTAAGCCGCGAACTGGGGGTCAGCCACGCCTCACCGCAACGGCATTTTGCCACGAAGCAGGACCTCATCGATGCTCTGGCGATCATGGGTTTTGAACGATTGAGCTCGGTCGTGGCCAAGGCGGCAAAAGCTCGCAGCCAAGATTTTAATGGACGATTGACGAAAGCGGCGCTCGCTTACGTCGGATTCGCCCTCAAACATCCGGCGCTGTTCGCCTTGATGTTTGAGGCGAAGCGGCGGCCGGAGATGCTGCCCGAAGTCCGGACGGCCGTAGTGGCGGCGTTTTCGCACATCCCAAAGATTTTGCAAGAGGGTCAAGAAGCCGGAAAGATCATCGCGGGCGATCCCGATCGTTTGGCCCTTACCATTGGTGCGGCACTCCATGGATTGGTCGCCGTGTCAATCGAAGGCAAAGTCAAAGGCGCTGCGCTCAAGGCCATTGTACCCGAAACTATCCAGCATGTGCTTAACGGGTTGAGCACCAACAAAACTTGATAGTGTACCGTCTCGCATACAATGGTAATGTCGTTGCGTTCAAAATGGGCCGTCGGCAAGGCGGCCCGTATGGATCAGATATGGGCACTTCTACCGCCAGTCCGGCTCGGACCGCGCCTTGAGAAACAGCCAACTGACCTGCGGCGACATCACCATTATATGCGAGACGGTACACTGGAAGGTCCGACTGTTGCCGGCGGGACGGCTGACAAGTCGGCGGGAAGTAATCCACTGCCCTCACGAAGGCTGACCTTCCCAAGCCACCGACCCCAGGTGTGTTTGCAGAAGTAAAAGGCAAACAGCAGAAATAGCGAACCCACCAACAGGCCAAGGACTCCGCTGATCCAGGATTCATCCCCATGCTTTCCTTTCACCAGGATGAGAATGCCAAGTGTGCCGAAGCCAAGCGCTAAACCGATCAAATTCAAGGCGATCACTGTCTTTTCCAATCGACTTTGCCAATTCATCGTATCTCTCCTTCATTTTTGCCGCCTTTCTGGGGCGACGTTAAGTTTTGACAGCCGCACGTGGCCATTGTGACAGCTGAGAATGTTTTTTATGACGAACCACTGGTTGTTTCCGCGTCAAAGCCGGATCGGCTGATCAGTTCGCGAAGTTTGGCTGCAAGATCAGGCGGTGCCAGGAAGCGGTGGACCTCCCGAAGCCAGTAGCCAGTAGCCAAGTAGTCGAGTAGCCAGACGGGAGAATGCTCGCACGGAGGACACGGTGATCACGGAGGGTTCTTAGCCATTGATTCCACCGTGTGCACCGTGACCTCCTTGCGAGAATATCTTCTTCTGATTTCTGACTCCTGACTGAATTCCGAGCGTATAATTGTTTCCACAAGTGGGTCTGCGCCCCGAAGCCGAAGGGGCAAGAAAGCATAGTTTTTCAGCGGATGAGGAGTGATTTCGCCGCCGAGAGCGCGAAACGCTCCAGCCCGAAGTCGACCGATGCCGGAAACAAAGATTGTCTTTGCGGATAGCTTCATGCCCTCCGGAATGTAGGCATCGACAGCATTGTAGTCAATGTAAACATTCTCGGTAAATTCAGGCTTCCTAGGCGATAACCCATCTGCCCCAGCTTCTTGACGACATCGAGAGGGGGGGAAGCATCATCATTCGGTTGGGAACTTCCGCGTGGATCAGGTTCAATGGACCCGGAGCGGTCAATACCGCGCGAGCCACGACGTTGGCCAGCGAGAGCAGCCCCAGTACGTTCCAGAACAGTGCGAGCCTTTGCCCCCTCCAGCCGTGCCTGGATAACCAAGCGATCAGGGGCGCGGATGCTCCGATGTAGATGTCCACATTTGCCCCCGCGAAGGTCAGCATCTTCGGGACGAGGCCATCCATCCAAAGCTGGTGGATGAACAGTTCAACGCCGACGCGAAAAGCTTGCGTGCCGATGAGAACCCAGAGCGGAAAAGCCAGTGCCACCCGTGCTCCAGCGAATGATCCTACGCGAACCATAAAGAGGACGAGAAACGCTACCACGGGAACGAAGCGAGGGTCAGGCACCTTGTTCATTTACCTCGATTCTAATGGCGTTTGTTTATCTCGCCTGATTCTTCGGGTATATTTTGCGTGGTTGCGCCAATGCGCACTCCACCGGTTCCGTTCGCCGGCCAAAATATGTCGTCAAGAAATTCAAGACGCCGGTCTGGAGCCGCGAAGACCCTGTGACTCAAGTCTGGAGGTGTTTAGCGAAGTCTTTGACAATGCAACCGACCTAAAAACTAAACTAACAACTAAGAAACCGAGGACGAGGACGAGCTCGAGCACGAGGACGATTGGGAACCAGCGCGAGGAACGAGCCTTGGTTTCCTGGGAAAACTCAAGAAATGTGGTGAAGGCTATTATAGAATAAAGGGACTCGTCCCTGTATCGGCATCTCCGAAAGGAATTCATGAAGGCGTTCAGACGTAACGATCCCTGTCCCTGTGGCAGCGGCAAGAAATATAAGCATTGTTGTTTGAAAAAGGAGGAAACTCGGGCCGCAAGCGACTGGCGTCAGGCAGTACCGAAGGCGCTAAACTGGTTGATGGTGAAATACCCCGAGGCGTTACGGGAGACGGTGGATGACGTATTTTTCGGCTGTTTGAACGAGAAGGACTACCGCCAACTGCAGCAGCATGAGTCATTTCGGGGCATCAGGGTCAATGCCTTGGAATGGCTGCTAGCGGAAGGGACCATTAGCGTCAACGGTCATCAGCGTCGCGTTTCGGAAATGCTGCTTGGGCAAAGCGGTCCCCAATTTTCTGCATCAGAACGCCAGTATCTCGAGCTATTAGCGGCAGCGCCCTTGAGGTTTTACGAAGTGGTCGGAGTGACACCGGGCACGAGCATGTCCTTGAAGGACATCTTGCTTCCTGAGCGGGAGCCAGTCTTGGTCATGGAAAAGGCCGGAACTGAACACCTGGTCAAGTTCGATCTGCTAGGCACCCGTATCTTGTCGGTGGATGGTAATTTCATCCTGTCCGGTGCTATGTATCCGATTTCTCGGGAACGCGGCCTGGAGCTGATTGAAAAGCTAAGGAAGGAACTACATGGTTTGGCCCCGGCTTCCCCTCAAGCCAAGCAAATCCTAAGCGCGATCATTTCGAATTACTGGCTCAAGCAATTTACCCAATCCCAGACGCCAGTGATGATCGATCAAATAACAGGGGAGCTAATCCTGTTCATCACCGATCACTATCGGGTTCAAGACTGGCCGGGATTGGAACAGGCATTGTCACGGGAGGGGGACGTCGAAGGTAGCCGGGATGAGGGTTGGAGCCAGGTCTTTGAAGGAAAAGATGGACTGCAACGCAGGAGCGTGGCTATTAATCTGAGTGAGCGACCGGATCGGATAGAAGTTTTCTATCGCACCCGAAAATACGCGGACAAAGGGCGCCCATGGTTCGAAGAAGTTGCGGGGCGAACCGTACAATTTATTCGTCGAGAAATTTCTGATCCTAAAGAAATATCCAGGAAGAAGTCAGCGGATGAACTTTCGCCTCCACCGAGTCCGGTTAAATTGCCGCCGCCGGAAGTGATGACTGAAGTGATCGAGAAGCGGATTCACCAACGCTATTCCGATTGGGCTGACAAGCCGATGGCCGCGTTAGATGATAGAACACCGCGCGAGGCGATCGAGACGCCGGAAGGTTTGGAGCGCGTGAAGTACCTGCTCCGCACCTACGAACAAAGCGAAGCACGGCAATCCAAGGATCAGCAGCGCAGGCCGGTGTCATATGATTTTCTGTGGAGGGAATTGGGGATAGATCAGCGGTCCGAATCCTGGGGTACCGGTGAATAAGGGCTCGCTTCTTCCCATCTTGTCGGTGGTGTTGGCCGGCGACAACACTTCCAAGCAAATCCCGGGTGCACTCAGCCAACTTTTTCATGAAGTTCGGACTTGACCTGCTGCCGCAACAGCGGGTATACGCCGGCTTTTTCGTTTATTCGTTCTGCATCGGCAGCCTGCCGCCACGGTTCGGGTTTTTCTCGGCGGGCATTCTTTCGGCGCTGGTAGCGCAGTCGGGGCTCTCGCCGCAAATCCAAAGCGTCGAATGAATTGGCGGCGGGAACGGTACAGTAGAATGGCGGATGCCTTTCAGCCTTTCTTGATTGTGATTCGGAAGGCATCTTCTCCGAACGATTGGTGAATTCGAACCCGTATCCGGTACTCAACCCCCTCGATGGTGACAATCTTTTGTTTTCGCCTGATCTGATACAACACCTCTCGCAGAGCTTGCGCCTCCTCGCTGCTCGCATCCAAGCTGGCGATACCAAAGCCAATCCCTTCTTGGAACGCCAAGACAAGCTCCTTGCGGTCTTTATACTCGACCTGCATCTCGTGAGCGCCGACCGCCAAAGTCTTCGCCATCAACTCCAGCAGAATATCGTTGCTCTCAGACCGTCGACTAGTCATCAGGTTTTCCCCCGCCGGCTAACGTTAAGGCTATGTGGCGCGAGTTTACCAGCGTACCGCGAGGAAATTTTCCTTTTTCGCGCACCGCCCCCCTTAAAACCAGATAGGAAGCTGCCTGGAAGGTAGACTCAACAGTCACAGAGGCGCATGCGCCGAACTACCGCACAGAATCTCTCCGGTTGAGGGCGAATGACCAAAGAAAAAATAGAATCGAACCGTATCTATTCCTTGTGGTGACTTATGTCATTAGTAAACGGCTGACCCGAATGGCACGAAGATAAGGAGGATTTGGGGCGGTTTTTGCCCCGAAGGGCTACAGGACTCAGCCCAGGGTTTTAACCCTGGGAAATAATGTTATGATGTTAGCCCTGCAGGGGCTTAAGAGGCGAGGAGCTGGCCGAACTTCTTCTGGCAGTCGATCGCGGTTGCGAATCCGATCGCTGCCAGGCACTCCCATCTGCCGTCCCTTCAGGACGCGACGCGTCGCGTCGTGGGAGTTCCCAGGGATGAATCCCTGGGCTGAGCTTTGTAGCCCCTGCGGGGCAAAGAACGCGGACGCTCAAGAAGGAAAGCGAGGACGCCTCACCAGCGGATGGCCTCGCCAAACGGTCTTTGACTTTTGCGAGAGTCCAACCTCACAAGCCACAGGTGTTGTCATTTCAGAAGCATTCGAAAACAAGACCGTCCTGATTACCAGAGGCATCTCCGGCATCGGCAAAACCACTGCCCTGGCGTTTGCCAAAGAAGGCGCAATTAAACTGCACTGCCGCGGAATGCCCATACCCACTCATGTAATAATGAAAGCCATCGACCTAACGACTCAGCCACCACGCAGCAAGAAAAGCCCCAATCGGATTAAAGAGCCTCAGGTCACCATTCGGTCGGTGTTAGCTTGGCGTAAAGACCGGTCCAAAGCGCAATCTGCAATTGCAGGGACTTGCACCAGGCCCGGTGCATTTTCTCCACATCCCCGGCAGAATTGCCTTTTGCCGTCAGGTAAGGCTTGATCGTCTCGTTCATCAGAGGGATGAAAGCGATGATGTCGCGCAACGGCACGTGCGTCGTCGATTGGACACCGTCCACTTGGTTTTTTTTCAGGCTAGTATGGCGCAGGGCAATTTCCTGTTGATAGTCGAGCCAGACCTGATCATAAGGCCGCAGACACGTGTCCAGAATCCATTGCTGAAATCGCTGGTTGCTGGCCGCCAGATAGTCTGGGAGTGGATTTCCCTCGGGAGATCGGGAGTGACGGGCCAGATGCGGAATGCCCGCGATAATTCCACTGCGCCAGTGATCGACAATCTGTTTCGTCTGGTCACCAAGCACCTCACCCGCCAACCGCAAATAATGTTCGTCTTCGGCAGTGAAGCCGACGCTGATTTTCAACTGCTCCAGTTCCTGAAGCGAGATCCAAGACTTCGCTACGGCTTCCGCGCCGTACGCATAACCGGGGATGGTTTCGGAAGCGTTGTTCATAAATCTGCCGTCGATTGCAGGTAAATCGTAGAATGGATCACTTTCGGCCAGATTTTTGCAACTAAATTGGAGGATGAACCTGTTTTTTGCAGCTAAATCCTAGACCATTTGCGAAGACCAAGCTGCGGGCTGAGCCCTGTTCTTTGCCAACCTGTCACTTCGGGACGAAGTGACAGGAGGATATCCAGCCCAGGAGCTCTAAGATAGTGCGAGGCACTTCGATAGCGATTGGTTTTGTCCCGGAGGGACAGCGCGATAGTAGACAGGCACGAAGTGCCTGGAATCACGAGGAAAATGGCCCCGTCCCAGCGGGACGATTGAACCGATTCTGCTGACACTGGGACTGACCATGACTTCGACCGTCCCTCCGGGACGGAGCCGCTTTACGTCGATACCCGAGGCACTTCGTGCCTGGCTACTATCAGCCTGTCCCTCCGGGACAAAAGCCATTTGCAACTGGCAATCATCTCGGTTTATGCTAGGAAATCGTTGGCTGCTCGGGCTCTGACGGGAGCAACTTTTCCGGGTGAATGGGGAACTGGCGGATTCTCTTTCCGGTGGCGTTGAAGACCGCGTTGGCGATGGCGGCAGGCATTCCGGTGATACCTATTTCGCCGATTCCACGCGCGCCGAGCGGGTTAAAGATGGTGTCAGGCTTGATGACGAAATGGATATCGACGTCAGGGATGTCCGCGTTGGTGGCGACCAGGTAGTCTGCGAAATTTGCGTTAGCGTATCGGCCCGTCCTTTCCTCCAGGACGGATCCTTCTAACAGAGCCATCCCGATTCCAAAGACGATTCCACCCAGAATCTGGCTGCGGGCCGCCTTCAAGTTAATGACCGTGCCGATGTCCATCACGGAGGTGATCCGTTGGAGACGGATTTCGCCGGTCCAACGATTTACTTTCAGTTGGCAGAACTGCGCTCCGAAAGAGTGGAAGGCATACTTCTCTTCTTCTTCGCCGGCGGCGGCCATTTCCGTCGCCTCGACCGAGCCGCGCCCGCTGGCGACGAGGACCGAGCCGAAGTCGACGCTTTTTCCGCCACCGACCAGTTGACCCTCTCGATAGACCACCTCTTCGATTTTCATGCCGAAGAAGGGCGATTTTTTATCCTTGATCGCCAACTGAATGAGCTTGTTCTTGGCGGACTCAGCCGCTTTCTGAATAGCGGGAGTCACACTGGAAACGGAGGTCGAACCTCCAGACGTGGGGGCCGGCGGAAGCGCCGAATCACCGAGTTCGGTCCGGATTCTTTCGATCGGTAGCCCCAGACTGTCCGCGCCCACGATGGCCAGGACGGTCCAGGTCCCAGTGCCCAGGTCTTGGGTGGCTGACGAGACTTGAGCGGTCCCATCCGCCTGCAAGCGGACCTTGGCCGAAGCCCTGTTCCGGTGGGCCGGATAAAGAGCCGAGGCGGTACCCATTCCGATCAACCAATCGCCGTCCTGCACGGCGCCTGGCTCCGGGTTCCGCTGGGACCAGCCAAACTTTTCGGCCCCAAGCTGGAAGCACTCCACCAGATGTCGGGAAGACCAAGGGACGTTTTTACCCGGGTACAAATCCGAGTCGTTCTTCACCCGCAATTCTACCGGATCGACCCCCGATTTCACCGCCAGCTCGTCCATCGCGCATTCGAGAGCGAACATTCCTGGAGCGCATCCAGGAGCTCGCATAAAAGTTGGGCCGCCAACATCCCAGGGAACCAGGGTGTGACTGACCTGAATGTTGGGAGATTTATACAATAGCCGCGAGGTGCGATGCGCCGCGGCTTCGACAAAAACCTTTGAAAAAGAGACGGTTGACTGAACGTCGTGTTTCACCGCTTGCAACGTCCCGTCCTGGTTTGCCCCCAAAGTCAGATGTTGAATTAACGCGGGCCGATGGCCCACCAAGGTAAACATTTGTTCGCGAGTCAGAATGGTTTTGACCGGTCGTTTCAGGGCGCGAGCAGCGGCGGCGGTCAGCGGTGAAAACATCCACATCGAGCCTTTGCACCCGAATGCTCCGCCAACGAAAGGACAAAGGACCCGGACCATGTCCTCGTCGATTCCAAGAACGGCTGCCACATCCAGACGATGTGCGATTACGCCCTGGGTGGCGTCGTAAATGGTCAGTCGATCGCCCTGCCAGACGGCGGTGGTGGCATGCGGCTCCATCGGATTATGATGGTAAATCGGCTCTATGTAGGTGGCGTCTATGACCACCGGGCTGGCTTTGAGCGCGTCATCGATCGACTGAACGCCTTGAGCCAGAATTTTGATGGTAGCCTTCTCCTCACCCACATTCTCCGGAGTGAACGAATGTTCAGTACCCTGCTTCCAGGAGGCCACGGGTTCTTGGGCGTCATAACGCGTTTTCACCAGGGCAGCCGCGTCCCGCGCCTGTTCGAAGGAGTCCGCCACCACCAAGCCGATGATTTGGCCGTAATTCAGGATTTTTCGATCCTGCAGAGGCGGCAGAATTTCCCCGCTCATTGCTCCTTCGGAGGGCTCCAGGCCCCGGTAGAGCTTGAGCGGATTGAACGGCGTGTAGATGGCGGCGACGCCAGGCGACCGTTCCGCAACGCTGGTGTCCATCACTTGGATTGATCCTTTGGCTACCGTGCTGGTTAAGAGGTAGCCAAAGGCCAGGTTTTGCGCTTGCCGGTCTCCGGCGTACATCGCGCGGCCGGTCACTTTTAATTTCCCATCGATCCGATCCTGCGGTTTGCCGATGATACTGGTGCTCATGCCAAATCTCCTAAGTTCATTAACGCGCGGACGATGGTTCGCTGCACGAGATCTACTTTGAATCCGTTATGTTTTAAAGGGTTGGCGCCTTCCACAGCCAGTTTCGCCGCTGCGACCAAGGCCGCTTGGTTTAGCGGCTTGCCGATCAGTGCCTGGCTGACGTTCGGCAGGTTCCAAGGTTTGGTTCCCACTCCTCCTACTGCGATGCGAACATCTCGAATCTTATCGCCGTCGATATCCAGCGCCACGGCAGCCGAAGTCAGGGCAAATTCGTACGAATCGCGATCGCGAATCTTCAGGTAGGCAGATCTTTTGGCCCATGGCAGTTTGGGAACGCGAATTTCGGTGATCAGATCTCCCGGGCGCAACTGGTTTTCGCGGTCCGGGGTGTCCCCGGGCGCCAGATAGAAGTCGTCCAGCTTCATCAGACGTTCCTCCGTTCCGTTCTGGATGCGGATGGAAGTATCCAGAGCAACCAAAGCCACCGCGAGATCACTGGTGTGGGTGGCAATACAAGAGGGGCTGGTCCCGAGGATCGCGTGCATCCGGTTTTCACCGTCGATTGCCGAACAACCGCTCCCCCGTTCACGTTTGTTGCAAGGCGTGTTGACGTCGCGGAAATAGCCGCACCGGGTTCGTTGCAAGAGGTTTCCGCCGATGCTGGCCATGTTGCGGATCTGACCCGAAGCGCTTTTCAGGAGCGCCTCGGAAATCACCGGATAATGCGCCATGACCTCGGGGTGAAGGGCCACGGCGCTCATCTTTTCCAAGGCACCGATTCGCAAACCATCCTCGCCCATTTCGATGCCGCGCATTGGCAGCGCGTTCACATCCACCAACCGTGACGGCGTCATCACCTCCAGTTTCATCAAATCGATAATGGTGGTTCCGCCCGCGATAAAGGCTGAATCCGGGCCGCCGCGAGAGGCGGCCTGCTGGAGACTCGAAAGCGATTCATAAACAAAGGGTCGCATCAATTTACCCCGCCTTTCATTTTTGCCGCCGCCACCTTGATGGCCTCGACGATGTTCGGGTAAGCGCCGCACCGGCAAAGGTTGCCCGACATAAATTCTCGAATCTCGCCGTCCGAACCGGTGCGGCCTTCGTTAATGCAGGCAACCGCGGACATGATCTGACCAGGTGTGCAATAACCGCACTGAAACCCGTCACACTCAATGAAGGCAGCCTGAACAGGATGCAATTCTTCCCCTTTGGCCAAGCCCTCAATGGTGGTGATTTCCTTGCCCTGAACCATCACGGCGAGCGTTAAACACGAGAGAACCCGCTTCCCATCGAGGTGGACCGTGCAGGCCCCGCAAGCGCCTCGGTCGCATCCCTTCTTGGTGCCGGTGAGCTCCAATCGATCGCGGACGGCATCGAGCAGCGTTACCCGCGGATCAACGGCTAATCGCGCGGTGCTTCCGTTGATCTTCAGATTGATTTGCGTCAGGCCGTTGAGGTCGGCCGGATCTGGAGGCGGGCTCTTTGGGAGGCTTTCTTCGGTCACCGCGACGCCTCGCGCCAGCGGCGCTGCGACAGTTAAACCAGCCGAAATAGCCGCCAAGCGTCGAATGAATTGGCGGCGGGAAGAACCTCCCTCATGGTCTGGTTCGGCGTCGGCAGGTAGTTCCATTTCACGATCGGATCTTCGCTGCATAAGCTTAAAAGTTGAGCCTCGTCCTAAAGGCAATGACTAAAAACGGACGATCTTAACAAACGGAGATTTGCTTCGATTTCTATTAAAAACTGTTTAGGCGCCGTTATTAAAGTGAACGATCGAACACCGCTCGCCGGCAAATTTCCAAATGGGCGCAACCAGCGTTGCGTTTTGCATCCGCAGAACGGATTTTTTTCCACTGCCTGGGTGGAAGGGCGGATCTAAAAGAAAATTCATATCCCGGTGTTCGTTTGACAGAACTTCGCAAAATTGCTAAGTACCCTCCTTAGCAATTTTGCTAAGTTCGCTCATGGAACATCGTCAACGGAAGACCGCCCAACCTCGAGTATCAAACGACAGCGCCGCGCTTGCCGCGCAGTGCGCTCAGAAGCTGCTGGCGCTGCGTACCCATACCGGCAAGACACAGAAACAATTAGCGGCGCGGTTACGGATGACCGAGTCGATGATTTCGCGTTTGGAACGCGGCGACCATGTTCCCAGTTTGAAAACACTCTGCCGTATCGCCGACGCGTTTGGCCGGCACCTCGAAATCGTCTTCCACGAGCACGAACACGTCCATGCTGACGGCACCCGGCATGTGCATTCCCATAGCCATTACGACCCCGAACATCAGCATGATCACGGAGGCGAGAAATGAACTACGGACCGGAGTTGCTACTGGTCGCCGCCGTCGCTACGGTCGGCGTGCTGCACACCATCGTCCCGGATCACTGGGTGCCGATCACGCTGATCGCCCGTCAACGGGGCTGGTCGAAATCTGAAACGGCGCGAGCCGCTCTTCAGGCGGGAATCGGGCACGTCCTCTCGACACTGCTCATCGCGTTAGTCGTGTGGCTGGCGGGGGTCGCATTCGCGCAGCGCTTCGGCCATATCGTCGATACAGTCTCGAGCCTCGCACTCATTGCCTTTGGCGGCTGGTTTGCGATCTCCGCGTGGCGCGATCTGCGGATGCACGGGGGGCACAGGCACGGTCATAGCCACGACTTTCCCGACGAAACCCAATTCACCGAGCACGACCACGGTCACCACGAACACGGCCATGATTACGGGCATGGACATGAGCATGAAACGGCGCCGGAGGATGATCCACTTTATGCACCTCTGCGCGGTGAAACGGCTGTCCTCACACGACATCTTCACGCGCATCGCCACGGGGGAGGGTCGGTCCATAGTCACTGGCATGATCACACGCCGGCTTCGTCCCACTTAATAACCGCTGAAACCGGAACGGCGCCGCCGGCGCACGAGCACCGTCACAAGACCACGGCGCGCACCGCGTTGCTCCTGATTCTCGGCTCTTCCCCTATGGTCGAAGGCATTCCCTCCTTCTTCGTAGCAGGGAAGTATGGCATTGGTCTAATCGTGCTGATGGCCCTGGTGTTCGCCATCAGCACGATCGCAACCTACGTGCTGCTGTGCGTCCACTCGACCGCGGGACTGCAGCGTGTACGACTTGGCGCATTCGAACGGTACGGTGAAGTACTGAGCGGTGCATTCATCGCCATCGTCGGTCTGGCATTCTGGATCTGGCCCGTTTTCTAATGCACCAGATCGTCGAGCCGCCCTGCCGCGCGTTTTACCGCTACGACGGCAAGCGGGTCTTTATCCTTCACGTCATTCGTGATCCGGCCAGATGAGCTAAGGAAATTTCAAGGAAATGCGAAAGCAGGGCGAGCAAATGGGCTCCGGTTCCAGATACGGCGCTTTTCCTTAGCGCCCCAGGCCTTTTGTGGGAAAGTACATTTAGTGGACGCACCACTTGACTCGACAGCTGGCGGACGGCCCAACTTCGTCACGACCCAGTGGGGACTGGTGGTCGCCGCCTCTGCGAAAGGCGCCGCAGAAGCCCGCGCCGCCTTGGAAGATCTCTATCGACTTTATTGCTATCCGATTTACGCCTTCATCCGCCGCCGCGGCTACGGCCGCCAGGACGCACAGGACTTGACCCAGGATTTCTTCGTCCACCTGCTGGAGAAAGGTACCCTGGGCCGGGCCGACCCGCAGCGGGGCAGGTTCCGCAGCTTCCTGCTCGGCACCCTGGACTATTTCCTGGCCCATGCTTCTGAACGCGCCCGCGCCACCAAACGGGGCGGTGGCTGCCAGTGGGTTTTTTTGGATGACGATGCTGCAGAGAATTCTTATCAACTTGCTGCACCCGAAGGAATGACCGCCGAGAAAGTCTTCGACGCGCGCTGGGCCGCAACACTAGTCGAAGTAGCCTTTTCCCGGCTACGCGTAGAGCTGGAATCGGAGGGAAAGGGATACCTTTTCGAAGCGCTCCAAGGTTTCTTGCTCGGGCGGGAAGACGCTTCTTACCAACAGGTCGCCGATGCGCTGAGTTTGAGCCTCGGGGCGCTAAAAACCATCATCCACCGTCTTCGGGGTCGCTATCGGGCGTTGTTGCGCGAAGAAGTGGCGCGCACGGTCGCCGCACCCACGGAAATTGACGAGGAACTTCGCTACCTGCGGGCCGCCCTGAGGGGCTAAGACCACAAATCTAAAGCAGCCACCACAATGAGTGCTCCAGCCGACAAACCGCCGCTGACCTGCAGGAAGTGTGGTGCCCCGGTTCAGCGTGGTGGACTTTTGGCGGGACAGTGTGTGGCTTGCTTGTTGAAATCGGCATTGGACGAAGAGGAAGTTCCAACGGCAAGCGCGGAGCGCTTTGACCACTACCAACTCGCTACTCACGCCGACGGCACTCCCGTGGAGTTGGGCCGTAGTGCGAGGGGAGTCACTTACAAAGCGTTCGACGTCGATCTGCGATATACGGTGACATTGAAAGTCATCAGCGGAAAATATTTCGGTGACGAATCCGCGCGGCTGCGTTTTTTGCGCGAGGCGCGGGCGGCGGCCAGCGTTCGCCATCCAAATGTCGCCTCGGTTTTCCACCTGGGAAGAAGCGGTGGGAATTATTTCTATGCGATGGAGTTCGTAGAGGGGAAAACGCTTCAAGACCTTATCAAACGCTCGGGCCCACTCGAGGCAAAGATTACGCTGGAAATCGCGACACAGGTTGCCGCTGGTTTGGCTGCGGTGCATAAGCAGAAGCTTGTCCACCGCGACATCAAGCCAAGCAACATCATGGTCAGCTTGGAGGATGGAGGTGCCGTGACCGCGAAAATCATCGATCTCGGCTTTGTCAAGGCGGTCATTGAACCAAGTTCTCAAACCGCGATTTCAACGCCTGGAGGCTTTGCAGGGACACCAGAGTTTGCCAGTCCAGAGCAATTCGCGGGAGTTGGCGCAGACATCCGATCGGATCTGTATTCGCTTGGCGTGGTGATTTGGGAGATGCTGACTGGCCGTGCGTTGTTCAGGGGTTCCCCGGCTGAGGTAATGTATCAGCATCAGCACGCACCGTTGCCGCTCGGGCAACTCGAAGGAGTTCCGCAGCCGGTTGTCGACCTCATTGAGGTGCTTCTCGAGAAAGACCCCAATCGGCGCTTTCAGAATCCGGCCGAACTTCTGAAGACGATGTCGACGATAAGAGGCGCCATCGAGACAGGGCATAGAATCACTCGTCAGAGCCTACAGAAGACGCCCCCTGCCACTTCGCGGGTCGAAACTCGCAGGCGGCTAGAAAGACGAGGACCCAAGGAAATCGCCGTTGCCAGACTGCCCGTGACCGGAAGCGATCTGTTTGGCCGAGAGGAAGATGTCGTTTTCCTGGATGCTGCATGGGTGAACCAACAAACCAATATCGTCACGATTGTGGCCTGGGCTGGCGTCGGGAAGTCTACGCTCATCAACCATTGGCTTCGACACATGGCTGCTGAAGATTATGGTTCCGCGGAACTCGTCTTTGGCTGGTCCTTTTACCGACAGGGCAGCAGTGGTGACACTTCGTCCGCAGATGAATTTCTCGACGCGGCTCTCACTTGGTTTGGTGATCCAGATCCGCGGACCGGAACAGCGTGGGAGAAGGGCGAAAGATTGGCGAAACTCATCGCTTATCGTCGAACCTTGCTTGTTTTAGACGGCTTGGAACCGCTCCAAAATCCGCCTGGTCCACAAGAGGGACGGCTACGTGAGCCTGCACTTCAGGCGCTTTTACGCGAACTTGCTGCCTTCAATACGGGGCTTTGTGTAATCACCACGCGATTGCCCGTCGCTGATATTGCAGATCACGAGCGCACCTCAGCCCTGCGTCGTAACCTGGAACATTTATCCAGCGATGCCGGTGCGAAGTTGCTCCAGCGCTGGGCGTCACCGGGCATACGGAAGAGTTACGCAGCGCCAGCGACGAGTTCAGCGGTCATTGTCTTGCTCTCACGCTTCTGGGTAGCTATCTGACCGATGCATATAAGGGAGATATTCGTTGTCGCAAAGAAGTATCAGAACGTCTTGCGCAGGACGTACGACAGGGCCTTCACGCCCGAAAAGTAATAGATCGTACCAAACCTGGTTTGGGGAGGGTCCTGAGCTGTCGGTTCTTCGCATGTTAGGTCTATTCGATCGACCCATTGAGGAAAATGCGCTCCAAGCCCTGCTGAAACCACCTGCTATCCGAGGTCTTACCGAGTCGTTAACGGATTTGAGTCCAATCGAGTGGCGAACAATTCTGACTAGGTTGCGAAGGGCAAGACTCCTCGCTGCCGAGGATTCCCATCGCCCACGGCAACTGGACACGCACCCGCTCATTCGTGAATACTTCGGCGAACAGCTTCGGTATCAGCGGGCTGAGGCTTGGGAGCAATCCAATAGGCGGCTCTATGATTATTATCGAACGCTTGCACCGCAGCTCCCAGGTAGTTTTAGAGAGATGGAGCCGCTGTTTCGAGCTGTCGTCTGCGCCTGCCATGCCGGTTTATTTCGTGAAGCCCTGCACGAAGTTTACGTTCCGCGGATTCAGCGAGGAAATGCCTCCTTCACGGCGAGGTCGCAGCCGAGGACCATTGCTCTCGATTTTAGTTCATTTCTTCGAACACGGACGCTGGGGTTCACCCGTGCAAAGGGGTGTTGAAGGGCAGAGCCTGACAGCGGAAGATCAAGCACTTCATTCTCCTGCAGGCTGGGCTATACTCCGACAGCTACGCGAGGATTCTCAGCGCCGGAGGTGCGAATTGATGTTAACCGCGCGCGGAGTCATTGTGTCATTCGCTTAATCGTCCTTGCTCTCGTCTTCCGCATTGCAAGGTCAGTGGCGGTATTCCCTCTACACCGACAAGCTGACTGCCACGATGCGGATTGCCAAACGAATTTATTCCCTGGCGCAGGAGCAGCATGACTCTGCCCTAATGGTAGGAAGCCTACCGCGCTTTGGCAGTCACCCTCTACTTTTTGGGCGATTTCGAGCCCGCGCGCCAATATGCGATGTGCGGTGTTAAGATCTGGCGCTCGGGAGGTGGACAGTCTCAGGTCGAAGAGATCAGTGCGCCTGCTGTACTTTGTCTGTGCATTGAGGCCGTAAGCGAGTGGCATTTCGGAGAGATCGTCCCTTCTCAAGCGTCCATGGCGGAAGCGATTTCGATAGCGACAGATCTGAATGACATGCACGGATTGGCTGTGGCACTGCAATTTGCTGGGTATCTCGGCCACCTTGAGCGTAATCCTGCTGGAGTAGAACGCTACGCGTCGGAGTTAATTGAGCTGTCAACCCGTCAGAATTTTGAGCTTTGGCTGTCTCAAGGAGGAATTCTTCGCGGTTGGGCGCACAGCGCCTCCGGTTACACAGCCGAAGGGATTGCCTGGATCGAGAACGGAATACGAGACTATCGGACAATCGGTGCGATGCTATGCATGCCATATTATCTCACCCTAAAGGCTGAAGCTTTGCACCTCACCGATCGTACTTCCGAAGCTCTGGAAGCAATCGAGGAGGCGCAAGCTATGGTTGAAAGATCTGGAGAGCGCTGGTGGTCTGCCGAACTGCATCGGCTCCGTGGTGTGTTCTGAATGGCACTGGGTGCTAAGGAGACCGCAATTGAGGCTTCGTTGTGCGAAGCAATCAGTGCCGCAAAGGAGCAGAAGTTGACTTCACTGGCGGCACGAGCAGAAGCGAGCTATGGAGAATTCCGTCGTCAAAAAACGAACGGGTTAGGAGGGCGTGGATTCCGACTGCCTCTTTGCTAGTGGCATCAGCGGTCCTGTTCGGCGCAGGACTGGCCGCGGCTCGGGATCTGCTGCGCGAAGAAGTCGCGCAGCAAGGTACTGAATTTACCATTGGAGGTGTGCCTGCCTAAAAGCGAATTTTGCTTTTCCCCTCTGATATCCTTCGTCGTAGGCTG
>CAWBKA010000033.1:0-120280 GCA_963789065.1 uncultured Verrucomicrobiae bacterium | reverse complement strand
CACAAATGCGAAAACACTCGCTGGGCGATGTTCTTAGTCAGCATGTTTCAATATGTGGATTGCCTCCCGCTGAACTTGAAACGCCAAACGCCCAAACGCTACTCGGAAGAATGGTTTACCAAAACTACTCGCGAACCGGACCTGCCAATCGGAAAAGACTGGTCCGGTCTCAATTCCAGATACGCCTTCCACTCCCTCAGCGCATCTTCTTCGATCACCAGCAAGCACCTGCTGAGTTCCTCGCCATATTTTGGCGGCCTGCTCATGGGTCAGGAATTGATCCCGCCCCGAACCCAAGCTCGCGCGTCGCGAACTCTATATTGGGATGACCATCGACCCAGAAAATCTGACGGTGAAGATAGAAGAACAAAGTCGTCTTCTCGTTTGGACTTCCCTGAGAGATCACTATACTTCCCGGACGGGTTCGTGAATCAATAATCTCGGCCACTTTCGCGGAGGAAAATTCATCCTGCACGACCGCCATACCGTGCGTGCTGATCAGGAAGATCGCTGCCATAAAGAGCGCGAACCCAGCCAGACCTCGGCTGGACTTCCCTTTCCGATCAAACAAGAGCACCAATGTCCCCGTCAGCCGTCGCACAAACCAAGCTGACCGAAAGGAGAGGAATGGTCTCAGCCCAAACCGATGCAGGCAAAACCTGGAAAACATTCAAAATGGTGTCTCCAACGATCAAGTCGGAGTTCGAAGATTTACCTGCGTCATGGACACCCGAGACGGCCAGAAACGAGGCCAGCCCAAGACCGGATAATCCCAGCAACCCGATGGCCACAGCTGGCCACTTGAAAGAAATCCCGGACCCGGTGATCGCCCAACTGATCCCCACCGCCACCGGGGGCCACGCAATCATCACCCGTAGTCCGGGATATTCGCGAGGCTGATACCCAAGGCGTTGGCGAGAAACCAGAACAGGAGAAGGAGTTCGTCCTCCCTAAACCAGGGCCGGGCGATCTTTGCGCGCCCGGAGAGCCGCTCGAATAGCCGCGGGAAACAGAAGGGAGATCGGGAAAAACAGGACCAGATGCTCGAGCCAGAACATCCACAAAGGCACATGATCACTGTCCGGGGGCGATCGACGGCTCAATGCGGACCCGATCTGCTCGTTAAAAAAAATGATCCCGCAAAAATCCCGGATAGCGCCGCTCGGTTAAGAGATACCAAGGCGCGACAATCGCCAGAAACAGGATCCATCCGTGCGGTCGCAGTAGAAATCTTCGCCAGATTGCCCGGATTGACGGCCTGACCCAGGCCGCCCCGGAGATTGCGACCACGGGAATAAGCAGCGCGTGTACGCCCTTGGCCAGCGTGCCAAGCGCGATAAACAGCCAGGCAGCCATCAGCCAGCGATCCACATTCGCAGGTCCCTGCCCTCTAACTTCCGTTGCCCCAAGTAACGACCAGAACGACAGAGCGACGAAGCAGGCCAGAAAAGGTTCAGGCATCACCAGGTGAGTGAAGAAAAAGTGCCACTCAACATCGCCAGCGCCAATGCGGCTGCGAACGACGCGGAACGAGTCCCGATCACTCGCCGAGCGAGTAACCCGGTCGCCAAAAACCAACCGACAGTTGCCAGGACCATCGGAAAACGTGCACCAAACTCATTGACGCCTGATGCGCTCAGCGAAAGCATTTCGCACCAGTAGCCAAGGGTGGCTTTTGAACCTTGGCACCCCATCCTGGGTCGGCGTCAACCAATCTCCCCGCGCTATCATCTCTCGCGCGGCACCGGCGTACTGACCATCGATCTGATCGAACAGCCTCTGAGTATCCGCAGGTGGCACAGTAAACAAATAACAGTACTGCCAAGGCGAAGACCCAGGAAACCGGCACTCTGCCAGGAGCGACCCGACGGAGCGCCTTAGCGATGCGATCAACTAGATCAACCTCCTCGAGGTCCTCGAGCCTCGATTCAGGACTTGGGGGCAGCCGTTGCCGCGTCGGACGAAGGATTGTCGATTGTCCACGTCGCGGCGCTCCGACGCGTGGTAAATGTTCCCCACATTCGCAACAGACGGTCAACCACGTTGTGAATGAAATCGATAGACCGGATTACTTCACTCTTTTGATTCTGCGGCAAGGCGCTTCAGCTTACCTGCGAGGGACGCCTTGGCAGCCGAGGACATGCGATCGATAAACAAAACTCCATGCAAATGATCAGTTTCATGTTGTGCAGCGCCCGCCCCAGCAAGCCCGCTGCCTCAAACTCGACATGCTTCCCCTGCAAATCCTGCGCCTTGACCTTTACCTTTACCGCTCGCGGTATCTCCGCGGTGATCTCTGGAAAACTCAGGCACCCTTCCGTTCCAATCTCTACTTCGCCATCCAGCTGCAGTTCCGGATTAAGCAGGATGAGCGGCATATGTTCCTTCGGATCGACCTCTTCACCGGCAAGCCACATCCGACTCGGGCGGCTCTCCGCGTCGCTCACGTCAATGACCGTTAGTTGTAAAGCGCGTCCTACCTGCTGCGCCGCAAGCCCAACGCCATTTGCTTCGTACATCGTTTCGAGCATATCGGCCGCCAAGATCCGGGTTTCGGCGTCGATCGTCTCGACCCGCTTGCCTTTTGTGCGAAGCACCGCATTCCCATATTTGACGATGTCTCGAATCATTTCTGGTCGGGCGCTTTGGTGAACGTCGGCAGGTTCTTAACACCGGCCTTTTTTAAAGAATCGAGTACTTGCACGAGAAATCCGAACGAAACCTTCTGGTCTGCCTTCATCGCCAGCGGGCGCTCTGGAGCCTTTTTTTGTACCTCTTGCAGAGCTGAGGTGAGCTCATCTACACTTTTCAGCGGACGATCCTCCAAAACAATTTTCTCGTCGGCGGTAATGGCTAGCACCATCGGATCTGTCGGGTTCTCGGCTTGGGTCGCGGTCTTGGATTCCGGAAGTTTGATCGAGAGCTCAGTTTCTGCCGTTTTAAAAGTCGTCGTAACGATAAAAAATATTACCAGGATCGCGAAAATGTCGATCAACGAAACAATGATGACTTGGGGAGTACGCTTCCGCTTAACGTAGAACCTCATCTCGCTGCTCCCTCGAGCGATTCACCTTCCCGCGCGAATGATTCCGGTTCGCGGTTCGACTGAAAAACCTTATCAATCAGGTCGGTCAGGAGCGATTCCATTTCGACCGCATGTCTCTCAACCCGACGTGAAAAATAGGTGTAGGCCACCAGAGCCGGGATAGCGATGGACAGGCCAACGATGGTCGTGCTCAACGCTTCGCCGATCCCGGAGGCAATCCCCTTAAGATCTGACGTTGACATGACACCTGAGCCAATGTTGCCAAAGACTCTGACCAGGCCGGCCACTGCTCCGAGCAGACCGAGCAAAGGCGCGATGCCGACTACGATCTCCAGAATGAAGAGCCCGCTTTCCATGCGAACGATCTCCTGTCTCGCACGGGACTGAACCACCTCCAGTGTCTCCTGTTTAGTGGCGTTATACGGCCGCACTGCCACCTCGACGATTCGCGAAAGCGGCGACTCATCATCCTGGATCAGGTGGCGCAGGTGTTCTGGCTCATCGCCTGGTCGTATTTTATTGATCTCCCTCTCGATCAGAGCCGGAATAACTGCGCGCCGCCGTAAGGCAAACAAGCGCAAAATCATGACCGTCAATGCAACAAAGGAACAGATCAGCAGCAGCACCATGAAAATGCCGCCTTTGACAAAAAAATCTAATGGGTTCTCGAACAGAGCTAGATGAAACATGGCTAGTAGGTGAAATTAAAACTCATCGTGAATGGCATGCGATCCCCTGAAAGCATCGGACTGAGATCTTCGGGCATCGGCGGTATGTTTGCTTCAATGATCGATTGTAACGATGTAGAGGCTAAGGTTTCATTCGACGAATTTCGCACGACCTTCACATCTTCCACTTTTCCGTCGGGTCGCACGTAAAATGTGATCTGGACGGTACCGATATTGATCAGGTCGCTTCGCTCCCTGACGTAGTAATACCACCTTGAACCGACTGCATCCTGCACGGCCTTTTGAAATCTTCCCTGAGGCGTTCCCAAAGCGGCGATCGAAGATCTGCCTCGGCTATTGATATTACCTTGCATGCGCGTAATTCGCTGTTCCTGCCGATAGGCGGTCGCCGGCGGACTCTGGCGCTGGGCGGTTCTCTCCACTTGCCGAGAAGGAGTTGGTCTTGGGGTTGGCGTTTGGCGCATCATCGCCAATTCCCGGTCCGATGGCACGACGTCCTCCGGCGTCGGAGCAGGAAAAGGAGTCGGTCTGGGTTGCTCATCGGGTGGCATTACCTTCGGCGTTGGAACAGGAGTCGGTCTCGACGTCGGCCGCAACAGTGCAAACTGCTGATCCGCTGGTACGACATCCGGCGTTGGGGCGGGAGTCGGCGTAGGCTGCTTATCCGGCGGCGCGACTTGTGGCGTCGGCGCGGGAGCCGGCATGGGAGTCGGAGCAGGTGTTGGCGTGGGCTGCCTGTCCGGCCGCGCTACTTCTGGCGTCGGCGCGGGAGTCGGGACCGGCGTGGGAGTTGGGATCGGCGTGGCAACCGGTGTAGGCTGCTTATCCGGTGGCGTGACTTCCGGAGTCGGGGCAGGAGTCGGTACCGGGGTGGGACTTTCGACCGGCTTGACCTCTTCCTGCTTCTGCTCGATTTGGGGCGCGGCGGCTTGTTTACCAGGGTCGGTAGAAAATACCTTTCCCTGGTCGGCTAAAGAAAAGCGCTCGTTCTTAAAACCGACGTCCGGATCGTCCTTGCCTTCCTGCGTCGGGATTGGAGCATCGCCTTTCGCCGGTTGCTCACTGGCCGCCGCCGTGTCCTTATCGGATTCGAACATGGAATCGAGAGGCTTTTGATCAGTCTTCTGGTCGTCGTTGGTCCGTAAATATTGCCGCTCCTGCTTGTGTTCCTCAGGCGGCGGAGTATCCAGCATCGTCAACTGCGGCGGCGATTGATCCTCTTTTGGCGGCGGAGGGGTCGACACATCCGGCCACAGAGAGATCACCTTGCTTGAACCAAGGATAATAATTAAATGCACAATCAGCGATCCGACTATCGCTAGAGTGATCTTTTTCCTGTCTGACATCGACAAACCCTGGTAGACTAAAGCTCCTCCATCGGTACCTCAAGTGATTCTACAAGTGCTGAAACCCCGCAGCTTTCGGTTTCTCGCCGGTTCAACCCTCTAACTCAACTACCTTCCCTTCTTTCAGGTGACCGACTACGTCGAACACCGAAAGCTGAGCGCAACGCCGAATGTCCGCGTCTTTGCCGATCTTCTGCAAGGCCTTGCCGTTCTTCGTTTGTCGCAGCCACTCCAGAACATCATCGCCAACCCGCTCATACAGGCTGCGCACAAAAATCGCCGAATCCGATATCCCCTCGTCGTCCGGAAGACGCGCGACGAGCGCGCCCGCGCCAATGGCATCCTCCAGACTAAACTCTTCTCCGGTCCCCGCGCAAACCAGCAGCAGACTCTTCGGTTGATGCCGAAACAAATAATTTGCCAACGCATCAATGTTCAGCAATGAACCGATCAAAACTTTGGAAGCCAGCTTCATGGCTTCGATGGCCCCCGTTCCGTTCGTCGTGGTCATGACTACCCGTCGTCCCTTGATCAGTTCAAATTCTTCCGGTGAATTCCCCATATTGAACCCTTCCGGAGGTAAGCCGCCGCGTTCACCGGCCAACAGTAGATCTGAATCGTTTAGCTTGAGTCTGCGAGCTTCCTCCACGGTGCTGACCGGTATGATCGCTTCAGCTCCGGCTGCCAGTCCTGTAATGATTGAAGAAGTCGCGCGTAAAACGTCAAAAACAACAGCGGTCACGCCGTTTAAATCCATCTCAGAGATTCTGCGAATCTCGCTCGGGCTGAGGGCTACTTGGGTCATCCCCTTCTTCGGTATGTCAAACGCCAGTGGTGAAACAAGTATTGTTGTGCGTATCCCGCGTATCTGCCAAAATAATTCGCCGAAAAAGACTTTAACTCCCGTAACGGGACCTTGGATTGCCCGGCGAAATAGACTTGGCTCAGGACCCGCCCTATCCAAACGTCGATCGGTACCGCGTCCAACCGCTCGTAGGCAAACAATAAGACACAGTTGGCAATCTTCTCTCCTACTCCCGGCAGCTCGCAAAGAGCCCCGCGCGCCTCTTCAGCAGATAAATTACGAAGCGCCTCGAGATCGATTTCTCCGGATGCGACCATCTTGGCGGTCCCCAGTAGATTTTTCGCCCTGAATCCAAGTTTGCACTCGAGAAGTTTTTCCAACGGGATTTGCGCGAGTTGATCAGGGCGCGGATAGGAAAAAGCTTCCAATTCACCGTCCCTCAATGGCCGCCCAAACCGTTTGCGGACGGAAAGCGAAATAGCCTGGATCTGCTGTACCTGCTTGAGCGGGGAAGTCAGAAATGTCGCCAGACATTCCCATGGGGGTTGTCGGATGATTCTCAGCCCTTGACCGAATTCGACGGCCACCTTAATCACGGGGTCATCCGGAAAAGTCTTTAGGATTGCCGGCAGAGGATGATCCAGGGCCAAATAATGCTCGACCAGCTTCACGTGTTCGCCCGACGTCCAAATCGATTCCCCCGCTTGTTCCAGATAGATCACCTTCTCCGCAATCGCTCCGACGAATCCTTTACGGTGCGCCGTCCAGTGAAAGACCTGCCCGGAACAAAGCGTTTTCCCGAGATCGAAATGTGGAGCCGGGACGGCCTGGAGTGCGGTCACGGGTTAGAAAGTGCACCCTCCGCTGGAGTTGCGCAAAACCAGCTCCTTTCTTCTTCATCGTCCTCGTCCTTATAGTCGGTCCGAAGTTATTCATAAGCCGGGGTCAAAAGCCCTTTCCTGGCTTTTGAGCGTGAGCGGCCCCGGATTGTGAATAACTTCGCTGCAAGCGCACTGTCAGGTTACGAATTCTCGTCCTTTTCAGAAGAAGATGAATTAATCGAGACTTTTGACCTGACGGTTGTGCTTGAGTCGGCAACGAATACTCAGATTAGGACGAATCGTCTCTGAGACGATTACGTCTGGCTATAAGGAATTCGCATCCGTCTCAGGCCGCGCGAACAACCCAACCCGTTATTAGAAGGCGGCGTCCTAGTTATGAATGAATCTGTCTCAGAGCAACCGATCGCCACTCCGGTGGCTGCCTATGTCGGCATCGATTGGGCCGATCAGAAACATGATGTGGTCCTGCGCTCGGTCGGCGAACCGGCCAAGGCCGAACACCAAGTCATTAAAAGTGAAATCAATGCCTTAAACGACTGGATCGCTCAGATGCACGAACGCTTCGGAGCCAAAGGTAAAGTGCTTGTCTGCCTCGAACAAAGCCACGGAGCGCTCGTTTACCAGTTGATGGCTTATGAGCTTTTCGAGCTCTATCCGATCAATCCCAGCCAATTGGCTCATTATCGGAAAACCTTCTTCAGTAGCGGCGCCAAAGATGATCGCCCCGATGCCGATCTGCTCAGTGAACTGCTGATGTGCCATCGCGATCGGCTCAAAGCCTGGAAGCCTGATGATCAGATGACCCGCGAGCTGGCCACGCTCAACGAAGGTCGACGTCATGCGGTCGATCGACGCACGGAGCTGGCCAATGAAATCAAGAGCCAGCTCAAGCTCTACTTTCCGGTGGCACTCCAAATACTCGACAATGATATCACCACCGCTCTGGCCGCCGATCTGCTGGTGCAATGGCCCACTTTAGCAGAGCTCCAAAAAGTCTCCCCAGGCAAGCTGCGGAAGTTCTTCTACGGCCATAACTGCCGCCAGGAAAAGAAAATCCTCGAGCGCCTGGCGCTGATCAACCAAGCCAAACCCTTGACCACTGATGTCGCCATCATTAGACCCACGGCCCTCAGAGTTGCCTTGCTGGCCCAGCAACTCAAAAGTCTTTCGCCTTTCATCGCTGAGTACGAAAAGCGGATCGCCAAACTCTTCGACTCTCATCCGGATCGCTTTCTGTTTGACAATTTGCCGGGAGCCGGGCCGGCCCTCGGCCCACGATTGCTGACGGCCTTCGGCGCCGACCGCTGTCGTTTCGAAGTCGTGGGCGACTTGTTGAATTTGACCGGCATTGCCCCTGTGCGCATCGCCAGCGGAACAAAGACCGGCAAAAAAGCCAGCATCCACTTCCGCAGAGCCTGTCCAAAGTTCCTCCGACAGACCTTTCACGAGTTCGCTGGCCATTCGATCCGCTTCTGCCCCTGGGCTCAAACCTACTATCAAGCCCAAATCGCCAGAGGCAAAGGTCACCACGTTGCCGTACGGGCGCTGGCTTTTAAATGGATCCGCATCCTGTTCGCCTGCTGGAAAAACCGCGTTCCCTACGATCCCGATCGATACCTAAAAGCTCTCCAAAGCCGCGGTTCAGAATACGCCCAAACTGCCCCCTAAACGCCCCGACCCCCCTGTGAATAAAACGGTGAATAATTTTATAAAAAATGTTGACGGACCAACTCAATATCTCGATCTCTCCCACCCGGCAGATAATCAAAACTTCGCTAACTTTGCTTGCTTCTGTTCAAATTCTCTTTGCTTCCTTCTGTACGCTCAACCCGGGCGCTTGGCTCCGCCAAAACTCAAAACCCAAAACTGTCTCAGGGCGACAGCCGTTCGATCCGCCAGCTTCCGTCTCCTTGACGCGTATAGAGAAAACGATCATGCAACCGATTCTCTCGACCCTGCCAAAATTCGAATCGTTCCGGAACAAGCCGATATCCTCCCCAGAAATCTGGTACAGGCGGTTCCACGCCTTGACACTGCGCAGTGAGCGACGCAAGCCGAGCCTCTAATACTTCCCGGCTCTCGATCACGGAGCTCTGCTCCGACACAATCGCGCCAAACCGGCTGCCGATTGGCCGTTTATTGAAGTAGACCTCGGATTCCTCGCGACTGGTTCTCTGTACTTTGCCCTCGATTTGGATCTGCCGTTCGAGCCACGGCCAGTGAAAGCTCACTGCCGCTACCGGGTTTGCTGCCAGTTGCTGAGCCTTGCGGCTTTTATAATTGGTGAAAAAAACCAGCCCCCCTTCATCGAATCCCTTTAAGAGCACCACACGCGCCGAGGGCGCACCTTCCAGTGAGGCCGTCGCCAAGGTCATGGCATTCGGTTCGCGGTCGCCAGCAGTTTGAACCGATTCTTCAAACCAAAGTCTGAACTCTGCAAAGGGATCAAGGCACAAGTCCTTCCGATAAAGGCCTTGCAAGGTGTATTCTTTTCTCAGTTTACCGACATCGACCGTGGCCATGGGCTTAAGTTTTGAGTTTTGAGTTTTGAGTTTTGGGTTTTGAGTTTTGCGTGCGTTTTGAGTTTTGAGTTTTGCGTGCGTTTTGCGTGGCTTGTGAAGACGCACTCAAAACGCAAAACGCAAAACTTTCGAGCGTCTGCCGGCGCGGTGCGTTAAGTTACTGGAAGTCATGCTTAGCCGTGCAAAAAATCTTGTTCTCGCATGCGTGATGCTCGGGTGTTTGTCGCGAGGCGCCTTCGCCCAATACTCCGTGGAACTGGATCTCACGGAGCAGAAAGCCTATCTTCTTTACCACGAACGCAGCATTATGGAGTCGCCGATTTGTTCAGGACGCCCGGGTCACCTGACTCCGACGGGAACGTTTCACGTCACAGACAAGGACCTCAATCACGTCTCCAGCATTTATGGCCGAATAGTTGACCGTTGGAAACGCACGATAGTCGCGGACGCCGACGTCGACATGCCCACCCCTGCCGGCACCCGGTTTATCAATGCCCCGATGCGCTATTTTATGCAATTCGCACCCGGAATCGGTATGCATGCTGGGTATCTCCCCGGCTATCCTGCCTCACACGGATGCGTTCGAATGCCGGAACAAAGTGCCATTGCTTTCTATCAGGCTGTCTCGGTTGGAACCCCCGTGACCGTGTTTGGATCAATACCCCGCAACCGCCAGTACCAGGTCAATAACCGCGACGATAACCAGCGCTATGACAATCGTCGCTTCTTCAACGATCCTCGCTCTTACTACCGAGGACGCGTGCTGACTCCACCCCCATTCAGCTTTTGGCCCTTCTAGACGGTCGTTTTGGGTTTTGAGTCTTGGGTTTTGGGTTTTGAGTTATCCCGCCCGTCCGCGCTACCCAAAACTACTTAGTTAACTCGTTAGTAGTACTGGTCTCCCTGAATCGTGCCGACGCCGACGATCTTCCCTCTTCCATTGACCAGGTAAAATTTCCCGTAGTCTTCGTCCTCGTCTTTGAAATCGATCGCCCAATAGCCTTGCTCGGGACGCCAGGAAGAGCGCGTGACCTTGGACAACGGGTATGGGTATTGTTTGTTGGCCTGCATGGCGATCGCGATCGCCGTCTCTCTCGGGATTCTTCCGGGAACGTAAGTGTCGTCCGTCGATTCGCAACCCACCAGAAAAACAATGGCAAGCAGTGATGCCAGGTAACGCATGAGTCGAATCGTAAGACGTTTAGCTCAGTTTTCCAGCTTGAATTCGACTCACTCCGTGAACAAACTCCCTGTCGTATGTCGGTCTCGACCAGCCTCAATGACTCCATAGCAGCGATCCGCACCTTATTCGATATGGAAGCGCCCGTGGCCATGGCCGCCGACTTGCTCCGTGAAACCTTGCTCTCGGGCCGCAAGGTTCTGGTTTGCGGCAACGGGGGAAGCGCCTCAGATAGCGCACACCTGGCGACCGAACTGGCCTGCCGCTTCGTGGCCGATCGGCGCCCTTACCCGGCCATCTGTCTCACGGGCGACGGAGCCCTGATGACCGCCATAGGGAACGACTATTCCTTCGCCGAGCTCTTCGCCAGGCAGATCAAAGCCTTTGGGACACCCGCGGATTTGCTCGTCGCACTGAGCACCAGCGGCAAATCCGAGAATATCAGACGCGCGCTGGTCCAAGCCAAAGAATCCGGATTGAAATCGATCACCCTCCTGGGCCGCGATGGCGGGTTCTGCCACGGATTAGCGGACGTGGAGCTCCTGGTTCCGCAGGAAGTCACCGCGAGAATCCAAGAAGCTCATAAAGTGATCATCCACCTGCTTTGCGAACTCGTGGAACCTGATCTCGCCGCATCATAAAGGTGGAGCACTTCCTCATCGCCATCGGGTTTTTCTTCGGCGCCCTCATCGGATCATTCCTGAACGTCTGCATCTATCGCATCCCGCGTGGCATCTCCGTTGCCAATCCCGCCCGATCGTTCTGCCCGGTTTGCCAGCATTTGATTGCCTGGAATGAGAATATTCCCATTCTCAGTTGGCTTCTGCTCGGCGGCCGTTGCGCCCATTGCCATGAGCGGATCAGTCCGCGCTACGCAGTCGTAGAAACGCTGACCGCGATGCTATTCGCGACGGCCGCTTTTCTGGTGCCATTTCCCACCCTGTTGTCCGTCTGGATCATCCTCTCGATCCTGGTCGTCGCCACATTTGTCGACCTGGAGTTCATGATCATCCCTGATTCTGTGAGCAAAGGTGGCATCGTGGCTGGATTAGTGCTCAGTCTTTTGACTCCGGGGCTGCACAAAACGTCATCGCCTCTTTTCGCCTTGGGCTCGTCCCTGTTGGGCGCCGCCCTTGGGGCGGTCATTCTTTACCTGATCGGTGAACTGGGCAAACTGGCATTTGGCCGATACAAATTCGTCCTCGGTACCCCAACTCCATTCAGCTTCGAAAGCCTGCCCGCAGACGATCGCCGCATCCTGATCGATGGCGAACCCTTCCTGTGGAATGACCACTTTTTCCGCAATTCTGATCGGGTGCTCGTTCGGGCGCAGGAAGCCGAGATAAACGGGACCAGCTATCAGAACACTGATTTAACCTTTTTTCATGACCGTCTAGTCACCAGTCGGGGAACGATTCCTCTCGACGAGATCACTCATCTGGCCGGACGCACGGCCTACGCCGAGTTTCCGCGCGAAGCGATGGGGCTGGGTGACGTCAAACTCATCGCCGCCATCGGCACCTTCGTCGGGTGGGAAGGAATCCTCTTCACGATCGTTGCCGCCTCATTCATCGGAACCGCCTACGGCCTCGCGACGATCGCACTTGGAAAGCGTGAACGCTCTTCAAAAATTCCGTTTGGTCCATACCTCGCGCTGGGCGCGGTACTCTGGTTATTCTGGGGTAATCTGTTCGAATCCCTGTATCAACGGTTGTTCTAGCGTGAAAATCTCAGGTTCGTATCCCTAAGGTTATGCGATTCCGTGCGGGCGACAGCGCGGTAGACGTCGTGGTTGATATCGACCGGTTCGAGCTCTCGATCGCCGGCTTCCTCCCAGGGGTCGCGGCGGGCACGATCGAATCGGCGCGTGCCTTGCTCGATCCGGACCACCTGGACGCGGCGCGAGGGCGACTGAGCCTCGCCATCCAATCCTTCGCCCTCCACGCGGACGGCCGGACGATCCTGCTTGACAGCTGCGTCGGCGAGGAAAAGGAACGTCCGCTCATTCCGGAGTTCCATCAGCGCCGGCGGAGCGGCTTTCTCGACCGCTTGGCGCAGGCGGGCGTACGGCCAGAGTCGGTGGACATCGTGTTCTGCACCCACCTTCACATCGATCATGTCGGCTGGAACACGCGCCTGCACGACGGTCGATGGATACCGACCTTTCCCAACGCGCGTTATCTCGTGGGCCGGCGCGAGTTCGAGTATTGGCAGCAACAGGACCGCCAACCCGACGGCGATGCAGTACAACTGCCCGGCTTTGAGGACAGCGTCCTGCCGATTCTCGACGCCGGGCAAATGGAGCTCGTTGACGATGGCTACGACCTCGCGAGGGACCTCACGTTGCTGCCGCTGCCGGGTCATACCCCTGGGCAACTGGGGGTACGGGTAGAGGGCGCCGTGCCGGCTATCTTCTGCGGCGACGCGATCCACAGCCCGCTGCAGGTGCTCGATCCCACATTGTCGACCGCAGGGTGCGTCGACCCAGTGGAAGCTCGGCGGGTTCGTCGTACGCTCTTGGAGGATGCCGCCGAAGGCGGTCGGCTGATCGTGCCGGCGCACTTCCGCGGCACGCGATGCATGCGTGTTGCGCCGACGGCGAACGGTTTCAGGCCCTGCTTTCCCACTCCCAACCGCTGAAGCACACCGTTTGGCGAACCGACGACTGACGCAGCGGGTTTAGTAACTAAGAACAATATCAACACTCCATTTCATGACGCAGAGCTTGTACTTGAGCGTGAGGGGCTGGTTGAACTGCCGGAAGGATAAGCGACCTATGCCTCGCTCAAAATCGGAACCTCCCAGATTGGACCAGCTCGAGACACGCTGCCGCAGATTGTCTCGGTTTTCCGAGAAAGGTGAGGCGTCCTCGCTTTCCTTCTTGAGCGTCCGCGTTCTTTGCCCCGCAGGGGCTACAAAGCTCAGCCCAGGAATTTATCCCTGGGCGAAGTTAAGAACTGAATGGCTTTTGTCCCCGAGGGACAGGCTGATAGTAGCCAGGCACGAAGTGCCTCGGGTATCGACGTAAAGCGGCTCCGTCCCGGAGGGACGATCGAAGTCATTGTCAGTCCCAGTGTCAGCAGAATCGGTTCAATCGTCCCGCTGGGACGGGGCCATTTTCCTCGTGATTCCAGGCACTTCGTGCCTGGCTACTATCGTGCTGTCCCTCCGGGACAAAACCAATCGCCATCGAAGTGCCTCGCACTATCTTAGAGCTCCTGGGCTGGATCCTCCTGTCACTTCGGGACGAAGAACCATCCCAGAACATCCTTATCTTCGCGCCATTCACGGCTGAACCCTACGGAACCGCCTGACCCCTACGGAACCGCCACCAGCAAGAATCGTTGCACCAGCCTGGAGTTGCTGCGGCGCGACACCCAGGTACTATTTCCTCATCATGCAAGTCATCGATCAACTCCAGGAAACGTACGATGCTTTCAGAGGGAAAGGCCTCAAGCTCGACTTGACACGAGGTAAGCCGTCCCCGGCTCAGCTCGACTTAAGCACTGAGTTGCTATCGCTTCCCGGTTCGGTGGACTATCTCGCGGAAGGCGCGATCGATTGTCGCAATTACGGCGGGCTTCAGGGTTTGGCGGAAGCACGCAGATTATTCTCCGGGATCTTAGGGGCCTCACCTGAAGAGGTGGTTGTTGCCGATAACTCCAGTCTCGCCTTGATGCATGACACCATCGTCTATGCGTTACTCAAGGGAACATGCGACAGCGCCATACCATGGTCGAAGCAAGGAGAGATTGCCTTTCTGTGTCCCGTTCCAGGCTACGACCGGCACTTCACGATCTGCGCGGACTACGGTATCCGGATGATCACAGTGCCACTCAAAGAGGACGGCCCGGACATCGAGGAGGTCGAGCGCCTGGTGGCACACGACGCATCCATCAAGGGTATGTGGTGCGTTCCCAAGTACAGCAATCCCACTGGCACAGTCTATTCCGATGCGGTAGTCGAACGCTTGGCCAGGATGAAAACCGCGGCGCCAGACTTCCGGCTCTACTGGGACAACGCCTATTGCCTGCATCACCTGACAAACCAATGCATTGAGATTGCCAACATCCTGGAGTTGTCTGCGCGCCACGGACATCCCAACCGCCCCTTTGTCTTCGTTTCCACCTCCAAGATCACGCTTTCTGGCGCTGGATTGGCCATGTTCGCCGCTTCAAAGGAAAACGTAAACTGGCTGCTGGGAAGGCTTACGTCGCGAACGATTGGTCCGGACAAGTTAAACCAGTTGCGTCACGTTCGCTTTCTGCAGAACGAGACAGGAATTCTGCAATTGATGTCCAGACAGAGGGCGCTGATCGCGCCCAAATTCCAAAAGGTGCTCGATACATTTGACGAGAAGCTTGGCCATCTCCCCAACGTGACGTGGACCAGGCCCAAGGGCGGTTACTTCATCAGTCTTGACGTTCCGAGAGGCTGCGCCAAGCGGGTGGTTGCCCTCGCCAAAGAAGCAGGCGTGCAGCTTACGCCTGCCGGAGCGACACACCCGCACGGAAAAGATCCCGATGACCGCACGATTCGTATTGCCCCAACCTTTCCCGAATTGCTCGAAGTAACTCAAGCCGCGGAGGGAGTGGCCCTATGTGTTTTGCTTGCCGCCGCCGAAAAAATGCGGAGCGAAGAGCGGCGGTCTATGATTTAAGTGCAGTTCGACTCTAGTTAACTCTTGGCGTACTTATATTTCCGTTTCCTGAGCTAACGCGAATACAAGCGCGGCGACAAGTTGCACCCGTGGCGCCGAGGCTGGCGAAACTTTAGTTAGGTCTTAATTCCAGAAATGAAATCGCCTCTAACCTTCGTTCTCGTCCATGGCGCCTGGCATGGAGGTTGGTGTTGGCGACTGGTTGCCGACCTCCTGCGCAAAGACGGGCATCTGGTTTTCACGCCGACACTTACCGGTTTCGGCGAACGCGTTCATCTAATCCGCCCTGATTTAACTCTTGAGGATTTTGCTACTGATCTCGTGAATGTGATCACGGCCGAGGAGCTGAGCGATATCATCTTGGTAGGACACAGTTTCGGTGGCAATCCTATCTCGGTGGTTGCAGATCGTGTCCCTGAACTGCTCAAGCAGTTGGTTTATATTGATACATTGCTGCTCAAGAATGGGGAGAGCGGGTTCAGTCAACTGGATTCGGCCATTGTCGCCCAGCGGATTGAATTGGCCGAAAAGACCAGCGGAGGACTAACGATTCCGCCTCCTTCCCCGGAGGTCTTTGGTGTGGTCGACTTAGCCGATGCCGAATGGTTAAGGCGACGATTGGCGCCGCTACCGCTCAACTGTTATCAGGTGCCGATCCGGCTGGAACATCCTCTGGGAAATGGTCTCAGCAAGACTTACATTGCTTGCACGAACCCGGTTTACCAGCCAGCCGTTCGAACACATGAGTGGGTTAAGAGGCAAACCAGTTGGCGATACTTGGAATTGGCGACCGGTCATGACGCCATGGTCATTAGCCCAAACGAACTGGCGGCGACTCTAGCCGACTGCCCCTGATTTTTCGGGTGTTACCAACTTGCGGTCTTGCTGTCGATTTCAGTTAAAACGTGCTGATGGCATACTGAATTTCATCTAGAAATTTTGAGATGGCTGGATCTCTGAATCCGCCCAAATTGCCCCCGTCGGACTCGGATGAGGAATTATCGGAAATGGAGGCCGGACGGAAAACCACTCCCAGTGCAAACGAGTTCGATGTTCACATCAACGCAAACGGATTGAAGGAGATACCCGGCGCTTTCTGGAGCGCAGTGAATAGATGCGGGTGGTCGGATCTCATTGGATCGAGGTATTGCTTATATTTCGCCAGGAAGGCTGCGGAAGTCGCTTGGTCGGGGGGGAGCGACTGGAAATTGGTGTGGTAAGCTCGAAGAGATCGCTTGGTCTCTGAACTGAAGACGTCGCAGATGGTTATGGCGAGGAATTCCTCGTAATCCCCCCAGCCATTCGGAGAACCGAAGCACCGATTAGTAATGCCCCTGACATCGCGAACCGCATGGAAGATCTCGTGGATCAGAATTTCATCGGCGGCCGAGCCGGGGCCCTCATGGCCAGCGACACCGGGGGCTCCCCAGGCCTCGGGTCTAAAAGCGATGACGGTATCTGCGCCCTCGCCCGTGCCCGGGACGATTTTCTTTTCCTCTGAACAAGTCGTTCCTGGAGTCCCCGCCTTCGCCGTATCGACGTAGTTTCCTTGTTTCGGTACTGTCTTGGCGCCAGTATCACCCCCTGACGTATTCTGCTTTATTTCATCCGGGGCGAATTCAGGGGGGATGATCTCGACCCGCTTTTGCCGTGCTAAATTGATTTCCAACATTACCCAATAACCGGTGTAGGATTTCCAGATACCGAATAAGAGAGCGCTTACTTTCTTCTCAAAGCTATCGACCTCAGCTTTGGCACTAGACGAGGGGAACCAATCCAGACCGAGAAATCCTTTCAGGTAACCATCGCCGTTGATGTTAAGATTGGGGACGTACGGGAAATATTTCATACAGATCTACTGGAGCGCTCCCGAGCCATTTTCTACGTTAAGCATAAATCACTCACCTCTACGGCCGACCAGTTGCCCGGAGCGCCACCCTTGGGAGGAGATCTCCGTGTTCATCGTGCCGGAGAAGACTTGTCCCCGAGCGGAGAAAGCCAACCGCTCGGAAACTCTCGGCCAGCCCTACAGCTTTACACGCACTCGTTTCGTTCGCACCATAGAAACCGGGAAAGGCAACCAGATCAATACTCCATTTGGATGATCTCGGCGCGATTGTAGGATCAATACTCCATTTGGATGATCTCGGCGCGCTTGTACTAGTACTAGTACTTGTGCACGAAGCGTGAAGGGTCGCGCTTACTCCGTATCGTAGGCCAGTTGCACCGCGAAGGCATCCACCGCCGCCTTTTCGTTCCTCGCAATCGTTCCCCAATCGTCCTCGGTTCTTTTGGCTGTCGGTTTCAGGATCGAAGACTTCGCTAAACACACAAAACCCCCCAGTTCCTGGGGATCGAACTCTCGCTCTCCAAGGCACGATCAAAGCCGCGATGGCTTGCGGCTGTGATAAAGGTTTTCGCCCGACAACTCGACAAAGCCAAGCATAATATCTGGTTCCATTGAGCGGAGTCGCGCTTCAACGCCAGCGCGGAACTCAGCCCAGAACGCCTCCTTTTCGGCCGTCGGCCTCGACCGGTGTAGCAGCACTTCGACTAGAACGAAGTTCGGAACGTCGGCCGCCGACCCATCGGAAGTGGCACCGGGATGATAGACGAATTCAGCGGGAGGCAACCGCACGACCTTTTGCACCCACGGTTCGGCCGACCAACCCGCGGCCCGAAGGGCCTGAGCGGTGCATTCCTGCAAAGCCCAAAAATAGGTCTCTGGAAATAGCTCTTCGCGGACGGTAACGATGACGAGCGGCATAGAGGTTGGGGCTTAAGCGTTAGATAGGTCAGTTCTGCTGCGCTACAATTTTCGGCCTTAACCAACCATGACATTCAATAATTCGGATGGCGAATTGAAACGCTGCAATACGACTGGCCAGTCTGACCGATCAGAACCCGCGTGCTCGACAAGGAATTGGAACACAACTAACCGCTGACGTGCTCAGCGTATCTGCTTGGCGCTTTGACCCGCAGATTGGAAAAGCCGCGAATGGACACCAATGGACGCGAAATGGATCGGCTTCAAAGCGGTTTGTCTTCGCGTCCATTGGTGTCCATTCGCGGTTGAAATCTCCCTTAATCGACTTGCGCCCGCGCTAAACAGAAACTGGTCAGCGGGATGCAATGCCATGCATTAGGAGGCGAGCTTCGCCCGAGCGGGTTACCGCAGCAACGCGGGTCTTTCCTCTACAACTTGTTCTGCGCGATGAACCGCATATCGGCCGTTGCAACGAAAAACGACCTCTATGCCGGTATCGTGACGATCCAGGCGTTGTATCCCTGGGGGTACCGACCCCTTCGCTCGGTAACCCAGAGCCCCTCAAGAGCAAAAGAACCAAATCAACCACGGCGCTCCGAGAGAAACCCTCGAACGAAAGGCAGGGCGCTGCAAGCACTTTACTGAAGAGGTAATCGGCATCCACGTCCTCCCGAGCCGCCCGCTTTTTGCCCGCGATATTCTGCATAGGTTCCTTCGGTGCGTTTCTCTAGAGAAACCGACTTCTGCTCTTTTGCGGTTCTGATGGCTTCGCAGAACGAAGCCTCAATCTCCTTCTCGTCAGCACCAATGGCCGCGAGAAACACACCTCGGAGGCGCTGCAGTTCGGCACACCAACAGCGCTCTTCACGTCTTTCCACCAATGTTTCCGCTTGGCTCATCGTCTCAAGAGCTTTAGAGGGACGTTGCGCTAGGTACAAGGCTTCAGCCTTTAAGGTAAGATAATATGGCACGGCAATTGTCGCACCGGTTGCCCCCCAGTCCTCTATTCCCTCCTCGATCCACGCGAGACCTTTAGCAGTGTCACCGGAGGCGCTGCGCGCCCAGCCACGAAGAACGGATCCCATTGCCAGCCAAAACGCAAAATTTTGACGCGTCTGGTCCCTTCCAAGCTCCGCTTTTCCAGTGTGAAAAGGCAATCCTGTGAAAGCATGACATCGCGCACCAAAGCCACTATGGTAGAAAACAGATTCGGGAATATGAGCTCACGTAACCTTCAGCCCGTTGCCGGCATTAGCCGAAGAGAACTTCTGAAAAGGGGAGGGAAGGTTGCCGCAGCTGCAGCGGTCTCATCAGTGTTCTCACCGTTTGTTTTTACTGGAAAAGCAGCCGCGCCAAAAACACTCTCATTCTGGCAGTTCTATGCTCCCGCCAGACAGATGGGTATTCTAAGCAAATGGTTTGAAGACTGTGTCAAGGGTTGGAATGCGACCCACGATGTCAAGGTCGAGCTGCAGTTTGTCCCAATTCAGGAATATATAGGGGGATCCAAGCTACAGACCGGTTTCGCCTCGGGTCAGGGTCCTGATATTTTCATAATCAGCCCCGGGGACTTTCTTCGTTACTACAATGGTGGCGTTCTGGTCAACCTCACTTCTTATATGGAGGACGCCGCGAAAAAGGACTTTTTTCCAACCGTGATGGAAACCCGGATTGTTGATGAAAAGATCTATGGACTCCCGATGGACGTCATGCCCATGGCGATGTATTACAGCCTCAAGGCATTCGAGGAGGCTGGACTTTCGGAGAGTGATATCCCGAAAACCTGGGACCAATTCCTCGAAATCGCGCACAAGCTGACCAAAGGGGACCGATTTGGTTGTCTATTCGAAACTTCACCGGGTTATGCCCAGACGTTCTACTGGTACCCGTTTATGTGGCAAGGATGTGGTGAAATCGCTACGCCAGACGGAAAACACAGCGCCTTCGCATCGCCGGCCAGCGTTCAGGCTCTGAAGTTCTGGCAAGACGCCATTCAGCAGAATGTCGCACCGCGCAACGCTCTCGGCAGCGGTGGCTGGGACGTCATAGCGAATTTGGCTTCAGGCTTCTGCGCCATGCAAAATCTGGGTATCTGGGGAGTCAGCAACTTGCGGGAATTCGCTAAGGATTTCCAATATGGCGTCTTCCCCCTTCCCTTACCTCCCAACGGCCAGCAAAGAACGAGTTTCGGTGGATGGGCCTTCGTCGCCAATGCGAAGGGCAAAAATCCCGAGGAAGCGGCAAAGTTCTGTGTTTGGGCAGTGGGTTCCATGCAGGACGATTCCATTCAAAGAGTCGTTGACTGGTGTAAGGCGAACAGTGAAATTTCGCCGCGAAAATCGGCTTTGGAGAAAGCGACCATCGAAGGAGGGTACAGCAGCGCCCCGATGAAGTTATTTAAGGACGTGATATTCCCGACCGGTAGAAGTGAGCCTCGGGTTCCACCGGAGGTCTATAAGGCGGTCTCGGATACTATCCAAGCTTGCCAACTGAGCGGAGCTGATCCTAAGCAGGCAGCCGAGGAAGGATCCCAGCGAATCGAAAGCTTCCTGTCCGAATACACGGGTGCCCCGTTGCTTTGATGATCCTGGAACAAGCAGTTACCAAAGAGGTAGTCGGATTCCATGGTCTCTTAATGCACCCGCGTTTTGGCGACAATATTCTGCGTAGGTAGCTTCAGCGCGTTTCTCTAGCAAAACCGACTTCTGCTCCTTTGCGATTCTGATGGCTTCGCAAAACGAAGCTTCAATTTGGGTCTCGTCCGCACCCAAAGTCGCGAGAAACACACCGCGCAACCGGTGCAGTTCGGCGCTGCAATAACCGTGCTCAAATCTTTCGGCAATTGCTACCGCCTCGCTGATTGCCTCAAGAGCTTCAGATGTACGATCCGCTAGATGTAAGGCTTCAGCCTTGCATGCAAGAAGAAATGGCCCGCCCAGCACCGAACCGGCTGCCCGATAGTCTCTTATTCCCTGTTCGATACAGGGAATACCTTCCGCTGTGTTACCAGAAGCGCTGCGCGCCCAGCCCCGTTTACTGACTCCTTCCGCTAGGTTAAACAAAAGATTGTAGCGCGTTGAGAGTTCAATCAAATCCGATGCCAAGCGGTCAACTTCGGCAGGATTGCGCTCAAGGATCGCCAGACCCGCTGCATAATTTAGCGCATGGCTTAATGCGACCCTATCCTTCAGCTCCTTTGCTGTTGAGATCGCCTCATCCATCAGCGCGTGGCAAGAGGCGATCTCTCCGAAATGCCAGTCGGACATGGCCTCAAAAATCAGACAGAGCACGACTGGCGCCTGGATCTCTTCCGCAACAGGAGACCGGACGCTTCCCGAGCGCCAGATCTGAACACCATGCCTCGCGTATTTCCGGGACGAGTCAAACTCGCCCAAAGAGTAAAATATGGCTGCGAAAACTTGGCAGGCAGCTAACATGAGCCCTGCGTCATTCTGTTCCTGCGCCAGCGCATGAACTCGTTCGGCAATCTGCTTTGCACGAGACAGCTTGTCCTTTATCAGTGCATAGCGCAACTGACCAAGCAATTGCATAAACAGGAGCCGGGGACGATTCACCACATGACACAACGGCTCGGCGCGCTCGTAACAAATTCGGGTCTCGGCTGCTGCAAATCCCCGCGTGACGGTTAGATATAGCCCCGCCTGCATGAGGACGAAGAGCTGATCTTCAGCAACGAGACTTTGCCCTTCGATGGCCGTTTCGATCAGCGATCCCCAGCGCCCGTGTTCGAAAAAGTGACCTAAAACCAATAGCAATGGCCCTGTTGCTCCAAGAACGTTAGCCGCAAAGCAGGCATCTCCGCGTTGAATCCTCGGAATATAAACTTCGTGCAGCGCCTCTCGAAACAGACCGGCGTTGCAGCCGCAAATGACTGCTAAGAAAAGTGGCTCCATCTCCGCAAAACTTTCCGGCAGCTGGGGCGCAAGCGCTCGATAATAGTTAAAAAGCCGCTTGTTGCATTCCTTCCAAGCATCGCTTCGTTGGCCTCGCAGTTGTTCGCCGTAGTACTCACGAACCAAAGGATGCGTATCGACATAGCCCGGATTGTGCGGATCTTCCCCAGCCAGAAGTCGTGCTCTTCTTAGTCTGGCTAGAATCGTCCGCCATTCAGTCGGGCTCAAATTCGTTAATGACTCTGTAAGACCCGGAATCGCAGGTAATTTTAGAAGCGCTGAAATCGCTTTTTCCTCAGCCGGGCGATCAAAGAGCCCTAACATGCGCAGAACCGACAGCTCAGGACCTTCACTAAACCAGGTTTGGTAAGATTTCATTACTTTTCGGGCATGGACTCCCTGTCGTACGTCGTCAGCAAGATGTCCCGACACTTCGTTACGCGAACGAATGTCTCCGTTGTACGCGTCAGTCAGATAGCTGCCCAGCAACGTTAGGGCGAGGCAATGGCCGCTGAACTCGTCGCTGGCGCTTCGCAGCTCCAACTCGTGCCCCGTAACGCCGAGCGCTTGGAGTAGTTTTGCTCCAGCATCGCTGGATAGTTGTTCCAGGTCACGACGCAGTGCTGAACTACCCGCGTGATCGGACAGATCAGCGACAGCCATCCGCGTGGTAATCACGCACAGGCCCATATTGAAACCAGCAAGCTCTCGCAATAGCGCCTGAAGGGACGGGTCGCGTAACCGCCCTTCTTGTGCACCAGGTGGATTTTGGAGCGGCTCCAAGCCATCCAGAACAAGCAAGGTTCGCCGATGTCCAACCAGCTTCGCCAATCTTTCGCCCTTCTCCCATGCTGTTCCAAGCCGTGGATTCGGATCGCCAAACCAGTGAAGAGCGGCATCAAGAAATTCATCGGCAGACGAAGTGTCGCCGCTGGTGCCCTGTCTGTAGAAAGACCAGCCAAATACGAGTTGCGCAGAACGATACTGTTCAGCCGCCATTCGTCGGAGCCAATGGTTAATGAGCGTCGACTTTCCGACTCCGCCCCAGGCAACGATTGTGACGACGTTGACGTCCTTGTTTGCCCAAGCATGATCCAGAAAAGCGATGTCCTCTTCACGACCAAAAACATCACTTCCTGTGATGGGCAATCTGGCTATGGAAATCTTCTTTGGACCCAGTCTTGTTGGCCGCTTGCGAGTTTCGACACGCGAAGCAGCAGAGGGTCTCTTCCGCAATTTTTGATGCGTGATTCGGTCGCCCGCGTCGATTGCATCTGTCATCGCCGGTATCGCCTTGAGCAGCTCGCTCGGAGTCTGAAAGCGCTGTGTTGGGTCTTTCTCAAGGAGTTTCTCAAGGAGACCGACGACCAGCTGTGGAACATCTTTGAGTTGGCCCAGCGGTAAAGGCACATGCTGATGCTGATACATCACCTCAGCGGAAGGACCTCGGAACGGTGTTTGGCCAGTCACCATCTCCCAGAGCGTTACGCCAAGCGAGTACATGTCCGAGCGGATATCGACCGGCACTCCTGCGAACTGCTCAGGGCTGGCGAACTCTGGGGTTCCGGCAAAGCCTCCAGGCATTGAGATTGCGGTTTGCGAACCAGGTTCATTGACCGGCTTGGCTAAGCCGAGGTCAATGATTTTGGCGGTTACAGTGCCCCCTTCCTCGGGACTCGCCATGATGTTACTCGGTTTGATATCCCGGTGAATCAGCTTCTGTTTGTGTACCGCAGCCAACCCGGTGGCGACCTGCCCGGCGATTTCCAGCGCCAACTTAATTTCAAGCCGACCGGAGCGTCTGATGAGTTTTTCGAGCGTTTCTCCCTCTACGAACTCCATCGCGTAAAAGTAGTTCTGACCGATTGAGCCTAGGTGGAAGACCGAGGCAACATTCGGGTGACGGACGCTCGCCGCCGCCCGGGCTTCGCGGAGAAAACGAAGCCGTGCCGATTCATCACCGAGATATCGTTCACTGATGACTTTCAGAGTCACCGGGCAGTGCAAATTAATGTCGAACGCCTTGTAAGTGACGCCCATTGCACCGCGACCCAACTCGAGTGGTTTCCCGTCTTCACCCCTCACCAGCTCGTAGTGGTCAAATCGCTGCGCTGGCTGCTCCTGCATCGGCTTGAGTGTATCCCCAGACGAAGACTCGCCGGACTCAACCCCGCCAGCAAGAGCCATGCGAAGCATGCACATGGGGCAGAACTTCATCGCTCCAGAAAACTCATTGCCGCAACTCGGGCAGGTGCGTTGGGGCTCCGTCATCATCGCTCTAGCCGCCCTTCAGTCGCAACCTGAGCCGAAAGCAACACCACGCTCCGCGCAGTGGTGCCGAAATCGGCCAGCACGGTCCCTGGCAAACTGTTGTCCCTGTTCCACGAGCAATTACGTCCTCTTTTAGAGTAGCGCCTTAAATCAAGTTTCGGAACAAAATTCCAAGCGTTGGTGTCCTGCGGCGTCCCGTGTATTGACGGAGGCTGCGGCAGTTGTGCGGACGTGCTGAGGCGTGGGGGTGGCGAGGTGATGGAGCAATATAGCGGTGGAGTGGTCGAGCGGTGAACGCCAAGCGGAAATCAGATTGACAAGCGGGCGCGCTTTTCTTCACTGTGCAGAAGAACTTCCCCCTCCCGAACCGGGCGTCTGATTATTATTCGGAGGCAAGACTATTAGTGCAACGGAAAATCCCAGGCGCGAGAGTTTGTACAACGCGGCGGAACTCGGTATGCTCGCGCATCTTTATCGAGGCGAGATGTACCGGAGCAAAGTCTGGCGAACTCGCCTCGACGCGACAACCAACTGGGCGGTAGCCACGACCGGCATTGCGATTTCGGTCGTTTTCAGCAACTCCAGTAATTCACCGCTCCCACTGGTTCTCGTGGCTTTGATGTCCCTGGTGTTTCTTTCCATTGAAGCTCGTCGCTACCGTTACTTCGATATCTGGCGTACCCGCGTCCGCCTTATGGAAACGGGCATGTATGGACCGATCCTTCGTGGCGAAGGGGTGCGCGTCGATAACGGCTGGAACCTGGAATTGGCCCGCGACTATGAGACCCTCCGGTTTCATATCAGCTTTCTGGAAGCCATGGGCCGGCGGCTGCGCCGCAACTATTCGTTTATGTTCGGCGTTCAAGCGGTCAGTTACGTGGCTAAAATTTGTATTCATCCAATCCCGATTGGATCGCTTCGGGATTTGTGGCTGCACGCGTCGATCGGTCCAGTGCCCGGTCAAGTGGTGCTGGCGTGCGGTTTTCTTTTCCACGCCGGACTGTTCGCGCTCGCGATTGCCACTTTGAAGGGGCAGCGCGCCGTCGGCAGAGTGGCGTAGGCGTATCGGCGTTTGGCGTTTGGCGTTTGGCGTTTGGCGTTCGGCGTTTGGCGTTCGGCGTTCGGCGGGCGCGAGACGCAGTCAGGACATCGGTAACATTTTTGGGTCAGGACACCGGTAACACTCTGACCGTTTAGTTCATCGCGGATCCCTCCCGCGCCGTTCGAAAACGGAGGCTTCGAGACGCGCCACCCCGGACGCGCGGGAGCGCATCCTTGTCTATCGCGGCCTCGCCGCCGCTCCACCTCTCACCATCGCCGCCGCAGGCTTGAACATCCTGATTCAGAAAAACACGCCGCCTCGCGAAGTCGCCGATACGCCGATAGGCCGATACGTTACCCCTACGCGTCCCGCCACTGCGGATAGATCGCGCATTGACCGTGCAGAACTCCGTTCCGATCGACGAGCTGCCAAACGGTCACGTTCTCGATCCAGAAGCGTCTTCCGGATTTGGCAACCCGCAGTCCACGATAGCCGGTGGCGAAGCCATGCCGCTTGACGAGATCCAGGAGACGCTGACGCTCTTCGCGGTCGTCTTCTTCGGCGGACAACCGGGATCTAAGGGAAGTCAGCTCTTCCCAGGTATATTCAAAACAAGATTGAGCCTTCTTATTCCCATAAATGAACATCGGATCGGGATCCGTGTTATGCGCTAAAACGCAATAAGCGGCCTCTTCATAGAGCCAGCGGGCCGCGCTTTCTCGATCCTGTTCGGGCGCAACCAGTGGCGCACCGACGAGCCGCGAATAGCTACTGGCGAGCAGATCAAAAAAGGTGGGCTCTACGGCTAAAGTCATCGCTCTTGCCAACTGATCTGGACAATTTTACCCATTTTTGGCTAGCCCGCAAAATCACCCAAAAGCTGAAGCGACGAGCTCATCGCGGGCTAGAGAGCACTTAAACAGACGCTCCGCGTCGTATCTGTATAGCGAAGTCTTCGACCTCAAACCGACCAGGTGGTCTATACCTGAAAAACTGGGCCCATTTGTTCACTTTTTGACGCAACCAACGGTTAGCGTCGCTGATACGGTCCGATGTGGCTAAGAGACTTATCTTGGCCCTTGGCGGTCGCTCCTAAAAATCCTTTTGTCCTCGTGCTCTCGTGCTCTGGGCGTTGCCGGTTCATAGCGGTTGGCGCTTGAAGGAACCCTCGAGGTCAGAATCAGCCGCTCAACGTCAAAAAACGAGAACGAGAACGACGACGAGGACGAGGACGATTGCCAGGAACGAGTGTTCGAGGATCGAGACACCCGCCTTCGTTGGTCTGGCTTCGCTCACCGCAACCTCTTTCGCCTTCGCTCCTCGCTCCTCATTCCATCGTTCCTAAAAATCGTCCTCGTCCTCGTCGAGCTCGTGCTTCAAGCGTTGCCGGTTCAAAGAGGTTCGCGCTCAAAAGAGACCGGCGCTAAACACAAACTCCGCGTCTGTTTAAGTGCGTTTTAAAAGTGAATGCATCGAAGCAAACTGTTTTTAAAATCTTCTCTCCAAAAAGCAGCGGAATTTTCCGGCGTAGCCGGAGAGTTCCGCGGCCACAGCCTGCGTCGCTCACAAATGTCTAAGGATTTGTGAGCGACGCAGGCTAACTGGTTAGACCAAGATCGTTCGGATTACCTTGAGCAAAGTCTCTGCCGAATAGGGTTTCCTCAGGAAGTGTTTGACGACCCCTCCGTTCTCTTTCGTCATGTAGCGAGTTGCGTTAAGACCGCTCGCTGCGATGATCTTTATGGCCGGGTTAATTTTCGTCAGTGCGCGGATCGTCGCTGGACCATCCATGATCGGCATCGCCATATCGGTCAGAACGGCAGAAATTTCGTCCCGATGCACCGCATAGATGGCCACCGCCTCCGCACCGTCATTGGCGGTCAAGGCCCGGTAACCAAATGCCTCCAGAGTTTGCCTCGTAATGTTGCAGATGGAGGCTTCGTCATCGACAACCAGGATCGTTTCACCGTTTCCACGCGGCAGAATGCTCGATACGGGCACGGCTTTCTGCGCGATGGCAGAAGGTTCTAACGCCGGGAGGTACACTCTGAAGATCGTGCCCTGACCGGGTTGGCTATAGACGTTTATGAATCCGCCATGGCCTTTGACAATGGCAGTGACCGTCGAGAGACCCAGGCCGGTGCCTTCGCCGACTTCCTTGGTCGTGAAGAAAGGTTCAAAGATTTTATCGAGGATTCCGGGAGGAATGCCCGTTCCCGAATCTATGACGTTGATGGTCAGGTAATGTCCCGCACTGGCTTCGATGTGCATCGCGACATATTGTTGGTCCAGGACCGTATTTTCTACTGCGATGGTCAGACTGCCACCGTTCGGCATCGCGTCGCGGGCGTTCAGGCAGAGATTCAACAGGACCTGGTGTAGTTGCGTCGGATCACCCAGGATCATCCAAGACTCGTCTGGAAGGGAAAGTTCCAGTTGAATGTTTTTCGGGAACGTATCTTTGATGATGGTTTCGATGTCTTTAAGCAGATGATTGAACCGGAGTTCAACCCGTTCGCCCTCTAGTCCGCGTGCGAACGTGAGGACCTGCCGCACGATATCCGCACCCCGTTTGGCGCTTACCCCAATGATCTCCAAAATGTTCTTGGCCCGCGGATCGGTCGACGTGAGCTTTAGAACTTCAATCGACATCATGATCGGTGCCAGGATGTTATTCAGATCGTGGGCAATGCCGCCAGCCAACGTGCCAATCCCCTCCATGCGCTGCACTCGGAGAAACTGGTGTTCGAGCTTCTTGCGCTCGGTGATGTCGAGGACGAAGCAGACGCCCTCGTCGGGATTGTCCTCAAAAGAGGCCGCGCCCACCAGGACGGGCACGCGGGAGCCATCCTTGCGGATGAATTCCTTCTCGAGCGGTAAGCATTCTCCTCTGGCGGCTATTTGCTGCAGTCCGCGACGGTCGTTATCGGCGTATTCCCGCGGCGTCATTGCCGTCCACTTCATCCGCCGGGCTTCCAGATCTTGGCGGGTGTAGCGCACGAGGTGCAGAAAGGCGTCGTTAGCTCCGGTAATCTCGCCCTTCGCATTCCAAAAAAACACACACTGTGCATTGGAGTCTACCAAACGCCGAAAGCGGGCCTCGGTCTTTTTTGCCTCAGTGATATCGCGCCCGATGGAGGTAAAGTGAGTACATTGACCCGCGGCGTCGAGAATCGGCACAATGTCGATATCCAACCAATACTCGGTGCCATCCTTGCGATAATTGATCATTTGCCTCCGATTCGGCTGCCCATGCGTCAGGGCCTGACGAATCTCCGCCAGTACACGACGGTCGGTCTTTTCACCCTGGAGAAAACGGGGACTTCGTCCGAGCGTCTCGGCAGAGGTATAACCCGTGATCCGTTCGAACGCTTCATTCACGAAGACAATCCGCGGTCCCGGCTCGTCGAGCGGGCTGGCCTCGGTGACCAGGACAATGTCGTTAAGATTGGAGGCGCAGGTATTGAGGAGGGTCAAACGCTGCTCCGATTCTTTCCGCGCCGTGAGGTCGCGAACTTGGCATTGAACCACCTTATTGTCACCGAAGTGATAAATGAAGCCGATAAATTCCACGGCAACAAGACGGCCATCCTTTGTTTTCAGTGGCACGTCTTCGTAGCGGACAAAACCGTCCTTTTGGACTTGTTCCAACAGCGCCTGGTTGGACTCTATATTCTTGAACGGACTCAGCTCGCGAACGGTTTTGCCGACCAATTCGTCAAGGGAAAAGCCCAATAGTCGAAGAAGCAAAGGGCTCACATCCTTGATGCATCCGGTATCAACGTCCAGAATCAGGACGCCATCTTTCGTCGTTTCGAGCAGTTCGACTTTGGAGTTCGCAGGAGATCGTACTGAGGTAGCGCAGTTCGCCTGTTCAGTTTCGTTGGATGGCAAATGAGCGATCATTAGGAAAGATTGGGGCAAATGGTTGAGTGGGAAATACCATATTTTCCATTGATATCATATTTAATATAATTCTCAAACTGATAAATCTTCCCGAAAGTGGCTCTTTGGCCTTGAAGATTGGCAAAACCGCGCCTGGACACCCATGAACGCGAAGAGGATCGGATTCAAAAGCGGCCTCCATTCGCGTCCATTCGCGGTTGCCAAGCTGCCTCCTATTCGACCTGCGCCTGCGCTAACTAACCAACTACCAGAGAGATTCTTGTTACGCTTCGGAGAAAACGACCGCGAAAAAAAACCGAGACCAGGATCGTCAGGCCCAAGATACCGGCGGTGAGAGATGTACCCCGATACGCTTCCCCCGGCGCGGCACCCATTTTACCCCAATCTGGCCTCGAGATCGTTCAAGACAATATCCAGGGGAAGCTTGACGCTGTACCTGCAGAAAATGGTTTCGGCGGTCGCGAAGCTCCCATTCTCGTAATACTTATTTGCCGGGGCTCCTCCGCCGCAGTAGCCGTAGTACGCGCAGGAGTCCCGGCAAAGATTGATCCCGGACTGGATGTCTATAAAAACCGAGCGAAATTTCGGACTCTCCACCGATTCAACAAAGTCATCCTGCAGAATGTTGCCAAAGCTGAAAGATCCGTAAGGCGATACGTTCATCCCCAAGAGCTCGGGAGAATAGGTAGAATAATTCCCGTCGCAGTCTACGTTAAGAATGCCAAAAGGACGGACCTGTTCGTTGTAGCGAGGAAAATCAAAGCTGCGTAATGACTTCCGGCTTTGGATTCTGCCCAAAGCCGCATCGAATTCCCGAATCCGCATTCGACCTCCGTCGACCTTCTGGAGTTGAAAGATCGTCGACATGAAATCTTCGACAGTTTCGACCATCCGTTCGGATGAGGTCAGCGAGGACTTTGCGTTTTCGCCTTCGATCTCCTCGATGTTAAATCCCAGTTGAGAGATGCCGAGGTCGTAAAAAAATTGGTAAATATCCTGCGCACGTCCGAGCGATTGCTGAGTGATTACGCTAATGACGTGAAATGGAATGCCACGAGCCTGCAACTGGCGCAATCCCTCCATCGCAGCACGGTGCGAACCTCTTCCAGATCGAGTCTTGCGATGCGCATCGTGGATATCGGCAGGGCCATCGATGCTCAATCCGATTGACACGTTGCGGTCGGTGATGAATTGGCACCACGCCTGGTTGATCAAAGTCCCGTTGGACTGCATACAATGGCGGACGATCGCTCCTTCTGGCGCCCTCCGTCGAATTTCGTCAAACGCCTGCTCGTAATAAGAGATTGGCACCGCCAACGGCTCTCCAGCATGCCAGACCACCGTGAGTGGACCTGAGACCAATTCGGCATTGTAGACTTTCTCAATGGTTGCGGCGACAACCTCCAAGGGCATTCGTTTCTTCGAAGCGCGATTCGGCAGATAGCAATAGTCGCAGTTGATATTGCAGAACGGCGACGGCTGAAGGACCAGCAAACTGATCCAGGGATGGAGCGGATCATCAGGCAACATTCGCTCCGAAAGGGGATCAGTCTGATTCATCCGACGTAACCGTCGCCTTGGTTTGAACGGAATAAGGCCCTGGCCTTGCGCTGGCAACTCAAGAGGAAGGACTCTACCAGTTACCCCAATTGTGCCAGTTATGCCAATTGTGCCAACCGCCGTTACCCCAACCAGGATGCCAGTTGCGCCATCCCCAGCCAGGATGCCAGTTGTGCCAGTTAGCCCACCACATTGGATGCGGATTAGCAGAGGAAGAGGCATCGCCCTGGTTCATTTCCGATCCAGGACCTTGACCCATTTGTTCCTGAATCTTTTGCACCCGAAGCTCCAGTTGTTCAACTCCGTCCGCCTTGGCGGGACTGGAACTGGCGGCGGCGGCGTTCGCGGCCGAAGCCGAGCCTAGCATCAAGCCGCCGGTGAGTGCGAAGAGCGCGCCCAGCGATTTGGCGAGGGAGCGTTCATTGGGACGCTTTGGACTATTGGATCCTGAGGTCATAAAAGCACTTTCGTTCGCGGAATGATTAGTAGGTCAAAGTTCATTGGCGGCCTCGTTGGTCAGCTTCTCCCAGTATGCTTCGACTTGAGAACCGAGTTGATTATCCCTGATAAACAAACTCCCTTCCTCAGTTTTCGGGTTAACGGTGAAGAAGGCTTCCGCGGCTTTCCCGAGCCACGATTTGTCCAGATCATCTTTTGCGTTCTCTCGCTGGTTTCCCTGGCCAAAGGCTGCGTCTGCGACGCGCAGCAAGCGCAACGTGTTTTCACGATTCTGAGTATGAAGCGAAATCGCAAAGAACTTGTCTTGGAAAAAGTGATAAACAATCGATTCGAGCTTGACGGGCCCAAGCAGCAGTTTCTCATCCTTCTTGGTGTAAAGCTTCAAATCTCCCTCGTCTTTTTCGAGAGTCAATCCTTGGAATTCCGAGAATGACGTTCCAAATTTCTGGCCACGAAAGCCGTTGGTAGTGTCGAGTTTCGTGGTCTGTTCGGTCCGTTCCGGCTGATGACTCGGTTCCTTGGCCAAGGTACCGCCCGTACTCACTGCTGCGACCGTTGCGATACAAAACGCCAGACGGCCATAGCGCAAAAGTCCACTCTGACTAATGTCCATAATTGCTTTATTAACTAAATCGCGGATTTGAACCTGTTCCTCTTCGGCCCGCCCGTCAAACAAGAGCACTAATTGTTCGGAGCAACAACTAATCTCCATAATTATCAGATGAAAATATCTCGTCGCGATTTCGTTTCCCGCGCTGCGATGCTCGCCGGAGGACTAAGTGCCGGTTTACCAATTGGCCAGGCAAAAGCTGCAGACCTTGCAAACGGCAACCCTTATCGAGTCGTTTTTGCTACAGATTCTCACTTGATGCTCAACAACCAGCTTCGTTCCGAAGAGGGCATCGCTGCTGCCCTATCTGCGATGGAAAGCTTAAGGCCGAGGCCCGATTTAATCCTCTTCGGAGGGGATCTCACCCACGAATCGCCGCAACTCGATTTTCCAGCGGCCGAACAGCTGATTGATCGATTTCTCAAGACCTGGAAAAATCACACCGATTTGCCAACCCTCTTCACCTTCGGAAATCATGATCTTGTTGGCACTAAAAACTCATCTGTCAGTCACACGGACCCAAGGTTTGGCAAAGGCCTGTTTCGTATGCGGCTCGAACTCGAACGAACTTTCTACGCCGTGCGAAAAGGAGGTTGGCGATTCATCCTGCTCGATGATGTGCTGCCGGAGCCTGACGGCTCTTACGTCGGGGAGTTTGTCGAAGAGCAGCTCTCATTTTTGCGGAGTGAGTTAGAGGCAGATGCTCAAATACCCACCGTTCTGTGTGGCCATATTCCGTCGGTTTCCGTTTTGCCCAACTTGAGCATCTGCGGCCAGACTAAAATCGACGGGGCGAATTTCGTAACTCCAGCATCTCTCTTAGCACACAATGCCTCTGATTTGCACCACGTGCTCAACGAGAGCAAGGCCAATGTAAAACTCATCCTGGCCGGTCACCTCCATCATTTGGAGCAGATTCAAATTGATGGCGTTTTATATATAAACGGCGGCGCGATTTGCGGGAACTGGTGGAAGGGAGCTCAAATGGGCTGCCCGGAGGGTTTTATGGTGCTCGATCTGAGCAGCGACGGCAACGTCGCGGCAGAATATCGATCCTATGGCTGGAAGGCGGCCTGAACGGGTTTTGCGTTTTGGGTTTTGGGTTTTGGGTTTTGAGTTGCGGCGCAATCTGTGGTTAAAAAATCCGTTCCAGGGCTGAGACATTCCCCTATCCGCTCCGTAACAGCTCCTTCGCGTGTTCGAGGGCCGATTTTGTTTTGCCTCCTAGCATCCGCGCCAATTCGTCGACTCGGCTCTCTCCCACAACCTCGGTGAGAGATGTTCGAGTGCGTCCTTCCGTCACCGCTTTGCTAACGTAGAAATGACGGCTCGCCGCCGCCGCGACCTGCGGCATATGAGTGATCGCGAGCACTTGTCGGATTCTGCCAAGTGAACGCATTTTCGTTCCGATCGAGTGTGCAATCTCGCCCCCGACATTCGCGTCGATCTCGTCGAAGACCAGCAGACCGACCAGATCCTGCTCTGCCAGAGCGGTCTTGACAGCCAGCATGACGCGCGAGATTTCTCCGCTCGACGCAATCACCTTCAGGGGTTTCAGCGGCTCACCGGGATTCGGGGCAAAGAGAAACTCCACCGTTTCGAATCCGGTGCCGCGCGCCTCGGCGAGCCGTTCAATCTGGATCTCGAACGCGGCCTGGTTAAATCCGAGATCTTTCAGGTGCTCCCGGATAATCTCGGTCAGATGCTTCACGGTCCGCGTCCGTGATTTTGTCAACCGTCCCCCAAGCTCGGTCACCTGTTTCAATTCTCCGGTAATCTTTACGCCCAACTCCGCCAGCCTCTCCTCCCGATGATCAAGGAGTTCAAGGCGACCCTTCAATTCCTCTATCAATTCGATCAGTCCAGCCTCGTCCCGCTGATACTTCCGCTGTAAGCTGTGCAAAAGATTGAGTCGCTCCTCCATGAATCGAAGGGCTTCGGGATCGATCTCAAGACGTGTCTGATAGCTGCCGATGCTTCGCTCCAGCTCTTCGAGTTCGATGGTCGCGGCTTGGTGGGCGCGCAATAGTTCACCGGTGGATTCATCGAGGCGATTGAGCTCCCGCAACTGCCGGGCGGTGTCAGCCAGTTGCCTGAGGATGGAATTTTCTGCGTCCGAAATTTGCTGCAGAAGCGCACCCGAAATCTCCAGTAGCCTTCGCGAATTGGAAGCCAGACTGTATCGCGTTTCGAGAGCTTGGACTTCGGAAAGTTTCAGGTCAGCCGACTCGAGCTCTCGAAGTTGATGCCGCCAGAGATCCAGATTTTGGTCGGTCGCCTCTTGCAGGATCTCTTCCCGCTGCTGGCGCAGGCTGGCCAGTTCTTCAAAGCTCCCCTGATACCGTCGCAACAGTTCGCGGCTTTCAGCGAAAGCATCGACCAGGGTCAGCTGTTGTTCCTTTAAGAGTAACGATTGGTGATCATGGGGACCATGCAGATCGACAAGTCCATCGCCAATTTGTTTGAGGACGCCCAGCGTCGTCTGAGAGCCGTTAATGAACTGTCGATTGCCGCCGGCCGCCGAAAAGATCCGTTTGAGCAAAAGTTGACCCTCTTCGCACGGATCGATGCCCTGTTCGCCGAGAATCCGATCTGTCTCGACGACTTCATCCAATTCAAACAAGGCTTCCACTGAACACTGATCAGCACCGGTGCGAAGGAGGGACTTGTCCGCGCGCTCACCGAGCACGAGTTTGAGAGCGCCGAGGATCACCGATTTTCCCGCGCCGGTCTCGCCGGTCACGACGCTGAATCCGGCGGCCAATTCCCAGTACAATGACTCGACCAGCGCCAGGTTCTGAATTCTTAGCGATCGCAACGTTGCGGCCACAGAGCGACTATGTAAAGGTGCCAAGGCGTTTTTTCAATAGATGGCAGTGTCTACACTAAAGATCACGTTTTTGGGCACTGGCACCTCGATGGGCGTACCCGCGATTCGTTGCCAATGCGAGGTCTGCCAATCCAAAGATCCCCGTGATCAACGCCTGCGGTCGTCCATCTATGTACAAACACCGGACTCTTCCTGGGTCGTAGATACGGGCGCGGAGTTCAGAATTCAAGCGCTCCGGGCGAATATTCAGCAGTTGGATGCCGTTATTTATACCCATTCGCATGCGGACCACGTCATGGGATTCGACGATCTCCGCAGATTCAGGTCGATCAATAGCGGAGGTATTCCCGTTTACGCGTCCAAGGAGACCATGCAAAACTTGCAGCGAATCTTCTATTACGCGTTCAACAGTGATTGGCGCTTCACTGGGTACGTGCATCCAGAACCGCATTTGATCGACGACCTCTTCTCGCTGGGTAAAACAGAAATTCTTCCGATCCCTGTCGAACATGGGAGAGCCCATGTTTTCGGGTTCCTGTTCCGACAGAGCGGTCGTTCTCTGGCGGCCTACCTGAGTGACTGCAAGTCGGTTTACCCGGAAGGGCTTGAATGTCTCGAAGGAGTGGAGACGCTAATTCTTGGGACTCCCTGCCGGAGACCGCATCCCGCTCACATGAGTTTGGCCGAAGGCGTGGCTCTGGCCGAACGTCTGAATCCCCGGCAAACTTTCTTTACTCATCTGAGCCATGATTTCGGCCATGCCGCGACGCAGAAGGACTTACCGAAGAGCGTTTATTTGGCCTACGACGGCTTGGAACTGAACTTATGATTGCAGTAGCCGAGTAGCCGAGTAGCCGAGTAGCCGAGTAGCCGAGTAGCCGAGTAGCCGAGTAGCCGAGTAGCCAGTAGCCAGTAGCCAGTAGCCGGTAGCCAAGCGCGGTCGCACGTGTGTCTCGGTAGGATGCGCCTCTTGCGCGTGCGAGGTGGTGCGTCTCGAAGCTTCCTTTTGCCGAGCCGTTAGACGCAACATTTTGCCGCATCGGGCTTAAACACATCCGCTGTCTCCGCCGCGGCGCTTACACCGGATTCGGCCTCACCCTCGAGACTTTCCGCACGTTCCACGCCGGACGCGCAGGAGCGCGTCCCGACGCAACACGGCCTATCGAAGTCGCTCGGCGCTCGGACTACCCTGGCTACTGGCTACTGGCCCAACTTTCTCGTGACAAGGATGCAGGCCACATGATAACATTTCTCTAATCTGTTATATGAATTCGGCTCCTAAAGAATGCTTCTCTTCTTCCTGTCTCTCCATCTACCGGGAGTCATGCATCCACGAAACACCGCAGAGGCCCGAGCTAACCAGTGATCTTGCCGAAAAGTGGACCGAACTCGAATGGCAGGCCCTTTGGTATTCGGGAGCATTTGGAACTACTTTTCACACCACCGCCGGTGCGATGGTGGAAATCATCCAGTTCGGATTCTGGAACCGCGAACCCGGCCCGGATTTCGTTCATGCGGCTATCCGCTTGGAGGGGGAACAAACCATCGAAGGCGATATAGAATGGGATATGCACGTTGCGGACTGGGAGCACCATGGGCACTCGCAGAACGGGGCCTTTGATCAAGTTGTCCTGCATGTGTTTCTCTACCAGGGCGGCGCCAACCACTTTACGCGGACCTCTCAGAACCGCGAGGTCGTCCAAGTTCATTTGCAAAGCAAAGTTGACCTCCTGAATGCCGAACCCCCGATCGCGCATCCGGGACGATGCTGCGCCCCTCTGCGGCAGTTGGGCGATCGGAGGATCGATGAGCTCATCGAAACAGCCGCGCAGGTCCGGATGCAAAGGAAGGCCGATCAATTCCACCGGTCGGCGAAGGTGCACGGAGTGGACGAGGCTCTCTTCCAGGCCCTGGCAGTCGCCCTTGGATACAAGTTAAACAAGATTCCCTTCTTGCTCCTGGCCCAGCGCACCAAACTTCAATTGCTCCGTGAACTGGGGCCAGCCGCTGAAAGCCTCCTTTTCGGCGTCGCCGGCTTTCTCGAAGACCCCGTAATTAACCGCGCGGTGCCAATCGACCGCGATTACTGGCAACACCTTTGGGAGCATTGGTGGCAGCTCAGGAGCCAATTCGCACACTTTATTCTACGGCGGAAGCTCTGGCGGTTTGGTATGACGCGCCCCAGTAATCATCCTCACCGTCGCCTCGGTGCACTGGCCGAATTGGTTCGGCGCTGGAAGGAACTCCGGCTATTGCGTCCTCGCCTGGATGATGTCGCGGAGTGGATCGGCAGTCTTTCTCACCCGTTCTGGGACTATCATTTTACGCTCACTTCCGAACCCGCCGGCCGACCGGTGCGCCTGCTCGGCGAAACACGGGTCAACGAAATCCTGGCCAACGTGATCCACCCGATGCTGGTCTCCAGCCATCAAGCAGACTGGGAATCGTACAAAAAGATCCGGGCCGAATTAAGCAATCGGCGACTGGCAATCGTCTGCCGCCGTCTATTCGGAGAGATCGAGCGCGCCAGGGAACATGTTCGATTCCTCTACCAGCAACAGGGACTTCTCCAGATCTTCGAGGATTTTTGCCTGGCAGATACGACAAATTGCGCAGGTTGCCAGTTCCCCGCAATGATCGAGAAACTAGGGCCTTGAGTTTTGAGTTTTGGGTTTTGAGTGGCAGTTAGCCGTCGCGGATCATTACTACGTAGATGTTAAATGCGGAACATCATTTGGACGCGGCTTCGCCGAATGTTTAACCAGGCCGTGCGCACCAAGATCCATCGTCAGCGGTTTCCGAGCTGCGGGAAGCGATCGAAGACTTAAGCAAAGGCCGGACAGAAGAAGGGGTTCGACAAGCTGAAATTTTGCCAGTCCCCACTTTGAGAAGATCCTCATTACCTTACCACAGGACTCTCAACCAATTGATGATGCCCACGAAGATTTACGAAACATCATTTCGAATCGTCAAAGTCGAAACAGATTTGATATCCTCGGAAAAATTCGATCTTCAAATGGATGATTTTCCACGCCGAAAGCGAGAGGAGTTGATTGGGACGTACGGCCGAGGATTGTGCGACACTCCTCAGCGGCGCGAGGGATTGTTGCTTGACTACTGCGGGATAAACTATCGCCCCGAAATAAATGCGCTTGTAGCGCCTCTAGAAGAACACGTTGCATCAGCCCTCCTTAGTTCTCAGGCAACCGCACCTATAGCAGTGGGTGTTCCGTAAACGCGTCTTATGCCGAGCGAGACCGTCAATCTCGAAAAGTTGATCGACCTGTCCGGGAACCACACAGCGATCAGGCGCCTGATTAATCAATTGAATGAGCCTGACGGCGTGGTGCCGGTGTTGGGGTGGGGACTTTCATATGCCGTTGGCTTAAAATCCTGGAGCAGGTTCCTGAATGAACAAGGCGAGTTGGCTGACTTTTCTGCTCCAGAGATGGCAGGTCTTGAATCGGACTTATGGGACGCGACTGAGGACGTGCTGAGTCACTCAAACAGCCTGCTGTTTTTGGACGCGATCGAAAGCGAGTACGGTTGGCATCGCGTCCGGAGAATTAAAGATCACGGCGCTGCCGGCCTGTTACCGCACCTGACGCGCGACGTGATCATCACGACGGCAATCGACAATTTACTGGAGGTGGCCTTCGAGCAAGAGGGCTTTACGTTCGGCCGCGTACTCTCCGCGGACGCGGTACTTTCTTCCAATCTTTTCGATCTTTTCGGACTGGCGCTTATGAAGGTCTCCGGCGACGCCAATAACCCCGAGACCCTGGTGCTTACCAGGTCGCAGCGAAACGCGATCTGGGGTGCGCCCCCTTCTTTTACCGGCCTGCACCGAGCGATCAGCGATGCCACGGATCGGCGCTCGCTCTTTTTTGTTGGATACGATCTGGCTGCCAAAGACAATCCACTAAGACAGATCCTGCAACTGCTCCCGAAAGGTGGGCTGAAAATCCATTACGCGATCATTCCAGAGTGGCTTCCCAGCCGGCAATTTAAACGAGAGCTCGCTGATCTCTCCATTCGGCCAATCTACTTGCCGGGCGGGGACTACCGCTTCATCAAGCCTCTGCTGGAGTATCTCACCGAACAGATCGATCCAATGTTCCGCAGGCGGCTTCCGACCGCTGAAGTTGCACCGGCTGCAACAGAACATATCACCGTGATGCCGGAGACGCCCAGCGTTCCCCCTGTAGAGGTCGCGGATATACCGGCTTTGAAAGTGCCAGATGCGCTCACGATGGCCTCGGCGTCTGGCGAATGCGTCCTTTTCGTCGGCTCGGGCTTGAGCGCGCGAGCGGGTTTACCGACTTGGCTGCGTTTTGTGGACGGGCTGCTCGATTGGTCAGTGAAGCACCAAGTAATTGATCCGCAAAACGCAAAAGTCCAGCGGCAAGCGCTGCGTGAAGGCGAGGCAAATGCCGTGGCTGACAACCTTGCAAATTTATATAAAGAGGATCAGAAGCTGCTCTTGCTTGAGTACTGCCGGTCGGCAGCCATATCTCAAGGCGCACTACCAAGTGCGTATTTGACTTTACGCAATATTCCATTCGGTGCGTTGCTCACGACGAATTTCGACGACCTGCTCTTGAGAACCTACGATGGCGCGGGCCTGAATGAAATTTTGACCCCTGTCGATTCGGAAAAGTTGCACGAAGCATTGGCAAAAAACCGCCTGTTTCTCCTGAAGCTTTATGGAACGTTAGATCGTCCCGAGACGGCCATCATTGCCCCCGCGGAATACGACGCCATGCTTCGGTCCAATGTACTGTTCCTGAATTTCATGGAGGCATTGTTTTTTTCACGCACGATCTTCTTTGTCGGCGCTAGCCTCGAAGGAATCGCGGATTACCTCCGTGGTTTCCGATTTAGCGGACCCGTAACCAAGCAACACTACGCCTTGGTGGCCGTTAGCGGATCCGCTTGGAGGGCAAAAGCGGACGTGTTGGCGCGACGGTACAACATCACCGTTCTTCCGTTTCGCCTTTCAGGCGACTTTCCCGAAGTGGACGAGTTCTTGGAAAAGTTGGCTGCGGCCGTGGGCAGCCGTCGGAATTCGGCGGGATACCCACAAGCTGCAACACCAGGAAAACTTGTAAAAGTGCAGCTCCGCAATATCGGTCCGTTCGAGTCACTGGACATCGATCTGAAGGCCAATTGGATGATATTGCTAGGTGACAACGGGGTTGGCAAATCCAGTATCCTCAAGGCCATCGGCGTCGCGATCGCGGGCTCTGAGGCTAAGGATTACGCCAGCCGAATTGTTCGTGCCGGACAATCGTCCGCAAGCGTGACCTTGATCACTGACCGTAATCCTTCCGGCTATGTAACCGAGATTCTCAAGCGCGACGTGGATGCTGAAGTGATCAGCCGGCCCTCTCGGCCGCTGGAACCAGAGAACTGGGTAGCTCTCGGATTCCCGCCTTTGCGCACAGTGAGTTGGAATCCGTCGCAAGGTCCCCTTGCCGGTGGCAAAGGGCGGCCTTCCCCAGAGGATGTTTTGCCTTTGATCCGTGGCGAGGCCGATCCGCGGCTCGACCGGCTGAAGCAATGGATCGTCAATTTGGACAGCGAAGACAATAAGCAGCAAGCGGCTGGTAACAAAGCCAATACTGCCGCGCGGATTCTGACAGATTTCTTCGAGGCTGTGGGCCAGATCACCGAAGGGTTTCGAGTGACTCGTGGGGAAGTGACCAGCGATTACCGGGTCTTCGTCAACACACCGGACGGCCCTTTGCCTATCGCGGCGCTCAGCCAGGGGCTGACCTCCCTCTACAGTTGGGTAGGCATTTTGCTCCAACGGCTGTATGAGGTTCGCGATCCCGACGATGCCACCAAAAGCCACGCGCTCATCCTGATGGACGAGATCGACGCGCACATGCACCCCGCTTGGCAACAAATCCTTGTCCACCAGCTCAAGAGGATTTTCCCGAATCTTCAAGTCATCGCCTCAACCCACTCTCCGTTGATTGTGGCGGGCATGTCGGTTGAGGAAATCACACGTTTGGAGCGAGACGCGAATGGGAAAATAGCAATTCGCCCCATTGAATCCGACATGACCATGGGACGCGCCGATCAAGTCCTGACCAGCGGGCTTTTCGGGCTGCCTACGACGATGGATCCAGTGACCCGGAAAAAACTCGATGATTACCATCGGCTACTGGTTATTCCCGAAGTGGAGCGAAACGAGCAACAGGAGAATGAGTTCCAAAAGTTACGCCAGGAACTCGGCGTCCGAATCCCCGTCTCCATGGAGTCTCCTGCCGACCGGCGCGCCATGGAATTGGTCAAACTGCTCCTAAAACAAAATGTGGGGGACAGCTATCCTGAAATCCAGGAGCTTCTTCTTAACAAGGCCGAACAACTCTTCGATGAGGTCCGCAATCGAAAGGAGCGGAGGTTATGATTCATGTCGACTTCAATCCGGAGGAGCTTCCTCCTGAACTCCAAGCAGAATGGGATCAACTGCAAGCAGAGGTCGAAAGCGCCACTAGGGCACTCATTCTAAAATGGGAACAAGGTGACAAACTGGAGGAGAGGGACCTGGCAGCCACCGTTTGGAGGGACATGAAGAATTGGTTGAGCCAACATGTTTTTCATGGCAAATGCGCCTATTGCGAGACCAATTTGAAAGGTGCCCGCCAAAGCGGCGACGCGGAGCACTACCGGCCGAAGCTCAAGGTCAACTACAAGGCTAACGACAAGAAATCCTATATCACACCCCGAGCCGAGCTAAAGCCGGGACAAATGGTAAATCACCCAGGGTATTTCTGGTTGGCCTACCACTGGAAAAACCTGCTTCCCTCGTGCAAGCTCTGCAACGCGGTCGATGGTAAGAAAAATCAATTCCCGACCCGTCGCCCACACGTGCTGACTCGACGTCTGAGCCAGGATGAATGCGCCCAGCTCAAGCACTCACCTTATGCGAGCCCGACCCAGGCCGGGATACATTATTTGCAACCGGACGACTTGGATGCTATCGAAGAGCCGCTGTTGCTTCATCCTTACAACCACCAACCCGAAGATCATCTGGTGTTCGATGAGTTCGGCAACGTGGTGGCCCGTTCCGAGGGCGGCCAGAGCTCGGAGATGGGCCAGCACTCTATCGACGTCTACGACCTCGACGCCGGCGACTTGGTAACCAATCGGCACTCCGCTCAAGAGAGGGCCCAAATGCTTTTCGACACCGCCGTGAATTATCTGAGAATTCTCAGGGGTCTTCCGATAAATGAAGCCCGGCAAAAAGCCATCCAGGAAGAGAAAATAGCGGAGATACTTCAAGGCAAGGCGGCATACTCGGCCGCGCAAGTCGCCTATCTCAAAATGAATCGATGTTTGTGAGTTCGGCAGCGAAGCGTTTCGAGTTTTGGGTTGGGGTAACGCCGGGCGGGCCTCGAAAAGCAGCACAAGCACCCTGCTTGTCTTGTTTGAGCGGACGAATTCACGGGAAGCGAACGGGCACTCAATGAACTCGCACGAAGCGAACGCGCGCTCGAGAGACAGGCTAGAAGCCTATGCTACATGTTTCCGGCCGGCGATATCACGCGCAGTGGCGCACATTGTAGCATAAGCATCCTGCTTGTCTTCTTCGGTGAACGTGCGAACTCGCAGGGGGCGAACACACATTCAAGAGACAGGCTGGAAGCCTATGCTACGCTGTGGCCGTATCACGCGAAATGGGCCAAACTACAGCGAGCGTAATGTTCGCATCGGATATCGGTCTCACAGTAAGGTAAGCGATCATGACCAATCAGCTCTCTTTGATAAAGCATATCGTCCAGCTGATGCTGGAAAACAGATCGTTTGATCAGATGTTAGGTTTCCTTTACGCGACCGCCGGCAACAAATCGCCGACAGGCCAAGCATTTGATGGATTGACAGGCAATGAATCGAATCCAGACGACGCGGGCAGAGAGGTGAAGGTATTCAAGATCGATCAAACTGCCAAGCACCCGTACCTGATGCCGGGAGCGGATCCGGGCGAAGGTTTCCATAACACCAACTACCAGCTGTTTTCGACCGACGCTCCGGCGCCTGGAACAATCCCGATGAACAAGGGATTTCTTATCAATTTTAAGGCGTCAATCGACTCGGATCTGGCCAAACACTTCCCGGATACGCTGCCTGGCACGGAACCTTCGCATATTATGGGGATGTATGCTCCGGAGATGCTGCCCGTCATGTCGGGATTAGCCAGAGGCTTTGCCGTTTGCGACCGTTGGTTCTCCTCAGCGCCGACGCAGACCATCCCAAACCGGGCATTCGCCAATGCGGCGACATCGCAGGGACACCTCGATAATCACGTTAAGGTATTTACCTGCCCAAGTATCTTCGGCGCACTCTCACAGAAGAATGTTGACTGGGCGATCTATGGCTATAATCGCGATCCCCTGACCCGCCTTGATTTTCCGGATACGCAATCGGCTGATGAAAGTCACTTCGGTCATTTTCGTGATTTCCAGAACAGAGCCGCGGCGGGCACCTTACCTGCGTATACGTTTCTCGAACCGAGTTTTGGCGCGGGAGGAAACAGCCAACATCCCAACTATGATGTGGCAGCGGGCGAGAAACTGATCCATGACGTATATTACGCGCTTCGTGACGGCCCCGGATGGAATGACACTCTTTTCCTGGTCACCTACGATGAGCATGGGGGTAATTACGACCATGTCGCTCCGCCGTGGGGCGCCACGCCGCCCGACCACTCGGTTGGCGAGTGGAATTTCGACTTTACGCGTTTCGGCGTTCGGATTCCCGCACTCTTGATTTCTCCACGCATCGTCCCGGGGACGGTCTTCCGCGCCAAAACTGGGACGATCGATCATACCTCGGTGCTCAAGACCATCGAGGCGCGCTGGGGACTCGATCCGCTCACTGAGCGTGATAAGGCAGCGCCGAACCTGGGCGACGTGCTGACGTTGGCAACACCGCGGACCGACGATCCGATAACCCGAGGTAAAATACCTGTCTCGAACGCGCCGCATCCCAAACAATCGCGGCCATCGGTCCTCGATCGGATCCATGCCTCGAGAGTCTCGCTCCTACCTTTGCGCAATGAAAAAGGGACTTACGACCAGCACACACCGCCGGATCTATCATCCAGCGACGCTATCGGAGACTACATTCAAACGCGAACGGCAGCATGGAGTCGCCATCTCTCACGCTTCCATCTGAAACGGCAAGCCAACATCGCCGCTTCGCAGAAGTCACGGAATCGTAAGGCAAAAAAGTAGTTCCGCGCGCGGGCGGGTTTTGCGTTTTGCGTTTTGCGTTGCCGGAAGTCGCCGAGCAGCCTCACAACGCAAAACTCAAAACGCAAAACGCAAAACCCAAAACCCAAAACTCAAAACTCAAAACTCAAAGCGTTGTCCGGAGCGATTCCGGTCCACCTTTTCTTTTTGAACAGATTTGTCGCCCGAATCCTTGCCGGACGAACGTTACCAGAGTAAATCCGACAGCTAACGGAACGGGTCCGACTAATAGCCAGAAGACCGGGCGATCAGTCTGGGTGGCCGCAACGATGCCGAGGAGAAGAAGCAAAAGGACAATGCTAAAGGCACTCATGTCTTTTTCCGTCCAGGCGGTTTTTTTCATCTGGTGGGCAATACCCGCGTTCCTGGTCTGGGCATCTTTGGCTGAACATCGAACTCCGGGCAGTGAACGACATTCAGGCAGAGATAGACCTTCGGCAGGTACTTTGGTTTCGGTCCGGAAAACTTGCGTGAGGTTCTTCTTGGCCCGTTCGTCTTGTAAACGAAAGCTGTCGTACGGGTAATTCATATGTCTTTCCAACGATGGTTTTGATTCGCTTCGATAAAACGACGAACGAGCCTCCACATTCAGGACACTCTGCGGGAGAGATTTTCTAAAGAGAAGAGCTCAAGAGAGATGCTATATTCTCTCTCGCGCGATCCGGCCCAGTCACGCGTGTGACGTGTATCCCGCCATTCACCAGCGTAGCCTGCTGGTCGCGATCGAACCGGTCCCAAATTCGCAGTTCGGGAAAACGCCGGGCACGGCCTCCGGTTCGGACGGCGCCTCGGCCTACCCTCAAAAACCATGTCTCGCCCTTTCCCAAAACCGGGGTCAGTCAATGCCGGTGACCAGAACACAGCTCCAGAATGCTCTTGAGCCGGTTCAATTCGTCGCCCGAAGAGAGGCTCATGTTCCACGCATTCCAGGACCGATACAAACTGCCCAGGCTATTTCGATAATGCCACTCAACATCGTCGTGACTATGTGCCACTGCAAGTTGGTAGGTTTGTGATGTCTTGCTATAGTCAGATCTTCGAAGACTCTGCCTGATCGCGAGGAAGGAGGTCTACCAGACATTCTCATGAACAATCCCACTGTCGTATTCGACCCTTATGCCGCCGCCGATATCCGCCATACCGTGGCGACTTTCGTTGATAGTTATAATATCGCTGTCACCGGCCGGGCTGACTGGTATCCGGTCGCTTTCTTGGTCAGGGACGAAACTGGAGAGGTATTGGGCGGTTTGCTCGGAGAAATCTGGGCCGCTTGGTTACACGTCAGAACACTTGCCCTGGCCGCGCCCGCACGTAGGCGCGGCTTTGGAACGGAATTGATGAAGCGCGCGGAACTTTACGCCGTCGAGCGCGGATGCACCGACGCTTTTCTCGACACCTTCAGTTTTCAAGCGAGACCCTTCTACGAAAAACTCGGGTACCGCGTCTTTGGAATGCTGGAGAATCATCCGGTCGGACACCAGCATTACTTCATGACTAAGCAACTGTCGGTACCTCAGGGTTGAAACCCTTGGTCGTTATACACAACTGACGAGCACCGCCAATTGTTTCGAAGGCGGCGATCGGTGCGCGTAAGAGACAGGCTGGAAGCCTATGCTACTTTTTGCGACGCGCGCTTTCATGTTATTCCGCCGCGCACTAACATAGCGGCCTCCGGGTCAGTCAACAAATCTTCTGGGGATGCACTTGCCTCAACCTGGCCCTAAATCCTGGGGTTTGTGAGCATCGAGTATATCGCTGGCTCGGCGCTGACGGTATGTTGAGCCAAACGATAGAAAAGCTTCCCGCGTGAGGCATGGCCCGTGGAATAATCTTCTACACCGGCCACGTCACTCTCGCTCTATCAGATGCCAGGCGGCGTCAAGTGCATGCCCGGAACAAATCTTGATTAACCCTCAAGAAGGAGGAATAGCAGCAGACACACAACTCGGTCAGCGCGACGGTGAGAGGTCGCGGCGGCGGACACTTCGCGCAAAGCGAACTCTCAGGCTGCTTCTTTGTAGCGGAACTCCAAGCTCAGAACTTCCGTCGAATAGACCCGGTTCTCTCGAAATTCGTCCATCAACCGGTGGCAGTATGATTGCAAATCTGCCGTGTCCAGAGATAATGGAAGCTGCTCGAGGACCTTTTCTTCATTGTCCCTGGCCACCACCTCGATGTTCGATTCCAACCAACTGCGGAGCGGGAAAAGAACCGGCTGCGTTGCCGAATCAGCTCGCGCATACAATTGAAAATAACAGCGAACGCACAAACCCGGACGTACCCGCTGCCGCGCACAGCTTCGTAGATCAAGAATTTCGTCGGCATATCGGGAGAAAAGCGGGCATAACCCCGCTATCACTGCATCCATTTGATCGTTGATCACCGCGGAAAATTAGCGAACTTCAGCTTTTTAGCAACTTTAGCCCGAAAATGTCACAAGCTAGAGCTCGTAAGATTCTCGGGCTTCGGCACAATTTGCGGCAAAGAGGCTTATTTCTGAGCGAAATCCCCGCACCAGTCTTCAGCTGCGGTAAGCGGAAAATGCGATTCGAATTTAAGCCCATTTTCCACATTGAAGACAATCGCCTGCGGAGCGTGACGATGGCATTCTCCGCTCATTGATTCGGTGTTTTTCCAGTAGGCACAAGCCTGACATGATGCTGTAACGCTTGTTTTTTCCATAAAAAGAACTTAGTCGACGCTGATCGGGCCGCAATCCATTTCGGCGTCGGCCCGCTCTTGCTTTTGAATGTCAGTCTCAGTCTCTGAGCCATGACCTTGAAGATTGGAACATCCGCGAATGGACACGAATTGACGCGAAGGGGATCGGGACTAAAGCCTCATATTCGCGTCAATTCGTGTCCATTCGCGGTTAAAAGCTCCTCCTGTTCGACCTGCGCCACGCCAGACAAATCGCTCAACGTTGTGGCTTTGAAGATTTGAACAACCGCGGATGGGCGGAGCCGGGTTTTGTAGACGACAGGAGACAGCCCCTTTTCTTTGATCGATCTTAAAGAATGAGTTCTCAAGAGGTTCCCACCCGGTCTTCCGAACAGCCGAAAAATATGTTCGCGGTTTCGCCTGAAGAAGTAACAGAGGGCGCGTGGCAAAAGTAGCATAAGCATCCTGCTTGTCTTCCTCAGTGAACGGGCGAATTTTCAGGAAGCGAACGAAAAGGAATCCTCACATGCTATTTCAAAGCCTTAACGTCAGCTTCGCGTCGGCTGCGGTAGCCTTAATCGCCCTCCTTGGTGCCGGAACAGCGGCGCTGGCCGACCCCGTCAAAAACATCGTCCTCGTCCACGGCGCCTGGGTCGACGGCTCGGGGTGGAAGCCCGTCTACGAAATCCTGACCAAGGACGGCTACCACGTGACCATTGTACAGGAACCGCTCACGTCGCTTCAGGACGACGTCGCCGCGACGAAGCGGATTCTCGACCTTCAGACGGGTCCTTGCATCCTGGTCGCTCACAGCTACGGCGGCTCGATCATCACGGAGGCCGGCATCGACTCGCATGTCGTCGGCCTGGTGTATGTCGCTGCGCACGCTCCCGATGTCGGAGAAGACGAAGGCGTCCTTGGGAAGCGCATGCCCAGCGCCACGCAGCAGGAAGAAGGAGCGATAAATATCGACCTCCGACGGCTTCACCTTCCTCGAGCCCGCAGACTTCTATAAGGACTTCGCTGCCGATCTGCCGCGCGAGCAAGCCGAATTCGAGTCGCGATCTCAGATCCTGACGGCAGCTAGGGTCTTCAACACGCCGATGACCGCGGCAGCCTGGAAGACCAAGCCAAGCTGGGCGATTGTAGCCACGGCGGACAGGATCATCAATCCCAATCTCGAGAGATGGTACTACGCGCGCGCCCACAGCCACGCGATCGAACTTGCCGGCGCCAGCCATTCCGTCTACGAATCGCATCCAAAGGAAGTCGCGGCCATCATTGAGGACGCTGCACAGAAGTCCCAAAATTAGCCAGCATCGTAATGTCGTTTTCCGCGATTCTCCACAATCAGGCGGCGAGCAATTCTCTGGTCAGCTCTATCGGCTCCGCCGCTTTTGGTTCAATACGAATAGATAGATCGGCGGGAACCTCTTCAAGGTTTCCGGCAAAGTTAATCGAAAGCCGGCGGGCCAGAAGCTGGCTGGTGAGGAACAGCACCGCCGCTCCAAGCAAAGTGTAACTTGCTCCGACCATGAGGGCAGCAGAACCCCAGATTACTCCCCCAACCGCCATCGCCCCCTGCGAGATCATGATCACCGCGGCGTTCATGCGGCCTCGGGCCCAACCAGGTATCGCTCGCTGCGAGGCCACCCAGAGTTCGGAAGCCGACATCGTCCATCCGACCCCAGCCATCGCCGCGACCACAAAGAATAACTCTGTCTGGCGGACCAGCGCCATCAACACATAAACCAGGACCAACAGCAAATTCGCCGAAAGGGTAACCGAATCGGGCGAGAAACGAGCTCTCAGCCAGGGAATAAGGAAGACCGCTCCGAGAATCGATCCGGCGCCCATACTGGTGAATAACAAACCCAGACCAGAGGAGCTTAGGTGTAACACTTTTAGACCGACCACCGGCATCAATGCTGGAATCACCGAAATGAACAGCGCAAACAGGAAATTTCGGGCCAGCACGACTTGAAACCCGGAAGCATTGCGAGCATAACGGATTACCCTCCCGAAAGATATGGAAGAACTCTCCGACGGAAACTTTGCCGTTACGGATGGCTGTTTCGATGGATGAGCTGCGAGCACCACCAGGAGGAAGCAGGCGGCATTCAGAGCAAAAACAACATTCGCTCCGGCCACGGGGACCAACAAACCGCCTAACGCTGGACCGATGATGCCCGAAATGTTGAATTGCAGACCACTCAAGGTCGCTGCAGAGGGCAACTCGGCGTCTGAGACAATTTGGGGCACGATCGATGTCCAGGCCGGCGCGTTAAGAGCAAAGCCAACTCCGAGGATAAACACGCCAGCCAGCAGGAGATAAGGATTGAGGAGATGCAGCCAACCAAGCACCGCTAAGGCAAACGCGGTAACGGCCAGAAAGATATTGATCACGCAGACCAACTTCTGACGATCGACCCTGTCGGCGAGAGCACCGGCTGGCAGCGTGAACAGAAAGAAAGGCAGCGACGCCACCGTCGACATCAACGATAACAATAACGGCGACCCGGTGAATATATTCATCATCCAGGTCGCTGCGCTATCGTGCGCGGCCACGCAGGTGCCGGAGATTACGGCGGCAATCCAGATTTTTCTGAACGCCGGGTTTCGCAGTGCCGCCCAAGTGGAGTTGGTACTCATGATCGGAGATGAGGTTCTTCATCCCGTTACAAAGGCGGCTTGGTTTCAGAGTTTCAGGATTTTTATTCCTAAACGTGCTTTCACCCTTTATGGTTCTCAAAACACTGAATTCTTGTGGAATCGGACCATGGTCCGACGGCGGAAGGCGCAGCGAGTTTTCACACCACGCGCTGGACGATCGTCATGAAGGCGGCGCAGAGTCAGGCACAAGGTGGGCAAACTGCCTTGTCCGAGTTGTGCCGCCTCTACTGGTATCCGCTGTACACCTTCGCTCGACGCCGTGGGCATTCGCCGGAAGATGCCAAGGATCTGACCCAAAGTTTTTTCCTGCACGTGGTGGAACACCGAGCGCTCACCGGCGTTGACCGACTCAAGGGTAAATTCCGGTCATTCTTGCTCGCCTCTTTCCAAAACCATCTCTCTGATCAGGCTGACCGCTCTCGCCGCCTGAAAAGAGGGGGAGACAAGGAATTTGTCCATCTGGATGCGGAGGAGGCCGAAGAACGCTATCGACTCGAACCGGTAGAGTTTTTGACTGCGGAAAAAATCTTTGATGCCCGTTGGGCGATGACGGTCCTGGGAGAAGCGCTGAAACAACTCCGCCAGGAGTATCTCAACGCGGGAAAAGCCTCCCTATTCGAAGCGTTAAGGGCTTTCCTGGATCCTGGCGCCGGCATCGCGCCGCCCTCTTACGAAGAGGTGGCGAGTCGACTGCGGATCACCGCCGGCGCGGTCAAAACCCTCATCCATCGGTTGCGAAAGCGCTACACCGCACTCTTGCGAGAGGAGGTTGGCCGAACGGTGTCGGATCCGTCCGAGATTGACGAAGAGATCCATGCCCTTTGCGAAGCCCTGATTGCAGCGGAGGGGCGCTTGGGGCCGTGAAACCGATCAGCCAGGAGTTCATTCAAGCCATATCCAAGCCGATGGACTTTCCGTGGAGTTCTTTTTGATTTATCGGAGATTCGGTTTGAGACCTGCCCTTAACTGCTTGAAAAGGTGATAGAGAAATGGCGGAGACAAAACAGATCCCCTCTCATGCTGTGGTCGCTCTCGCCGGACGGCGAATCGATGCGAGGGACACGGATTCTCCACGGTTTCCTCTCGAGAATGTGCCCATCGTCCGGGGACGGATTGCTGCGTTGCTTTCTGCAGAACACGCCGAGGCCCTCGTTTGCTCAGCGGCGTGCGGCGCCGACCTGATCGCGCTTGAGGAAGCTGAGCGACTAGGTCTGCGCCGGCGGATTGTGCTTCCGTTTCCACCCAAACGTTTTCGTGAGACGTCGGTCGCCGACCGTCCTGGGGACTGGGGACCTGTATTCGATCGTTTGATCGGGGCCGCCGCCGCAGTCGGCGACCTGGTGATTCTCCCTCCTGTGAACAATGACGATGATGCAGCATACGCAGCTGCGAACCAAGCCCTTATTCGCGAAGCCAGGGCGCTTGCCAGAGCGGCTTCGGAGGGCATACCGCTTCGCTGCGTGGCGGTAATCGTTTGGGAAGGGTCTGCAAGGCCGGGGACGGATGCCAGCGGCGGCTTCCGGAGCTTAGCAACCGAAGCTGGGTTCGAGGAGCGTTCTCTGCTGACGCGGTGAACGAACCACTTTCCGCGCGACACGTTTGAAGAAAAAGGCTCGCGGTGCTATTCCCTTTCGACGCCCAGAGCCGGAGTGGCGTTGCGCAGGACCCGAGGTTCGTAAGAAGAGCTACGCTCTGAAACTCTGGCGAAGTTGATCGAAAGCCGACCGTCCAACAAAAGGCTCGTCAGGAACAAAACCGCCGCTCCCGACAAGGCGAAACTCACTCCGGCCAGTGACGCTAAAGAGCCCCAGAGCACTCCCCCGAGCGCCATCGCCCCCTGCGAGGTCATGATCACCGTGGCATTCATCCGGCCTCGAGCCCAGCCTGGCATCGCGCGCTGTGCCGCGACCCAAAGCTCGGCAGCCGAGAGCGTCCATCCCACACCAACAAACGCCGCAAGAACAAAGAATATTTCTGTCCGGTTAACCAACGCCATTAAGACGTAGGCCGAGACGAGCAGCAAATTTGCCGAGCGGGCGACGGAATCGGGTGAGAGACGAGCCCGGAGCCACGGCATGACGAATACTGCTCCGACAACTGAGCCGGCTCCCATGCTGGTGAATAGTAGCCCGAGATTGGACGAGCTCAGATGTAGCATTTCCAACCCCACGACCGGCATCAAGGCCGGAATTACCGAAATGAAAAGAGCAAAGAGGAAATTTCGGACCAGGACGACCTGAAACCGGGGTGCAGAATAAACGTAATGGGAAATCGTCACGAAGGATTCGAGGAAGCTCTCCGACGGAGGCTTTTCCAATACCGGAAGTCGTTCCACTCGCCGAACCGCCCTGACCACCAGAAGGAAACAGGCAGCATTGAGAGCAAAAACGAAATTGGCTCCGACCAGCGGCACCAGCAAACCACCAAGGGCGGGACCGATAATTCCCGAGATGTTTAGTTGCAATCCACTCAGCGCAGCCGCTGACGGCAGTTCGGCGTCTGAGACGACGTGCGGCACGATCGATGTCCAGGCTGGCGCGTTAAAAGCAAACCCGACTCCAATGACAAACACGCTGAGCAGAATGAGGAGAGGATTGAGCAAGCCAAGCCAGCCTAGCAACGCTAAAGCGAAGGCCGTAGCCGCCAGACAAACATTGATCCTACCGATCAGCTTTTGACGATCCACCTTATCGGCCAGGGCGCCCGCAGGTAGCATGAAGAGAAAGAAAGGGAGCGACGCCAGCGTTGACATAAGAGAAAGCAAAAACGGCGACTGGATCAGCGTATTCATCATCCAGGTCGCGGCGTTGTTGTGGGCGGCCACACAGGTGCCGGAGATCACCGTGGCAATCCAGAGTTTTCTGAAAGCCGGATTTCTCAATGCCGCCCAAGTGGAGCTTCTGTTCATAATGACGTCTCTTCATCCCTTTACAAAAGGAGCCCGCCCTTCTGGTTTCACAATATTTGTCCCGGACGAAGGAAACTGCCTTGGAAGAGCAGCGTGTCGGCGTGTCGGCGTGTCGGCGTGTCGGCGTGTGGCGGCGGGGTCGGCGGGTCGGCGGGTCGGCGGGTCGGCGGGTCGGCGATGTAGGCCGCGCGCGTGGCAAGGGATGCGCTCCCGAGCGTCGTGGCACGTTCAAAGAACATCGTATCGGCGTGTCGGCGTGATACGTGAGGTAAGGCGGGGACGCCTTACTTGGACGCACGGCAGCGCCTCCTCCCTACCATTTCACGCGCACGGCCGCGTTACGCGGCTAACGCCGATACGTCGTCACGCCGATACGTGTCTTTTGACGTGCCACGTCGGACGCGCGCGCATCCCATGCCGCGCGCAACCGCGTCACGTGGTAAGGCGGGGGACGCCTTGCTGCCAGACCTGGCTTAGGCTCTTTAATGCCTTACCCTCTTTGGCTGCCTCATCGATCAGCAGGCTCAGATAGTGGTCTTGAGACGCCTCAGCCAAACTGTAAAACGAGTTTCCTGTTTCGAGATAGCGCGCCATTGACTCGAGACAGTTCGCGATGGCGATTTCGTCGTCGGATAGGCGTCCCGGTATGAACGGATTTTGATACCACCACGCCGCCCCGGCACTGTAGCCTTTATGGTAGTAACCCTCTAAATTTCCAGCCTGACCCGCGTCATTCCTTTCAAACCGAACCTTGATCGGCGTCCGGAAGTCGCTCAGGTAACTCACATCAAGATTGTTGATCTCTCCATTCTCGCCGCGAACCAGCAGACGGTTGGAACGTATCCAGGAGAAATATTGATCGGCGGTGAAGTCAAAGACCGCCAGCTTATCGTCAAATTGCAGGTAAGCGATGATCTGGCTGGACTCTTTTCTCTTCTCTTCTGGAGGAGGACCCGAGCGATCCGGACCGGCGATCAGCGGTGACTTAAATTCAAACGCCCGGATCGCGGCGTTCTGCCAGCCGACATTGAGAAACTTTCGAATCAACGCGATACCGTGGTAGCCGTGGGCAACCGAAACCTGCACCTGGCGGATGTCGCCCAACTTTCCGGAACGAGCAAATGCCAAGCGGGCGGCATGCAACGGTTGGAAAGGATACTGCTCGGCAACTTGCACGCGCGCATTCTTCGGAAGGCTTGTCCATAGCTGAATCAACTCCGCCAGGTCCGTGGCAGGCGGCGTCTCCGCCAGTACCGGCACGTTTCGAGACGCGAGTTCAACCAGGAGAGGCCCAGAGACAGCCCTAGGTACGGAGGTGACCACGAATGCCGGGCCCTGAGCCAGCAAGGCGTCGATATCCTCAAACGTGTGAATGTTCCAAACGGCCTTGATACGAGCACGTGTCGATTCGGTCCTGGCCAGGCATCCTGCGATCCGGAAACGCTCGGGCAGCGCTTGAGCGATGCGAAAATAGAACTCCGCTCTCCAAGCTCCGCCAACGAGCCCAAAGGTGATTGGCTTGCTCATGAATGATCAAATCTGAGCGCGAGGCAATCTTCGGATTGGCCGATCATCGCGTTAGCGATTCCACTTTTGCCTGGCTTTCCATTCGCCAGACTTTATCGAGCACCCGATTTCTACCAACAACTTCGACCTTGCATTTCAACTTGATATCGTTGCTCGACGCCCCAACCATGATCTCAAATTCCCCGGCTTCGACTATGCGGTGGTGGTCCATATTGGTGAGATTAAGCATGTCGACTGGGATGGCAAAACTGACCATGGCGCTTTCTCCGGGCTGCAATGTCACCCGTTTAAAGGCTTTCAACTCCTTGACGGGGCGAACCAGCGAGGCATAGACGTCGCGCACATAAACCTGGACCACTTCGCAACCCTCGCGCTCACCGCTGTTCTCGAGGTTGAAAGAAAGCGCGATGTTACCGTCATTGATACTGACGTGATCCTGCTGGATCGTCAGGTGGCTGTATTCGAAGCGAGTATAGCCCAGACCATAGCCGAAGCAGTACTTGCTGCCGAAGTGATAGGCGATCGGGGTACCGCCACTCTTGAGTTTGTGGTTATAGTAGTAGGGCACTGCTCCAACATTTTTGGGGATCGACACCACCAGACGTCCACTCGGGTTTGCCTTGCCGGTCAGCAAATCCGTGATTGCTTCCGCCCCTTCTTGCCCTGGTTGGAAGGCCATCAGGACTGCCGATGCTTGATTCTCCAGGCCATTGAGGGCGTAGGGTCGACCCGAAGTCATCACGATGATCGTTGGCGTTCCGGCCGCGATGACCCGCTGCAAAAGCTCTTCCTGCACCCCAGGCAATTGAAGGCTGTCGGTATCCGAGCCTTCACCCACCGTGCCCGTCTGGAAAAGCCCGGCCAGGTCTCCCACGAAGACAATAGCGACATCGGACTGGCGGGCACAGTCAACCGCCTCCTGGATTTGCGAGGTATCCCGGCAGATTGGCGAAGTGCGGTCGAGATTGGCGGCCGCATCTGAGTCTACGTCGCCCGGAAATACCGGCGCCTCTGGGTTGCGTTCGGTAAGAATGTCGCAGCCTTTGGCATAACTCACATTTTCGAAACCAAAGCGTTCAATCAAGGCCTGCAGCGGAGTTTTCGCGTAGCGGGCATGTTCCTCCTGCATATTGGCAACAATCAGGTGGACCGGAAAACTGTAGCCGCTAAACATTGCCAGCTGATCGTTTGCCGTTGGACCAATCACCGCCACTTTCGATTTGCCTTCGATATTCAGAGGTAAAATTCCTTTGTTCTCTAATAAGACGACCGATTGCAAAGCGATTTCCTTCGCCAATTCTCTGGCGCCGTTGGATTGCAGGTTCACCTGATTTTCGTCAGAATAAGGATTTTCAAACAAGCCAAGGCGAAACTTCTCGGCCAGCACCCGTCCAACGATTTTGTCGATTTTTTCTTGGCTGATCTCAAAGCGTTCCACCGCCTCCTGCAGGTGCTCTGCGCATTCAAACCCTGGCAACTCGACATCCAATCCCGCATTGAAGGCCTGGGCAGCAGCTTCGGCCTTGTCCCTGGCTACCCCATGGTGGGTCTGGAGTAAGTTAATGCCCGCATAATCGGCGACCACCAGACCATCAAAGCCCCACCGTTCGCGCAACATTTCGGTCAACAGAAAACGGGATGCGTGACAAGGTTCATTGTCGATATCGTGATAGGCCGGCATGAGAGATCCCGCATTGGCCTGCTTCACCACCATTTCAAATGGCAGCATGAAGGTGTCGTTGAGCTCCTTGAAACCCAGATGAACCGGCGCATGATTACGAGCCCCTTCGCTAAAGGAGTGTCCGACATAGTGTTTCAGAGTCGCCAGAAGTTCGCGGTTTTCCCCCTGCAACCCTTTGACATAGCGAGTAGCCAGAACCCCTACCAGATAGGGATCTTCCCCCATCGTTTCTTCGGTCCGCCCCCAGCGAACGTCGCGGGATACATCCAGAACTGGCGCCAATCCCTGATGGCAACCGATCTGTTTCGCCTCCTTCCGAATTTCCTGACCGACGGCTTCCATGAGCTCGGGATTCCAACTCGAACCATAGTTCAACGCCGAGGGGAACAGCGTCGCCCCTTTGACCATCAGTCCTACCCAACATTCCTCGTGAGACATGGCCGGTATGCCAAGCCGAGTCTCCTGGACAAGAAACTTTTGCAGAGCATTGAGAGCGCGCACTCCATCTTTCGGGTTGACCGGATGGGTGCCAAGAGGACGGGTGATCTGCCCTACTCCCAGCCTGAGCTTTTCTTTTAAGTCGTCCGTGGTCGCAGCTTGAGCGAAGACATCAGTGCGGAGCCGATGATTGCCATCTGGAGACAAGATCAGCCAGTGAGCATGCATTTGAGCGATTTTCTCCGCCAGCGTCATCCGCCCCAAAAGATCGGACACACGCTCCGCAATCGGCAATTGAGAATCTTTATATCTCATACACTTAGATCGGCTTCCAGAGCTGATTCGCGGCTGGTGAGGCGCGGCCAGTGTGCATCCGGTGCGCATTTTCTGGCCGGTCCGCCCGTTTCGGCTCCGAGCGTTAACCTTGTGTCGTCGCTGGCGACATGTCGAGCGGACGTTTAGATTTTGGGTGTGGCTAGCGAACTAAAGCAAAACACCTCCGTTTGGTTGGCGCTGAAAAATCGCGTCTTTTTCCAGCTCTGGTTAGCCAGCGTGGTCTCCGGTGTTTGCGTGGGTGCTCACGAAACGGCTGCGATCTGGCTCATGAATACGTCGCGCTCTTCGACCCTGCTTCTGTCAGTCATGGCCACCGCCGCCTCATTGCCTTTCTTTCTTTTCACTTTGCCGGCCGGTGCTCTCGCCGATTTGGGTAACAGGCGGGCTTTTTTTATCGCTACCTACCTCTGGTTAGCTTCTACGGCGGGATTACTGGCGATTTTTTCCTGGTTACGCCTGATCCATCCGTACGTCATCCTGGCCGCGGTTTTCCTGTTGGGGACAGGCTTTGCTTTTAATGCCCCGGTCTGGGCGTGCGTTGTTCCCGAGATTGTTCGAAAGGAAGAGATCGCGTCTGCCGTCACCCTGGGAGGGGTGCAGATGAACCTGGCGGGGATCGTCGGACCGGCCTTAGGGAGCCTCCTGCTACCGATCGTCGGCACCCCGGTAGTTTTTTCCCTTAACGCACTGGCATTTCTTGGCGCCGCGTGGGTGGTTTCCCGAGTCTACCAGGCCCAACGGCAGCCAGACCCACATTTGGAGCATTTCCTGGAGTCGTTTGCCAGCGCCTTGCGCTATATTCGGTACACGCCTGGCATACAGGTTATTCTGGCCCGTGACTCTTTGTTTGGGCTTTTCATCGCGGCGGTGCCCGCGCTGATACCGGTGGTTGCCTTGCAACATTTGCGGCTCACTGGCAGCCAGTTGGGGTTGGTTTTCACCGCGATGGGAATCGGATCCCTCTTAGGTGCAACTTTGCTCCTTCCTTACGCCCGGGCGAAAACCTCCTCCAACATGCTGACGATTCTGGCTGGCGCGATGCTGGTTGCGGTTCTCGCTTTGATGGCCGTTGTGCAAAACATTTCTATGCTTCTGCCCGTGGCGGCCTTGGCCGGCGTTAGTTGGACCGTCTCGGCTGCCGAACTTTGGATAGCTGGACAACGAGCGATGCCGGATTGGGCTCGCGGGCGGATGAATGCGGTCCACATGATGGCCTTGCAAGGGGGCGTGGCGGTCGGCGGAATCGCTTGGGGCGCGGCGGCGGCCTCCCTGGGCCTTCGTGCGACGTTGTGGGGAGGAGCTCTCCTTTTGACGGCCAGTCTGGCACTAGCCATCCCACTTTCGATCAACTTCGCTCATCGCCTCGAACTCGATCCAGCGCCCTTAAAAGCTGCGCACGGATTTCCATACGTCCCGAAGGCAGAAGATGGGCCTGTCACGGTCACAGTGGAGCTGATTATTCGCCCTGAGGATCGAGAAGAATTTCTGGCCTTGATTAAAGAGCTTCGGCTGATCTTTTTGCGCAATGGGGCTTTTCTCTATCGGGTCGATGAAATCCTCGAACATCCCGGCACCTTCCGGACGGAAATGCGGGTCAACTCCTGGGCTGAGCATCTTAGACAGCACGCCCGCATGACAAAGGCCGAGACCGATATCGCCCAGCGCGTGCGGGCGATGCACTCGGGCGACCAGGAACTGGTGGTGCGTCATAGCCTTCCAGCGAACCGGATGACCACCCCATTGGCCTTTGGTCATTTCCCAAAACGGTTTGAGGCTCGCTCGGCTAAGCCCGACAAGAAAAACGGTGACGATCAATCGCCTGATCTGGAGTGTTGAGACAAACTCGTCTTTTAAAATTTGTTTCGTAAACCGAGCGACCCAGCCTATTGTGGCGCTCCTATCAAAGGACACCCCCCGTAAATCACGAATATACGACCCGATGAAAAAGCAAGCCTTCCACCTCATTAGGACCCTTTCGTCATTTCTCGCGACAGCGGCCGTGGCCCTCACATTTGCCTCAGCGCCAATTTCTATAGAGACAGCCAAAGCACAACAACCCGTCTCTGAGCAGGAGGCCTACGCGATCGCAGTCGACGCGTACCTCTATTTTTACCCGCTCGTCACCATGGACGTCACGCGCCAGCAACTCAGCAATGTCGAGCCCGGAAAAGGACTTGGTGGCCCAATGAATTCGTTCGCAAACATTCCCGAGTATCCCCCGGCGGACATGAAGGTGGTTGTTCGGCCAAATTTCGATACGCTCTACTCCTCTGGCTGGCTTGATCTCACCAAGGAGCCGGTGATCGTGTCGGTCCCTGATACGGGCGGTCGCTATTACCTGCTGCCGATGCTCGACATGTGGACGGATGTTTTCGCCTCACCCGGTTGGCGCACCACAGGGACAGAGGCTGGCAATTTCGTTGTTGTTCCACCCGGGTGGCGGCCCGATTTGAGAGATCGGCTTATCGAGGATTTCAAGCTGCCGAAAGACACCCAACGCATCGATGCTCCGACTCCTTACGTTTGGATTATCGGCCGGACGAAGACGGACGGCCCGGAGGACTATGCAGCGGTCCACAAGATCCAGGCGGGATTTAAGATCACGCCGCTCTCTCAGTGGGGCAAGACACCCGAACCGGTCCAGTTCAAGATCGATCCAACGGTTGATATGAAGACCCCTCCGAAGATTCAGGTCGACACCATGCCGGTCGGAAAATACTTCGCCTATGCAGCCGAACTCCTGAAACTGCACCCGCCGCACATTACCGATCAGCCGATCATCGCGAGAATCAAGCGCATTGGTATCGAGCCCGGCAAGAGCTTCGACTTCGACAAGGCCGATCCAGTCGTGCAGAAAGCGCTGGAAGGGGTGCCGAAAGCCGCGCTGAGGCTGATGGAATGGAAGATCCCGACTCTCGCCAGGGTCGTAAACGGCTGGTCAATGAACACCGATACGATGGGTGTTTACGGTAACTACTATCTTAAGCGCGCCATCGTTACGCAATTAGGCCTCGGCGCAAACCTGCCCGAGGATGCGATTTACCCATTGAACATTGGCGACGAGTCAGGCAAACCGCTCGACGGCGCGAACAAGTATGCAATTCACTTCGACAAAGCCACCATCCCGCCTGTGAACGCTTTCTGGTCGATCACACTCTACGACCGGGATGGATTTCAGGTCGCTAACAGTCTTAATCGTTTCGCCGTCAGTAGCTGGATGCCGTTCCAGTACGGCCCGGACGGGTCGCTCGACCTTTATTTTCAGCACGAAAGTCCAGGTGCAGAAAAGGAAGCTAACTGGCTTCCGGCTCCTAAAGGCCCCTTCAATCTGACCATGCGCCTGTATGCGCCAAAATCCGAAGCCCTGACTGGCAAATGGAACCCTCTGCCCATCGTGAAGGCCCAGGAAGTCCCGATCTTGACGACGCAGTAACCGTCGGCGCGTCGGCCTATCGGCGTTTGGCCGCGGGTGTAGCAAGGGACGCGCTCCCGCGCGTCCGGCGTGGCACGTCTAGAGAGCGGGCGTATCGGCGTATCGGCGTATCGGCGTATCGGCGTATCGGCGTATCGGCGTATCGGCGTATCGGCGTATCGGGCGTGTCGGCGTGTCGGCGTGTCGGCGTTTGGCCGCGTAGCGACGTGATAGGGACGCGCGCATCCCACGCTTACGTAATTCCTGGCGGCTGACCGCAACCCAAAACCCAAAACCCAAAACTCAAGGTCCTCCTTGCATGGATTTTCTGTAATGTTCACGCAAGGGTCGGGCAACGGGTGAGCATCATAGTGGGCAGCATCGAATGACCACGGAGCCCTTACGGCAGCCATGGTGAAAAACAAATAACATCCAGATATACTGCAAATGAAACTGAAATATCTCACCCCGCTTGCCGCACTCGCCCTCGTTGCGCCAGCACTCGCGGATCACCCAACCGTCCTTAAGGACCAACGGGACAAAGCCAGCTACAGCATCGGTGTCAATATCGGCAGCGGAATGAAAGCCAGCTCACTCGATTTGAATATCGAGGCGCTCGTGAGCGGACTGGAAGACGGCATCTCCAGCGCGAAACCGCAACTGAGTGACAAGGAACGAGAAACAGTTCTCACGGCCTTTGAGCAGGATCTTCAGAAGAAAGAGACCGAGCGACTCAAGCAACTCGCCGACAAGAACATCAAGGAAGGTACGGAATTCCTCGCCGCCAACAAAGCGAAAGAAGGCGTGAAGACACTGCCAAGCGGCCTCCAATACAAAGTTCTCGCCGAAGGCAATGGCACACAGCCGAAGCCGACTGATCAGGTCACCGTGAACTATCGCGGCACGCTTCTGGACGGGACGGAATTCGACAGCTCCTACAAGCGCGGTGAACCTGCTACCTTCCCAGTGAACGGTGTCATCAAAGCCTGGTCCGAAGCCCTCCCACTCATGAAGACCGGCGCTAAATGGCAGCTGTTCGTGCCCGCCGATCTTGCCTATGGCCAACAGGGTGCCGGTCGCGTCATCGGGCCGAACTCGACGCTTATCTTCGAAGTTGAACTCGTCAGCATCAAAAGCTGATTTGCGTGGAGTTGCAGGAGTTCAGGAGCTGCAGAATGAGACGGCGGCTTTCCCAGACGATGGATGGCGATCGGCCTCTACGCAACGAAGGATTTCACTCGCTGGCTGTAGCCTCCTGACCCCTCTGAAACTAGAAGCGCCAAGAGAGTTGTTCGTGTGGCAAAATGAAGCCCCATCGGCCTTTAAAAATCGAGGACGAGTTCGAGTGTTTCTTCTCAAATCTTCACGCCTTCCCCCGTGGTCTGCCTCCTGCCTCCTGCCTCCTGCCTCCTGCCTCCTGCCTCCTGCCTCCTGAATTCTGAATTCTGACTCCCGACTCCTGCAATGAAACTGAACACCCGAATCCTGGTCATCGCCGCCTCGCTGGTCATCGTCCTGACCGGCATTGCCGCAACCCGCCCGACATCCCCTCTTTCAAGTGAGGTGGAGTCAGCCAATCTGGTGCGCCTGACGGCGGAGGTCCTGGAACGTTCTCAGTTCGCCCACCATCGGCTCGACGACGAACTGGCGGCCAAGTTTCTCGATCGCTACCTCGATGCGCTCGACGGCTCGCGTACCTTATTCTTCCAGACCGATCAGGATGAGTTCGCGCTCCTCTGCCGCTCGCTCGCAGAAAGCACTCGGCGGGACGGTGATCTTGGTCCTGCCCGCACAATCTTTCAGCGTTACCTCCAACGGCTCGATCAACGTGCCGCGTTCTTGACCGCCGCGCTGCAAACCCAAACCTTCGATTTCAATGGCCACGACCGGTATGATTACGATCGCACCGACGCTCCGCGACCGCACGACCTCGCAGCCGCGCAGGCGCTGTGGCGGCAGCAACTCCGCGCCGAATACCTGGTCGAAAAGCTCAACGGCAAAACTCCTGCCGAAATTGTCAAGACGCTGACCGTGCGGCAGACCCGCATGACGCAGATGATGAAGAATTTCGACGACGGTGAGGTATCGGAAGTCTACCTGAACGCTCTCGCTCACGTGTATGACCCGCACTCGGACTTCTTTGGGCCCGAGCAGGCGAACGACTTCTCCATTGCGATGAATCTGTCGCTGGTCGGCATCGGCGCCACGCTCGAAGCCTCCGACAGCGGCGCCAAGATTCACGAACTCGTTCCCGGCGGACCGGCTGAGCGAAGTGGCCGGCTCAGGCCGGGCGACCAAATCATCTCCGTTGCGGAGGATGGAAAAGAGCCCGTCGATATCGGGAATATGCCGCTCTCGCGCGCGATCGAGCTGATTCGCGGGAAAAAGGGCACCACCGTCGACCTGACGATCGTTCCCGCAGATCCAGGCCGGGAAACCACGCCTAGAACCGTGCGGATCATGCGTGACGAGGTTAAACTCGAACAGCAACAAGCCAAGGCGCGAATCGTCGATCTTCCGGACGCCAATGGAAAGAAAACGCGACTAGGCGTCATTGACCTGCCATCCTTTTATGAAGGGAACGACCGCGCGCACCGCAGCGCGACCGCAGACGTCGCGCGCCTCCTGCAAAAGCTGAAAGAGGAAGGGGTCCTCGGCATCGTGCTTGATCTCCGGCGCAACGGTGGCGGCTCGCTGGAGGAGGCCATCACTCTGACCGGTCTGTTCATTCGCCAGGGTCCCGTAGTGCAAACCCGCGGTCCGGCGGGCGACATTGAGATCGGCACCGACAACGATCCTGCGGAACTTTACACCGGCCCGCTGATCGTGCTTACCAGCCGGTTCAGCGCGTCCGCCTCTGAAATTCTCGCCGGAGCGCTACAGGATTACGGTAGAGCCCTGATCGTGGGAGACACATCCACTTTTGGCAAAGGCACAGTACAGACGATTCTGCCGCTGGCTCCGATCTTGAAGCAATATGGTCTGGGTTCGGCGGAAAACGCCGGTGCGCTGAAAGTGACTATTCGCAAATTCTATCGCCCCAGTGGCGCCTCGACACAGCTCCGGGGGGTGCTGGCTGACATCGTGCTGCCTTCGACGAGCGACCTCAGTGAAATTGGAGAGTCGGCGATGAAAGATCCGTTACCATGGGATACGGTGCCGAGCGCACGCTTCGCAAAGGAGGACCACGTGCACCCTGAGCTGGAAGCCCTGCGTGCGAAGTCGGCGCAGCGAGTGGCCACGGAGAAGGGCTTCGCGTGGATACGCAGCGAAATCGAGCTGCGGGATAAAGGCCGCGCGCCAAAATCGATCTCCTTGAACGAGGTCGACCGCCGCACCGAAAAAGAGCAGATCAAGGCGCGGAATAAAGCCCACCAACGCGAATTGGAGGGACTCGCCGGACAAATACCGCCCACTTACGAAATCACTCTGAAAAACGCGGATCTGCCAGGACTACCCCCACCGCTCACCGTGCAGGCAGCGAAAGCGAACCCGGCGGAATTAGCGGAGGAGGACGTCTCCTCCGCATCGGATCAAGAGGTGATCATGACCGAAGCGGAGCGCATCCTTGCTGACTATGTTGGCCTGGAAGCAACACCCCCATCCCATATTTTGGGGCAACTCAAAAATTCAGAACAGCAGGCGACGCGGTAAGGCACTCCGCCCGAGTCGCGTTTTCGCGGCAGGCAGTTAGGGACGCGCTCCCACGCGTCCGGCCGGAACGAACGGGCGTAGCAGGGCGTCTCGCCCTAACTCCGGCGTAAGTAAGGCGTCTCGCCTTACCTCCCCTTCCGATGCAAAACGGGACGCTCTCGATGAGCGTGTCTGAAATCCTCCCGGAGGGCGAATTTTGATTTAGTTTAGATCCTGTTGAAGGAAAGGCGAAAATCTCGGAGCGCATTACTAACCAAATTGAATCGGGTGATGCGGTTAGTTTGTGGTTGTAATGCCGACCAGATCCTTTGCCACGCGAACAATCTGAGAGGCGGAAGGTAAGGCGGGACGCCTTACTTACGCCGGAGGGTAAGGCGAGAACGCCTTACTGACATGGGTGTCCCACCCATGATGAACTAGGATCACGGGCGGGACGCCCGTGTCACAGTGAGTCGGAAGTGAATTCCTCGACCCACCAACCCTGGAAAGAATCCCACACCCTGTTTCCTTCCCAATTAAATCCTTCAATCCAATACCCCTTTCGAACCGCTTTCAAAGCGGTTCTATAGCGCGAAAATCTCACGAGCGCTTATGGGCTCGTGAGATTCTCGCGCTAGCGGTAATACATCTTTGTTTTCGTCAGTTGCCTATCGGCGGCAAGATCACGCGCGGGTTTGATTCCAAGCCGCTGGAGGGCATCATGGTAGGCTTTCACCGCCTCTTCCGGCGTCAGTTGGTGGTCCACAATGCGCCGCAGCATCTCGATGAAGGTGAGCGGGTGTTCGGACAGATTGATCTTGCGGCCAAACAGCGCTACGCGAGCTCCGTACTTCTGAGCGTCGGCAATCATCTTGAAGGCGTCGTAGGTCGTCCCCGCACTTCCGCCCAGGATACCCACGATTAACTGAGGATCGTACTGGACCAATTCCTCGAGCGCTTTCGGCCCGTTATACGGGATCTTTAGAAACAGAGGCCGGCCGCGCCGGGTCACGCCAGCCAGGGAGCGTACGATGTGGTCGTTAAGAAACGCGGGAACGTCCGACTCGGCAATGGATGGATCGATGTTGGGATTGAAGAGCTCGAGAAAATAGCGAAACCCCTTCCGCTCCGCTTCCAGCCTGAAGTCACAAAACTCCCGCAGGGCGTAATGGTCCGCGTCAAGGTCGTTGGTGAAGGTCATGGAGTAGAGACCAAGGTCGGCGCCGATTACCTTTTCACCCGCGGCGGGATCGAGGCGACCGTACATGATATGTTCGATCGTGGCAGTGCGAAACGAACGGGAAGCTTCCCGTGGATATTTGCCGCCACGCACGGCCCAGATATCGGAGGTATCGTTGGCGCGGGCCGCCGGCGTTATTGGCGAGTTCTCAAAGAGCCGCTCTTCGATCGCAAGAATCTCGAGGTTTGAGGCCGACAACAGCACGATGTCGACGATCCCCTGACCAATGACCTCTCGGATTTGTGTACGGTACTCTTCGAGAGTTTTCCAGCGGCGGCCCGATTCACCGCCTGCGCCCGAGCGCGCTTCACCCGGTGCGGTCACGCCAAAAGCCATGTCGGCGTCTTTGGCATCCGCTAGAATGAAGGCTTTGCTCCCGGCAGGATCGGCACGAAGGTCCGCGATTTTTACGTCCAGTGATTTGATCATAGTTCAAATGCGGTACGAAAACCGAATGCTTCGCCGTCTTCCAGGCATTCGGAAAGGGGCTTGACGCCGCGCGAACTTGTCGGATCGGTGAGCGAAGCGGCAGCAGCACACACTCCATACTTCAGGGCCACTTCCATCGGCACATCCTCGTGCAGGCCCAGGAGCACCCCCGCGGCGAAAGCGTCGCCGGCACCTACCGTGCCGGCAATTTGGGCCTGCGGCAAGTTGACGCTGGGTTGCGCAAGTTCGCAGCCGCTGGCGCTCACGGCCAGGGCGCCAGCAGGAAAATGGATCACCACCCACTCGCGGACGCCCGCCTTGATCAGTTCCCGCGCTGCCTTCCGTGCCGCATCCAAGTCGGCCCCCCCGCGACGCATGATTTCGATCCCGGTCGTGCGCTCGGCTTCGAACTCGTTGAGTACGCAATAGTCGCAGTGCCGGAGCGCAGGCCGCGCAATCTGGGCAAACCGGTCACTGTCCTCGCTTACCAGGTCCACGCTGGTCTTGAAACCAGCGTCTTGCGCGCGCTCAAGAAGGGCGGCAGCCACCGTCCCGTATTTCGGGTCTGGCCGGTCGAGTCGGTCGAGCAGCAGGAGGTAGCCGAGGTGAAAAATGCGGGCTTTACTCTGCGCAAAATCGAAGTGCTCGGCATCCAGAAACGCGTTAGCACCGCGCCGGTGAAAGAATGTCCGGCGCCCTGTGGATTGTACGGTCATCACGTCGGTGTAGGAGGTGGGGGCTTCTTTGCAGGGGTAAAGCTGTCGTGTTTCGATCCCGTGCGCGCGGCAATCGGCACGAATAAACTCGCCCTCCGGATCCTCGCCCACAAGTCCCACCGCTGCTAAGGGAAAAGGCGCCCGGAGCCGCGCCAAATCGATCAGCACGTTGTAGGGCGCTCCCCCGTTGCTTAACGTCTCCTGCAGGATGTTGGCCAGTGCATCCTGCGCCGGATAAAGGTCGATTATCTTCGCCCGATCGACGATCCAGTTGCCGCCTGCCAAGATTCCGCTGCGTTCCGTCATGGTCATCTTCGACCCGCGCTACCTGCCTGCCGTTTGTTGTTTCCTTTATTTGCTTCGCCTCTTTGGACTAAACCGCGGAGCAGTTCGCTGAAATCCCCTCTTCACTTGATGCCTGCGGCTGCCATGACCCCCTGTGTCACCCGCTTCTGGAAAATGAGATAGGCAACCGCGGTCGGAATGGAAGCCAGTACGGCGATCGCCGACGTTTTGGCAAAGGCAACGCCGTAGGCAGATTGCACCTGCGTCATCCCAACCGGAATCGTCAACATCGGAGTTGAGTTCGTCACGATGAACGGCCAGAAGAAGTTATTCCAGGCGCCGATAAAAGTGACGATGGCCATCGCCCAAATGATGCTCCAGTTCAAAGGGATATAGATGTTAAACAATATTCTGAAATCACCGGCTCCATCGATCACCGCCGCATTGCGAAAGTCAATGGGAACCTGGTCGAAGAACTGCTTGAAAACGATGACCGATAGTGGCGCTGCGATCTGAGGCAGGATGATCCCCGCATACGAATTTACGAAATGCAGTTTGTTCATCAGCATGAACAACGGGATCGCCATCGCGCTGAAGGGAAGCATAAATCCTACGAGAAGTGCCCAGTAAACCAACCGCTTTCCCTTGAACTGAAGAAGGGAGAGGGCGTAGGCGCACATCAAAGCGCACAAGATGGAAAAAAACGTTATCACTGCAGAGACCACGATCGTATTCAGATACCACCGAAAAATCGGGCTGTTTTGAATGACGAAAGTAAAGGCGCCAAAATCGGGCGGAAACGGAACGAAAGAAGGTGGCACCGCGATGGTGTCCGTCTCGCTCTTTAAGGCCGTGGCAGCAATCCAGTAAACTGGTGACAACCACGCCAAGGCCATAATGATGGTTAGCCCGGTGCAAACCAACCCTAAGATCGAAACACGTTTTTGCTTCATTTTGAACGCCTGCCCTGCAGCAATCTGAATTGAATCGCCGAGATAAGGACCATAATTACTACCAACACGATGGCTACGGCTGAGGCGTAGCCGCCGCGATTCTGCTGGAATGCCTGCCGATACATATAGAGCAGAACGACCATCGTAGAATTGTATGGCCCTCCCTGCGTCAGGAGATATACCTGGTCGAAGATCTTGAATTGAGCGATCAATTGAAGGATCAACACTAAACTGGTCACTGGCCAAATAAGCGGACAGGTGATCTTAATAAACTGCTGAAAACTATTCGCCCCATCGATCGATGCGGCCTCATAGACATCCGACGAAATATTTTGCAGGCCGGCAATGAACAGGAGCATGTTGAACCCGACGGTCCACCAAACTGTGACCGCCCCGACTGCCGGCATCGCCCAGGTCGGATCCTGAAACCAGGCGATCGTTGTTCCAAAAAGATAATTAATGATTCCGAAATTGGTGTCTAAAATCCACAGGGCAGCCGTCGTAACGACGCTCACGGGGAGGACAAATGGCAGAAAAAAGGCCGATAAAACAGGTAGGCGGAATCGCTTCAATCGAACCACCAGCAGCGCCAGGAGAAAGCCCATTGCTGTATTTGGTACTACCGTGAGCAAGACAAAGTAGATCGTGTGCACGACGGAAGCCCAAAAATCCTGGTCGGCAATCAGTTCGATATAGTTCTGCAGTCCGACAAAATGTCCTACGCCTGCGATATCCGAGTTAGTCAAGCTCAAATAGCAGACCTGTATCGCGGGATAGATCAAAAACAGTCCATAAAAGAAGAGAAAGGGGGCAACGAAAACCCAGCCGATCGGCCAGCGTTTTCGCCGCTGCCCTGGCTGTCTATTGGGCTTGGCCTCGATCATCAATAATGTTCTCTTCGAATGGTGCTGAATTTGCGACGATTTATTAACCCGAAAGATCTGAAGGATTCAGCCCAGGGTTGAGCCCAGGGTTTAACTGTTTCGCGTCGTTCGTCCGGCCCGAAGGGCCCGCCCCGAAGGGGCAAGAAGGCTTAGCCCAGGGTTTACCCTGGGTTAGCCTTGCCGTAACCGGTGGCCCCTTCAGGGCTACCTCGGGTGGGAAATTAACCCAGGATAAACCCTGGGCTATGCTTTTCTGGCCACTTCGGGCCACAGATTGGAAACGTCCAAACCGAGCCGTATGGCCTTCAGGATTTGAAGAACCGCGAATGGATGCCCAGCGGATCGGATTCATAAACGATCTCTATTCGCGTCAATTCGTGTCCATTCGCGGTTGAATTTGTTCCTCCTATTCCGTCTATCCAGGCACCCTACTGCTGCTGCTTGGCAAATTTTTCCAGTTCGCCGGCGAACTGCGACATCCCCTTGTCGACCGGTATTTGTCCATTGATGACCGGGAGTAGATAATTGCTGACCGCCGTAAAACTCGGGCTGCCGACGCCAAATATGGGCAGGGCCGGTTCGAAGACCACATTTTTCGCCGAACCCGCGCTATACTGGTTATTGGGCGACAATTGCTTGTAGGCATCACTCTCCTGAACCGGAAGGTACGCTGCGATGTGACCGCCACCTGCCCAGGTTATTTGTTTAACGACGAAGGCGACGAAGGTCAGCGCCGCAGCGACTTTTTCCGGCGACGCCGGCTTCTTCAAATTGTTTGGAATCGCGAACTGATGGGAATCTGCCCAGGTGTCTTGATTCTCGAAAAGTTTCGGAAACGGTATGATGCCGTATTCAAAAGGAAGCTTACCTTGTTTTTGCAAATCAACGAGCGTGGGGACTTCCCAGTTGCCATTGACCATGAACATGCTCCGACCGGCCGTGAAGAGCGCGACCATCGCGGAATAAGTGGTGTTCTTGGTGATCAATCCTTGCTGGGCCAAATCCGCAATCGCCTGCAGCGATTTGCTCCCTTGATGCGCCAGATCGTCGAACGTTAACTGTCCGTCTTTGATAAAGTCGCCCTTCTGCTGCTTAAACAACGTGTACCAGAGACGCCAGCAGGAGGCCGGGTCCGCTGAGTTGGTAGACCAGGCGATCGGCGTCAACTTCGTTTTCGCTTTGGCCTCAGTTAACATCTTGGTGAACGACTCCATCCCGTCCAGGCCCTTCGGTTTCCCGTCGGCATCCAGCAAGCCGGCTTTCTGCAGCGCGGTCTTATTGTAGTATAAGACAAGCGTGTGAATATCGAGTGGAATACCGAACAGTTGGTCGGTCTTTCCATATTGCTTACTTACCTCCAGCAATCTATCCACCAGCGACTGCTGGAAATCCGACGCCTTCAGGCCGGCTTGGGCGAACTCCTCAGTCGTGATGGGTCGCAGGTCCTTGGACGCGATCCCGGTCGCGAAATGTGACAGATGGTAGGTCATGACGTCAGGCGTCTCGCCAGAGACCACCGCGGTATGAACCTTGGTATAGAATGGCTCGCCCCAGGTCAGGGTCGATTTGGTAACGTGAAGGTCTTTCTGGCTCTTGTTAAAATCGTCGACGATCTGCGTCATCCGGACTCCGTCACCGCCACTGAGAAAATCCCAAAAGATAATTTCAGTTGGCGCGGCTTGCGCCATGCTGGAAAAGCACAACGCCGCCAAAGTAAAGATAGGTATTTTCATATGAGGGCCTTCAATTTTTTGGATATGGGAAATGAGTTGGGCATATTTTCTAGTAAGAAAGGGATAAAACATTCCACGAAAGAGGGCGTAATCTCGCGGTAATATTATCCGGCTTAACGGAGCTTTCTTTGTGCTCGCTCGGTTGGACAGCATCAGGAGTTTGCGCCGTATTCGTCGCCAGCAAATCGCCTCCGGAAATCTCATGGACATCGCAACCCGTTATGGTCGGGAAACCTCGTAAATCGATCGAAAGTTCTACCTCGCCCGATGCCTCCCGATTCAGGACAAAGAAAACGACTTTACGCTGACGTTCGTCATGCACTGCCGCGGCCACCAGATGTTCCGCAGCTCCCGCCGTTTTTGTTTCGTAATGCGTCGATTGGACCTTGGTCTGAAGGACGCTGCCATGGGCGTGCTGGGTGACGAGTTTAAAGGGATGGAAGATGGTCTGCCGCCAGGATCCTCCCCCCGGTTCCGTCAGAATGGGTCCGATGACATTGACCAGCTGGGCCAGGCAAGCCACTTTGACCCGATCCGCGTTGTTCAACAAAGTTATCAGGGCACCCCCAACCATCAGGGCATCCTGCAAATCGTAGACCTCTTCGAGTAACCGCGGAGCGATGGGCCAGCCTGGCTTGGCCAAATGCTCTTCCGAACGCGCTTTGTACCAGACATTCCATTCGTCGAAAGAGAGCATGATCCGCTTCGGCGATCTTCGCTTCGCCGCCACGGCATCACAGACGGCAACAGCCTCCTTGGTAAACCGGTCCATCAGCTCGATGTTCGCGAGAAACTCCCGCACATCGTTGTGCGGATTCTCGTAGTACATGTGCATCGAGAGGAAATCCGTTACTTCAAAGGTATGCTCCAGGACTTCATACTCCCAGGCACCAAACGTCGGCATATGACGGCCCGCAGACCCACAGGCAGAAACCTGAATCGTGGAATCTACCCACCTCATTACCTTCGCAGCCTCCTGCGCGATGCGGCCATATTCGGTCGCGGTCTTGTGGCAGATCTGCCATGGTCCATCCATCTCGTTCCCAAGACACCAAAGCTTAACGGCGTGAGGTTCCCGGTAGCCGTGCGCCGCTCGAAGTTCGCTCAGGCGAGTGCCCTCAGAATGGTTGCAATACTCGAGGTATTCACGTGCCTCATCCGGGCCGCGGGTTCCGAGGTTTACCCCTAACATCGGCTCCGTCCGTGCCAGTTTGCACCACTCGATAAACTCGTTGGTTCCAAAGGCATTGGTCTCGGTACTAAACCAGGCGAGATCGAGTCGTCGCGGTCTTTCCCCGACCGGGCCGACACCATCTTCCCAGTTATAGCCCGACATGAAATTACCGCCGGGATAACGAATAATCGTCGGCCCAAGTTCTCGAACTAGCTCCAGTACATCACCCCGAAATCCGCGATGGTCCGCGGTAGGATGGCCGGGCTCAAAAATCCCTGTATAAACGCACCGGCCCAGGTGCTCGACGAACGATCCAAAGAGACGCCGGTCGATTTGAGAAATGGAGAAATCAGCATCAACAGTGATCCGGGCTTTATTCATAAGAGAACAATTCGATGAGGCTTTATCCGGATGTGCTATTTCGGGGACGGGACACTAGCAGACTGCCAATCCAGGCACTTGGTAATGAACGCCACGAAGGTCGAGTTCTTTGAGGATTCCGGAAGTAGCCAGCAAAACGAGAGAATGATATTGGCCAGCGCTGGAAAGAAACTTATTGCCACAGACGGGCGATGCGATTGCCAGGATGGATGTTGGGGGGTTGTTTCCAAATGGATACGCCTACAGCGTCGCTCTGTAGTTAGTAGCGGAAAAGTATGCCTTTGAAGTATTGGTCGATCAATACTTTATTTCCTGGTTTTCAATTCCTTCGATTTATCGGACAGCGTTGAGGGGAAACGTATCGGCGTGTCGGCGTGTCGGCGTTTGGACGCGTGACGTCGGTCGCGCGCTTGGCATGGTAGGGTTGCGCTCCCGCGCGACCGGCGTGGCGTGTCTCCAAACTTCCGTTTGCGATTGGTAACGCACCACAACTGCACCGCAGGTGCCACCAGCCAAACGCCGACACGCCGACACGCCGCCCCGATGCTCCCTGGACGTGCCACGCCGGACGCGCGGGAGCGCGTCCCTGGAGTTTGGACATTTTGAGAAGGCCGCGCCGGGCGGACGCGAAAAGCGATCGGATCCAAAAACGGCCTAGCCGGAAGGAGAATGGCTCGCACGGTGGGCGCGGTGGTTCAGAGGATTTTATTAGAGTTTGCTATTAGAGTTTGTTTTGGGTTGTTCGAGTGATTTATGGCGAGGCACGGCTGAAAACCAACGCACGCCTTTGATCTACAACTTAAATTTCCTCCGTGATCTCCGTGTCCTCCGTGCGAGAATTTCCTATCTTCCTTTCTGCAGGCCAACCTGTGAAAGATGAAAGATGGAGGAAAGGCGGGACGCCTTACTTGGACGCGCGGGAGCGCGTCCCTACCGCACCCGGGCGCGAACTACGTCACGCGTCCAAACGCCGGCACGCCGATACGCCGACACGTTTTCCCACCGCTCCTCAAAGAACGTTTTCACTAAATCGAAAGCAGGGTTACTGAATCAGACTATGGAATTGCATATCAACAAAGATACGCAGCTTTGCATGTCCCTCGCGGCGCGTCCGGGAAATTTTGGAACCCGATTCCATAACTTCCTGTACCGTGAGCTAGGCCTGAATTTTATCTATAAAGCATTTACCACTCGCGATATCGGCTCGGCCATTGGCGGAATCCGTGCACTTGGAATCCGCGGATGCGCCATTTCGATGCCATTCAAGGAAGCATGTATCGAATACCTGGATCATCTGAACGCCTCGGCGAAGGCGATCATGTCCGTAAATACGATCGTCAATACGGATGGTTCCCTGACGGCATATAACACGGACTATACAGCCGTTCATAAGCTGCTTTGTTCGAGTGGGATCCCGTCCAGTGCCGGCTTTGCCCTTTTGGGCAGTGGTGGCATGGCGAAGGCGGTTGCTTGTGCACTCAGGGATGCGGGATTTGCCAAGGGCTTGATCGTAGCCAGGAATGAAGCGACGGGATCGGCACTCGCCAACCAATATGGTTTTCATTGGAAAAAGGAACTTGTTGGCGAGAAGCCGGAATTACTGATCAACGTGACGCCGGTTGGCATGGCAGGAGGCGTCGAGGCCGATCAGATCGCTTTTCCGGAGGAATTGGTGCGCTCAGCTCACTTCGTATTCGATGTGGTAGCTCTTCCCGCGGAGACACCGCTCATTCGATTGGCGCGCTCGCTGGGAAGGAAAACTATCAGCGGAGCCGAGGTGATCGTGCTTCAAGCGGTCGAACAGTTTGTGCTTTACACCGGTGTTCGTCCGGGTGCGGATCTGATTGAAAAGGCGGCGGTATTTGCCCGTTCTTAACTTTATGCGGGCTTAGGTTTTCTGTGGTAGAAATCCCGGATTCTCTCCAGCCACTGCCTTAGCGGTAGTCGCGCATTTTGCCACTTGACCTCGTCAAAGAGATCGGCGCAACGGCGAGCGGTCTGTGGCGCAAGTCCCTGCCTGATCAATTGAGCAACGATCTCTTCAGTGGTCAGATTCAGGATTGAGCCGAACTTGTGCTCGATCTCCTCATAGGCGTGATAGACGACGTTGAGGATCGAGTGCGCGTAAAGGTGGGAGGAAAGGATCTCGTCCCAGTTTTTAACTTTTAAAATCCTCGTGCCCTGGGTGAACTCCACAGCCACCTCGACCGTGGAATCTTGCAGGGCACAAATCATACCAGGGATACCAGCCCCGGTTTGCAGTTGGTCTGTGATCAAGTAAACAGGGTCTCCGATTTTCATGCGTTTCAACGGTTGCCGGACTCGCGAAGACAGCCCGATAGATTGGACGATCGATTCACAAAGAAATTCGGGATGATTTCTTCAGGGAACGCGAAAATCTCACGAGTGCTTTTGGCTTGTGAGATTTTCACTAACCGCTGAGCAAGCGGACATCGCCAATGTTTTCCAGGCCGCCGGGCTGCCCGGATCCTGGCGGCGGAAAGCATTGCTCGGCATCGTCCATGACAAAGACAAAATCAATGTCTTCACCGAGCGATGGGGGACTGACCTCGACAGAACGAGGTTTGTCGAAGGAACCGAGGTCCACGTGACCTCCGTTTCTGAGATCGAACCACCAGAAATGCAGCTTTCGGCCACTCAGCGGGTGTGTGGAGACGACGTATTTTCGGGAGCTTGCGCTATACACCATAGCGTAACGCCCATTTGCCTCTCGGGTGGCCTGGATGCGCCTGACGCCTGCTCCTGGGACAACGTCAGGCACTGAGGATAAAGTGACCTGGCTCTTCTGGTTGTCGTCCACCAGTCGGTCGCCGCCAATAATCCAGACCAGGTCGGTCTGACGATATCGCCGCCCGAGGATCTCGCCGTAAGCGCGGGCATTCTTAGCTGTAAAAATCCGGGGGCCATCTCCGTGCGTTTCCCCAACTTTATCGCCCCAGGTTGGCAGCATCCCGACGACAAGCCCGAGGCTGTTTGCCTTTTCGACGATCCAATCGACGTGGCGGAAATAAGGTTCGTTCGGCCGGGCGGGGTCTTCTTCGATCAGGGCGTGATCGCCATAGGCGTTAGGTTGGCGAACGCCTTCAAATTCCGCCAGAACAACGCTCTGGATGAGGGTAAATCCTTGCTCGGATCTTTTCTCCAAGTAGTCAGCGGCTTCTTCGCGGGTAAGTCGATGGAACATTTCCCAGGCGGTGTCTGCGAACCAGGAAAAAGGTGAGCCGTCGTCGCGGATCAGGAAGCGCTGGTTTTCGCTGACCCTCAGCCGGAGGGCAGGCCTCTGGTTGGAGGTGAGAAGAGGCGACGCGGTCTGGACAAAAGGTGGCAACGGGGAACCTCACTCTGAGATCTTTTGCGCTAAATGGTTTTGCCGACTCCGGCGCGCCCAAACTGGTCATCGAGCGCCCCGGAAGATCGGGTTCGCCCAGCCCGAAGTAACCGTCTTGAATCCCGGACTGCATATTTAAACAGGACATGTTGTCTAGTTCGCCCGAACCTAGTTGTCCTCCCGTCGTTCGGTCAACCTGTTTTCTCTCTTTGAAGCAAAAAGCCCGCGTTTACCCGCGCAGCGTGGAAGGACCGTATCGGCGTATCGGCGTATCGGCGTTTGGACGAGTGACGCGGCCGCCCGCTTGGCAAGGGTTGCGCTCCCGCGCGACCGGCGTGGCTTGTCTGCAGACCTCCGTTTGCGACAAGGGCACCACTACCGCGCCGCAGTGAGGCCAACCTAACGCCGACGCGCCGACACGATGCTCTCGGGACGTGCCACCCTGGACGCGCGGGAGCGCGGTCCCTACCGCCCAGGCGCGAACTACGTCACCCGCCCTCACGCCGACGCCGACACGCCGATACGCCGATACGCCGATACGCCGATACGTTCCCCCACGCGCCGTCACGCCGACACGTTCCCCCACGCGCCACAGTAAAAATATCTTGTTCGAAATTGGCGGAATCTGATTCACTTGAGTAATCGATGGCAAGATACCCTTGAACAGAAGAACCCTTCTTTTCTCATCGCAGGACGTATGCCTGCATTGGATTTAACCCGCCCACATTTCTACCAACGGTATGATCAAAAAGCTCCTTCTTGGAATCTTCTTTGGCTTTTCCGCCTCTCAGGCATTTGCCTGGACTGACGGCGAACTCCTGATCTGGATCAGTGATAACCGGGCTTATCCACGCCTTAGGTGACCTCGGTAAGGCCTTTGAAAAGGATGTCGGCGCTCCGGTCAAAGTTGAAACCCAGGAGCAAATCACGGAGAAATTCCAGGCTGCCGCCCAGAGCGGTAAAGGCCCTGATATCTTCTTCTGGGCGCATGACCGGATTGGAGAATGGGCTGATGCCGGTTTGATCAAGCCGCTGGAGATCAAGGACGAGTTCAAGGCCGGCTTTATTCCCATGTCCTGGGACGCGGTAACCCATAAAAAACAGATCTGGGGATACCCAATTTCCCTTGAGGCAGTCTCACTCATCTACAACAAAAAGTTCGTCACTGGGACGCCGCCGACCCAGCTCTCCGAGATGGCCGCCTTCAACAAAGAACTCAAAGAGAAGAATCCGAAGGTGATCGCGATTATGTGGGACTACAACACCCCCTACTTTAGTTGGCCGTTCCTCGCCAGCGCCGGAGCTTATCTCTTTCAAGAAGACTGAGAGTGGCTATGACGTCAATGACATCGGGGTCGATAGTCCGGGCGCACTTCAAGGACTGCAGGCGATCGTCGACCTCATGAAGGAGGGCGTCATGCCGAAGGGCGCTACCCAAGCCGTGATGGATCAGAAAATGAGCAGCGGCGAACTGGCGATGATGATCAATGGGCCGTGGGATTGGGCCAATCTCCGCAAGAGTGGAATCGATTTCGCGCTCGCTCCAGTACCAGGAGTAGGTGGCCACCCAGGTAAACCGTTCGTCGGAGTGCAAACCGCGCTACTCAACCGCTCGACCCCGAACGCCGACCTGGCAATGCAGTTTCTAGAAAAATATGTCTGCACCCTCGATGGTATGAAGGCCATGGACGCAGACGCGCCGCTTGGGGTTCCCGCCCTAAAATCCCTCGCCGACGAGATGGCCGCCAAGAACCCATTGATCAAAGTAACTTACGAGAACTGTCAGAATGGAGTGGTCATGCCTAACATTCCCCAGATGGGCAAGTTCTGGAGTTCGATGAAAGCCGCGTTTGAGATCGCCACCGACGGCGGGGCCACCCCTCAGGTCGCCTTGCAAGACGCCAAGAAGAGCATGGGAAAATGAACGCGCTGATAGGGAGATTGCAAATCCGGCATATTCTGGTCGCGCTGCTGGCGATTCCCTCGCTCTACCTGACGATTATCCTGTACCAGACCGGCAACATCTGGATCGCACTCTCCCTGTTAGTGGTGACCTGCCTGGGGGTTTTCATTTACCTGAACCCCTCGGCCTCCACCTTCCGATATCTCTTTCCCGGATTTATCGGCTTTGGCATCTTCGTCATCTTTCCTCTTGCCTACACAGTTTACATCGGTTTTACCAAATACAGTTCCCAGAACCTTCTCCGGTTCGACCGTGCGGCGGCGCTTGTTCGCAACGAAACGTTTCTCAGCCCGAACGCCGCCTCATACAAATACAAGCTGTACTCCCAAGAGGACGGCACCTACGTCGTTTACCTCGAGGACGAAAAGGATGGCGCCCGCCGCTTTGTGTCCGAACCCTTTGAGCTTACGCCAGGGGCGAAGCCTAAAACCGAGCAGGAACCCGTCAAGCTAAATGCCTTGCCCCCAGGCGAGGAGGTCAAGGGCAATCCCATGGACAATGGTTCAGATCAACAAGGGCAAGCTGTTGGTCCCCATGAGAGCCCGTCAATTTGCCCTTCCCGACGAAACGCTGGTGGCCTTGTCGGGGCTGACAAATTTTGCGGCGCGAGAGCGGCTCTGGACACCCAATCCGGACGGCTCGTTTACCAACAAAAAAGACGGCACTATCATCCGGCCCGATATACAGGCTCGGCTTCTTCGTCAACGACAAAGGAGAAAAAGTAGGTGTTGGTTTCAGAACCTTCAGCGGCTTCGACAATTATATACGAATCATCACCGATCCTCGAATCCAGGGCCCGTTCTTCAGGATATTCCTCTGGACTTTCGCTTTTCAGCCATCTCGGTCTTTCTTAAGTTTTGCGGTCGGCATGCTGCTGTCCGTTGTCCTCGAACAAAAGGATCTGCGTTTTCGGCAAACCTACCGCACGCTCTTTATCCTCCCCTACGCGGTTCCGGGTTTGCTATCAATCCTGATCTTGAAAGGATTATTCAATCAGGAGTTTGGCGCGGTGAACGCGTTGCTGAAAGGCATTTTTGGCCTCGCTCCGGAATGGGAATACCAATCCTTGGGGCGCCCGAGCGATGATTTTGTTAGTGAACCTCTGGTTGGGTTATCCTTACATGATGCTGATCTGCACCGGGATGCTTCAATCAATTCCCTCCGCAATTTATGAGGCGAGCGCGATCGATGGCAGCAACAAGGTCCGCGATTTTTTTGACCTGACCTTGCCGTTGGTCCTCCCGCCGATGATTCCGATCCTCATCTCGGCTTTCGCCTTCAATTTTAACAACTTCAATCTCATCTTCCTTCTGACGGCCGGAGGTCCGCAGATGGTCGGCGGAAATGCGGGCGAAACAGATCTACTGGTGACCTATACCTACAGCATCGCTTTTCTTGATTCCGGGACCAACTACGGGTTGGCCAGCGCGATCGCCACTCTGCTTTTTATCCTGGTCGGGTTTCTGGCCTGGATAAATCTCAGGGTCACCGCCAACAAGGTGAAAATATGAAACGGATGACTTCCCAACAAAAAACAACGATGCGATTAGGGATCTCCCACGTGGTGCTCATCGCTCTGCTGATCGTTGGTCCTGGTGCCGTATCTCATCGTTGTATCGGCTTCCTTGCGCAGGGGCAACTTCGCGCCGAGCGGGTTGCTGCCAGACAAGGTCAGTTTGGAGCATTGGAAATATGTTCTGGGCATCCCTTATCAGGAGGTGGTCAACACGGCCACGGGCGAAACGCGCATGATCAAGGCCGAAACACCCCCGTTGCTCTGGTTCTGGAACTCGATCAAAATCTCCGCCGCCGCTTCGATCGGCATCATCCTCCTGTCCGGAACGGCTGCCTACGCGTTCGCCCGACTCCACTTCAAGTTCAAATCGGCGACTTTGGGCGCCCTGCTCATCCTCCAAATGTTCCCGATGGTGCTCGCCCTGGTCGCGATCTACGTGATTCTTGATTTCACGGGCCAATACGTCCACTGGCTTGGACTGAACACCCAAACTGGGTCTCATCATGGTCTACCTCGGCGGAATTTCGGGCTACATTTGGATGATCAAAGGCTATTTCGATACCATTCCCGCGAGCATGGAAGAATCGGCCCGGATCGACGGCGCCTCGCAGTTTCAGACCTTCGTCCAGATTCTCCTGCCGATCAGCCTCCCTATTTTTGCGGTCGTCTTCATCCTCTCGTTCATCGCCTTCATGTCCGAGTATCCCGTGGCATCGATTGTTCTGCAGGCCCGAAACAACTGGACGTTGGCGGTCGGAGCCAATTCGTTTTTGCCGGAGCACGAACAACTCTGGGGCCGTTTTGCTGCGCTGGCGGTCCTGAGCGGCGTGCCGATTACGGTCATGTTCCTGGTCTGCCAGAAATATATCGTCGGCGGTCTGACCTCTGGCGGAGTGAAAGAATAAGAAAGTAGCCAAGTAGCCAAGTAGCCGTGCCAAGTAGCCAGTAGCCGAGAAGCTGAGAAAGGAAACGAAGGTAAGAAATAAGGGAGTGAAGGAGCAAGAATTTTGGAAGAACCAATATTTTCGCAGGCAAGTTCGGCATCGCACCTTCCTGACTGCTCGGCTACTGGCTACTTGGCTACTTTCAGCTAATCCATCCCCAACGGGCCGAACGGCCAGGGTGATTCGTATTCATTCGAACCGGGGGCCACAGTTTCCGGTCCGATAGTAACCCCGTCGCTGGGAGCAGGGTTTTGTGTTTTGCTTACCCCGCTTCCGTCCTCGCTTGCGCAGGAAGAAACTGCGACAGCGACCAAAAGCAGTATCCCTCCCATGACCATCGAAAAAAGATTGCGCATTTGATTTGGCAATTAATAATCCTTAGTGCCTGGTCCCGCAAATACTTGTCCGGCAAAAACTCCCGATGAAGGGCTATTAGAATGAAGCAACTTATTTCGCTGTCTACAGCCGCGCTTTTGCTGCGCCTGTTTTTGCCCGTGGGTCACGCGGCTGCGCAGACTGCTAATGACCAATTCAAGGGGTCATCCTGGAGACTTATCTCGGCCAAGGTCGAGCGGGGCGGGAAAATAGTCCATTTGATTGCGCCGGGCCTGCAAGGCTTCCTAATGTTCGATAGCAATGACCACTTTCTAGTAGCCATCACGCGGTCCGGCCTTCCCAAGTCCGGTCAGGCCGGAACCTTGGGAGGCAGCAAAGCGGCCTTGCAAAGGAGCATTACCTGCTTCGGAACCTACTCGATTAATGATGCGGACCGTACGATCAACGTTCACATCGAGGGCAGCACCTTCCCGAAATGGACCGGGACTGATCAGAAACGTCTATTCACCGTTACTGGCGACAAACTGAAGTGGACCAATTCGGCTGCAACGGGTGCCGCGGGAACTGCAGAGTTAGTCTGGCAGCGAGTCAGGTAGCATCGTGGGCGAAACGTATCGGCGTATCGGCGTTTGGCCACGTGACGCGGCCGCGCGCGTGGCGATAGGGACGCGCTCCCGCGCGTCCGGCGTGGTACGTCTGGAAAGCTTCCGTGAGCGATTCCTGCCCCCTGCAGCTTGCTGAATTCTTTTTGCCCGGTTTGAGGTTCTAACACGTTTCATGGACTGCCACGCCGGCGCGCGCGCATCCCTCCTACCACCCACGCGCGCGGCCCCATCACACGGCCAAAGCGCCGACGCTTCACGTGGCCAAACCCCGGCACGCCAATACGTTTCCCTGGCCTTAGGCCAAAACTCGTAGCACCACCTTCCCGCGAGCAGCCTTCTTCTTGACCGGAAAATACGCCTGATCCGCCTTCTCAAGCGGAAATACTTCGCTGACGACCGGCCGGAGCATTCCAGTGTCGATTAGCCTCGTCAATTCAACTAGTTGCTCGCGTTTGGGCTCGACGACGAAGAAAGCTTCCTTGACAGCGGGATCGGCGCTGGATTCAGCGTTCGTTGCTACAGTCACCACCCGACCTCCCTTTTTGATAGCCTTGAACGAACGCCTCAAGGTGTCACCGCCGACCAGATCCAAGACAACGTCAGCATCTTTCACCACCTCTTCGAAGTTTGACCTCTGATAGTCGATGACCTGGTCAGCTCCCAGGCCTCGGACAAACTCGGCGTTTGCCTCAGAGACGGTTGTCACGACCAAGGCGCCCTTCCAGGCCGCAAGCTGAATCGCAAAGGTCCCCACCCCTCCCGCGCCTCCATGGACAAGAACTTTTTGGCCGGCCTCCAATTTTCCGCGCTCGAACAACCCTTGCCACGCCGTAAGTCCTGAAATCGGTACTACCGCAGCCTGCAGGTGATCGATACTCTTTGGCTTTGGTGCTATCTCGGCCGGAGTGGCGATGCAGTACTCAGCCGCCGCACCGTCAATGAACCAATTGTTCAAGCCGTAGACCGCCTCGCCCTTTTCTAACCCTGCTACACCTGGTGCGTATTCCTCAATTACCCCGGAAAATTCGTGATTGAGGATTTGCTTGGTCCGTAGATCACCGTTCGGCGTATGCGATGTCGGGTACCAATGAATCTCGCCGGGGGTAACCGCCGTGGCATGAACACGAATCAAAACTTCACCCTTATCAACCTGAGGCCTTGGAATCTCTTCTAAAACCACCGTCTCGCTACCGTGAGACCCGTAGAGTCGGCTTGCTTTCATAGTCGCGTTTTCGAGCAAAGACAGATTTTCAGCGATAGATCGAACGGCCCTTACTCGGGCAAATCTTTACCGGTTGTCGTCATCGTCAACCTCCCGTGTTTGACGCCTCTGACGGCGATCAAATGGTCTGCCACAGTTCTGACAATGGAGCCTTTTCCGCGAACAACCAGGACTTCGAGACAATTATCGTGATCGAGGTGTACATGCAGGGTTGAAATGATCGTATCCAGGTACCTGTGCTGCAAGTCCGTCAATGTCTCCTGAACCCGTGGCCGGTGATGATTATAAACGAGAGTGATCGTTCCAGCCATCTCACTGTCTCCTACTTCCTGCTGGTGCCCTACCAGATGGTCGCGAACCATATCGCTAATGGCCAGTGAGCGATTACGATACCCCTTTTTTCGAACCATCCGGTCAAGCTGGCCGAGGAGCGCCCGGCTTAAAGAAACTCCAAAACGCGCGATCTGGTCTTTGGCCACCGGCACGAGCTTACACAGCGAGTTACTCCACAGTCAATCCGACTGCGCCCGCCGAACGCCGAACGCCGAACGCCGAACGCCAAACGGTGAACGGTGACCCCCCTCACTCATAGTATTCCGGCGCCTTTTTGAACGTCGGCCAGGCGACCGGGTCATGACCCGTAACAACCATTGCCCCCGTTTGCCGCGCCACCTGATGAAGTTTTCGAACCGAACGAACCGTATCGACGGTAGAAGCTAGAAACCCCGGAAGCGCTTTCTCTTCCCAATGATCGAGCGTGTAAGCCGCGTCAACTGTCAGGACAACGGATCCCGTTTTGGGTAAGGTGATGAGAAACGATTGGTGGCCAGGTGAATGGCCCGGGGTAAAAATCATTTTTACGGTGCCATCTCCGAACAAATCGTAATGGTCGGTGAGCGGGCCCTCCAGGAAATGCCAGCGCAGGCCCGGACGATCAAAATCTTGCCGGATATAACCGCCGGCGGCAAACCAATCGGGCGTAAAGGCGTACTCGTACTCCGCGCGTTGAACAATGTGGATGGCGTTGGGGAAACGGCCCGCTGCGCCAGTGTGATCCAGGTGCAAGTGAGAAAAGAGGACGTAGGAAACGCTCGCTGGGTCGATTTCCAAGCGTTCCAACTCTGTTACACAGCCCTGTCTGTCGGTCATCGTTGGAAAGTAAATATCGGTGATGCTACCCCAATACTTATGAGGGTCCTTCGCGCATTCGACGGCGTTCCCGCCATCGATTACGAGATTTCCTTTTGGATGCTGAATAAAGAACCACGGAACCGGGATTTCATAGGGCTCGTTCAAGCCCTGGTTCATTTTGATGTTGTGCAGTTTGCATTTCAGTGTGCCGCACTCGAACATGTACAAACGAAGATCTGCCATAGGTATTCTGGGGGTCGTTGGTTAGACTTTCTGTCCGGTTGAATTGCGCTTGCCACCGCGTTGGACTTCACTGACGATACTACGCAAACAACCCCGCAGAACAAATGAAAGCAGCGATCTTACGCGCGATGGGGCTTACTCGGCCCTACGCAAACTCAAAACCTTTAGTGGTGGAAGATGTCACGCTCGACCCGCCGGGCCCCGGAGAATTGTTAGTCAAGATCAAAGCCACCGGGCTGTGTCATTCTGATCTATCGGTTATCAATGGTGACCGGCCGAGGCCGATGCCGATGGCATTAGGGCACGAAGCGGCTGGCGAAGTTCAGGAATGCGGCATCGGCGTGACAGACCTGAAACCGGGCGACCAGGTGGTGATGGCGTTCGTCCCATCCTGCGGAAGTTGCATTCCATGCATGGAGGGTCGGCCGGGTCTCTGCGAACCAGGCGCACGCGCGAACGGGGCGGGAACGCTTCTTTCCGGGGCACGACGCCTGCACATGGGGAAAACCCCTGTCTATCATCATATCGGCGTCTCTGGTTATGCGGAATATGCCGTTGTCTCCCGCCGTTCCGCCATTAAGGTCGATAGCTCGTTGCCTGCACATGAGGCGGCGCTGTTCGGCTGTGCGGTCATCACCGGGGTAGGAGCGGTGGTGAACACCGGGAAAGTGCCGGCGGGTTGCTCAGTGGCGGTCGTCGGCCTCGGTGGCGTCGGGTTGAGCGCACTGCTGGCCGTCAATCTGGTGGGTGCTTCGGAAATCATTGCCGTCGACACAAATCCCGGCAAACTCGAGGCTGCGTCGCGTCTGGGCGCAACGAAAACGGTCAAGGTCGGACCGGACGCAGTCAAAGAAATTCGCGACATTACCGGAGGTGGGGTTGATTTCGCCTTCGAAATGGCAAGTTCGGTGCCCGCATTGCAACTGGCCTTCGAAATTACAAAACGCGGAGGGACAACGATCACCGCCAGTCTCCCTCACCCCGAACACCGACTTTCCATCCCTGCCGTTCAGTTGGCGGCGGAGGAACGGACTCTTAAAGGAAGTTACATCGGATCCTGCGTTCCGGCCCGGGATATCCCCCGCTACATCCGGCTATTCCAGCAGGGCAAACTCCCGGTCGATAAACTCCTGAGCGAGATCGTCTCCCTGGACGAGCTGAACGATGCCTTCGATCGATTGGCTGAAGGTAAGTCCATCCGTCAAGTGATGAAAATCGCTTAGCGGTCGGCCCCAAGCGAGGATGCAATGGCGTAGTGATAGCATCGGCTTCCAGCCGGTGCTTACTGGCATTGAGGCATCGACGCGTAGCGCGTCTCGATGCCTCTCTGGATCGATCTTCAAAATCGGTGACCGCGGCGGGCGAGGCAACGCTGCACAATTGCTACTAACAGCGGTGCGTTATTTTATAAAAACTCGATAAATAGCACTAACTATCGAAGAGGATTTAGTCAGGCTTCAGCCGAGGTTTTCAACTTCGTTTCTACCCTGGGCCTTATTGGGTCTGGAGTTTGGACATTTCGAGATGGCAGCGCCAGGCCCAGGGTTTCAACCGGCAAGTCTCCAATTAAACGATTCGCCCCGAAGCCGAAGCGGTGCAGTAGGTAGGTAGGTAGGGCATCTCACCCACCTCCCGGTGTAAGCAAGGCGTCTCGCCTTACCTCCGGCGTAAGTAAAGCGTCTCGCCTTACCTCCCATTCCGATGCAAAACGAACGCTCTCGATGAGCCTGTCTAAAATCCTCCAAGAGAGGACGAATTTTGATTCAGACCCTGCTGAAGCAAGCAATGTCTACCAGATCCTTTGCTACACGGCGTGTCCGATCTTAATAATCTGCAGGCGAACGTGTGAGAGGCAGAGGTAAGGCGAGACGCCTTACTTACGCCAGAGGTAAGGCGGGGGACGCCTTACTAGCCCTGGGGTTACCCTGGGTTAGACCAAATAAAACGTTTCTTTGTCCCCTAGGGGCCTGGAGATGCGCACGCGACCCGGCTGGTAGCCGATTCTCGTCCTAACTAACTACCGGCCCATTCAGGGCTCATCCGGTTGGGGAAACTAACCCAGGGTAAACCCTGGGCTATGCTTTCCTGGCCCTTCGGGCCGCAGATTGGAATGTCGAACTAGTGCCACTTCGAGCCCTATGACCGACGCTAAACAGATACGGCTGGAAGGCAAAGAGACAGGCTGGAAGCCTATGCTACGCTCCCTGCCGGGCGGCGGTCTCACGCGATAAGGACGTCGCGCATAGTAGCATAAGCATCCTGCTTGTCTCGGTCAGCAACGAGCGAATTCGCAGGGAGCGAACGCGCGCTCAGAGACAGGCTGGAAGCCTATTAGCAAAAAGCCGTAGCCTGCTGCCTGTCCATCAGCAGCTCATACAGGCTAACGCACTGACGAAACGCAAACTCAAAACCCAAAACCCAAAACCCAAAACTCAAAACCTTAAACCCCCGCCTCGGGCGTGGATTGAGCCTTGACCGAAAGGCTCTGATCCATTCTCCGGGCGATGTCTTTAAGCCGGCTGAGTTGCTGGACCAGGGCCGGCACATGGTTGAGGCTGGCGATGAAATTCCAGAGATACGCCAGCATCGCGTATATCGTGCCAGGCTCAAGGTGCCTCAACGAAGCGATTCTGGTGATTACCGCAGCTGACAAAACGATACTAAAGAGCTCCATGACACCCCAATTCGTCGCTTCGGCGTCTGACAAGCAAATGTGCCATTTTGCCAGCAGTCGGTAATGTCCGAGAACTCTGCTGGGCGTTCGCCGCGTCAGCACCGTAACCTCGCGTTCAAGTTGATTGTTCAAACGTTTGTTGAGTGTCAAGGTGCGTCTCGAGTAACGCCGGTTCAAAAACGCCAGCGGTACCAAAAGCATAAGGCAGAATACCGCACTCCACGCATCGTAGAAAAAGAGCAGCACCAGTGCCCCAAGCAACCCGAACAGCGAGTTGACGGTTGCAGGCACGTCGCGCTCGAAAAAGTTAACGAACTCTCTTGAGAGGGAAGAACGGGCGACAATTTGGGACGTTGAGACTCCCATCGTTTCCTGTTCAGAGACCGTGCGAGTAGCCAGGTCTGTGTAGATCGATGAAAATACCCTGGTATCGTAGCTTTGGCGGAAGACACCAGTTGCCGTGTGAATAAACCAAACCCCGAGAAGCAGCCCTAGCCCTGTAAAGTCATGAATGAGCAACCCGTTAACGGCTACTCCGGTCAGAGAGGGGTAAAATAATTCAAACAGGTTTTCCACCAGCGTCACGACATAGGTCACCAGCAGGCGACCACGATATTTGCCGAACAACGACTGCAAAAGCTGGGCTCGTCGGGTCTTAATGGCACTTGGCATGATTTCTTTTCGGAAAGAATTAGAGAAAATGCGAGCCGAGCGACGACGCGCGGAGCGCGTCCTCCCCAGCGGTCTACAGCAATCCACAGATCAGGTCGAGCCTGCGTCGCTCACAAATCCTTAGAGATTTGTCAGCGACGCAGGCTGTAGCAACGGAACTCTCCGGCTACACCGGAAAATTCCGCTGCTTTTTGGAGAGAAGAGTTAAAAACATTTTGCTTCGATGCATCAATTTTTAAAAAAGGCTTTTAAACAGACGCGCAGCACGGCCACGTGACGTGACCAACGCCGATACGCCGACACGCCCTCTCGCCGATACGATGCCTTCTCGACGTGCCACGCCGGACGCGCAGGAAACGCATCCCGCACCACGCGACGACCAGGTCAGGTGACAAAACGCCGATACGCCGACACGCCCTCTCGCCGATACGATCTCTTCTGAGACATGCCACGCCGGACGCGCAGGAGCGCATCCCACGCCACGTGACGACCAGGTCAGGTACAAAACGCCGATACGCCAACACGCCCTCACGCCGATACGATGCCTCTAGACGTGCCACGCCGGACGCGCAGGAGCGCATTCCCTACCGCACCAGTTTACCTTGCATCCATGCCGAAAGGGCGTTGCTCGATACACTTTTCAAACGGGTTCTGCACCTTTCCAAAGTTGCCCATCCGATATCAGCTTTTCTCGATCCGTAACGATACCCGAACGCTTCAATATCCCTTGCATAATAATCGCCCACCAATCTTTTGGTCGATTCGTCGTAATAATGCGAATAGTGCAAATGAAATTTCCAGTTGCGACACGGCAACCCTTCTGCGGGCTTCCCCAATAACCGACGCACGTCCTCAAAATCGTTTTCCAGGTTTTCCATCCGAAGCACCCGATCCACCGCGATTTGTCCGTTCAGACTGATCCAATCCACTTGCGGACTCCAACGGTGAATGCCCTCGGTAACTTCCCCGCCCCAACGGCGTGGTTCGTAATGGAACGGGTCCCGTAAGGCTGCTTCTACCCATTCCCGAAAGCTGCGGGCATGACCGGCGTCGTCCAGGGCGAAAAGCTTCTCCTTCCTGAGAGAGTTTTTCTTCCTCTGAAAATTGTATTCGGACAACATGCGGTCCCACGGGTTTCGAACGACGGCAAACTTAAAGTAGTCGGCAAATATCTGCGAATCCAATTCCTTAGCGTAACGAGCCAAGTCTTTGTGGTTCTGCCATTTCATCCCGAAAAAGCTGGTTATGCTCTTACCGGCTGTCTTTGGAATGTGAATAAAAATGCAGCGGTACTGATGATTGATCATTAACGAGAAGCCGGCTGAGATAGTTAGGCGGACGCATCTCTTCTTCTCTTTCTTAATAGTGAGAAGACGCACATTAGCCGTCCGACACGCGGTTCTTATCACAAAAGTTTCTCTCTGATTCAACTAATTAAATCGTCCCCAACGCGTATAAATGCGCTGAGAGCTCTATGTAACATTTTCCTTTACATATATATAGTTAGTTACATTACAGACAAATGTTAGTCTTTTATTACATAGTGACCATAGGTGGGGGGACAGGATTGGAGTTTTGGGTTTTGCGTTTTGCGCGAGCAGGTCGTGATGACGCGAGTCCAGGGGGCGCGACAGTTTTGAGTTTTGAGTTTTGAGTTTTGAGTTCGTTTTGGGTTTTGGGTTTTGGGAAGGCCATTCGCGCTAACGCGAGTTGTGGACGAGCACGCAAAACTCAAAACCCAAAACCCAAGACCCAAAACGCAAAAGCCGCTAATGTTCAGGGACATGAAACTCAAAGAGAAGTCCGCGTTGATTACCGGTGCGGGCAGCGGCATCGGGAAATCGATCGTTGAGGCTTTTGCCCGGGAAGGAGCCTGCGTAGCGATCGCAGATTTAAACTATAGCGCTGCCGAAGCCGTTGCCAGGGAGATCAACACGGCGATCGGAGGGCGAGCGATCGCCATTCCAATGGACGTAGCGAACGAGGACCAGGTTAATGCCGGCTTGGAACAAGTAGTGCGGGATTTCGGTGGAATCGATGTGTTGGTGAACAACGCTGGAATCCAGATCATAAATCCGATCGTTGACTTTTCGTTCGCAGATTGGCGAAAACTCGTGGCGATTCACCTGGACGGGTCCTTTCTGGCGACCCGCGCAGCAATGCGGGCAATGATCTCACGTGGACAAGGCGGAACGATTCTCTACATGGGTTCGGCTCACTCGCACGTCGCTTCGCAAAACAAGTCTGCCTACGTCGCGGCGAAACACGGCATTGTGGGTCTGGCGAAAGCCGTCGCCAAGGAGGGCGCCAGACATGGTATTCGATCTAACGTAATCTGCCCCGGGTATGTCCGCACTCCGCTGGTGGAAAAACAGATCCCCGAGCAAGCGCTGCAGCTCGGGATGACCGAAGAGGAAGTCATCAAAAATGTAATGCTGCGTGAGACCGTCGATGGCGAATTCACGACCACGGAAGATGTTGCCGCAATCGCGGTTTTTCTGGCGAGCTTCCCCAGTAACGCGCTGACCGGCCAGTCCATCGGCGCCAGTCACGGATTCTTTATGCACTAAGCCTGCATCGCTCATAAATCGTTAACGATTTTTGAGCGATGCAGGCTGTTTCCTTCGATTCTCGAACACCCGTTCCTCGCAATCGTTCTTAATATCGTCCTCGTCGTCGTTCTCGTTCTCGTCCTCGTCCCAAAAGTTGCCTAATCGCGCCAGCGCGTCCCCTACCGTATGTCCTGGCGAACGCTTTCCTTCTTGGACTCACAATCCTCGGCAAGTCGCCGAAGTTCGGAAGAGAGTTGCTGCTGCAGGCGATCCACCTCCGAAGCCTTACCCGCCAGTTGTTCCCGCTGGATCTGGTCTTTCAGCAGCAACTCCTTCTCGGCCATTTTGGCTTTGTACAAAGAATCGATCTCCGCGATCCGAGAGCGCTGATCGTCGGTCAATTTGTGCGAAGGAGATTGCTGCTCCAGGCGTTCCATAGCAAGCTGATAGGCCGATTTCATGAGGGAGAAAAGCCTCTTTTCTCTGTCCTGTCCACTCTCACTGGCAAACTTTGTTGGCCTCGTGCCGGCCAGGAGAATGGCGGCGGCGGTTCACTTTGAAGCTCATTTGAATCGAGAGTGTTAAGCCCGGGTTGTTGACGATCGTCGCGCTGACGGCCCTCGGCCGCGTGTGCCGGATGAGCTCGCCGCTATGCGGCCAAACGCCGATACGACGAACGCTTTCTTTGGACGTGCCACGCCGGACGCGCGGGAACGCGTCCCTCCACGCCGTGTAGCGATCCTTCTATTGGTCGAACTTCGCGAGACGCTGCAGGAAATCTTCGTAGTTGACCGCCTCCCGGATGACGGCATTCAAGCGATCGATTCGCTCGTCGTCGGAAGCGTGGTTGAATGAAACGCGACGCTGGCCCGAATCCATGTCAAAAACAACCTCGTCCCAATGGATCGTGTGGATCTGGGCATTGAACCGGGCGACGGACCGTCCGCGAAAAAACGCTCGGGTCGTTTCGGGTGGCATAAAGATCGCCGTTTTTATCTCGTCTTCCTTTAGAATACGTCGAACTTGATTTTGCCGGACTAGTTCGTAGTAAAGCCCCTGTTCCAAAGAGATATTGTGATATTCGAGATCAATGGATTGCAGCCACGGATCCGTCCATTCCAGGTGTTCGCTTTCCTGAAAGGTGTTGAGGAGATATTTTTTTGCGACCCAATCGATTCGATCGGCGCATTGCATGAAATCGACTTCCAGATCATTGAGAATTTTTTCCCACTCTTGCAGAACCCAGCAGGCCTCCTGGTTCGTCTGATCGCAATGCTTCTGAGCTTGCGCGAGATACATTCGCTGGATCTCAATGGCGGAGATCTTGCGACCATCCTTTAGCTCAATGATCCAATCGTAGGTGGGATCGCGACTGATCGCTTTCGTCGCGTCGATCGGTTGGGCGACCTCCAGCTGCGGCGCCTCACGCTTTTCAATCAACTCCAGGACCAGGCACATCGTCCCGATCTTCATCGCCGTCGCGAACTCGCTCATGTTGGCGTCTCCAAGGATCACGTGAAAACGACGATATTTGCCCGGATCCGCATGCGGCTCATCGCGCGTGTTGACAATTGGACGTCGATTCATCGTGTCGATGCTCACCAGCACGCTGAAGAAATCCGCTCGCTGCGAAATCTGATAAATACCCGGTTGGCCTGACGATCCTTCACCTTCCACGCCCATCTTACCGGCACCGGCAAAGATCTGCCTGGTTACCAAAAAAGGAATCACATCCCCTACCAGCCGATCCCAGGGCACCGCCCGGCTCATCAGATAATTATCATGGCATCCGTAACTGTGTCCGATGAAGTCGGTATTGTTCTTGTAGAGGCGGACTTCCCTTTCCGGCGCGATTTTTTTGTTTCGGCGACGGACGCACTCGCTCAAGATGCGTTCCCCGGCTTTGTCCTGCGCGACGATATCTCTAAGCCGAGTGCACTCCGGCGTCGAATACTCGGGGTGCGCGTGGTCATTGTAAAAACGGGCACCGTTGCTCAACACCAGATCGCTTTTGATCTCCTCGAAGCTGAGAGGACGATTTTTGTCGAGCTCATAGTAAGCCGATTCATCGGTATCCTGAGTCAGGGACTGCGCACGGAACCCGCGCGCATCCAGGTGTGGATCCTCCAGATCGTAATCCCATTTCAGCAACGCACCGTGCTCGGTGTAGCACCTCACCAGTTCGATCGATTCAGCCACCACATCGACGGTCTCGACCCCGTTCACGGTAATACCGTATTCAGTTTCGATACCAAAAACCCGATTCATGCAACTAAGAGGTGCGTCTGGGTCGAGGACCAGATTAAATGACATGCGATTCTCCCGTCGGTCTCGCACTAGCTCTGACGGGAGAAACCTTAACGACGTTCTCTGACTCGTAGTCGATCAGCTTGAGCCAATCCTCTACGATGTCCGTGGGCGGAAAAATGTCATTCTCTGAATATTCGGTGCTTAGTGAAAGGAGCAAATCTGATTCGCTGATCCCCTCTTCCAGGGTCGAGTTGATCGCACGCTTAATTGCCAGTTCTTTGGCCCGTTCGACGATGGAGGCAATAATCGCTCCGCTGACCAAATCTCCTCGATAAAGGGTATCGCGCTTTCCGCTGCGCAAGATGACGTCGAGGAAGCGATTTTCGTCCCTCCGGGAAAATTGAGCCTCGGCGACCTTATCAATCAAATGCGAGACCGCTTGGGAAATTCCCCCGGTTCGTTTTATGAGTTCAGGATCGTAAGGCAGGTCTTCGGATAAATAGATTCTATAGATATCTCGAGCTGCTTCCCGATCTGGGCGATCCACCTTGATTTTTCGATCGATGCGACCCGGTCGGAGGATGGCAGGATCAATCAAATCGGCTCGGTTAGACGCCAGAATGATAACCACTTCGTTTAAAGACTCGATCCCATCCATCTCCGTGCAGAACATGGGAACCAGCGTCGACAAAATGTTCGAGTATCGACCGGCTCGACGAGTGCCGAGGATGCTCTCCGCTTCGTCAATGAAGATGAAAGGCAAAAACCCTTCTTTTCGCTTTTCCCGGGCCGTTGAAAAAATTTCACGAACCATGCGCTCGGATTCTCCGACCCACATGTTCAAAATTTCCGGGCCTTTGATATGCATAAAGAACTGCTGCATATCTTCACCGGTCTTTTCCTTCAATTGCTGAGTCAAATTGTAGGCCGTTGCTTTTCCGATCAACGTCTTGCCGCAACCGGGCGGGCCGTAAAGAAGGAAGCCTTTGGGTGTCTGATGCTGAAATTTCGCGAACAGATCGGCATGCAAAAGAGGTAATTCGATCGCATCCTTGATCGCACTGAGTGCCTCTTTTTGTCCGCCTACCTTCTCCCAGGGTAATTCGGGTACGGTTTCCAGGTAATATTCGTCAGTAGCCGACTGACTCAGGACCTCGATGGCGATCCGGTAATTCGGGTCCACCCGGATCTCATCACCCACCTTCAATAACTCCTTCATGAGATCCTGGGATCTCTGAAGAACCACGGATTGCATACCATGCTCCATGCCCACCCGGAGACGATCTGTCCCGAGGAGTTCCGTGATCTTCGTGACGGGACCTGAAAGATCGTATCCGAGGTCTCCGACAATCACATACGCTTCGTTTACCAGAACGCGCGTTCCTTTTTTTAACTTCGAAATGTGAATCCGCGGATCGACATTGCAGTAGTAGTCTGATCCTCCGACCACAATCTGAGCCGTCTCCTTGTTGGGACTGCCGAGATACGTCCCGATGCGATTCGCCGGGGACGTCACTTTCTTGATTACTTCGTCGAGTTTTTCGATAGTGTGCCGCGCTTCGCTGATCATCTCTTCCTGCTCACCAACGCTGGACCGGAGATCGATCAATTCGCGTCTGGTAGGGTCACCTGGAGGCAGGCTAGCAATAATTCTCTCTAAATATTCGAGAGGAGTTGCGGGCTCAGAACCAAAACCACCATATTCGGGCGCTCTCTCTTCGTTCATCTGTACTTCTTAATAACTCCGCTTCCGATTATAACCGGATTCCGAATTCGTAGCAAACCGGGACTTGGGCTAAAAAACTTGGCGTTCGGCGGTCACCGTTCGGCGTTCGACGTTTGGCGGGCGCAGCATAGGTCGAATAGGAGAATAGGAGCAGCCTTCGACCGCAATTGAAACGAATGAAAAGGATGACAGGAAATTCTCGCACGGAGGACGCGGAGATCACGGAGGTTTATTGTCATTGTTGATCGATCGTACCGTTCTTTAGCGGTGGCGCGCCATGCCATCGAAGAACCGGAGAACCCAAAATTAACTCTGTTCTTTGAAACCTCCGTGCCCACTGCGACCTCCGTGCGAACCATTCTGTATAGCGTCGGTGATACGGCCCGATGTGGCCAAGAGACATATCGAGTGGTCTTGACCCTTGGCAATCGCTCCTAAAATCCTTTTGTCCTCGAAGCTCTGGGCGTTGCCGGTTCAAAGCGGTTCGCGCTCAAAAGAGACCGGCGCTAACACAAACTCGCCGTTCGGCGTTCGCCGTTCGGCGGAGGATCAGCAAACCGGAAGCTTGCAGACGAGCCACGCCGCGCATCCCTGCGCCGCCGAACGGTGAACGCCAAACGCCAAACGCCGACCGGTGAGATTTCGCTCCAAGGAAAGCATTGCATGGATTTCAAGAAAGCTGATATTGATCGTTTATGTTAGAAACCCTCAAGCAGCCAAAGAGGGATGTTATTCCTTCGGTTGTCCAGGAACAGTACATCAAAGCTTTTAGCTGGATGCTGCTCGCACGCACCGTCGAAGAGAAATTGGCAAGTCTATGGCGCGCCGGAAAAATTCCTGGTGGCGTTTACTTAGGCAAGGGACAAGAGGCGATCAGCGCGGCTATTGGCAGTCGGCTGAAGTCTGGCGATGTTTTTGGCCCTCTGATCCGCGATCAGGCCGGCCGACTGGCGTTTGGCGAGTCACTGATTGATGTCTTTAGAGTCCATTTTGGATCTCTTACGGGCCTGAGCCGGGGTCGAGACGGCAACGTCCATCGAGGCAAACCGCGCGAGGGATATCATGCGATGATCAGCCACCTCGGCTCGCTGGTTTCTGTCGTGGCCGGCGCCTTGCTGGCGAGACGCTTCAAAGGTGATACCTCGGCAATTGGCGCGACAACGATTGGCGATGGCGGGACTTCTACCGGCGCTTTTCACGAGGCGGTCAACTTGGCCGCCGTCGAAAAATTGCCGCTGGTGATCGTGGTCGTGAACAATCGGTACGCCTATTCGACACCGAACGGGCGGCAGTTTGCCTGTAAAGATCTGGTAGATCGGGCGATTGGCTACGGCGTTGAAGGCTATTCCGTGGATGGCACCGATCTCCTTGAGTGTCTCGAGGTGGTTGGGCATGCCACCGACCGAGCCCGCTCTGGACATGGCCCGCAGATGGTCGTAGGAAGCTGCCTGCGGCTTTCCGGCCACGCGGAACATGACGACGCCTTTTACGTTGATAAGAGTCTCTTCCAGACTCCGCTCGGTCGCGATTGTCTGAAGGTAGCAGAAGGCTATCTACGCGAACAGAAGTGGGCGGATGAGGCTCTGCTCGAGACATGGAGGAAAAATGCCAAACAGCAGGTCGAGGAGGCCGTGACCCGAGCACAACGTGAACCGCTGGCGGAACCAAGTGATGAAACTTGGTGCCCGTACGCGACCCCGAGAATCGCAGAAGCGCTGCTGGTTCGATGACTATTACATATCTCGAAGCGATTCGGGAAGCACAGGAAAGGGCTCTCCGAGACAATCCGCTTGTCTACATTTACGGCCAGGATGTCGCAACCTTCGGCGGCGCGTTCAAGGCCACCAAGAATCTGGCCAAGGAATTTCCCGGCCGGATCCTCGACGCCCCTATTAGTGAGGACGCAATGGTCGGAAGCGCAATTGGAGCGGCCATCGAGGGCATGCGGCCTATCGTCGAGATGCAGTTCGCAGATTTTTCGACGGTGGCCATCAATCAGATTGTCAACCAGGCGGCGACGCTTTATTGGCGGACGCAGGTCTCGTGCCCGATCACTATCCGTTTACCCTCGGGTGCTAACCCGGGCAGCGGCCCATTTCACAGCCAGAACCTGGAGTCACTCTACGCTCATTTTCCGGGGCTGGTCGTCATGACGCCAGCCACCGTTGAAGACGCTTACACCATGCTCCGGGAGGCGGTCGACATCGATGACCCAGTCATTTTCTGCGAGCATAAGTATCTCTATAACCGCCTGAAAGCCGATTCACTCCCGGAAAGCGGATTGCCTTTTGACAAGGCTAGAATCGCTCGCCCAGGCCGGGATCTTACTATCGTGGCTTATAGCGCAATGGTTCACGAAGCCATTGCGGCAGCGGAACAATTGCATAGAGAAAACATTGAAGTGGAAGTTGTCGACCTCAGGAGCGTTAAGCCGCTCGACCTGGACACCGTACTCGCTTCGGTTGCCAGAACCGCGAGGCTGCTTTGCGTTGGGGAATCCTGGCCGTGGGGTGGCGTCAACGCCGAAGTCATCGCCAGCGTGGCAACGCACGGATTCCATCTTCTCGATGCTCCACCCCAGAGGATCAATAGCAAGGATACGCCGATTCCGTTTAACGTGAATCTCTGGGGCGCCCACAAACCATCGAGTCAGCTTATCGCCGCCAGCGCACGCCAGCTCTACAACTGGTGATTGCCGGAAAAATCCCAAGCACGAATAAGATCCGCTTACCACCCCGACGTCCTTTCCCTTGTTATCAGGTAACAACCCATAACCACCAACTATCTACCCGCTTCTATGCCAAAAGTCCCTATCATCATGCCGCAGCTTGGTGAATCGATCGCCGAGGCCACAGTCGTCCGGCTTACCGTAAAGGTTGGCGAACAGGTGGAAAGCGACCAGGAGGTCATTGAGGTCGAAACCAACAAAGCGGTGATGAGCGTCACTACGCCTTGCGACGGTGTCATCGAGAGCTTCAAAGCAGAAGTCAACGAAACTTATCCAGTGGGAAACGTCCTCGGTTATATCGAAGCTTCGGTCGAAGATGCCGAACGATTGAACGCTGCGGGAAAACCGGCGATCGATCATGGTTTGGTTCCTGAGGTTACCGTAGACGATCAACCATCGGACGCGGTCAATGCCCACTTGCATCCGTCTCATGGGTTGGAAATACCGGTCGATCAGAAGGGCGCCGGTTTCCGGTCGCCGCGGCTGAAGGCGCGGATGCAGGAACTCGGGATGCACACTTCGGATGCAGGGGTCGTCCCGGGCAGCGGAATTGGGGGTCGGGTGACGATCGAGGATTTCGAAGCCTATCTTCAGCAGGTGAATCGACTTCCGTCGCAGAAGGCGTCTCCGATGAGATTGGCGGTCGCCGACTCGATGCGCAGAAGCTGGACGCGGCCACTTGCGACCCTTGGGGTATCCATCTCCCTCGAACCGATCCTGGCTCATCGTAAAACTTTGACTCCTTCTCCCGGCCCAGCCCTTTATCTGGCCAAGGCGGTGGCGATTGCCTTGTCCGAATATCCTCAATCAGCCGGACGTCTGGTCGGAGACAGAATCGTCCTTCCCGCGTCCATCGACATCGGGGTGGCCGTCGAAGTAGAGGATGGCGTCATTGTGCCAGTCTTCGCGAACCTCGACAAACAGCCGCTGGCCGAACTCCCCGCTCAGTACAAGAAATTTCTTCAGGCTGCCAAAGAAAAGCGCTTGCCGGAAGAGGCCAAAAGACCGGCTATCGCTTCAGTAACAAACTTCGGAACGCTCGGGGTACACTGGGCAACGCCAATACCGCTTCCAAGCGAGACTCTGATCGTCGGTCTCGGCTACGGTGAAAAGCGCCCGTTCTGGGATGAAAAATCCGAACGTTTTGTTCCGCGCCTTGAAGCTGATTTGACGGTCAGCTTTGACCACCGCGTCATTGACGGTGGCCAATCCGGCCGTCTGGTACGCCGCATCATGGCGCTGCTGGCAAAACCAGAAGACCTTTGAAGTTAGGTTTTGAGTTTTGGGTTTTGAGTTTTGAGTGAGCAAAAGCGCCCCGATTTGTATCTGTTTAGCGCCGTGGCCTTGAAGGTTGGGAAAACCGCGAAGGGGATCGGATTCAAAGCGGCTTAAGCGCCGGAAGGGGAATGGCTCGCACGGAGGTCACGGTGGGCACGGAGGTTTCAGAGAATATGAGGGTTTATCTTGGGTTGTTCGATGGATTATGGCGAGGCACCGCTAAAGAACGGCAATCAACGATTGATCAACAATTACAACAAACCTCCGTGACCGTGTCCTCCGTGCGAGAATTTCCTATCTTCGCCTTTCTACTGGTGTCAATTCGCGGTCAAAGGCTATTCCTATTCGACCTATGGGTTATGTTTTCTTGGCCGCTTCGGGCCGCGGATTGGAAATGTCCAAATTAAAGGCCCTTCCGGCCGCTCCGCTTCGCTTAGATTGCAAAACGCAAAACCCAAAACTCAAAACGCAAAACTCAAAACTCCATACCCTCCTTCTCTCGATTCTTCTCTGGGCGTTGGCCTTTCAGCTCCAGGCTCAAACCTCTTCTCCTGACTTACCCGCATCTAACCGCCCTTTTGACTTTTATGGGCGCGGACCATACCGATCGGATCTGCCTCGGCCCTCCGATTTTTTTGGATACGAGCCGGGTAATTTTCTCACCACTTTTGCTCTTTATGAATCCCTCTTGCGTGAGTACCAGCAGCACTCAGATCGGCTCCGGATATTCACGATAGGGCAAACCCCGGAACATCGACCGCTTTATCTGCTGGCGATCAGCGCCCCTGGCAATCTGGCACATCTTGAGGCGATCAAGGAACAACTTGGGCAACTGGCCGACCCGCGAAAGTTGAAGGCTGGTTCCGAATTGGATCAACTGATCGAGAAGACACCGATTGCCCTCTGGCTGTCGTACAGTATTCATGGCAGCGAATCGGCCGCGTTTGAGGCTGGGATTCAGCTTCTTTATCAGCTTCTCGCTTCGAATGATTCAGCGCTGAGCGAGGCGCTGGAACATACTCTGGTCCTCATCAACCCTTGCCAAAACCCGGATGGCCACGAGCGCTTTGCCACTTGGTATAACGCTCATGGAATCGGCCGGCCGGAACATTTTGCTTACGAGCACCACGAGCCGTGGTCCGTGAGCGGGCGTTTAAACCATAATTTCTTTGATCTTAATCGCGATCTGGTCTCACTGTCCCAACCGGAATCACAAGCCGCGACCAAGGCTTTCCTTCAATGGCATCCGCAAATCCTTGCGGATCATCATGGCGAAACCAAGGAGTATTTCTTCCCGCCTCCCGCGCTTCCGATCAATCCAAACTTGCCCGAGAAAACAACCATCAAATGGCTGGATATCTTTGGCAAGGCGAACGCTGAGGCATTCGATAAATATGCCTGGCCGTATTTCGTGCGCGAGAGATTCGACCTTTTTTACCCGGGATACTGGGACAGTTGGTCTTCCCTCCACGGAGCGACTGGAATGACCTATGAAACGGATGGCGGCGGCTCTTTGGGATATCGTTGGCTGCGAGACGACGGGACTGTCTTGACGCTCCGTGGAGCGATCGCGAAGCATTTTACGGCGGACCTCGCAACTGTGCAGGTGGCCGCCGCCAATCGTGAGGGAAGGCTCCGTGATTATCGGGATTTCTTCGAAACGACCCTCAGTGGCCTACGGCGAAAATACCTTTTGGTTCCCGGCAAAGACCCTCAAGCAGCCTCCAACCTCATCTCGGTGCTCTTAAAACAGGGAATCGAAGTTTCGCGCACCAACGCCGACCTTAAGCTCCTGCAAGGGCGAGACTATTTTGGGCATGATGCCGGAGAGAAGACTCTGCCGGCGGGATCATATCTTGTCGATACCGCACAGCCTTACGGCAGAATGGCGACCGCATTGCTGGAAATCGAGACGACGCAGGACCTGCAATTTCTTAAACGCCAGGATGAATTGCGCAAGCAAAACGAAGCCAAGGGTACGGAGGAGGCCAAACGAGATTACGAATTTTACGATGTGACAGCCTGGTCTCTTCCTTTGGCGATGGGGGTCGAGGCCTATTTCACTGACGAACCGATAAGAACAGACCTCACACCTGTGACTTCCGCGGCCTACCCGAACATCACCCTGCGTACGGAAAAAGGTGATAGAGAAGTGGGCTTCGCGACCAGCCAGCTCGAACCCGGAGTCGCTTACGCCTTCGAACCGGCGTCATCGGCGGCGATGCGCATGGCGGCCTCTTTGTTGCAGCAAGGATATCGGATTGACACGTCCAACGAGGGGTTCCGCGCGGCTGATAAAAATTACACTCGCGGTAGTTTCATCCTTCGGGATGAGCGAAACCCAGCGAATCTCCGGCAAGTCCTCACGGATCTATCCGAGAAAGACGGAGTGCCGGTTCGATCGATCCATTCAGCGTTTCCCGATAACGGCCAGCGCGGAATCGGATCGGAGGGAGTGTATTCCCTCAAAATTCCCAAGGTCGCGGTCCTGGCAGATGAGCCGGTCTCTCAAACCAGCTACGGATTGATCCGGTTCGTTCTGGAGCACGAGGGCGGCATCAACGCCATTCCCGTTTCACTTGAAAATCTGACGGTAGACGTTCTTGACCAGCTCAACGTACTGATTTTGCCCGACGGCCAGGCCTTACACTACAAGAAGGCGTTCGCGGACACGCAACTCGATGATCTCCGAGACTGGGTTAGCCACGGAGGCGTCCTTATCTGCCTCGGAGGCGCCGCCGAATTCGCGGCTGATCCCGATAGCAAACTTACCTCGTCCCGGATTATCGGCGCCGAAGACAAGCCCGACACTTCACCGGACAAGAATTCGCCCGAGGGCCAGCAGAAACCCGCACGACAGTCCTCCTCAAAGAAGGAATCGGAGAATCGCAAGCCGATCGAAGTTCCTGGCGCAATCGTTCGAGCTAAAATTAATCGAACCCATTTTCTGACCATTGGCTATGAATTTGACGCCCTTCCGCTCTTCGTGCAGGGAGACGCGTTTTTCAAGCCGAGCGAAACCGGTGCGAACGTTCTGACGTTTGAGGGCGAAAAGCTAAAACTGAGCGGATTTCTCTGGGAGGGCAACTCCGAAGAACTGCTTCGCGGCACCTCGGCATTGATCGATGAACCGATCGATGCTGGTAATGTTATCCTCTTCAACTCCGAACCTGGCTTCCGAATGATCTGGACCTCCACCATCCGGCTACTCCTCAACGCCATTGTCTACGGCCCTTCTCAGCCGCGGGAATCCAACGACTGACGCCCGGTATTCGGCGTTACTGAGATCCTCACACAAAGGTCACGGAGGTCACGAAGGTTTCTTTAAATTCAAAACTCCTGAAGCGCACTGGCTAGCTTAGCTAGACGACATTGGGGCGTTGAGGAAATCAGATGATATGTTTTTTTCGGCGACTCATGGTGGCATGGGCGTCCCGCCCGTGATCTTTGTGCGAGCACGGGCGGGACGTCCATGTCACAATGCGAGCCCGACGGCTCACGCGGATTCCACGGAATCAAGGGATCTGAAATTGCGATAGGGCCGTTCGCCGTTCACCGGCGCCGACCGATGTTCGCCGTTCGCCGTCCGATGTTCGGCGGCGCAGGGCTGAAAACTCTGCTCTCCAAAAGCAGCGGAGTTCTCCGGTGCAACCGGAGAATTCCGCTGCCAGAGCCTGCAGCGCTGGCAAATCTCTAAAGATTTGCCAGCGCTGCAGGCTTAGTGGCTGCCAACCATCAACCGAGCGAGCAATTGGCAGACCCCACCCCAAATTCTCGGATCGACCTGGACATACAGTGCCGTACAGACGAGCAGCATCAGAAACCCTGTTTTGAGCTCTTTCATTTGGGACCAAACGCTTCTGAGCATTTCCGATGCCATCTAGATATCAATATCCACAACTCGTTGATATGGAAATGGTTATTATGATTCGGAGTTTCGGAAGAGCGAAAAAAGCATCGTGATTCCGTCCCATATTCGGGACTACGCTTTCCCAATTCCGGTATGGGCGGGAGCTCACGAGTTTTGCGTTTTGAGTCTTGGGTTTTGAGTTTTGAGTTGCGTAAGCCAAGGACCGCGAGGAACGGGACCGACCCGCTCGAATGGAGACCTCTTGCGCGTAAGCGAAGCGTCCCCGCTTTGCCTCTTGAAAGCCGAGCGAAGCGCGACGGGGTTTGCGTTGTGAGTGAATCCCTGGCGGCTAACCGCCACCCAAACCCCAAAACCAAAACCCAAAACTCAAGACTCAAAACCCTACCTCGGGTGCCGCTGGCGGTCTCGGACCCTCGATTCGCGGGACGCGATCGCGAGGCGAGATGGACCCTGTGCCAATTGGCGAATCTGGGCGTGTTCGTACTCACCAATGGTTCCCAGCAAGCCGGGCTCCAACTTGCGCATCTGGGTGCACAGTGTGTGATAGTAGGCCCGCATAAACTCCCGCTTGGCTTCGTCAGTTAACGCGCCATTGGCTTCCTGCAAAAGCCCAGTCACGCGCGGATTACGCATCGCTATCACCCGGATCTCGTTGAGCCGGACTTTGTTCTTCTGCAACTCCTCCGCCGATAACTGAACCGCCGGTTGATCAGATTGGCCGGCCTTCGTTCCCAAAGGCGCGAATGGTGACGGCAGCCGTAGATCAGGTGGCGTAACAGGGAGGGCGCTTGCTTCGGGGAGCAGAACAGGACGCGATTGGGGTTCGGGCGCCCCTGACTGGCTGGGCAGTTCCGTCGTTTGCGGGAGAGGCATGACTGGGCTCGGCGGCGCTTGCTGCGCCCTCGCGGCCTCCATCAGGAGAACGACAATCACCATCAGTCCAACCAGGAACTTCATACGACGAGATGTCTACAGGGGAAGCGTTTCGGCGGGTTGTTTCAATCAAATTTTTTTTGCCTCAGGCTCTTAAACTCACCCCGGGACTCTCGCTCAAGAGGTTCTGAAAACTCCGTAAAAGTTGAGATAAATATTGAAAAAATTATTCTAAACCGCCATAAATCGCAAAAGGATCGCAATTATCATAGTTGAAGGAGAGATGTCAAAATCGGACGAAACCATGCATGACCTCGTCGGGCCGCTTCATTGTGGACCGACTGACTGATGTCAAGCGAGAGACCGTTCTGCGGATCGGAAAGTTGTTTGCGCGTCATCGCGAAGCCATTCCTTTTCTCAGAGATCACCCCGGTGAGCGGTACCACGTGGTCGAGCTGCTACAGCGCGGCAAGAATCCGATTCGATCCCATGAGTTGCCTGCGGGTTCCGCCGAGGCAAACGGCGGATTTCCACCATTGTTGAACGCGAATGCCCATTAAAAGATTTGTTCCTTTAAAGAGTTCTGTTGTTTACGGTCGGATTACTGGCCACCAATCCGCCGTGGTTGCTTCGCTCTCAAGTTCCCGAGCCATCACCCACGTCAACTCCGGACGCCGGGTTGCCACCTTTGCCGCAAACTCTGGATCCGGGACTGCAAGCTCTGCCACAAACTCCCGAAGCAGCGCCTGCTCCGACAGCCGCGGTGGCACCTGCCGGAGACACTACCCCCGTTCCCACCCCGACCAAGCGCAACCCATCCGCCGAACCGGGAGACCCAGCGCTCAACACCAGCAGCAGTTTCTGGCTCGACAACTACCCTTTGAACGACCTCTACCAATACTTGGCACGTCAGGCAGATTTCCAATATTTCCAGAATCCGTTCCTGGATTCGATCAAAGTGACCGGCGAGCTCTTTAAAGGACGCAACCCGTTGGACAACATGCGCGAACTGGCGTTGCAATACAACTTGATGCTCTACCAAAAAGGGAGCACCATTTACGCGCTCACCCAGGATCAGATCACCACCCTGCCCCAAGAGGAGTTTCGCTACGAGTGAATACCGCATCCTAAGCGGGAAGATATCCAGCGCATGCTTGGCCATTTTTTGACTCCGGATCATGGTAGTGCGTCACTTGAGCCACAGATTAACACGATCGTCGTAAGCGATAATGAGACCGTGATCCCGAAGATCGCGTCCCAGCGTCAGCGCGCTCCCTCATCGAGAGCGCGGACGGCCGAGGAGGATTGAACAGGAAGATCGAAAGGTCGGAAGATCCTGAATGAATCCCTTCCGCCCTTCCGCCCTTCCTGTTCAACAAATCTCGAGTGACAGTGGGGCAGTACCCATCCATTCGAGCGTGAAGGGGTACTAGCCTCGAAGTTTGGCGAGGGGCATCAACTCCCTTGCTCGCCGGTACGCCGCGCGTCCGGCGGCGAGGCGAAGGGCGGGCGTCGGATAGCGGCGTCCGAACCAGTCGATGAGGGCCATGGTCTGCGCGCAATCCTCCTGGGACCACGGCGCGCGACCCACGCCTGGAACTCCTCCGCGCTGAGGGCGCGCTCGCTCTCTTGCCGCACCCTGGCAACGAGCTCGGGCGACGGCGGGCGGAAGGCGGTCATCGAGAACCCTGCTTGTCGCGCAAGAGCTCGAGCAGCCGCACGTCTTCGGCGTCCTTCGGGCGCGAGGCGAACCGCTTGGTCACAATCAGATCATCGAGGGACGGGATCCAGATGCCGCAACCGTCCCCGAGCTGAATCTTCTGCCGCCGCGCCCAGGCGTCCTCGAAGGCGAGGACGGTTCCGTCCGTTGCGGTTCGCGAGCGGGACACGAGGACGTCCACGTGCTCGTCGTTCTCGAGCACATACCGGCCACGCTTGCGCGCCTCATCTTCGGGATGGTTGGGGGCGAGCCCGGAGGGCGCCGCGGCGCGATTGAAGGGTGCGATGGCTCGAGCGCCGCTCTTTTCGACCGCCGAGAAGAAGGCGCGCTGGTCGAAGTCCGAGGCCTCCATGTCTCCTGGAAGTTAGCACGCGCAACGCGCCGCACTTCACCGCTTCAGCTTCTTCCTCTGCCGCTTTCCCATGGTCCCCCGCTCCTTCCTCGTGGCCCTCATGCGGGCCGCCGAGATGACCTTCGCGATGTTGGTCTTGGGCCCGGTCTTCTTCGGCAGCCGCAGGCCGTACAAGGCGAGGACCTGCGGCTTGAGACCGTGCTCCCGCATGAGCATGTCCCGGAAGGCGCGCACGAGCCCGGCGGTCTTGGTCTCCATCGCGCGCTCGGCGCGCACCGCCTCCGCGAGCTCGGCGTGGAGCCGGTGAATCCGCGCGAGCAGGTCGAGGTGGGCCTGGACCGTGGTCGAGAGCGCCTCGACGGAGGAGGGCGCGCCCTCGAGTCGGAAGGGCCCGAGCGTACTCTATGCGTTCGCTTGCAGGCCGCGCAACAGGGACAGCTGCGGGCTCGCTTAGTATCTTCGCCTGTATCCCCATGGGCAGCCAATCTAGCAGCTCGAAGACGCCGAGACAGGGGCATGGGTCGACGTCCGGGGAGGCAGAAGCACGAGGAGCCTCCGTCCTCTGTCGCAATCCTGGGTGGGCCGGGTTCTCCGGGAACCGGCTCACGCGCAAACCCAGGTACACGGGATTGTCAGGGAACGGGTTCACACGCAAACCCACCCATGTCGGATTCGGAGGGAACCGGTTCCCACGCAAACCGACGCACGTGGGATTCGCAGAGAACGACCTCCCACGCAAACCCACGCACGTGGGATTCGCAGGGAGCGAGCTCACACGAATCCGAGGCCCCGAACAGACGGTGACGAGGCCCTGGGATTGCCGGGGAGCGAGCTCCCAGCGAATCCCACGCGCGTGGGACAGCCACCGGACGGGATCCCTCGTCATGCGAGGGTCGAAACTGCGTCCGAAGACCTCCTTCCTCGCGGTGTTCGCTGTGATCTGGTCGACACACGGGCCTCGCTCGGTGTGCGATGGCCGTGTCGCCGCGTGCTCCAGCGACCTCGCGCTGACCCACGCGCGCCTCTCGGGGAGCGAGCGCCCTGACTCGTCGAGATCCGCGCGACGCTCCGCGTGTCGTCCAGTGGATACGACTCGCCACAGGTCGAGCGGCGAGAGCCAACCTACGCCCATGGTGTAAGCTACTGGAACGGAGCCGGCAGTCACCACGCGACTCTCCGAAGAGGAGTACATCGCCCGCGAGCGCGCAGCCGAGAGGCGGAGCGAGTACTGCGACGGGTGATGTTTTCGATGGCCGGCGGCAGCCCGCGGCACAACCTCGTCTCCGCGAACCTCATCGCCGCGATACGCGTGCGATTGCGCGGCAAGCCGGGCGTCGCGCTGACGAGCGACCAGCGGATCCTGGTGAATGAGACAGGCCTCCACACGTATCCCGACCTCACCATCGTGTGCGGGGGCGTACAGGTTCACCCGCGCTTCGAAGACACGATCGTGAATCCTACGGTGGTCTCGTCGAGGTGCTCTCGCCCTCCACCGAGGCCTGGGTTCTGCACACGCGCGCCGGCGCAGGCATCGTCATGCGCGTCGAGAGCGCCGGCATCGACCTGCCGCTCGACGAGCTGTACGAGGGACTCGAACAGCTCCCGCCCGAGATCGCGGGGGCAAGACGACTGCCCCGGCCGACGGCGCGTTGACTCCGCGTGTCGTCCAGTGGACACGCGTTACAGTGGGCCCGACCGGACGGGTGGTGCTGTAGGCAACGCGAGCCGAGCGAAGGGCTCCCGCTGTCTCGACCCCAGGATCGCGCCTCGTTTTCGTGAGGAAGGGAGCTTGGGCCGTCCCTGCGCGAGCCGCCGGCGAGAGGCCGCGCCGCAAGCCGCAAGGAAGAGCCCTCCGCGCTCGTATGGGCCCTTCTAGTGCATGATTTTGGGCCCCGGGTTTGATCACCAATTCGTCCGCGAGGCAGTCTCATTTGGGCAAAAAACTTTTTTTGATCGTGGGTAGCGATCGACGGTTGTGCAGTGACGTCGCCTTGAGTTATGACGACGACTCGCGCGCCTATTGGGGGCGTGCGCCGCGAGGGGTACCGATGCTGAGTAGAATAAAGTTCTGGTGTCTCGCCTGTACGATGCTCGCGCTCCTCTGGGGCTGCGGGAGTAGCTCCACGACCACGATGGGCGACGCAGGCAAGGGTGATGCGAAGTCCGATGCGGCTGACGGCGGAGGAGGCGATACGACGCCCACGACCGACACAACGCCACCGCCCGTGGACTCCTCCATGGATACGACGGTGACCCCGGGCGACACGAACCCGGGCGACACGAACCCCGGTGACACGACGCCGGGTGATACGACCCCGAGCGACACGACCCCGGGCGACACGACCCCGGCCGACACCACCCCGGGCGACACCCTCACGACTACGTTCACCGTCGGCGGCTCAATCTCGGGTACCAACAACGAGACCGTCACCCTCCTCGACAACGGCTCGGACATGGTGACCGTCTCCACGGACGGCTCCTTCACGTTCCCGACCGCCCTCGCGTCCGGCGCGGCGTTCAACGTCACGATCGGCACGGAGCCGGCGGACCTGACCTGCGTTGTCGCGGGCGGGTCGGCACGGTTGCCAACGGCAACGTCACCACAGTCGTCGTCACATGCACGATGAACGTAGTGGGCGACACCGGACCGGCGGACACGAACATGGGCGATACCAACCCGATGATGGGCACCGTCCTCATCGGCGGTACCGTCTCCGGCCTGCAGGGTACGGTTTCTCTCGCCCTCAACGGCGGCACCCCGCTGGCGGTCAACTCGAACGGGATGTTCAGCTTCCCGGCCAACGAGTCCATCATGACCGGGGCCATGTACACGGTCACGATCACGGGTCAGCCGACGTTCCCGCCGTCCACGGAGGTCTGCACGCTCACGAACGCGATGGGGACCGCGGGCATGGTCAACGTCACCAACGTGACGGTCACCTGCGTCCCGACGACCTTCACCGTCGGCGTCACCATCACCGGCCTCACCGCACCGTCGTCCTTCAAGACAACGGCGGTGACAACCTGACGGCCACGACCAACGGCAGCCCGAACTTCGCCACTCCCGTGGCGAGCGGCGCCGCGTACAAGGTCACCGTCCTCACGCACCCGCGATGCAGACATGCGTTGTTGGCGCGACGGGCACGGGCACGGTCGGCAACGCCAACGTGACCGGCATCACGATCACGTGCGGCACGCCGACGTTCACCATCGGCGGGACCGTCTCCGGCCTCACGGGCACCCAGTCCGTCATCCTCAAGGACAACGGTGGTGACGTCACGTGTCCGCGACGGCGAGTTCATGTTCGCCACTGCGCTCGCCAACGGCGCGACCTACGCGGTCACGGTCGGCACGCAGCCCACCGGTGGCATGTGCAGCATCTCCGCGGGAAGCGGGACCGTGAACAACGCCAACGTCACGAACGTGGTCGTCAACTGCACGATGGGATCCTTCACCATCGGCGGGACCATCTCCGGCCTCGCGCCGGGTGACTCCGTCCAGCTCGAGAACAACGGCGCTAACAGCACCTTTTTCTCGGGCAACGGCACCTTCGCGTTCTTCATCCCCGAGGCGACTGGGGCGACCTACGCGGTCACCGTCCAGAACAACCCGTCCATCCCGACGGCCCGGACCTGCGTTGTCACCAACGGCGGCGGCACGGTCGGAGCGATGAACGTGAACTCGGTGCTCATCACCTGCACCACGAACACGTACACCATCTCCGGCAAGATCGTGTTCGACGCTGCGTCGAACCCGTCGCCGGAGCCGGTCACGCTCCAGGACAACGGCGGGGACAACTTCATCGTCCCGACGAACACGACCAGCCCTGGCAGCTTCATGTTCGCGACCAAGGTTCCGAGCGGTAACACGTACAACGTCACCGCCCTGAACCCGGTTGCGCCGGTCGCGCTCGACCTGCCACGCGTGCACCGGACCTGCCGACGTGACCGTCGGCCCGACGGGGCCGTTTGCCTGCGGGACGGCGACCGCGAGCAACTCCCGCTGCAACTGTCGGTAGCCAGAACATTTTCCTGGCATCGTCTCAGCTGCGAGACCAACCAGATCACCGTCACCGCGACGGTGGTGTGCGGGGCCGGTACGCCCGCCATGGGCTGCCTCGGCGCGGGCGAGTCGGTTTCGCTCAAGCTGGACGCAGGCGTAACCAACACTCTCACGCCGGCTGGCGTCCTCGCGCCGCCGAACTCGGTGGGACCCCAGCCCTTCGTCAACACGGTGAACAGCGGAGCGGCGTACAACGTGACGCTCAATGGGCAGCCGACGAACCCCATCGCGTCGACCTGCACGCTCTCGGGCAATGCGACGGGAACGGCGGGCAATACCACGCCGATCGCCGTGACCGTCACATGCACGCCTAACCCGTTCCTGTTCACGGTCAACGTGTCCGGGCTCACCGGGACCAACCCGTTCACGATCACGAACGCCGACGCGGGGCTCTGCCACGCGGGCTGCATCCTCAACACCAACGGCAGCACCGCCCTGGGCGCCGCGCCGAACACCGAGGTCAGCGGTACGGTGTTCTCGTTCACGATCACCCTGCAGCCCTCGGCGCCTTCCCAGACCTGCACGGTCACGGCGTCTCCGGGCAGCGGAGCTGGAAACGGCACGGTCGGTAACAGCCCGGAGCTCATCTCCGTAGCCTGCGCCGCCAACGCCGTCTTCATCGGAGGCACCATCAACAATCTCGATGGCGTCCTTCTCCTCGACAACACCGGACCGGCGGGTGGGACGAACACCTACGGCACGGGTTGCGTCAACGAGGGCGCGGGTAACAACTTCGAAGGCGCCTTCGGGCGTCGGCTGCCCGTCGCGAGCCCTGCGGGCCCTGGGTGGACTCCGGCGGCTGGCTCGGCCTACGCAATCGCCGTCAGCCAGAGCCCCTGCGGCAACGGTGGTGGCGGAGGTCCGGCGGCTCCCCCGGCGGACGGTGTGCTTCACCGGCGGTGGCACGGCGAACCAGACGCGCCCGATTCCTCGAACGCGTCCGGTGTCGCGGCGGCCGATGTCAACAACGTCGGCGTGACCTGCACGACGAACCTGTTGCACCTTGGTGGATTCGTCACCGGGTTGGCGGGCGCAAGACGTTCACCTGCGAGCGGGCAGACGCTAGCCAACTGCAACAACGTGAATCTGCCCGTCGTCGACTGCGCCGCGCAGACGACCGCTCCCACGATCGCGGCGAACGCGCCGTACGTCTTCGGGACCCCGGTTCCCAGCGGCACCACGTTGACGTGGTGTTCCAGGGTGCCCGGCGGGCGAGAGCTGCAACATCTCCGGCAACGGCCAGGTGCTCTTCCTGTCCGGCCCTGGTGGAAACCAAGGAGTGCCGCATCACCAACAACGCGCCCTTCGCGTGCAGCGCCACCACCGGGTGCGCCACGTTCATGGGCAACGAGCAGGTCGGCATTGCGGCCAACGGCGTGGACGTCAACTGCGCGCCGGCCTTCCCGATCGGCGTCACGATTGCCGGCCTCAACACGACGGGCGTAGGCAACGTCGTGAACCTGACCGACACGATCACGCCCCCCGGACAGGGCGCCACGGTGGACAACCAGTCGTTCAACACCAACTCCACCGTGCCGTTCGTCAACCCCGTCCAGCAGAACGACGTGTTCAACGTCACCTTCCAGGCGGTGCCGGTCACACACAACATCGCCAACTCCCAGCAGCAATGCCGGATCACCCACCAGGGTCCGTGGACCATGCCGGGCGCGAGCCCGACGGCTGGCCAGGGAGCGCCGCAAGTCGAGTGCGGCTTCCCCGGATCACCTGCGGTCTGCAGTCGGACTGCTCGTTCGGCTATAGCTGCTACATCGCCAACACCGACACGCTCATCGGAGCGGGCGGGACGGCAACTGCGGTCTCAGGAGCGTCCCGGCCAACGGAAGCACCGCGCTTCCCGTGGTTGTGGCCTCCGGTCTCGCGATTCAGGGCGTAGGGCCCGCACACCCTCCTCGTCAAGGCGTGGGGTGGTGGTGGCGGCGAAGGTGGAGAGTCAGCGCTCTCCAACTCCGGAGGTGGCGGCGCGTTCGCAAGCGCCGTCTCTGCCAACGTTCTCGGCCACACCTTCTCCGTCGGAATCGGCGGCGGTGGCGGTGGCGGCAGCGCCGGTTGTATTTCGCCACCGGTCCTGGTGGCACTGCAGGCGTCAACCCGACCTTCGGCTTCCTCAACGGCGGCGCGGGCGGCACGGTCACGGTCAACTGCGACGCAACCGGCGGTGCCGGCGGTGCCGCAACTGCCGTCGAAGACATCTCGACGGGCACCCCCTCTCGTTGCCGCTGGCGGCGGCGGCGGTGGTGGGTACGAGGGTCCAAACCTCCGGAACGGGAGCTGCGGGTGGTGGTGGGGGCCGACTTGGCGTTACCGGCCCCGCGGTTGCAACGGCGAATCCCGCGTTCTGCGGTGCGGGACATCCGACGAGCCCTGGTGGTGCAGCCGGTGGATTGGCCAGCTCCATCCGGGGAGACCGGACACCGTACGGGTGTCGGTGGTGCCAACCAGGACGGTCCCGGTTCGGGCGGTGGTGGCGGTGGGTGTTCTACCATCGCGTGCGTCTCGGGGGGCGGCGGCGGCGCCGGCCTCTGCGCTGACTTCGACGAGGGCGTGAACTGCGACAACTACCCCTCGGGTGGTGGTGGCGGTGGGCTCAGCTTCGCCAACGGAAGCAGCAACAACGTCACCGCCGGTGGCGTTCTCACGGTTCCAGGCAATGCCGGCGACGGATTGCGGCGCTGCCGGTAACGGGTGGTCAGCTCGGCTCCCCGCCGAATGCCGGAGCCAACGGGACGGTCACTTTCGTCCAGTTCTAGTCGACAGCAGGAGGCCCGCGACGAGCGGGCCTCCGCGTGATTGAAGCAACTGGGCCGGCGCTCTCGAGCGTCGGCCCTTTTGCATTTCGATTCTGGGCGTGCTGCTGGTTTGACAGACCGAACTGCCCGCGGATAGGTTCGGCCTCCTCGCCATGACGGCTGCCCGCCACTTATGCCTTGGTGCCCGACTGATGCTCGCGCCTCGCATGCAGCGCAGGGACGCTGCTGACGTTGTGCGCCGACCAGAAGAATCCCGCGACATGGGTGAAGCGGCTTGCCGTTCCTGCCAAAAGGGCGGGATGCGATCGCTCACCTGTCCTGCTCTACGCCGCCGCGATGAGCGGAGCGCACGGTGACCGGGACGACCCGCAGGTCAAGGCGTTCGTCGACGCGACATTCATCGACTGGTCGCGCTGTACATCGGCGGCGAGCTCGACACCGCGCCGCGCCAGGATACGATCAAGCTCCTCGCCGACACGCACGATTCCGGCGCAGCGCCCCGGCGCTGGTCATGGCGCTCCGGGACTACCAGCCGGGAAAGACCGATTTGGATTTCGTGCCGCGGCGAGAGGAGTCCGCGAGACGGCCGAGGGCCGGAAGATGCTCGTGCCCACGCTGGTGAACGGGCTCTCGGCGACGCTCCTCGGCTTCAGCGCTACCCGCGCTGGCTCCAAGGACGTCGCGACGGAGCTGCGCGACGCGGTCCTCACCGTGAACAGCCCGGACTACGCCGCGAGCTGCGTGCAGGTGCTCATGCCGTCGCCGATGGTTCCGGAGGGCGCGGACCTCGACTTCCGGCAACGCACATGCATCCAGTTGATCCACGACCAGAAGTACGCGCCCGCCGTGGGCGCGCTCGTCGGCATCCTGCTCGCTCCAACGCGGAGCGCGCTGCAGCCGACGCCGCGAGCGCGCTGGCGACGATGCCGAGGAGCGCGGAGGGGGCCCTCGCCACGGCGCTCACGGGGACGTCCGCAAACTTCGAGACTTGGAGAGGCCGCTGCCAGACCGGGGCTACATCCGGCTGCTCGCCGACCGCTGAGCCCTACGGGCCGCGCGCAAGCCGGCGACGCCGCGCTCGCGGCGCTCAACGCCGCCGACAACAACGCGAACCGCACGGCGATCGTACGTACGCTCTACCGGTACCCCGCGAACGGCCGCACGACTTCCACGTTCATGGCCGTGTACAGCAGGATCCCCCCGGCACAACGAGCTTTCGGCGGCGGCAACCCGCGCCTCGCGTTCCTTCTCCAGGCGCCAGGTCTGTACGACACCAAGCTGACAGAGTGGTTGCTCAACCAGCTCGCCGCGGCGAAGGAAGACGAGAAGGAGACGCTCAGACACGTCGCGCTTGCAGGGGCGATGATGCTCATGGCGCCACATCAGGGGCCCGCGGTGGCGGCCGCCGTCGCGAAGGACGGCACGAACACGGAAAAGGACAAGTTCGCGACGGTCTTGGACGTAGCCAAGAGGTGCGCGACGGACGCCGCTTGCTACGTGCCGTGTTGGACGATCCCGTCCGCTCCAACGGTTCGAGCGTGGCCGCCATCAAGGGCGCGACATGGCCGCCATCTACGGGCAGCGACGCGACCAGGCCGGAGCTGGTCAAGCGCCTGGACAAGATCAAGGACGCGGCGGTCCTCGATGAGGTGGTCCACGCCATCCTTCGTATGGCCCCGGCGGGCGACGTCAAGGCCGCCGATGCGCTCGACAGCCTCCTAAGCCGACGGGTCCCGGGGTTTCACGCCCGAGCTGAAGGAAGAGATCTCCAACTTGCCGAATCCTCCTCCGCGCCCGCGCGATGTGAGCCCGATAGGAGAGGTGGCCGAGGTGGAACGCTGACCCTGCTGCCATCCCGGTTATACGTTGGGCCTGCTAGGCTCGACGTATAACTCATGTCACGCTTCGTCCGCCTCCCGATCGCCGCCGGCACCCACTACGCGGAGCTGGTCGAGCAGCTCCTCATGTCGGCAGAGGGACCGCGGACCGGCTCGTTCGTGGCCAAGGAGATCAAAGGGCGGCGCTACTGGTATCTGCAGCAGCGCACGCCGGGCGCAGGGCAGCGCCAGACCTACGTGGGCGCCGACACGCCCGAGGTGCGCGAGAGAATGGAGACCGCGCGAAAGCGCTGGGGCGAGCTGCGACGGGTCGCGAGCGATCACGCACGCATCGGAGCCATGGCGGCTGCCGGAGGCGCGTACGTCCACGCCCCGGCCGAGGTGCGTCTGCTCCGGCTCCTGGCGGATCGTGGGGTCTTTCGCGTCGGCACTGTCCTCGTGGGTTCGCTCGCCTTCGGGGTGCTGGGCAACATGCTCGGCGTCCGGTGGCCGGCCGCCTCGACGCGTACGCGCGACGTGGACCTGGCGCACGACCCTCGCATCACCCTCGCAGTCGCCCGTGACGCAGCGCCACTCCTCGCTCCAGGGCCGGGCGAGGCGGCGTCTGCGGGCTTGCAGCTTTCGCCGATCCCGCCGCTGCATCACAAGCACCCGTCGACGTCGTTCCGCGTGCTCGGGACCGAGCTGCACGTCGACCTGTTGACGCCTCTGGTCGGCCGTGAGCGCACTTCCCCGAATCCACATCCCCGCCCTTGGCGCAGCAGCGACGCCGCTTCGTTTTCTCGACTACCTGATCGAAGAGACCCACCCCGCGGCGGTCGTGGGGGGCGAGGGGGTGCTGGTCAACGTTCCGGGCGCGGCGCGCTACGCGCTTCACAAGCTCGTCGTCGGCGAGCTGCGAAGCGTTGCCCACGCCGTGAAGGCGCGAGAGGTACCTGGCCCAGGCGGAGGCGCTCGTGGAAGTCCTGGCGGTGGATCGGCCGGGCGATCTCACGCTCGCATGGGAAGCGCTTGAGAGGCGCGGCGCCGGATGGGTGAAGCGCGTCACGGCGGCGCTACGAAGGATGGACCCCGACGTGGCCGCAGCCCTCCGGCGGGCCGTGGGTTAGCAACACGCGAGCGTGGCCGGTGTCGATGTCGGGGTGAGCTTGCGCCGCCCCCCAGGGCCGCTACGTTTCTCGGGTGACGACATTGGCGCGAGCGCATCCACGCCTTGCTCTTGCCGCGGGGGAGGCGGGGGAGACGACGGCGGTCAGCGCCTGACGATGACGCCAAAGCTACTCGAGCGATCGAGCTACTGCAACTCTCTCGACTCGAGCTCGTCGCCGAAATTCGCGCGGAACTGGAAGCGCAGCGCGCGGCAGGCGAATCGGCAGAACGCTAGAGACCGTGGGCTCGACCCCCACACGGCAGCGTCATCTGCTCATGCGTGCGCGGCCGTGAGCGTGCGCTCGAACGCGTCGAGGTCATCGCCGAGCAGCGCGTGCGCGCGAAGGACGTCTTCGGCGGCGAGCTGGAGGCGGCGAGATGAACGCCACGGCGTAAGCGTGGCGAAAGAAATGGCGAAAGCCGAGCACCGGAGCCAGCGCGCGCGCGGTCTCGCGACGGAGTACGGCCGGCCGTATGTCGTCAATCGCGAGCACCATCCTGTCGAGCAGATCCTGATGCCAACGGTCCGAGTGGTCGGGCAAACCCTCGAACGCGCGCGCGATCCGCTCGAAGACGGTCTCCGCCGCGCCGTAGAAATGGTGCACGGCGACGGCGACCACGGAGAGAGTCGGTGAGCCCTCGGCCCAGGGAACGCTCGAAGCGCCTCGCGGCCAGTGCCGGCGTGCCGGTCGACCGCATCCCGGTCGGCGCGAATCTCCAGGATCAGAACGGCGAGCGCGGCTCGGCGAGGCTCAACCATGAAGCAAGCGCCCGGTGGCCCGAATGCGGTCGGCGAGCGCGGGCGGCGCCTCCTCGACGCGAACGAGATCGACGTCGGATGATGCCTGGAGCAAGAGCTCGCCTTGGGCGCACCGCGGAATTCTTCGGCGGAGAGCCCCTCCACCGCGAGGTCCGTGTCCGATCGCTGGTGCACGCCTCCCCAGACGAGTGAACCGAAGAGCCAGACCCGGCGCGCGCCGCGGGCAACGAGCGCCGACACGAGAGTCGGCAGCACGCTCAGCATGCGCTCTCGACGCGCCTGGACCAGCGCGTCCTTCTCGCGCTGGCGACGCTCGAGGAACCGCATGACCGTCATCGAGTCCGACATGCTCCCAGCATAACGCGCTGCGTGCGGCTGGGCGAGGCCCGAGGCCTGGCCTTGCTCGAAGGCTCGGTCGCCGAGCTACGCCAGGAGGCGTGAGCTCAACGCGGCGTCATCGCCGCTGCGGAGGAAGCACGTCATCGACGGGAACCTCGACGTCGGGGAACCCGGTCAGCCGGACCGCCTCACCCCGCCGGTACGGCGTGATGTCGTGCGTATGCCCCTCGCACGATGTCGACGTGCACCTCCACGATGCCGTCCGCCACGTCGAAATCCAGTATTCCGGAACGCCGCACTCCGCGTAGAGCTTTGCCTTCGTCCCGCGATCGAACGACAGCGACGAGTGCGCGACCTCGATGAGCAAGTGCGCCTGCGAAGGGTGAGCCTAGTCGTAGCTCGCCGAGGGGAACGAGCGCGAGGAATCCGGCTCTGGCTCGGAGCCGTCGGACGCGGCAAAAGGGGCCTCCGATCCTCACCGTTGCTCGCCCGTCGAAGCCGCGCACGAAGATGCGGGTCAGCCTCTGCAAGGCGCTCTCATGGAGCGGGCCCTTCGGTGCCATCGTCACCACCATTCCGTAGAGAAGCTCGACACGCTCGTCGCCAAAGGCCCCGAGCTCGGCGAGCTTGTCATATTCGACGCGGCGAAGGCCGCGGGATTGGCAGGCTGCCGATCAATCGCGTTGCGGGCCATGCGACAATCCTAGCAACGGAAACCGGGCCCGCGCGATACGCCGGACCCTACCTCCCCCGGAAGACCGGCTTTCGCTTCTGCGCTGAAGGCGGCGAGCCCCTCCTTCGCGTCGTGCGACGCGAAGAGCTCCGCCTGCAGCTCGCGCTCGAGCGCGAGCCCCTGCTCGAGGCTCATCTCGCATCGCCGCTCTGCACCGCGCGCTTCATGCGGCCGACCGCCAGCGCGGCCTTGTTCGGCGGCGTGAACTCGTGCGCGTACTCGATCACCTGGCGCATGAACGCCTCGTGCGTCTCGGCGCTCCAGACCTTGTTGACGAGGCCGATGGCGTGCGCCTGCTCGACCGGTGATCGTCGTGCCCCTCGACCATCATCTCGATCGCGCGGCCCTTGCCGATGAGGCGCGCGAGGCGCTGCGTTCCGCCCGTGCCCGGGCAGCACGCCGAGGTTCACCTCGGGCAGGCCGATCTGGAACGCCCCCTCGCGCGCGACGCGCAGATCGCACGCGAGCGCGATCTCGAGCCCGCCGCCGACCGCGTGCCCGTTGATGCGCGGCGATGCACGAGCTTCGGCGTCTGCTCGAGGCGCGAGCAGCGTCTCGTTGGCGTGGAGGCAGAAGTAGTACTTGAAGGTCGCGTCGGCCTCGCGAAGCATGTTGATGTTCGCGCCGGCGCAGAAGTACTTGTCGCCGTGGCCCGTGATGACGATGACGTGGACGTCGTTGTCGAAGCGCGCCTCGAGGATGCAGGCGTCGAGCTCCTTGAACATCTCGTGCGTGTAGGCGTTGACCGGCGGATCGGTGAGCGTGAGGACCGCGACCCCTTTGTCGGTCGCGTAGTTGACGAGCGTGCCCATGGCGTGCGCTTCCTAGCAGGGCGTGACTCACAGGAAGAGCGCTATCCGGACAGAGCCAGTGCTCTCCCTGCGCTTGCCGAAGCTCGTTGCTCGCGCCCCTGGCCGATTGCGCCGGATGCTTAAGCTTACGCAATGGTCGGCGGCTGGTCGCTCGCCGCCTGTTGCGGTTCGCCGCCGTCGCGCCCTGGGCGTTCGCATCTGCGCGGTGGGTCACGCTGGCGGCCCGCTCGCCAGGCTGCCCTTCCAGACGCTCGTTCCGGGCCCCGGCCGAGCTCGCTCCCCCGAGCCCAGGCCCGGTCCGTGGCGTCGAGCCCTGGAGCAGGTCCCTTCGGCGCGCGATCCGCCCGGCCGTCCCCGGCACAAGGGCGGTCGCGATGCCACGTACGCCCCGTGGCGAGGCTGCGTCCCCTCTCGTCCGCAAGGACCCTCCGAGCGAGAGCGTGCCAATGCTCAGGTGACGCTCACGGCGCATCTCCCGGGCCGAGAGTGAGGCAAGGTTGGATGCGAGCCATCCTGGACGAGCCCTCTAAGGCCGAGATCAAGGAGCTCATCGTCAAGGAGCTGAACCTCGAAGGGCGCGACCCCGCGAGCATCGACGACGACGCGCCGCTCTTCGGCGCGAAGGCGCTCGGCGCTCGACTCGCTCGACGCGCTCCAGCTCGCGATGAGCGTCGAGGAGCAGCTTCGGCGTGCGCATCCCGGAGGGGGACGAGGCGCGCGCGATCTTCGCGTCGGTGGCGGCGCTCGCCGCGCACGTCGCGGCATCGTCGGCCGGCGTAGCGAGGAGTCGCCGTCAGCGAGCCGGTCGTCGTCGTCGACGGCGTACGCGGTCTGGGTCACCGGCGTCGGGCTCGTCACGGCGCTGGGCGACCGACGGGCGCGACGTGGGACGCGGCTCGTCGCGGCGACCGCGGCATCGGTCCGCTCGACCTGTTCGACACGACCGGGGGCACGCGCGCGAAGGTCGCCGCGCCCGGGCGCGGCGGTCGTCGCTGCCCGACGCAGCCATCACGGGCGAGCGCTGGTCGCGCACGAGCGCGCTGGCGCCTGGCGGCGCGCGAGGCGCTGGCGCAGGCGCGGCTCGACGCCGCGCGCGGCGCGCGTCGGGCTCGTCGTCGGCGGCACGACCGGCGGGATGTTCGAGACCGAGGCGCTCCTCGCCGAGCTCCACGCCGAGCCTCGCGCCGAGCGCAGGTCGCGCGTCGCTGCTCGACATGCTCTCGCACCCGCTCTCGGCGACGGGCGACCGCCTCACGAAGGCGCTCGGCCCGTTCGCGCGCGTGCGCACGCTCTGCAGCGCGTGCTCGAGCGGCGCGAACGCCCTCGCTCGTCGCGGCGCGCGTGGCTCCGCGCGGGCGAGGTCGACGCGCGTGCGTCGCCGGGCGGGACCGACGGGCTCTGCCGGCTCACGTTCAGCGGCTTCAACGCGCTCGCGGCGCATCGACCCGGAGCCGTGCCGCCCGTTCGACCGGCGGCGGCGCGGGCTGAACCTCGGCGAGGGCGCGGGCTTCCTCGTCCTCGAGCGCGCGAGCGACGGCGCGCGCGCGCGGGGCGCGACGCCCATCGCCGAGCTCGCGGGCTGGGCGCGTCGGCGCCGAGGCGCACCACATCACCAACCCCGAGCCGACGCGGCGCCACCGCGGCGCGCGTGATGTCGCGCGCGCTCGCGCGCGCGGGGCTCGCGCCGCGCGACATCGACTACGTGAACGCGCACGGCACCGGCACGCCGCTCAACGACGCGATGGAGTCGGCGGCGCTCGCCCGCGCGCTCGGCGCCGAGGTGGAGCGCGTCCCGGTCTCGAGCTCCAAGGCGCAGATCGGGCACACGCTCGGCGCGGCCGGCGCCATCGAGGGCCATCTTCAGCGGCGCTCGCCATCCGCGACCAGGTCGCTCCCGCCCACGGCGGGGCTCGACGAGCCCGACCCGGCGTGCCGCCTCGTCCACGTCCCCAACGCGGCCGCGCCGCCCGCGTGCGCGCGGCGATGTCGAACTCGTTCGGCTTCGGCGGCATGGACACGGTGCTCGTCTTCGCGAAGCCCGAGGGGGCACGACGCCTAGCCATGGCGAAAACCTCACCCCCCGGCCCCCTCTCCGCGAGACCCCACCCCCGGCCCCTCTCCGCAGACGGAGAGGGGAGCCCGTGTGCGGATCAGCTCCCCCTCTCCGTCTGCGGAGAGGGGGCCGGGGGGTGAGGTTTATCGAGCCGGGTGGGGTCGTCTGCTCGTCATCACCGGTGCCGCCTGCCTGACGCCCGCCGGTCTCGATGACGCCGCGACGGCAAGCGACCTCCTCGCTCCCCCTCGGCGCCGGCGCAGTTGCAAACCCAGGGCGCCGTCCCCGCTCGATCTGGGTACCCGCCTCGACGCGGCGCGTGCTCGTCGGCTCGACCGACCCGCGCGCCTGGGCGCGATGGTCTGCGAGCAGGCGCTCGGCGAGTCCCGGCGCGCGGGGGAGCCTGTCAATCCGGGCCGCCGGGCCTCGTGCTGGGCGGCGCCTTCGGCAGCGTGGACGGGTCCGCGGCGTACATGCACCGGCTGTTCGAGAAGGGGGCTCGCCTGGCCAGCCCGGCGGAGTTTCCCAACCTCGTCCCCAGCTCGCCCGTCGGGCACGCCACGATCTACCTGGGCATCCATGGCCCTGCGCTCGCCGTGGCCGATCTGGGGACGAGCGGCGAGAGCGCCATCCTGCGCGCGGCCGAGCTCATCGCGCGCGGCGAGGCGGACGCTGTCGTCGCCGGCGCCATGGAGGAGGCGAGCGACATCGCGGAGCGCATCCTCACGGTCTCTTCGCGCGCGCGACGCCGGGAGCGGTCGCCGCAGACGGAGCTCGCGGCGAGGGGGCCGCCGCGCTGGTGCTCGAGGCCTGCGAGAGCGCTCGGGCTCGCGGTGCCCGTGCTGGCCCGTCTGGTGTCCGCGGTCGCCTGGCGCGACGACGACGTCGCCGAAGCGCGCGCATCCCTCTCGGCCGCCGCGGATGGCGACGCTTCGTGGGCCAGGAGCCACGCGCGCGTCGTCGTGTCGCGCGAGGCCGCGGAGATCGACCTTCTGCTGGCAAAGGCCGTATGGGCCTCGGCCCCGCGCGTGAGCTGCCGCGCCCGAGCCGGCGACCACGAGGCCGTCGGCGCCGTTGCCCTCGTCGCGGGAGCGTCGCTCATCGCGCGACGCGAGGCGCCCGCGTCCTCGTCGTGGGGCTCGCGCGTGGCCGAGGCTACGCCTTCGTCCTGACGGAGCCCGCGGGGAGCAAGAGGATGAACTTCCCGGTCAGGTCTCTCCTCACGGCGATCGGCCTGTTCGCGACGGCCTGCGCGTCGAAGCCGCAGACGCCCTTCGGGACTCCTTCGCAAGCCGAGTGGACGCTTGCCAGGTCGCGGCTCTCGTCGCCTCCGCGCCGCCCAGCCTCGGCGTCCTTATGTCGAGATCGTCAGGGTGGTTCTGCGGGAGCCGCGCAGCAGGCGAGCGATTGAGGCCCGCGGCGCGATCGCGGTCGACCGACATCGCGCGATGCGGATGGTACTCCTCGGACCGGGCGGGTGACCGCCCTGGACGTATGGGCGCACCCGGATCGCTGGCGGTTCGCGATTCCTGCGATGGACCTCCTCCGTCGGGGAGGTCGCAAGGCGGACGATGCGTTTCCCATCGGCTTCTTCCGCTGGTGGTTTCTGGCCCCCTTCGAGGGTCGGCTGCTCACGGCCCGCGCGAGGCCGGCCTCGACCCTGCTGGTGCTGCGCGAGGGGAGGGCGACCGTGACCCTCCTTCACGAGACGACCGAGGGAGCCCAGGCAGGGCTGGCGTCGCGCCGCGAGGGTCAGGGCCTCGACCGACTCGCATGGCTGGGCAAGACGCTGGCGCCCGGGGAAGGTAGCCGCGCGCTCTACGAGCAGCCGGGCACGGGCTTGCACGTCCAGGTGGAGGTCGAGTCGCTCTCGGACGAGCCTCCCGACCCCGCCGCATTCCTCAATCCGGACCAGGTCCCGGGCCCTGGCGTCGGCTCTGGTGCGGCGGCGTCACCATGAGCGCCAGCCTCGTCGCGTTCGGAGCAATCTCGGCGCTCGGGGAGGGGAGGGAAGCCTGCTCCGCGGGGAGCCCGGGCCACCCTGCCCGCGTCGCCATCGCGCGCGACGCCGAGCTCGAGCGCGCAGGACTCGAGCGTCCCTTCATGGAGATGGAAGGCCCCGATTTCCGCCAGCACTCCAAGCGCGCCGAATTCCGTAGCCTCCAGGCGCCGACGCGGCTAACGCTGCGCAACACAAGAAGGAATGGCTAGGCTGACGCCAGAGGCTTGGAGGATAATCTTAGGTGAGGCCACGACAATGAGTTCTGCCGCGGTAGCGGAATGTATCCTGCTGGCGCTAATCGTCGCACTCATATATGCCGCGCTGTACGGATTATTCGGTCATCCTTCTTAGTGGCAAAGGCGAGAAACGCAAACAGGAGATCAGAAACGGCTTTCGATTAGCGGGAAATCTATTGCTGGGATTCATCACGATGGTCCTGCTGCTGCTGGGCGCGCTCGCATTGACAGGCCATGACATGGGAAGAGTTGGAAGGGGCGTCGGTTATCTTGCATTTGCGGCAGGCATTACGATTGTGCATTTGACTGCAGAGAGGTGGAAGACATATATTGCGGGCTTCTTCGGGCTACCGGGATTATGGAACGGGTGCATTGTACTTTCGTCGGGGCACACCTTAGCCTGGCCTTACAAACCAGTGCTGCTTGTAGACCGCCTCTTTGAAATCGGCTTCTGTATCGCGCTGATTCTTCTAACGTATCCCTCATCGAAATGGCGGAAGCCGTTCGACGGGCTAAGTCATCTCTGCTTCGTGGGAGCGGTCATCGCATTTTTTTTCGCGTGGGTTAACCAAGAAACTACTATGTCCCGGTACTAATTTCGCTGTTTCTGTTCGGCGTCATTCGGTTACGCGTGAGTCTCGGTAGCAAGGGGCGGCACCACAGCGTGGTAGCTCAGAACGAGCGGTGACCTACGTAACATCGCCTTACATAAGTGTCCACCGCTTAGCTACATCGGATGCGCCAGCA
>CAWBKA010000032.1:0-39472 GCA_963789065.1 uncultured Verrucomicrobiae bacterium | reverse complement strand
ACGTCGTCCAGCGCACTTCGGAACTGGCCGAAGCGAATGCTAACCTGCGGGAACAAATGCAGGAGCGCGCCGAGGCTGAGAACGCCTACCAGCAGATCATGGATCACTCCATGGATGTCATCTGCACCTTCGACATCGAGGGCCGATTTCTCACAGTCAACCGTGCGTGTGAAGCTCTGTGGGGGTACCGGCCGGAGGAACTTATCGGGCGACCCTACCTAGACATGATCCATCCCGACGACCGGGCGAGAAGCACCGAAGCCGCGGTCTCCGTCATGAACGGTACGCCGGAGAACAATTTTGAAAATCGTTACCTGCGCCAGGATGGCTCCATGGTTCCGATCCTCTGGACCGCCACCTGGTCAAAGGGGCACCAGATCATGTTCTGCGTGGCGCGCGACATGACCGCGCGCAAGCAGATGGAGAGCGACATTCTACGAGCCAAGAAGGCCGCCGAAGCCGCAAACCGGGCCAAGAGCGAGTTCCTGGCGAATATGAGCCACGAGATTCGCACGCCGATGAACGGCATCATCGGCATGACCGAGCTGGTGCTCGACACGGAACTGACGCGCGAGCAGCGCGATACCTCGACATGGCGAAACGCTCCGCGCGACGCGCTGCTCGGCTTGATCAACGACATTCTCGACTTTTCCAAGATCGAGGCGGGCAAGCTGGAGCTGGAGGCGAGTCAGTTTCAGTCTGCGCGATTGCATTGGCAGCGATGCTCAAGCCACTCGGCATGCGCGCGGAGCAGAAGGGACTCGAACTGACCGGCCGACATTCCGCGCGGACGTGCCCGACCATTTGGTCGGCGACCCGATGCGGCTGCGGCAGATCCTGATTAACCTCATCGACAACGCGATCAAGTTCACCGAGCGCGGCGACGTGATGCTCCGCGTGGCCGTCGAGTCCGCGACGGACGACGAACATTGCCTGCATTTCTCGGTGAGCGACACCGGCATCGGCATTCCGGCCGACGAAGCAGGCGCTGGTCTTCGAGGCCTTCGCGCAGGCGGATGGCTCGACGACGCGCCACTATGGCGGCACCGGCCTGGGACTGGCGATCGCTTCGCAGCTGGTGCGGGCTGATGGGCGGACGGATCTGGGTCGAAAGCACGATGGGCGAAGGAACCACCTTCCACTTCACCGCGCGGCTCGCCGTACGGGACACGCCCGCACCGCGGGCGCTGCAGGCGGACCCGCGCCAGCTCCAAGGCTTGCGCGTGCTGGTGGTAGATGACAACGCCGTCAATCGCCGCATCCTGAGTGAGATGCTGGCCCACTGGGGTATGCAGCCCGCGGCCGTCGCATCCGGTGCGGCGGCGCTCACCGCGATGCTCCACGCGGCAAAGCCGGGACGCCCTTCCGCCTCGTGCTCACTCGACGGTATGATGCCCGAGATGGATGGCTTGATGGTAGCGGAGAAAATCCGCGATCACCCGGACCTCTCCGGTTCGACGGTGATGATGCTCTCTTCGGCGATGCCCGCCGGCGCGATCGCGCGCTGCAACGAGTTGGGCGTGGCAGGTTACTTCATGAAACCGGTCAGCCAGCCTGAGCTGTTGAGCGCCATCCTCACCGCGATCGGCAGCGCGCCTCAGCGGGAGCCAATAGCAGACGCCGCGCCGAGTGTGCCGCCCCCGAGCCGATTGAGCATCTTGCTTGCTGAAGACAACGTCGTCAATCGCGCCGTCGCCGCGGCCATCCTTGAAAGGCGCGGGCACTCACTCGTGCACGCCGTCAACGGGCGCGAGGCCGTGGAAGCCGCCGCGCGCGAGGCATTCGATCTGATCTTTATGGACGTGCAAATGCCCGAGATGGACGGCCTGGAAGCTACCAGCCGCATCCGTGAGGCCGAGCAGGCAACCGGCCGGCACACCCCGATCGCGGCCATGACCGCGCACGCGATGGCCGGCGACCGCGAGCGCTGTCTCGCCGCCGGAATGGACGAATACATTTCCAAACCGTTGAACAAGGCCGAGCTGCTCGCGTTGCTTGAACGGATCTCGGCAGGGCGGAAACGGAAAGTAGCCGAGTAGCCGAGTAGCCAGTAGCCAGGAAGTCGTGACACGGGCGTTCCGCCCGTGATCCTGGCCGAACCACGGGCGAGATGAACGCGGCTTAAGCCGAAAGGGGAATGGCTCGCACGGAGGGCGCGGTGGGCACGGAGGTTCAGACAATTTTTAGAGTCTATTTTGGGTTGTTCGATGGATTGTGGCGAGGCGTGGCCCAGCAAACAATTGGTCAACAATTTCAAAAACTCTCCGTGATCTCCGTGGCCTCCGTGCGGGAAATTTCCCATCTTCGTGGGCCTAAACGACCAGAAGAGGAATGGCTCGCACGGAGGTCACGGTGGGCACGGAGGTTCAGAGGGTTTTTAAAATTTATTTGGGTTGAACGGTTGAACGATCATGGCGAGGCGTGGCCCCGAACGACTGATCAACAATTTTCAAAAATCCTCCGCGATCTCCGTGGCCTCCTTGCGAGAATTTCCTATCTTCCGTTCTTGCCCTTCGGCCAGAGGCAAGGCAGGGACGCCTCGCTTACCAACCCGACACGTTCCCTACCCTCGGATCCGAAAAAGTGAACCTAGTTTGGCTCCGATCGATCGGGAGGCGGCGGCGATCGTTAAACCGAGAAAAACCATTGCCCAGACCCCGAGCGCTGCGGCGAGATACGGACCCTCACCCAGAATATTGGAGAGTTCGTAAATGGCTTTCGCGATTGGGTAATCGGCTTGTTTCTGCGCAAGGACCAGGGAGTCGGAGACTTCCAGCATCGCAAAGGCAAAGGCCAGAATGCCTCCCGAAAAAAGATTCGCCATGATCAAAGGCAAAGTAATTCGGGTCAGCGCACGGAACGGCGAGGCACCCAGGCTCAGGGCGGCTTCCTCCAACGTGACGCTGGCTTGTTCGAAAACCGGCCGCCGCCGAGCGAACGACGTAAGGCATCCGGCGAACGGCATAGGCCAGCACCAGGAGAATCAGCGCGTTTCGCGCCGGATCCAGGAAACCGAAGAAACTGCCAGGACGTGTCAGGGCCAGGTATCCGAACGCCAGGATCAGCCCGGGGACGGCGAGAGGAAGCATCGCCAGCGCATCGAGCAACGAGCGGCCAAAGATCTTTGTCCGGGTGATCAGATAGGCAATGATAACTCCCAGCAGAAGATCAAGAACGGTCGACAACGACGCGTAAACGAGGCTGTTCTGGATCGCCGGCACGGTTAAATGATTGCCAAGGGCGGCCACATAATGCTGCAGGGTGAACGTCTGAGGAAGGATCGTTCGATACCAGTCTTTCGAAACGGAAACGAGGATGACCCCGAGTTGGGGCAAAAGGGCCAGACCGCAAATCGCCAGAAAGAAAGAGGAACACAACAGGCCGCGGAAACCTGCCAGAGCGACTATCTGGCCGGTGTGACCGCCGCGCCCTGGCATGGCCGGCACAGACCTGCCCACCAGCAGGCGAATCGCGCCGTAAATCAAGGCCGAACCGATCAGCGTTACCGCAACCAGGGCGTAGGTGAACGGGTTGCTGTCGATATCGCTCAGACCGTTAAATATCTGGACTGGGGTGACCCGATAATAGTCGAACATCAGGGGAACACCGAGTTCGGTAAACGCCCAGATAAAAACGATGCTACCGCCGGCGAAAATTCCCGGCATGACCAGCGGAAGAGTTACGCGCCAGGCGCGCCGCAATCCTGTGCATCCGAGGTTCTCCGCAGCTTCCAGCAAGACTGGATCTACGTTGGCCAACGCCGCGACCAGATTGAGGTAGAGGATCGGATAGAGATGGAGCGCGTTGAGCAAGATGATCCCCCACTCACGCCCGGCTCCGACCCAATCGATCACCTGGTTCTGGCCGAGCCATCCAACGGCGCAAAGCAAGGCGTTAACGGCCCCTTCCTGACCGAAGATCTGGCGAAAACCGATCGCACCAACAAAGGGAGGCAACATCATTGGCAAAAGCAACAGAGCCGAGAGCGCCCGCTTGGCCGGAAAATCGAACCTCTCGCTGATCCAGGCCAGGGGCGCCGCGAATGAAAATGCGAGGAGAGTGCTTCCGGTGGCAAGTCTGAGGGCATTGGTAAACCCTTCCAGGTAAATCGGGTTCCGGAAAACTTCGCGGAAATAGTCGAGCGTCAGGGCTCCGGTTTGATCCAGGAAGGCACCTCGAACAGCGATGGCGATTGGCAGGACAAAGAAAAGGCCGAAAAATGCCAGAACCCCGAAATAGAGCGCCAGAGTGACGCCGGAAACGCGAGAACCGCGGAAACGGGATCCAAAAAGGCGGCGGGCGATTCTCCCGAGGAGTGACGGCTCTCCTTTCGAATTGGGTGATCGGAGAATGCTTTTCATTTGCCTGCTCGGGCCATCTGTTCCGCCTCCCGATATTGGTTGCGAAAATAGGTTGTCAATTCTTCCGCCAACCGCACTTCTTTCACCCGGTCGGCCGACCTGAGGGTATCCCGAATCTGCTGCATCGCGATGTCGTAGCGCACCCGGGAAACGTCCAGGAGCTTTTGAAAAGCTGGAGAATCAATCGGTTCGTTGCCAATCGCCTTCCTTGCGGAGACGAGTTCTTCCCGAGAATCAATGCACATCACCCGGACCAGAAAGCGGATGGCCGAAAAGAGTGGCCCCGTCCAAGCTTCGTGATACTCAAATGCCTGCGCGTCGCGATAGGGATCGGCTTCGCTATCCGACATATAAGCGCGGAGCGGTTCCCGGTAGAACTCTCGGCGGATCGGCAGCCTCCTCAGGGCGTAGCGCTCTGGTCCACCGGGTGTTCCAACCCGAAAATCCCAGAGCTTCTGACCTTCGAGCTTCAGGACGAAATCGATAAATGCCTTCGCGACCTCTGGATGCGGCGCGCCGCGGAGCATCGCAATCGAGTCCGCTCCGATCGATGTGCCGCCCAAAACGCTGGTATACTTCAGCCTGGATCGACCATTTTTATCCGCCACCGCTTCGCTTTCGAATCGCCCATAAAAATCGATGCACATACCCGCGGCGGCCTCCCCGTAAGCGACGTCCATCGGCACTTTTGGAGCGCCATCGCTGAAATAGCGGGAATTCGCCGCGAGACGAATGAGCAGTTGCAGCCCCCTTTCCCAGCCTTCGGCCACCGCCTGTTTTTCCCGCTGTTCAACCGACTGTTTGCTTTCGGAGGCAGCGAGTTCGGCCAGCCGTTGATTCATCTGCTGCTGGATCATCAACTCGAAGGCTTTGGCCACCGAACCACTCTTGGTTGGATCAGCCAAGGCAATCGCGTTGAACAACCGCTCGTTCGCTAAATCGACCCATTGAGTGGGCGGTGGTGAAACGCCCAGTCGCGCCAGGACATCCGTGTTATAGCAAATCCCAAATTCCGCCAGGCAAACACCGACCCAACGTCCGCGGGCATCCCAGTATTGTTCACCTCCAAGGATACGCGGGATCAGAAGGTCGCCGGTACCGCCAAACAGTTCGGGAAATCGGGAAAGAACTCCGCTATCAACCAGGAGTCCACGATTGGCCAGGTTGATAAAGTCAAAGCTGCCCCCACCGAACAGCAAATCGATTCCGCACCCTGAATTCGAATTCAGAAATGCATATCTGGCACGCTCACCTTGTGAACCACTATTGGCATCTGCGTGCACTTTTGGGTTGGCAAAGGCATCCAGAACCTCTCGATCCCAAGGCAGCCGCAGTTGCCGTGTCCAATAGTTTCGGAACGAGGCTTCATATTCCGAATTCAGATATCGAACGATCTCCGTCGTCCCACCGGGCAATCGCCAATCGAGATGAACCGATCGCCCGGTCAATTGGTGGTAATAGTCTGCAAAGGCGCGCGTGAACTCGTACCTGATTGCTTCGTTGTGAGGCGAGATGATTACCAGTTCATCCTCAGCCGAGTTGTTCTCAAACTCCGACTGCCGGAAGAGAATGGGCACCGCAACGACCAGGCAGAGAGAAAAGAGAATCGGAAGGACGCTACGCATCAAAAGAGGATTTTTAACCGGAGGATTTTTAACCGCAGATTACGCCGATTACACAGATTAATTTGATGGGAGGGAAAATAGGCCGAGTAAGCAAGGCGTCCCCGCCTTGCCTCTGGGGGACTCGGAGTAAAGCGGGGACGCTTCACTTACAGTGATAGGGTCGCGCTCCCGCGCGACCGGCGAGGGGGAACGCGTCGGCGTGAGGGCGGCCTTTGAGCATACGAGCGCTCTCCACTCAAAACTCAAAACCCAAAACTCAAAACTATATTACGATGACATCTTCCGGTTCGATGCCCAGGAAGTATTCCTGGCCGGGGCGGAATCGGTCCGGCCGCGGATTGATCTCCGCCACCTTGAGAAGATCGTCGTCGCATCGAAAGAGATGTTGAGCGACCTGGCCCAGGTAAGTGGTTTCGATCAGCCTCGCTTGCCAAGCCTGGCCCGGAGGCTGATTCTCCGCGATCCGAATAACTTCCGGACGCAGACAAAGAGTGACCGGTGATCCGACACTGGCGGCCAGATCGTGCGGCGCAGCGACCAGGAGACTGCGATGGCCGAGATTGACCTCCAGCAATTCGTTTCGCCCTGCAACCTGGCCAGTCAGAAAATTGCCTTCTCCGATAAACTCGGCCACGAACCGGTTGCGAGGGTGCCGATAGATTTCCGATGGTGCGCCGACCTGAAGCAATTTGCCGGCGTTCAAAATAGCGATCCGGTCGGCAATCGAGAGCGCCTCCTGCTGGTCGTGCGTGACATAGACGGAGGTCAATTTGAATTCCCGGCAAATGCGGCGGATTTCGTGCCGCATTTCCAGGCGCAGATTGGAATCCAAATTGGATAATGGCTCATCCAAAAGCAGGCAAGCCGGGCGCACGACAAGCGCTCGTGCGAGCGCGACTCGTTGTTGCTGGCCGCCGGACATTTCGTGAATTTTGCGCCCAGCCAAGTCCTCAAGCCGAACAACGCGGAGAGCTTCAGTCACCCGACGATCAATTTCTGCTTTCGGAAGTTTCCGTTCTTCCAAACCGAAGGCAACATTCTTTTCCACAGTTAGGTGCGGCCACAAAGCATAATTCTGAAACACCATGCCGGTATTGCGCTGATGTGCAGGCAAACGGGTGACATCCTTGTTATCGAAAAGAATCCGGCCTTCGTCCGGCTGGTAGAACCCGGCGATGTGACGCAAAAGCGTTGTCTTGCCGCACCCACTCGGACCCAAAAGAAAAAACAGCTCACCGGTACCGATGTTCAGGTCGATACGGTCGAGCGCCAGAAATTCGCCAAAGCTTTTAGAAAGACCCTCGATGGCAATCATACGCGGCCAAGTAGCCAGTGGCCAGTAGCCAAGTAGCCAGTAGCCAAGTAGTCAAGCACTTAGAAATTTGTCTGCGATGCAGGCTTTGGAGAAGACAGGAAATTCTCGCACGGAGGACACGGAGATCACGGAGGAAATTTAAGTTGTAGATCAAAGGCGCGAGTTCGGTTTTCAACCGTGCCTCGCCATAAATCCATCGGACAACCCAAAAACAACTTTAAAAAACTGTTTAAAATCTCAGTGACCTCAGTGCGAGCCAAGAGGGTTTTGCGTTTTGGGTGGTGAGTGAATCCCTGGCGGGTTACCGCAAATTGGCCGCCGAAATTCAGTCCCCAAATCTTGGTTTCCTTTGCTACCTTCTGTTCAAAAAGTTCTTTGTTTCCTTCTGTAAAGGCTTACTCAAAACCCAAAACCCAAAACTCAAAGCCTGCCCCCCTCCGTGCCCTCCGTGTCCTCCGTGCGAGCCATTCCCCTTCTGGCCGGACGCGCGCGCGTCCCTACTTCTGCACCAGCCCGCTGATGGCCGCCCAGGCTTCTTGCCACTCGTTTTTTGAGGCCAATATCTCCGCCCGCATCACCCGGAAATAACCCGGACACTTTGGGCCGCGCACCAGCGTTTCCAGAATTTGTAACGCCTCTTCCCAACGCTCCTCCGACTGCAAAATCGAACAGAGACTAAATGCCGCGGCCATGTCGGTATGGTCCCGAATCAAGGCGAAGCGGCATTGCTTTTCCGATAATGGCTGTTCATCCGGAAACACCACCGGCTTCATCCCTTGCCTGCCCAGCTCGTAAGCCTCCTGGAAGTCTTTCCTGATCGCTGCGTCCCGAGCTTGCCAGCGCGAAACCGCCCGGCTTTGCTCCGAATCGAGATTCGACTTCTCTTCCTCAAGGAACTTCAGCGTTTTTGCGTCAGCGTGGCCGCATTGCAGGGCCATCACGGCCAATGGAACATCATCGTCAGACAATCGGAGTATCGCCTCGTGCAAGCGAGCGTCGGTGTAGGACGCACCCAACATCTGCCGATAGAAATCGTTCCGTTCGGCGTTCAGGCTCCGCTGCAGACATTGTTTCCAAACCGCGACGGCCAATTCAGGATTCAAGCCAACCCAGGCGCGTCCTTCGTTAAACGGCAGGATGGGTAGCTTCGGCTCCAGCAAAAGCGCCGACCGAAAATCAGTGATCGCCGGCAACCATTGGTGCTGGTAGACGTTGGCGTACCCGCGTTGGACGTAAAGGGACCAATTCAGCGGAGTGCGAAGCAGGCTGTCGGAAGCGGTCGCTTCGATCCTGGCCCAATCGCGGCGGGAAAGGGCGCGTTGGAACCGCGATTTAACCTGATTTTCCTGGAAAAGGACCAGACCGAAAGCAACCAGCCCGATTCCGAGGAGGCGACTCAACCAGGAAATAGCCGCCCATCCCTCCCCTTGTCGTCTCGCTTGGGTGCAGATTCCGCAAACCACCAAAATCGGCAGCATGGTGCCGAGCCGATGCCCCGGAACGTCGAAGAGCGAATTGACCAGAAACGCCGCCATCGCGATCAGGCCGGCCAACAGAATGTCCTTCTCTCCTTTGGTTCCGGGTTGAGTGCGTCGCCAGAATATGCCGCCGACCGTGATCGCCCCAAAGCCGGCGGATAACCATCCCAGTTCGCTCACTAACCAGAGCCAATCGCTTTCCGGATGAATCACCCGCTCCGTATTCAATGACTGATCGCGAAACAGCGGAAAAATCGCCTCGAAATTTCCTATCCCGACTCCCTCGATCGGCGCTTTGCTGGCCAGTTGGAGCGCGTCATGATAGATCTTTGCCCGGAATCCCGCTCCGCTGGTGAGAAGTTCCGGCAAGCGTTTCGCCACTCCTTCGCCGATGATCAGGGCACCCGTGGCCATCAGCAACATCAGTCCGCCCGCGATGGCTAAGCCCCTGGCGGAAAAAACGGATAACTTGAGCCGCCCGAAGAACCAGGCCAGACAGCCGACAGCCAAGAGGCAAAAGGGAGCACGAGAGTTCGATAATAGTAAAGCGGCGAGACAAACGAAAAATGTGCTCGTCCACAACAAACCAATCCAGTGACGTCTCCGGGCGGCACTGGCCAGAAGTCCGAGAGCGAGCATTGCTCCGAGAGCCATCAAGGTTCCTGTCTGATTCCGATTTGCGAACGGTCCAAAGCCTTGAGGGGGATGCCACCCAGGCACTGCCACCCCGTAAACGCTGGCCGCGATGGCAATCGTGGCCACCAGAGCGATTCCGCAAGTCAATAGCTTCAGACCATAGACCCGGTTGCGCGGCCGCCATTGAATCACCCAGACCGCGAACAGGATAACCGAAAGCATCACCCCAAAACGCAAGAAGCTGTTCCACGGTTGTAAACTAACCGTGTCGACCAGCCCGGGAACCGCTTGCCGGACGGCCTGATGCCACCCTGGTTCGCCGAACCATCGAGATGGCAAGAACCCGAGCAACCCGCAGATCATCAATCCAAGCAGACCGAGGAGCACCACCCGATTCGGAAGGGTGCGGGGTGGGCAAAAGAGGAACAGCAGGCCGATACCGATGACCGGAATGACTTCCCCCCATCCTGCTTCGTCGCCGCCGAGGAATGCGGCGCTGAGCGCAACGATCACCACGTAGAGTGTAAGGAAGGCGATCCCTTTACCTGATTCGCGGCGAACCGCCTTCAGTCCGAACACGTTTCGGGTGGGGTTATGTTTGGGTTGGGTTACCATTTTGGGTGTTAGCTGGTGGGGATCATCCTCGTCCTCTGGAAGGTTTTGAGTTTTGAGTTTTGAGTTTTGGGTAGCCCGAAGCCGCGACTCGCGGGCAGGACGAGGACGCAGCGTCCTCAAGCAGGCGGTGGGCCTGGCCGCGAAACGCGGCTCGGGCTACCCCGAAGAATCGTCCTCGTTCTCGTCCTCGTCCTCGTTCTCAAGCAGGCGGTGGGCCTGGCCTGCGGAACGCGGCTCGGACGGAGCCTCGCCCCTTCGCCTCGTCCTACGCAAAACGCAAAACCTGCCCGACCCTTCGTGACCTCACTGACCTCTGTGTGAGGCATTCCCCTCCCGGCGCTTAACGCCGCGACGCAAAACCCAAAACCCAAAACGCAAAACTCAAAACCTCCCCCCCAGTGCTTCGGCTGGTGCGATATTCGGGCTGGGCACGCTTTCCACCTCTTCCACGATCTCCGCTTCCCGGGCGAATTTTTCCAGCACATCGCTCCACAGGAACCGATCGCCCAGCTCTTTAGCAGCTCGGCCCATCGGTTCTAATTGCTGACGATCGCTGGACAACTGCTCCAACCGTTGGGCTAAGCCCTGGGCATCACCTGGCTGAACGACGACACCGCAGTGGTTTGTTTGCACGACGGTTGCCAGTTCGGAATCGGCGTCACAGATCGCCACGACCGGTTTGCCGGCAGCGCAGGCGCTCAACAATTTGCTCGGGAAAAACGAGCTTCCTGATCCGGAGACCAGGGAAACGACCATCATATCCGCGTCGGCCAACATTTCTCGATATTCTCTGGCGTCCAGTACCCCTCGAATCGAGAGGTTGGGGATCCCGGTTGCCATCTCCAGCAGCGCCTTCTTTTGCGCTCCTTCTCCGGAAATAACAATTTGCACCGCTGGATTTTTGACCCGTTGAATCGCCAGGATCAGTTGTTGCAGACCTTGTTTCACCCCGATATTGCCGGAATAAACGACCAGAAACTTCTCTGGACCGAACCGGTTAAGGGCCCGGAACTTTCCCTTCGACGCCGGGGCAGCCGGATCAGTTCCGTTCGGAAAACACCTCAGTTTGGCTTCCGGCACACCATGTTTGCGCAAGACGCCCAGCATTCCCCGGCTCACCCCGGAAATCCGCCAGGCGCCGCGGTAAGCAATTGATGCCAGCGCCTTGAAGATATGGATGAGCACGGATGATTTCACCATGCCCAGATTGATCGCCGCATCGGGCTGCAAATCCTGCAGGTGCAACAAATAGCGTCCTCCACGCAGCAAGCAGACGAACCGGGCCGCCACTCCCAAGAGCAACGGCGGCGACACGACAATCAATAAATCCGATCGCGAAACAAAAAGCAGACGAAGAAATGACGAGACAACAAAGCTTAATTCGTGCAGCAGTCGTCTCGAGGTATTGATCCACTTCGGTACGTAAAGCCAGCAGCGGAGCACTCGGACGCCATTAATCTTTTCCGTTCCAAAGAGTTGCCGCGCATCTTCCTGTCGCTTTTTCCAGGCTGGATAGTAGGGAAATGCCGTGAGCATGGAAACTTCGCTTCCCCGATCAGCGAGATACTCGCACAATGCGACATTGCACGGCCCGATCCCGATTTTTTCAGGAGCGTAGTTAATTCCCCAAATGACAATTCGCATGGCGATTTCGCGGCCAAGTATTCGTGGCGCAATGCACAAATACCATAATTATTATAATGTATCATATTTTATGAATATTTTTAGAATGAAAGTACGCCGGTAGGGTTGCGCTCCCGCGCGACCGGCGTGGTTGGGGAACCTGTCGGCGTGGTACCCGAGGCGCCCCTGCCTTGCCTCTTGAGAGGTCCCGGAGCAAAGCGGGGACGCTTCGCTTACGCTGGTAGGTTGCGCTCCCGCGCGACCTGGTTGGGGAACGTGTCGGCGTGGTACGCGAGGCGTCCCTGCCTTGCCTCTTGAGGGACTCGGAGCAACGCGGGGACGCTTCGCTTACCGCGGGTCACGCCGGGTCGCACAGGAGTGCAACCCTAAGACGCCGACACGTTTTCCGCCGTGCCATGGGCGTCCCGCCCGTGATCTTGGCCGAACTACTACGGCCGAACGCCCTGCCAGAGCGGAGGCAAAGCGGGGACGCTTCGCTTACCCCAAGAGGTAAGGCGGGGACGCCTTACTTACCACCACGCGGGAGCGCGCCCCAGCCGCGCCGATACGCCGATACGTTCCCCTACTGGCTACTGGCTACTTGGCTACTGGCCTCCTTGCCTCCTTGCCCCGCCCCCTTCCCTTCCGTTCGAAAGTCTTAATAACCGACATCCATTCGTAGCACCCATGGAGTCTGGCAAAATAGTATCCTTCCACACCGTCGAGGAACCCTCGCTGTAGAAAATAGATATAACAAAACCGGAGGAACGGACGCATCGGCAGTCTGCTGGTGGCCAGCTTCAGGCGACGATGAAAACTTACCCGCTTATCCCGCAGTCGTCCGCCCTTCTTTTTCTGGTCCAGCTCCACCTGCAGTTGCGCTTCCCAATTGGAATACCTGTTATGTTTGTCGATAAAGGATTCTACCGTGGGGAAAGCGTAATGTTCGAGCTCGGTTCTCAAACGGCCAGTCTGCCCGTTAACCACAATATGCTCGTGAATCTCCACATCACCGCTGTCGGTCTCCCCATCGACAAGTTTCTCGAATCGACCGCACCGGTGTCTGAACAGGCGCAGGTTCCAGTTGGGATAATAGGCATGTTTCAACCATTTCCCCAAAAACATGAACCGCCGATTTATCCAGTAACCGTCGATAGCATTACCAGCCTGCAGAACAGCGGCCATCTCCTCTCGGGCGTTTTCCCTCAAGACCTCGTCCGCATCCAGCAAAAGGACCCACTCGTTGGCGAACGGAACATTCGCGAGCGCCCAATTCTTTTTCTTGGGCCAACCACCGTGGTAATCGAACTGGACAATCTTTGCGCCATGCTCCGTCGCGATCCGGCAGGTCTCATCCGTGCTTTGAGAATCGATCACGTATATCTCGGACGCCCACCCGACGGATGTCAGACATCGCTCCAGGTTGCGAGCCTCGTTTTTGGTCGGAATCACCACGCTGACAGAAACACTCATCTGCTGATTTTCCTCACCACCCGGGCCGGATTACCGGCACAAAGTGTATAGGGTGGAACATCCCTCGTGACCACACTGCCCGCGCCGATCACGCTTCCCTCGCCAATCGTCACCCCCATCAAGACGATCGCCCGCGCGGCCACCCAGGCCCTCTTTCCCAACACGATCGGGCCGTGGATCACCGGAAACGTTGGATCCTTGTAATCGTGGGAGGCCGCGCAAAGAAACGCTCCTTGCGAAACCACGACTCCCTCACCCAACATCACCTTCACCGGATTATATATTTCCGCATCATTAGAGATACAGGCCGACGGACCACATTCCAAATTCCACGGAGCCCAGATCTTCGCGGAAGCATAAATATGACACCTCGTCCCGAGGCGCGCGCCAAAACACCGCAAGAGAAAAGATCGCCATCCATGGAGTGGCCTCGGAGAATAACGGAACAAGCTCATATAAACGATCCACCAGAGCACCCTTCCGAGCTTATTCGGCGCCGTGTAGGTACTAACCATGGTGAGGGCAAGTTTTGAGTTTTGGGTCTTGAGTTTTGAGTTTTGATCACGGTAAGCCGCCAGGGATTCACTCACAACGCAAAACCCAAAACGCAAAACCCAAAACCCTTTAGCCTCACACAAAGGGCACAGAGGTCACGGAGGTTTCGGAGAATTATTAGAGTTTATTTTGGGTCGTTCGATCGATTATGGCGAGGCGCGGCCGTCAAGCGACTGATCACCAATTCCGAAACGCTCCGTGATCTCCGTGCGAGAAACTTTGGGTTTTGAGTCTTGGGTCTTGAGTTTTGGGTTTTGAGTTAGGATAAGGCGCCAGGGACTCACTCCCCTCCCCAATTTATTAATCTCTAAAACCTTAGTGACCTCTGTGCCCTTAGTGTGAGTATTCTGCTCCCAAATCGATCCCCGAGCAAAGCATTCGACCCGCCAATATCCCACCCAAAAATCTTTGTTTCCTTTGTTACCTTCTGTTCAAAATTATCTTTGCTTTCCTCTCTTTGCTTCCTTCTGTTTAATCCCAGAGGATTTGCAGCAGTTCCCTTGCTGAGTGTTCGATATTAAACCGATTTTGAAAGCAGCACACTGCTGAGGCTCGCATCGACGAATCTCCATTTTCCAACCAGCGCTCGATCAGTCGGCGTGTTCCGGCCAAGGTATCCGGTTCAACAAAACCGGCCCCGAACGACTGCACATCCTCCGCGATGTTAACCTGATCCGAAACCAGCACCGGCGTCCCGAAGGAGAGCGCCTCGGCGACCACCAGGCCAAAGTTCTCCTGGTGTGAAGGCAAGATCAGGGCCTCCGCCGAGGCCAGGGCACCTGACTTCACCTCTCCCTCGATCATCCCTGCTAAAGTAATGGGCAGACCTTCGGCCAGGGATTGCAGTTCCGCCGTATATTCCGGACTGGCACTGGGACCCGCCAGGACCAGATCGAACGGCGGCCGCAAATCCGCGAACGCCTTCACCAGAAGGTCACAACCTTTTTTCGGATGTAGTCGGCCCAGGAAAAGCAGAAACGGCCGATCTCGCAAATGTGCGAATTTGCTCATAAACGCTTCGCTCAACGCTTCCGTATCGGATGGAGCGCTATGGAACTCCCAGGGAGATAATCCGACGCCGATAGTTAGCTGGCGGCCAGAAAGTAGTACCTGCTAACCGCGATTCCTTCTCTGTGGTAAACAACACCGCCCTGGCGCGCTCCAGGATCCGGCGTTCCGCCATAATCCAGTAGAGCTGCTTTTTTAGGTGCTTGATCGGATAGGTCTTTTTAAACCATGGATCCAACATCCCGTGTGGAAAAACGAAATAAGGCACTCTCCCCTTAGCCGCGACCCGAGAGGCACAGAAGCCGTGGAACTGCCACAGCCCGTGCACCACGATAGCATCGTACGATTGGGCGGCTTTCGTTAGCTTGACCTCCAGTTGCCCATCGAACCCGTAGGCCCCCTGGCTCGGACCGCATTCGATCACTGACGCTGCCAAATCCCGTATCCAGTCGGGCTCCGTCCGATCCAGGGTGAGAATCCCGACGTGGATTCCCATTCCGGTATGGACCGCGGCCAGTTGTTTCAAATACTCGACCGGCCCTCCTCTCGCCGGATCCATCGTCCGAATCAAATGCAGGATCGATCGCTTCATCGGCTTAAGACGGAAGCGTACAGCTCCAGGTATTTCGCGGTCATCTGCCGTCGGGAAAATCGACTGGCATTTTCGTATCCGGCGCTCTGACGCCGTCGGCGTCTCGCCCCATCATCGCGCAACACCTCGATGACCCGGCCGGCTGCTTGCCTGATGTCTCGAGGATCATCAATCCAGACGGCGGCTCTGCCCGCGGCTTCCGTGAGCGGGGCCGTCCCGGTCACCACCACCGGGCAACCGCAGGCATGCGCCTCGGCCACCGGCCAACCGAATCCCTCGTAAAACGATGGAAAGAGGAGGAGTGCGGCATTGCGGTAGAGGTCCAACAAAATGGCGTCAGTAATATCCCGGAGAAAGCTAACCCCCTGAATCTCCGGTTTCAGTGGAGACCCGACCATGATCAGGTTCGGAGCCAGGGTGCCCAGTTGCCTCCGAACCTCGAGATAGATCAGAAGCACGCCGGGCCGATTCTTGTACCAGGTGTCGCCTCCGACGTGTAAGATATAGGACGCCGACCGATCGAGGAACGATCCATTCTCGCCCGGATCCGACTTATCCTGCTCCCATGGCGCGGCGTCGTGTCCGTTGCTGCCCTGCCGGCGGCCGATATTTGCCCCGCCCAGAACGCTCAATTTCCGCTCCAACTCGGCCTGGAAAATTGGCTCGAGGCCAAGGTAAATCGTGGAGACCTCTTTCGCGCTCTTACCGGTCAAACGCAGGACGTCGAACCTGGTAGCGTCGGAAATACAGGTGATATGATTCGCCCGCCGCAATCCGGCGAGAATCCATTTCTGAAGCAATCGACCGGTCAAAGAGGTCTGGTGTTCCGGTATTTCGCCCAGGGCCGATCGTACCGCTAACAAATCGTTGCAGCTGACCACTGACTTCTTGGCGCGAAGCCAGAAAAGATAGACCGCGTTCGAATGGTCGACAATATGGACAACGGGAAATCCGCGCGCCTGCCAGATCAGGCAAAAGGGAAAGAGCAGATATTTATCCAGATAGGCGAGCCATTTGGCAAAGCTCGACCGGGATTTAACCAGCCGGCCAAAGAACGGCTGGGGCCGAGTGACCAGGACCTCCATCCCATTGGAGCGAAGCTCGCGCTCGAGCAAATCAGCGACCCGCAGCATGCTCTGTTGCCCGTCAGGGCGATAATTAGCGACTAATAAAACGCCGGACACTGAGGAAGTCTCGCACCGAGTGGGCAAGGAGTCGAGGGCTAGTGCTAGTAGATAGCCAGTAGCCAGTAGCCAGTAGCCAGTAGCCAGTAGGAGTCGAGTAGTGAGAGGTGAGAGGTGAGAGGTGAGAGGTGAAAGGTGAGAAGCCGCGATAGTCGCGAAGTACTATATCAAAAATGAGAATACCAACTATGCTTATTGCACTTCGCGATTTTTTTGAGTACTCGGCGACTACTGACCGAGTAGCAAGGGCAGGGAAGAAGTCAGAAGTCAGAAAAGAAGGGGAAATGCTCGCACGGAGGGCACGGTGGTCACGGAGGGTAGAGAGAATCTTAGGGCTAATTTGCGTTGGTTGGACGCGCTATGCCCAGGCACGGCTGAAAACCAATACAACCGCCTGCTCAACTATTTATTTAAATAATCTCCGTACCTCCGTGTCCACCGTGACCTCCGTGCGAGAATCTCTTCCTCCGAATTCCCGGCTACTTCACCCGACAAGCGTGGTACCGGTCCCAATTCAGAACAGAAGGGGGAAATGCTCGCACGGAGGGCACGGGGGGCACGGAGGGTTAAGAGGATTTTAGGGCCTATTTTGCGTTTGTTGGATGGACTTTAGCCAGGCCCGGTTGAAAAACCAATAGAACCGATTGCTCAACTACTTAAATAATCTCCGTGCCTCCGTGTCCTCCGTGATCTCCGTGCGAGAATCTCTTCTTCCGAATTCCCGGCTACTCCACCCGACAACCGCGCGGCACCGATCCCAATTCAGAACAGAAGGGGGAAATGCTCGCACGGAGGGCACGGTGGTCACGGAGGGTTAAGAGAATTTTAGGGCTAATTTGCGTTGGTTGGACGCGCTCTGCCCCAGGCACGGCTGAAAACCAATACAACCGACTGCTCAACTATTTAAATAATCTCCGTGCCTCCGTGTCCTCCGTGACCTCCGTGCGAGAATCCCTTCTTCCGAATTCCCGGCTACTCCACCCGACAAGCGGCGGCACCGTCCCAATTCAGAACAGAAGAGGGGAAATGCTCGCACGGAGGGCACGGGGGTCACGGAGGGTTAAGAGAATTTTAGGGCTAATTTGCGTTGGTTGGACGCGCTATGCCCAGGCACGGCTGAAAACCAATACAACCGACTGCTCAACTATTTAAATAATCTCCGTACCTCCGTGTCCTCCGTGACCTCCGTGCGAGAATCCCTTCCTCCGAATTCCCGGCTACTCCACCCGACAACCGCGCAGCACCGGTCCCAATTCAGAACAGAAGGGGGAAATGCTCGCACGGAGGACACGGTGTCACGGAGGGTTAAGAGAATTTTAGGGCTAATTTGCGTTGGTTGGACGCGCATGCCCAGGCACGGCTGAAAACCAATACAACCGCCTGCTCAACTATTTAAATAATCTCCGTACCTCCGTGTCCACCGTGACCTCCGTGCGAGAATCTCTTCCTCCGAATTCCCGGCTGCTCCACCCGACAAGCGCGCGGCACCGGTCCCAATTCAGAACAGAAGGGGGAAATGCTCGCACGGAGGGCACGGGGGGCACGGAGGGTTAAGAGAATTTTAGGGCTAATTTGCGTTGGTTGGACGCGCTATGCCCAGGCACGGCTGAAAACCAATACAACGGACTGCTCAACTATTTAAATAATCTCCGTACCTCCGTGTCCTCCGTGACCTCCGTGCGAGAATCTCTTCCTCCGAATTCCCGGCTACTCCACCCGACAACCGGCGGCACCGAGTCCCAATTCAGAACAGAAGGGGGAAATGCTCGCACGGAGGGCACGGGGGTCACGGAGGGTTGAGAGAATTTTAGGGCCTTATTTTGCGTTGGTTGGACGCGCTATACCCAGGCACGGCTGAAAACCAATACAACGGACTGCTCAACTATTTAAATAATCTCCGTACCTCCGTGTCCTCCGTGACCTCCGTGCGAGAATCCCTTCCTCCGAATTCCCGGCTACTCCACCCGACAAGCGGCGGCACCAGTCCCAATTCAGAACAGAAGAGGGGAAATGCTCGCACGGAGGGCACGGTGGTCACGGAGGGTTAAGAGAATTTTAGGGCTTATTTTGCTGCGTTTGTTGGATGGACTATGGCCAGGCACGGCTGAAAACCAATAGAACCGCTGCTCAACTATTTAACCAATCTCCGTACCTCCGTGTCCACCGTGACCTCCGTGCGAGAATCTCTTCCTCCGAATTCCCGGCTACTCCACCCGACAACCGGCGGCACCAGTCCCAATTCAGAACAGAAGAGGGGAAATGCTCGCACGGAGGGCACGGTGGTCACGGAGGGTTAAGAGAATTTTAGGGCTAATTTGCGTTGGTTGGACGCGCATGCCCAGGCACGGCTGAAAACCAATACAACCGCCTGCTCAACTATTTAAATAATCTCCGTACCTCCGTGTCCTCCGTGACCTCCGTGCGAGAATCTCTTCCTCCGAATTCCCGGCTACTCCACCCGACAACCGCGCGGCACCGGTCCCAATTCAGAACAGAAGGGGGAAATGCTCGCACGGAGGTCACGGGGGGGCACGGAGGTAGGCGTGGCCTAGCAAACGACTGATAAACATTTTCAAAAAACCTCCGTGATCTCCGCGCCCACCGTGCGAGAATTTCCTTTCTTGTCTTCGCCTTTCTATTCGTGTCGCTCACGTGCGTCTGGCGGGGCACATCCAAAGCTTGCATCGCAGACAAATCTCTAACTGCTTGCCTACTGGCTACCGGCTACTGCACTGCTCTTGACTACTTCCCCAAGCACCTCCAAATACCTTCTCGCAATCTCCTTTGCTCGATACCCACTCACTACCTCCGCAGTCATCCCCCAGTATTTCTCCCATTCAAACTTTTCGCTCAGCGTCTTTTCGATCGCCTCCGCTAAGGCCGGAACATTCTCGCGCTCGAACGGAACAACCAAAGCCGCCAGAGCATTCGACAAACCTCCATCACGGGCAACGATCGCTCGGCAACCGCATGCCATGCCCTCAAGTCCAACCAGGCCGAACGGCTCTTTCCATCGCGACGGGACCACGATCGTCCGATGCCGATTGAGAAGCAGCCTGAGCTCTTGTCCGATCCGGACCCCAACAAACTCGACCTGACCTCTCAGTTCCAGATTTGTCACTAAGCTCTCCAACTTCGCCTGTTCGGGCCCTTTCCCGACAATGGTCAGGTTCGGAAAAAGCTGCCGTTCCCGCAGAACACGGATCGCCTCGATCAAGAGATCGACTCCTTTATCGGAGACTAACCGGCCGACAAAAATCAGGTCGAGATCTCGTTTTACTGATTGGTCACGGAAATAGATGTCCTCCCGGTACGGATTGCCAATGATGACCGAAGGAACCGTCAGATGATCGGCGATCGTCTGACTCACCGCGATGTTGCTGGCAAAACGGCTCAAGAGGAGTTTAAACCGATCTCTGGTTCTCACCCGGCCATCGACTCCCGATATCCAGGTGTGATGTGCGATGACCCAGGGACGTCGGATGACCAGGAGCGGCCATCCATTACGCAGGCTGATATTGTTATGAAAGACCAGCTCACACCACCGCACCAGTTCAAACAGTTTCCGGTTTGACGGACGGCGAATCACCTCAAAGGCAAAGGGAGCCGAATCGGATTCCGTGGTTGAGGTCACCACCTTCACGGAGTGACCGGCCAGGGAAAACTCGCGAGCCAGCGCCAGGCTAACCTGTTCGATCCCACCCACGCTGGGATGAAAGAAATGCGAGGAGAGCAGAATCTTCATTCGCCGACATCGGTTAGAAACTGCTTCGCCATCTGGGGCAGCGACGGTTGAGGGCTTCGGCGATGCGCGGATTTTATCCGGTCGAGAAACTTCTGATCGACCGGAATGAAAATCTCAGAATTGAGAGCGGTCTCTTTAATTCCGCGGAAATGAATATCGTTCCGACTAACAATCACCGGCAGACCGTGATCCAGCATCGCTGCGACAGAGCCACTCTTTCCGATCAAAGCGAGCGGCGTGGTAGCCACTCCAAAATCGATAAACGAAAAGAATTGGGAAATCTCTGTCAGCGACCGCTCCCCCAGGCGAAAGAACGCAATTTTTCCGCCGTATCGTTCGGTTAGTTCGGCCCATAAGGATTCTCCCGGTCCTATCCTCCCAATGTGATAAAGCTGAATGGGCTTACCAAGGGTCTCGAGCTGAGCAAACATCTCGTCTGGCGACCATTCCGGATGCATCGAACCAAATATTCCCAGGCGCAGAACGTTGCCAGTGCGCTCCACTAATTTCTCTGCCTGAACAACCGGCACGTTTCCGCAGAGTGGAAGAAGTTTCGTCGGGATCCGGTGTCGCTTGAGCAACTGGATATAAACCGGGTTGCTGGTGTGAACGACTCGGCAATCCAGTTTCTTTACCACCGCTTTGATAATTTTCCGCTGGCAAAAACCGACCACCCGAACCTTCAAAGGAGCGCCCATTTGTTCGCCGATCCAGAGCTCATGCAGCATCACTTCGACCGGGGTTTGACCAAGGATCGCCCGCAACAGCTGAGGCAAAGCGAAAGCCAACCCAGCCGGGTGAAAGCTGTAAAGCACCAACTGCAGACTGACCAGGTCCGGCTTGGTCTTGGCCAAAAAGGCCTGGGCGGACTTGACCCGTTCGACCCACGACTGCTTCGGTCCAAGTCGGAGCAACCCGTCTTCCCGGACCGGTTGCTCGATCCAGGGATCGTTCAAACTCAGCAGGGAAACCTGGTGACCCAACCGGGCACACTCTGCCGCCAGCCCGCGAGTGTAATCGCCGACCCCATCTTTTCCTGGTTCCAGGCAACCGGCGATGAACGCGAGGTTTTGCGTTTTGAGTTTTGGGGTTTGAGTTTTGCGTAGAGAGGCCTGCAGGCCACTATAGTAGCATAGGCTTTCGGCCAGGTAATGTTTTGCGTTTTGGTAAGCCGCCGGCGGAAGAGCGAAGAAGAAGAAATGCTCGCACGGAGGTCACGGTGGGCACGGAGGTCCAGAGGATTTTTAGAGTTTGTTTTGGGTTGTTCGATCGATTATCGCGAGGCGTCGTCCAAGAGCGCAGCGGACGATTGATCCACAATTACAAAAAACCTTTGTGACCCGAGAGCAGGTTTTGCGTTTTGAGTTTTGCGGGTCCCGTCGTCGCTGCGGGTACCGAGAATTCAAAAGAACCCTCAACCCTCTTTGTCAATCATCTGTGAAATCGGTGCAATCTGCGGCTAACATTCTCCTTTAATCTCCCGGCAGAATTTTGACGCCCACAGCTTGAGCCACTTTCCGCAACGCTTTGTCTTTTGAGGCTAGCGGCAAACCCATTCGCATCGCCAGTTCCAGATAGGCTGAGTCGTAAACCGAAAGGTCATGCTGTCGGGCTAGCCCAAGCGTACTCCGAGCCGCATGCTTTTGAGTCTGGTCATCGGTCGTAATGTCGAGTGCCTCCAGAACCGCCAGAAATCGGACGCTATCGGCTTCCGTAACCCGCTTCCGCCGCTCGCAGGACCACAAGACGTTTGCGATTTCCAAGTGCCAAAGCGTCGGTACGTAGGCGCGAGCACCGGCTGTCAGCCAATCCTGAATTTCATCGGTCTCCGGAGAAGCTTCGTCTTCGAAGCACCAAGCCATCGTCAACGAGCCATCCAAAAACGAACTCAGGGGTCATCGACGGCCTTCGCCGATTAAATCCTTGATCCTGAGGCCCCGGAGCCGACACCGCTTCCGTTGGAGTCTCCACTCCGCGACGGCTTTTGCTGCCCCTTCCTGCGAGTGAGGCCTTACCGCAGGCACGAGTCGAGCAATAGGACGATCATGTTTGGTGATGACAAATTCGGCCCCGGCTTCTGCGACGCGGGCGAGGAGTTCCGAAAATTTGGCTTTCGCCTCATAGGCTCCGATTGTCGTCACGGTTTTACCCACCCCTGACGATAGACTAGTCTTAGACTAGTTCAATGCCAGAAAGGGGAAATGGATCGGGCATGTTTTGCGTCTTGGGTTGCGGGTAGGCCGCCGGCGGAAGCGCGAAGAAGAAGAAATGCTCGCACGGAGGACGCGGTGGTCACGGAGGTTCAGAGGATTTTTAGAGTTTGTTTTGGGTTATTCGATCGATTATGGCTAAGCGCGGACGTCAAGCGATTGATCGACAATTTCGAAAACCCTCCGTGATCTCCGTTCGAGAATTTCCCCTCTTCGTTCCCATCGTCGTGGCCCGAAGGCTAGGAGGGGAATGGCTCGCACGGAGGTCACGGTGGGCACGGAGGTCCAGAGGATTTTTTTAGAGTTTATTTTGGGTTGTTCGACGGATTTATGGCGAGACACGGTTGAAAACCAACTCACGCCTTTAACCTACATTTAAATTTCCTCCGTGATCTCCGTGTCCTCCGTGCGAGAATTTCCTCTCTTCATTCCCTCGATCGACTATTGCTAGGCGCCGTCGTCAAGCGATTGATCACAACCGTAGAAAATCTCCGTGACCCCCGTGCGAGAATTTCTAGGTTCTGGGTTTTGACCCCCACCCTCTTTGTCAATCATCTGTGGAATCGGTGTAATCTGCGGTTAACATTCCCCCACGTATACTCTCCGGTGTGCCTCGATCATTCTGTCTTCGCTAAAATTCTCGATGACCGACCTTCGCGCTCGCGCGCCGATATCACGCAGTTCCGCGCGAGTTTTTGGAGCACGGATCAGGGCTTCGGCGAGCGCCTCGCCAGAGATCGCCGATGCCAGAAACCCTGTTTCACCGTCGGTGATCTGTTCGGTGACTCCACCGCTCGGAGTGGCTACCACACAGCATCCGGAAGCCATGGCCTCGAGAATCACGCAAGGAAAATTTTCTGCCGGCGAAGCGAAGAGGAGGATGTCTGATTCGCCATACAGTCGGGCAAGGATCTTCCGGTCCGCGACATAACCAAGATCTCGCGCCTTGAATCCCGGTTGCAGCTGCTCAATTGCCCAACCACCATTTTGTCCGACGAAAGTCAGTTCGAATTCTCCGGGATCGATCACGCTTAAGGCGTGACGGACCATGGCAAACCCTTTGTGCGGATCCTGAAAGTTGCGATTCACTACCAAGACGCTCAGTCGATCCGAGCTGATTTTAGCCGGCTCGAATTTCGTTGGATCGATTCCGTTCGGGATATGATGCACCGTCCAGCCCCGTCCGACGGGACTGGATCGGATCACTCTGAGAAAATATTTGGACGGCGCAATCACCTCCAGCGGCAGGCCGGCGAGTGCGGCGAACTTTCTGCAGAGTTCCTCCGCCGTTCGATCGATGTTACCAATTGGCCACGATCCTAATTGCGGACAGTTCCCGCATTGCTTGAGGTAACCCTGGCAGCCCTTTGGATGATCGCAACCACCGGTTACTCCCCAGAGCCCATGGAACGTCCAGACCACCCGCTTCGTTATGGCGAGGCTCGCCAGCGCCTCGACCGAAGCGTAGCCGCCGTGAAAATTATGGATGTGAATAATATCCGCCGGATCGTTTCGCAACTCCGCGAAGCGACGATTGGTCCATTCAAACATCGGGAAACATTTTTCCACCAGGCCGTGAAACCGCGAATGGTGCAACCGGCTCAGCAGACGCGGGTACATCACTTCCACCGGCGGAGACGCTGCCTCAGCGACTAGCAAACGCGCGCTCGGGATGCGAGACCAGATTTGATGAGCAACTGTCTCCGCGCCACCGAGTCGAAACTGATTGTTAACCAGCAGCAGAGTCTTCATCGCTCGCAAATCTTACAGATTTGTGAGCGATGCAGACTCAGGCAGTGAAATGTTCCGGCTACGCCGAAACATTCCACTGCTCTTTGAGAGAGAGGAGCTTCATATTTCATATTTAAGGAAGGCGCGAGGGCATAAGGCCGGTTCGTATAGCCTTTCGACCCTAAGGCTGACGGGATCGGAACAATGTAGCATAGGCTAATAGCCTGTAATATGCGCGACCGAGTGCTGAGAGAAGTAGCATAAGCATCCTGCTTGTCTTCCTCAGCGAACGGGCGAACCCGCAGGAAACGATCGCGCGCTCAAGAGACAGGCTGGAAGCCTATGCTACGCTTCAGCCGCGTAGCAACATCACCCCTAATGGCGGTCGCGAAAGTAACATGCGCCATTCTCAAATATAATAATTTCAAACTCCTCCTCCCAAAAAGCAGTGGAATTTTCCGGCGGAGCCGGATAATTCCGCTGCCTGAGTCTGCATCGCTCAAAAATCTCTCAGGATTTTTGAGCGATGCAGACTAAGGGCTCACTGGTGCCGGTGTTCCCAACGGCGCCGCTTCTCCGAGCTCGTGGATGGAGAGCTGACCCTGGGCGTTGAACTGGCTGTTGCTGACGTTAATGCCATTCTGCAAAATGGCATTCATGCTGGCTGATAACTCGATCAGACTTTCGTGCGAACCGGTCTGGAAGGCGACCTGCAGAATTTGCTCTGCCAAGGTAGCGCCTTGATTAAAGCTAAGTCCTTCCACTACCTGCACGTTGCTCCCGCCGCCCGTCGACTCCGATCGTTCATACCCCAGCGCGCTCCCTTCCACTTCCTTTACGGAGATGGGCATGTAAGGGTCGGACGTCGCTGACACTCCTGACGCTGCAGCTGCGACAATCTCTTGATGCGCGGCCTTCCCAGAGTGGCTGATCGCGACCCGCATGATCTCGAGCACCGCCGAGGAACGCTCTTTCACCGCGGCCATGACAATCCGCCCGGCCGGGACCCGCTTGACGGTCGGTCCCAGACCACGCATCGAGGCGGCGACTACCTGCCCGGCAAACTTAACAGAAGCTGATTGATCCGCCGCCAGGGTGCGCATCACGATATCCGCGGCCTTCCGCGGGTTCGCCCGAACCGCCGCTTCTACCTGCTGGACGGCAGACGTCTGCTCCGGTGCACTCGAGGCGTTGCGATCCTGCGCCCTAACCCAGGGATCCATGGCCGCAAATCCCAGCAACACAATAGTAATCGACAGCAGCCTACGATGAATTCTCATTTACCCTTTGCGCGTCTTTGCTTCGCAGTTCTTATATTTGATAACAACGAAAAACTAACTATCTGCCACGCGACAACATCACGAACTATAGGCGGGACAATACACGCAATGGAAGAAAGGAGCAATGGGGCGGCGGCGGGGCCGCGGTAGCGCGAGGCGGAGCCAAGGGGATCGGATTCAAAAGCGCCCTTAAGCGCCGGAAGGGGAATGGCTCGCACGGAGGTCGCGGTGGTCGCGGAGGTTCAGAGAATTTTTGAGAGTCTATTTTGGGCTGTTCGATGGATTATGGCGAGCCACCGCTAAAGAACGGCATCAACGATTGATCAACAATGACAACAGACCTCCGTGATCTCCGTGTCCTCCGTGCGAGAATTTCCTCTCTTCCCCCCGCTTTGCCTCTTAGGCCACTTTAAGAGGCCGGCGAACCTCCGGGCGAGCAGGAAGGGCTTTGGGCTTTGCGTTTTGGGTCGTCCTTGCCGGCTACTCAAAACTCAAGACGCAAAACTCAAAACCTCCTTGCGGACACCCAGTTTAATTTACGTTGTCCAAGCCCAATTTTCGCGAAGACAGTCTCAAAGCGCTTTACCCACGTATGGTCGCGCAGGCAGCGCTCTCGGGCGGCTTGCCCGATCTCTTCGCACAGTTGCGGGCGCGCCAAATAGTATTTCACCTTCTCGACAAGGTCATCCGGATCTCGGTAACAACCGATTTCTTTTCCAATCCTGAAGTACTCTTCTAATTCGGGCTGATATTCTGTTAGCAGGAAAACCCCGCACATCGGAACCTCAAAATCCCGAAGCCGCACCTGAAGTTCGCGGGGACCATCGCCCCAAACGGCCGAAAAGCCGAGATTCACTTGCGTGCGGTTGAAAATTGGAACCAGCTGTTCGTCCGGAATACCTCCGTAGATTCGGCGGGGAATCTGCAAATGACCAGACGCGCGCTCAAAGAGCCCAAAAAACGTTTTGAGGCGAAAGTACTCCTGCCAACGGGGGCCGAACACCTTGATCGGTAGACCGGCGTCGAGCAATTTGCAGACCAATTCGGCGCGTTCTCCATAAGCCTGGCCAACAAAGCTGACCGGAAGATCCTTGGCGACTTTGGTCGGGCGGTAGTAGTTTCCATTTGCCGCTTCCGGACAGTAGATTGGCCGCGCGCCCACGGCCTCGTAATAAGATAAGCGATTTTTCTCCGGAACCAGGCACCAGTCGAAATGAGGCGCAATTTCACGGACCAGATCGAACTGGTATGAGGCGTTGCAGTACCAATTGAGGGTGATGATCCCCATCGCTCGAATTTCTTCAAGGGTATCAATCAAAACCAACGCATCGGCAAAGTAGGTAAACAGAAGATCAATGCGCCCGATACGCTGCGCTTGCTTGATCTGCCGAAGCAATTCCGCGGAAAGCTTGGGTCGATTTTCGGCGATGAATACCCGACTGGCTTCACTCCTCGCGTCAAGGTGCGCGAACGCGCCGCTGACATCGTACGAGAATTCGACCACTTCATGCCCCATTTCGACCAGGGAATCGTGAAGATTGATTCGCCATAGTTTGGAGGTGATGCCAGGCGTTGGGGCGTTCGGTCCTGCGTAGAAGATGCGCATGGTGTAAGCGGCGGGCCTAAAGGCACATCGGGTTGTCACGTAACGCCTCCCGCCGACGGATGTCATCCTGAGTTTGAGGAGAAGAAGACCACATTTGATATCTTTAGGCTAAATATGGCAAAAGCAGTAATTAATTTCTTATTGCAGCTATCTGTGATCATCAAATCGATGTCCCCGAGCCGGCGGGGCGCACTCCCGACAAAGTATGGCCGATCGTAGTTTAGAGACGAGTTTGCCGCGAATGTGTCCGCGACCAGTGCCAAATTCCGGTACCTCCGTGTCCTCCGTGCGAGCATTTCCCTTCTGGCGCCCAAGCCGGGAAGATAGAGAGTGTCTCGCACGGAGCTCACGGTGAACACGGAGGATTTTTTACTTGTTGATCAACCGCCTGATGTTCCCTTTTAAACCGGCCCTCACGAAGGAGTAGCCAAGAACCCGAGAATCCAAGCAGTGGGGCGTGCACGTGTTGGAGATGAGCTAGCAGGTTTCTCCACGCAAAAACTCAAAACTCAAAACGCAAGACCCAAAACGCAAAACATTACCCCAAGAGCGCCCAGAGACAGGCTGGAAGCCTATGCCACCGTAGGTGCCTGCAGGCCTCTCCACGCAAAACCCAAAACTCAAGACGCAAAACCTGCCCCCCTCCGTGACCACCGTGGCCTCCGTGCGAGAGATTTCCGTTCGGAAGAGGTAAAGCGGGGACGCTTCACTTACCCCGAAGAGGTAAAGCGGGGACGCTTTACCTACCACGCGGAGGTAAAGTGGGCGGTTTACGTACATCGATTTTCTAGAATTAGTGTATTTACAAGAATTAATATATTGATTTAAGGCCCGGTTGGGCTTTCTTTAGACCTTGATCAAGGACGATAAAATTAAGGCTGAATCTTTTGCTGTCGGTCTAGCCGACGTGATTCGGATCTGGGCGCAAGCGATTGCTTCCAGGGATCTTTGATTTTCGGGATTAGTTATGACTTCTGAGGTTTATCGCTGGCTGCTCGTTGGGTGGTTGTTTTTCACAGGCGTCGGCCAACTGGCCGCACAAACATCCCCCGGGCGATGCCAAACAACTCGACTCGTCGGCGGCCACCTACACCACGTCAATGAATGTGCTCGATGACAGGCGACTCCTGAGAGTCGGCGACCGCCTGAGCATGCGCGTTCTCGAAGAAAAAAAAGCTCCCTTTTCTCTGATCGTCACCGATTCGGGCGAGGTCGAGGTTCCGCTGATTGGCCGAATGCCGGCGACGGATAAGACCTGCAAAGGGTTGGCTTACGCCATTAAAACGCCGCTGGAGAAAGAGTATTATTACAAAGCGACGGTCATCGTCGGTTTGGACCAGGCCGGACTCAAGTCGCCGGGACGCATTTATGTGACGGGTCAGGTTCGCACGCAAGGGCCGATGGACATTCCTCCGGACGAGACGCTGACGGTTAGCAAGGTCATTTTAAGGGCGGGCGGATTCGACGACATGGCGGATCGCAAAAGGGTGAAGCTGGTGCGGACGGTAGGCAATTTGACGACGACAAAGAAGGTCAACTTGGCTTTGGTCTTCAAAAGAGGAAGGGCAGATCTGGATCTGGCGGTGGAACCCGGCGACACGATCGTTGTTCCCGAGCGGATTTTTAACTTTTAGTCTGTAAGGGCCGATTTTCGCGATGGACGAACTTTCGCAAGATAGACAGCCAGCCGGCTGGTGGTTCCGGTTTCGATCGTCCGCGCTACGTTTTCGGCGCCTGTTGGCGAAGTTTTGGTGGATCATCTTTTTCAGCACGACCGCCGGCCTGGCGATTTCCGCCTGGGTTCTCTTTCAACAGAAAACGGTCTTCGCCTCCACGGGCAGAATGATGGTCAGCGGGGGCATCAAGCTCCCGGAAGGAGCGGTCTTCAGCGAGGAGCTGGCGAATTTCTTTGGCACTCAGATCGAATTGATGAAAAGCGAAGAAGTCCGCAGCCGAGCTGCCAACCGGCTCGCGTCCATGGAACCCCAACTCCAGCCTGTTCCGGTGACTCTTACGGTCTCGCAACTACCGCAGACTTCTATTTTTGTTTTATCGGCCGCCGGTGGAGAACCTCAGTACACGGAGAAGCTGCTCGATGCGATCATGAACGAATACATCGCGACGAAAAGAGAGCTGCGCTCGTCGCGATCGGACATGACTCAGACGGCGATCATGGATGAGGTTACCCGGGTCGAACACGAGATGCGCCAGGGTGAAGAAGAACTGTTAGACTTTCAGAAGGAGAACAATGTCGGTTACCTGGAGAAAGAGGGAAACAGCGCAGGTTCTTACCTGTCATCCCTCAATCGGCAGATCGCGGACCTCAAAACCCAATATCAACTTCTTGATTCGCTCGACATCGATCAGCTGATTCAGAAAAGCCAGAATGATCCCCAGAAAGCCGGCGATACTGCAGCGGACCCCGATTCGCAGAGTCTTTTGGGCAATGGGATGCAGCCGGAAACCGCCTACCTCCAGGCGAAACAACAGCTTTCGGTCCTGAGGGCCCAACGCGACGAGTTTGCCAAAGTTCTGCGACCGAAACATCCGCAGATCGTTGATCTCAACGAGCGGATTTCTGAGCAGCAGACCCTGATCGCCAACTTCCGGTCGCAAAGTGTGGACCAGCTGAAGAGCAATCGCGAATCCATCAAAAGCCAAATTGATGACCTGCAGTCGGTCATCAAAGAGTGGGATGCCAAGGCTCTGCATCGAGTCAGCGACTGGCAGACTATAACCGGATCAAGTCGAATCTTGACCGCTCGAAAAGTCTTTACGACCGGCTGGTTAACAATCTGCAGGACGTCAACGTGACGCAAAATGTCGATCAAGACATGGTTTCCATCCTGGCCAAGGCCTCGCCGGCGCATCCGATTCAACCAGGCCTGGTGCTCTTTCTGATCCTCGGCGCTTCCGGCGGATTAGTGGTCGGTGTGGCCATCCTGGTGCTGATGGACCAGATCGACGATCGAGTCTCATCGACGGTCGATCTGCAGTCCGGTTTCGCCGAACACGTCCTGGCCCAGATTCCCAACGAAAAGCATGATGGCTACCTCGAAGCCTTGAAAATGAAGATCCCCGGCACGGATTTGCCGAAGCCCTGCGCGCTCTGCGATCGTCCCTGGTTTACTTGCCGTTTGAAGGGGAACGGCCGAAGACCATCCTGGTCACCAGCGCTGCTCCGAACGAGGGAAAACCACCATCGCCCTGAATCTGGCGATCACCATGGCGTTAACCAATGTTCGGGTGCTGCTGGTCGACGCCGATCTTCGGCGCGGCAGTCTTCACAATGGTTCGATCGCGAGAGCGAGCCGGGCCTGACCGATCTGCTTTCAGGCGAAGCGGAACCGGCAAAATGCATTTTGCCGACCTCCATTGCCAACCTGGAGCTCTTAGCCAAAGGAATGCTGGTCCCGAACCCGGGCGAACTTTTTCTCGGACCGCGCCTTAACCAATTTCTGCGCGACGTGCACCAGACTTACGAATATGTGATTTTCGACTCTTCGCCGGTCATGGCAACCGATGATACCAGCAGCCTCGCGCCGAAGCTGGATGCCGCGATCTTCGTTTTACGATTTGCCCATTCCTCCGCCAGACTGAGCAAAAAAGCCCTGGAACTGCTGCGCGACCGGCAGACCAATGTCATCGGAATCGTTTGCAACGGTCTCTCCCGAGGCCACCAGGAATACTATCACTATAGGTACCCAGAGTATTACAGCTCCGGGAAGATAGTCGCGTGAGAATCTGGGAATGACCTCACACTAAGGACGCCAAGGTCACAGAGGAAATATGAAAATTGGCACCAACGGACTAATACCCAGGTCACCCCATTTATTAAATTTTGAAAAACTTGGCGACCTTATCTGACCTTTATCACCTTCGTGTGAAATCCTAATCTTCGCCGAACGCGCATGAGTTATCAGCTTGTTGATACACAGCCAGAATGCCCTCCCCGTCCGTTCATACCCCGAACGCATGCTCCCTACCATCTTCGCATCGGTCCTTCGACCGGGTTTGCCAGCTTGCGCCTGTTGGAGCTTTGGCAATTTCGAGGCCTCTTGTCCGCTCTGGCAATCCGGGACATTAAGCTTCGCTATCGTCAAACCGCACTAGGTGCTTCCTGGGTACTCCTCCAACCGCTGATCGCTTCAGGCATTCTGGCCTTCGTCTTTGGGACAGTCGCCGGTTTGACCAAGCCGGGCGGAGGCTCGGTTTTTCTCTTTGTCATGGCCGGCTACATCGGGTGGACCGTTTTTAGCGGCACCTTCACTCGATCCGGCCAATCGGTGCTCCAGCAATCGGCTCTCATCTCCAAAGTCTACTTTCCACGGCTCATTCTGCCCGCCTCGGCTGTTATCTCTGCCCTGCTGGACACCTGCGTGGCCACGACGCTCTACCTTTTATTGGCCTTTCTCTCAGGTTGCCGCTTCGGATGGCAGATCCTCACTTTACCGATATGGGTGGCGGTTCTGGTGACGTTCGCCTTTGGACTCGGTCTGGTCAGCGCCTCTTTCACTGTCCGTTACCGTGACGTTCAGCACATCACTCCGGTCTTGGTCCAGATGCTATTCTACGCCAGCCCGATCGCTTACCAAACCAGCGCAGTCCCCGAAAAATGGCGCACTTTGTTTCAGCTGAATCCGTTAGCTCCGCTTTTCGAAGCCCTTCGGTGGAGCCTCCTGCAGGAAGGGCATTTTGCCCCATCCCAACTTCTCTACGCTGCGCTCGGATCGGTCGCAATATTAGGAATTGGCATACTACTCTTCCGGCGCGCCGAACGAGATTTCGCGGACCTTATGTAAGGAGATTACGCGGAGAATCTAAGAGGGTTAACCGCAGATTACACCGATTCCACAGATGATTGGAGCCAAGGGTTTTTAGGGGTTGAACACGGCAGCGGTTTTAAATTGCATGAATCTAACTATTGAAAAACGACGCGTTGTGAGATTTGACGCGAGGCTATCTTTGCTTCTTGAATTCTCGGCTTCTTGGCTTCTCGGCTTCGAGGGTTATAAATGAACCCTCTGGCGGTTTCCATTCACGGTATTAGCAAATCTTATCAGATCGCCTCGGTGCGCGAGGCGCGTCCTACGACATTAGGCGAGGCGGTGTCGAATGTTTTCCGAAAGGGTTTCAGGAAACAGCAAAAGAAACTGTATTGGGCTCTGCGGGATGTTTCGCTGGAAATTCAACGTGGCGAAGTCTTAGGAATCATTGGCAGAAACGGGGCGGGTAAAACAACCCTCCTCAAAATCTTGAGTCGAATCACGGCGCCGACGAGTGGTTACATTGATCTGAATGGCCGAGTGGCCAGCCTCCTGGAGGTCGGAACCGGTTTTCATCCGGAATTAACGGGCCGAGAAAATATCTATCTGAACGGCGCCATTCTCGGGATGCACCGCAAAGAGATTGACGCGAAGTTTGATTCCATTATCGCCTTTTCGGAGACCGAAGCGTTTCTGGATACGCCGGTTAAGCGCTACAGCAGCGGCATGTATGTCCGCCTGGCATTTGCGGTTGCGGCCCATCTGGATCCTGACATTCTGATCGTCGACGAAGTCTTGGCGGTAGGAGACATCCAATTCCAGCGCAAGTCCATGGACCGTATGCAATCCGCCTCCACGAAAGAGGGAAAAACCATCCTCTTTGTCAGTCATAACATGGCCGCCATTGCTAAACTCTGTAACCGCGTTGTTCTGCTCGATCGGGGCGGAGTTCGGGCCGCCGGAAATCCGCAAGATGTTATCGCGGAATATTTGTCTGCGATTTCGGACCAGACGGCGGCGCTCGTTTCCATTGAGTCCGAGGAACTAGACAAGCCTCTGAAGAAAATCGTTCTCACGACCTTCAATTCACGAGATGAGGCGACCGGCGCGCTGAAACTGAAGGAACACTGGCGCGTCAGACTGGAATTTGAAATCTCTGCTGCTCTTCCTCATTGCATCGCGGCCATCGGACTTAAAACGTTGGATTCGATCTCGATCATTTCATATTGGTCGCGGACGACTGACCTCGAACCGGGTCGATACGCAGTCGATTTCCCCTGCGATCTCCCAATCAGCGCGGGAGTCTCTAGGAAACGCCGCCAAGTTTGTCACCGAAACTTGTTTCAATGATCGCCTAAGAGCACCGGAGCCAACCGCTTGACGAAAGGACCACCACATGCGGCATTCTAAACTATTACAGCTATGGGAACAGCTCTTTTTGTAGCCAAGATGCTTTTCGTAATTTTGAGACTTTCTAGCCTGACAAGAACTCCCATCGGGGCATTTCTTCTTCCGACATCCGCGGGCTCGCTGATCGCGCTGCGGAATGGGCCTCTCCCCACCCGGGCATTGGTTTTTCTGGGTGGCGCCATAGCTCGGCGCACGGCTCGCTTGATGTAGTTTCTCTAGATGAACATTCGGAGCCGGAAGTCAGAATTCTAACCCTAACTTTCAAGTCCACCGTGCCCCGGCGTCCTTCATGCGAAACTCGATCGATATGAGAGCCGCGGCCGGGATTCGCGGCATCACCGGCAGTCCGCGCAGAACGCCGAAGAGGAAATGCTCGCACGGACGTCACGGAGCGCCTCACCACGAGGGCAGATGGATTCTAACAAATGATAGTTATTCAAAACCCCTGTTTCCATCTTTCTTCGTTTCCTTTGTTCCCTTTTGTTCAAATCCTCTTCCCTTTTGTTCAAACATCGCTTCTGTTGTGCGTTGGGATCTTCCGTGCCTTCTGTTTCCATCATCATGCCGGTCTATAACTGCGCTCGGTTTCTACGGGAATCGATCGTTAGCGTGCTCGCTCAGACATTTAGGGACTTTGAATTGATCGCCGTGGATGACGGATCTTCCGACGGCAGTTGGGAACTACTGCAGACATTTACTGACAAACACATCCGGACATTTCGTTTCGAGCAGAACCGCGGCGTCGCTTTCGCCAGGAACTTTGCCATAGAAAAGGCTAATTCCAAATATTTAGTGTTTCTGGATGCAGATGATATCACGCATCCGACGCGCCTTGCGGTTCAGGTTGCCTACCTCGACTCGAGACCGGAAATTGGAGCCGTGGCTTTCCCGGGCCTGGATTGTTAACTCGTCCGGCCGACAGTCCAAACAACTATTTGAACCTCTCTCTTCAGAAGAAATCAGCGTCATCCTCATTTTCAGAAACTGTCTGGTTACCTCATCCGTTTCGATGCGGCGAAGTCTCTGGATCCCTTTTATGTCCGACGCGGAGCCGGGCCGCGACTATTACTTATGGGCCACGTTGACCCCGGAGGTGCATTTTGCTCTACTCAATAAACCGCTGGTCACTTACCGCAAGCACAGTGGCGGAATCAGCAAGCGATCGGCGGCCCGCATGGTGCCGTCGGTACGCCAAACACATCAATTTCAGTTGAAACGGCTTGGTGTCGAGCCAAAGCTTGATCTGCATGCCATGCTTGCGGCGTGGCCGCCTGACGCTTCAAGCGAAAAAGCTTACTGAGGCGGAACACTGGCTCCGCCATCTGGTTGGCGCGAACCGGATCTACGATTCCGCCAGTTTCCAACGCGTTACCCAGCACATTTGGTTCCAAATTTGCCTCGATTCCTGGACGCAAGGCCCTAAGGCGTTTGAGCTCTATCGTCGGTCGCCCCTTGCAAAATTAACCCCAATCAGATCGGCTAGATTCTTTCGACGATTTGGGAGGAGAGCTATGACTAACCGCTAGCGAACAAAGATGCTGGTTGGCGCGAGATTTACCTCGAGCTGGTACCCGTACGGAGTTAAAAACTCCATAAGAGCCCTTCGTTCCAGAGCGGTCGCTGCTTCAACGCTTAGAATTCTCGGCCGACATTCTTCCAAATCCAATCCGCGAAGTACCGCTAGATCGTGGCCTTCGCAATCGACGTCAAGATAATGGATATCTTGCAACCGGAACGGTGACTTCCGTATGATTTGGGTGAGGGTAGTCGTTGAGGTTTGAGAGAGCCGAATAGGCTTGTATCCGGCTGCCGAAAGCTTCTCGGAATCGTCTGATGCTATTATCCGATCCGTACTAGGAATTTCATAATGCGCAATTTCGACTGGACCAACCGCTGCGGAGACGCAGGCGACGACGTTATGGTCCCTAGGACGATACCGATTGAACGCGGCAATTCTTTCGGGGACGAAGTCGATATTGATGCCACGCCAACCTTGCTTGCAGAGAAGTAGTGTATTGGAGCCGAAAATGGGATGGTATGCACCTACATCCACATAGACACCCTTCACCAATCCGAACCGTTCGGCCAATTGACGGATCGCGAGGTCTTCCCCGAACTGGGAGAAGGAAAATCGCACGGACTGAAGCTCCAAACGATTGAAGGAGAACGTAGCTCGATTGTGTAACAGATGAATGAGAGCGGAACAGATGGGCGTTAAGCTTTGCGCGATAAATCGTTTCATAGTCCTCCGGAGAGCTTAGGCTTCTCATGCTCTCACATTGAAGCAATAACTAGTATCTTATTTTCAAAATAACATGTACTATTGCGATAATATTGGGCCTTCGGCAAGGAGGTCAGAGCCGGGCGGGCACTAGAGACAGCAAATCTGCATCGCTGCAGGAACGACAAGAAGACAAAATTTCAATAGCGCACGCACTACAAATGATACTTGAGACAGCACGGAATGCCATTAGCCTTGTCGGCGTGATAACCGTCCAAAAGCGACCTTCACTCGGGACAGGATTGGGGTAAATATTCCGACTTATTTAGCGAGCCGAACGAGTTTCACCTGCCATGCAGACCTCAGGTATTCAGCTGAGCGTCGGACTAGTCACTTGTAACCGACCGGAATCTCTGGAGCGGGGACTAGCTAGTCTGCGCTCGCAGAGCGTCCAACCTTTTGAAGTCATTGTCTCTGACGATTCCGGAAAAGACCACGTGCCGCGGATTCGTGAGTTGGCGGCGGGATACGGCGGCATTTATTGTGCCGGCCCGCGCCGAGGTCTCTACGCAAACCGAAACTTCTCCGCCCAACAATGCCAAGGATCCCACATCCGCACGATGGATGATGACCATATTCTGCCGCCGGACCATCTCGCTCGATGCCTTGCCTCTGTTAAAGACGATCCTGGCGCGATTTGGACCACCGGCGAGTTAGGTTATCTGAATGGCATCCCTGTCGGCTTGGCGGAAACCGCCAATCAACTAGGACCGGCCGGGGTGGGTGAAGCGATCGAGGACCGCGACAACAATTGGGGTATTGCTGATGGATCTACTATCTATCCTCGCGAAGTTTTCGATCGCGGATTCCGGATGGTGGAGGAGTTTGGCTTTGGCTCTTCCTATCTGGAATTCGGAGCCTACTTGTATAAGAATGGCTGGAGATGTCGATGTATACCCGGAGCCGAGGTGATGCATTACGCAACGACTTTGGGTCGCCCCGACCCGTTGAGCCAGCGGTTCGCGAGTATCTGTTTCAATCACTATTTCCGACCCAACGTGTTCCGTTTGGCCCGGTATCTTGTTCCGCATTGGCGGAATTGGATTAAATTGCGAAGACTATTCGAACGGGCTGATCTCCGATGGAACAACCTCTGAGACGAATCGTCCGCCGCTTGCTCGCCAAAACTCCGCGGATGTATCGCGCCGCGCTGAGGATTTTGGGTCGGGGATCCGTCGAAAAACATTTGTATTTGTCGATCGTCAAGAAAGGTGATGTCGTGATCGATATCGGCGCCAACGTCGGCTACTTTACGATGTTGTTTTCGGATTTGACTGGCAATCGTGGCGAGGTCCATGCCTTCGAGCCGGTTCCGTCGACATTCAACTTACTGTCAGAGAACATTCACCGTTTTCCAGGGTACAAGAACGTCTACCTGAACCCTCTGGCGTTGGGAGACAAAATTCAGCGAACCAGCATGCTGCTTCCTCGAGGAGATCACGGCCAGGCGTCGTTGGTTCGACATTCAGATGGCTCCTGGAAGGATGCGGGCAACGAAATCGTCTCCACAGAAATCGAAATGATGCAGCTTGATCGATATGCCGAGCGTCTAGGGAAAATAGATTTTGTAAAGTGTGACGTGGAAGGAGCCGAATTGCTTGTCTTACGGGGAGCGTCGTTGACGCTTCGGCGATGCCAACCGAAGCTTTTCCTTGAGATAGATGATCGCTGGATGCGTTCGTTTGGCTGGAACACAACGGACGTATTTCGGTATCTGCGGGAAATTGGCTACTCCTATTTTTACGGAGTCGACTCGCGGCTGACACAACTGACTGAGGATAAGGTGCAGGCGGGAGCGGTTTTATGTTCCTGGGAGGAGTTGCGTGGGTTGGCGTAGAGATATTCTTGAAGTTGTCGTTAGATCAGCTGCGGTCTTCGCCCACCATTCTTCAGAGCCGCAACGTCCCCCAAGAAAGATTTTCGTGCTCCGCAATAATGATCTTGGGGATCTCCTAGTGATTACGCCAATTTTTGATGCGTTAAAAAGAAAGTTTCCAGATACTGAGATTCTGGCCGGCGTGGGGGGATGGAATCGAGAAGTCTTACTCAACAATCCACACGTTTCCAGGGTCATCGAAGTGAACGCCCCCTGGCACAACGGATTCATCCGACCTCAAGGACTAGTCCACGCCTTACGGTACATCTACCGTTCGACCGAAGCGAAGGCGTTGAGACGCGAACAGGCCGATATCGGTATCGACGTCCTGGGCAGCGGATTGGGGTCGCTCCTGTTAATGAAAGCCCGAATTTCCTATCGGATCGGCGTTCGAGGTTATGCCGGAGGAGACTCAGCCGCCCAGGGACTCGTTGAATATAATCCCGAAGAACACGTCGGTCGACAGGCTTTGCGCTTTGCCGAACTCCTCGGCTGTACGGACTTACCAGAGAACCGCCCGCAAATTTTTCTGGGGACCCCGCCGCAACTCAACGGCACGGTTGTCATCGCGCCAGGTGCGGGCATTCCAGAGAAATGTTGGCCGCCGGATCATTTTGCCAAACTGGCAGAGTTGCTGAGAGGCGAGAGTATCTGCATTGTTGGTTCAGCGAAAGATAGGCGTCTGGGCGCGCAAATCTGTGAGCGGAGCCCAAAGGCTCGGAACCTCTGTGGAGAACTCACTCTCCGCGAATCCTTTGGTGTCCTAGGCGGAGCGAGGTTGGTTATTTGCAGCTCTACTATGGCGATGCATGTTGCAGCCGCATTTCGGCGACCTGCGGTCGTTCTTTTAGGATCTCAGTTCCCCTCGGCATCACAACATCACCGGCAGTGGGGATACCCCGAAACGATTGTTCTCGGTCGAGATAAAGGCCATCCCGATATCTCTGATCCGGCAGAGGCTGTTGCGCGAATTCGGCAGACATTATATGAGCAGAACGAAAATATCTCAAAGGCGCTTGGCCGACGAAGGAGTCAGTAGCAGTCGGGAAATTCTCTTGGAATGGCTACGACTACCCAATTTTCGGTCATATCAACCTCAACCCTGTTCGCCGCTGGGAACAACTATGCATCCGCACGGGCTTCACGGCGCTGCTTTTTAAGGAAACAGGAAGCTTAAACCTTCAGCATGTTCCTTCCCCGTTTAAGTCCAATCTTCGTTTGCACGGCTTTCTAAGCGAAAATTCAGAGGTCACATAGAACGCGATGTCTGCCATTCACTCCGTGACCACCGTGGCCTCCGTGCGAGGTATTCTTCTTTTCCGGGCGCTCCCGGCTCGGTTGCGGACCAGGAACGCCTATATCCCGTATCTTTCGCCAAACCAAACACTGCAGCGATGAAAATAAGTGTAATCATTCCGACCTGCGACCGAGTAGACCGCCTCAAGGTATGTCTTCGCAGGATCGACGGCGCCGACGAGATCGTGGTTACGGATGACGGTCAAACAGTCGAAACACGCGAACTACTTCAGCGCGACTATAAAAACATCATCTGGGTGCAGGGTCCCCAAAAGGGGCCCGCTGCCAATCGAAACCGTGGAGCACGAGCGAGCTCCGGCGAATGGTTCGTATTTATAGACGACGATTGTATGCCAAGTGAAAACTGGCTCTCCGAAATCCGGAACGCCACGGCTGGATGCGATGTCGTCGAAGGGAAGACGATTTGCCCAGACAAAACAAATCACCCATTCGAGGACGTGGTCGAAAACCTGAGCGGGGATTTGCTTTGGAGCTGTAACCTGGCGGTTAGTCGTTCTTTGTTCGAACAACTGGGTGGATTCGACGAAGATTTCTTGATCGCCGGCGGAGAAGATCTCGAATTCGCTCGGCGGTTACGGATGAGCAAGTCCAGAATTCATTTTGCAGCCGGCGCAATCGTTTACCATCCGGTCCGTCGTCTGTCATTCGTTGCCCTGGTGGATAAAGTTTTCCAGATGCATTGGCATATTCTCTACCGGCTGAAGATTGATTCGAGCCGTTCCGCGACACTCCAGGAAATAGTCGATCTTCTGCGAATCACGGTTCGTACAATTCTCTCGCCACCT